>JBCCRM010000013.1:0-133924 GCA_039513195.1 Pseudomonadota bacterium | reverse complement strand
GGCACCGATCTTCAACGAATACGGGTATGCGGTTGCGGCCGTGTCGGTTTCCGGACCGACCGCGCGTGTTCCTGCGGAGCGGTTGCAGACCCTTGGTCGGATGGTGGCGCAGGCCGCTTTGGAGGCCACCCGCGACTATGGTGGCGAATCGCCGATGGCAGCGCAATAGGGGCGCTGAAGCGCCCCTACCGACCGATCAGGCAGCGGTCGCTTTGTTCTTTGCCCAGGCGAACGTCTGAAATCCAGCGTCGACTGGCGTTTCAGCCAGGTGATTTTGATAGTTCGACATGACCTTGTAGGCGACGCCCACCAGCACCTCTTGCATCGTGCGGCGCGAGTAGCCCGCGTCCAGCATCGCCTGCTTTTCCGCCTCGTCCACCCAGCCCCGCCCGCTGGTCATCTTCGCGGCGAAGCGGCGCAGCGTTTCCAATTTCGGGTCGGCCAACGGCGTGCCATCGCGAAGCGCCGCCAGAATATCGGCTGGCATCTTCTCCATGGTCGCGATCGCGGAGTGGGCTGCCATGCAGTAGTGGCAGTCATTCTCGTAGTTGATCGCCAACAGCACGATCTGTCGCTCCAAAACGCTCAGGGTGGTTTTTGCGTAGATCTCGGTCATCAGCTTGTAGGCGTCGAGCAAGGCAGGGCTTTCAGCCATGACGGCGTGCAAGTTTGGGATGAATTTGTACTTTGCGAGGCTGTCCTCTAGCGAGGCTTTCGTGTCGGCCGGGGCAGTCTCTGGCGTGTGAATGGTGAAGTCCATGACATGGTCCTCCTATCGCTCTGGCGGCGGTTGGGGTGAGGAGGCCGCCAGCGACACGCATTTATGGTTCGGTGCAGCGGGCACAAGATGCCGTCAATGCAATGCACAGTTTCGTGAG
This sequence comes from Pseudomonadota bacterium, assembly GCA_039513195.1. Lineage (GTDB taxonomy): Bacteria > Pseudomonadota > Alphaproteobacteria > Rhodobacterales > Rhodobacteraceae > Thermohalobaculum. The sequence continues at coordinate 133,046 of JBCCRM010000013.1, read as the reverse complement.
CGGTGCGCGGCCCTACGTCCCCGGCCCTTCGCTGCCGCGCCATTCGAAGTAGAGCGCGGTCAATGGCGGCAGGGTCAGCACCAGCGAGTGGGGACGGCCATGGCTCTCAGCCGCCTCGGTGGTGGCGCCCCCCATATTGCCCCGCCCGGCGCCGCCATAGATTTTCGCATCGGTGTTCAGGATCTCGACCCAGTGGCCGGCGCGCGGGACGCCGAGGCGCCAGCGCGCCTGCTCGGCGCCGGAGAAGTTGAAGACGGCGAGAACCGGCGCATCCCCCGCCTCGCCCCAGCGCACCCAGGCATAGACGGACGCCTCCGCCGCCCCGGCATCGATCCACTCGAACCCGTCGCCGTGGACATCCCGAGCATGAAGGGCAGGGCGGTGCCGGTAATGGCCGTTCAGATCGCGCATAAGGTCGTGCGTGCCGCGGTGCAGCCCCTCGTCCAGAGAGGCCCAGGGTAGGGCGTGGCCATGCGACCATTCCCCCTGCTGGCCGAACTCCTGGCCCATGAACAGAAGCTTCTTGCCGGGATGCGCGAACATGAAGGCGTAGTAGGCCCGCAGATTGGCGAACTTCTGCCAACGGTCGCCGGGCATGCGGTCGATGATCGAGCCCTTGCCATGCACGACCTCGTCATGGCTGAGCGGCAGCACGAAGTTTTCGCTGAACCCGTAAAGGAGACCGAAGCTCATCTTGTTGTGGTGGTGCTTTCGGTAGATCGGGTCCTCAGACATGTAGGCGAGGGTGTCGTGCATCCAGCCCATGTTCCATTTGTAGCCGAAGCCGAGCCCGCCATCATGGACCGGTTTCGACACGCCGGGCCAGGCTGTCGACTCTTCCGCCATCGTTACGATGGATGGGTCCTCGCCGTAGATGACGGTGTTGAGCCGGCGGAGGAAGGCAATGGCTTCCAGGTTTTCGCGTCCGCCATGGCGGTTGGGGACCCAGTCGCCTTCCTCACGCGAATAGTCCCGGTAGAGCATCGACGCGACCGCATCGACCCGCAGCCCGTCGACATGGTGCTCGCGCAGCCAATAGAGCGCATTGGCGATCAGAAAGTTGGCAACCTCGGTCCGGCCGAAATTGTAGATCAACGTGTTCCAATCGCGATGAAAGCCCTCGCGCGGGTCGGCGTGCTCGTAGAGCGGAGTGCCGTCGAAGTGGGCGAGGCCGTGTTGGTCGGTGGGGAAATGCGCCGGCACCCAATCCAGGATCAGGCCGAGCCCGGCCTCGTGGCACGCCTCGACAAAGGCGCGGAAATCCTCCGGCCTTCCATAGCGACAAGTGGGCGCATAGAGGCCGATGGGCTGATAGCCCCAGGAGCCGTCGAACGGATGCTCGGTCAGCGGCAGCGCCTCGATATGGGTGAAGCCCATGTCGCGGACATAAGGCACCAGCCGTTCCGCAAGGGCCCGGTAGCTCAGCGGCTGGCCATCCTCGCCATGTTGCCAGGAGCCGAAATGCACCTCGTAGATCGAGACGGGGCGGTCGACCCGGTGACGCTCTGCCCGCCCAGCCATCCATGCCGCGTCGGACCAGGCATATCCCTCGATCCGTCGCACGACCGAGCCGGTGGCCGGGGGGTGCTCCGCCCCGAAACCGACCGGGTCGGCCTTGAGCGGCATCAGGGTCCCGTCCCGGGCCTGGATCTCGAACTTGTAAAGCGCGCCGGCTTCCATCCCCGGCACGAAGATCTCCCACAGGCCGGTGGAGCCGCGGCGGCGCATGACGTGGCGCCGGCCGTCCCATTGGTTGAAGTCCCCGACCACCGACACGCGCCGCGCATTGGGCGCCCAAACGGTGAAGGCGGTGCCGTCGCTACCCTCGTGCTCGCGCAGATGTGCGCCGAGAAGCTGCCACAGCCGCCAATGCGTTCCCTCCGCAAACAGATGCTCGTCGGTGGCGCCCATCATCGGGCCGAACCGGTATGGATCTTCGACCTGCCATGCCGTGCCGTTAGCCTGCGCCGCCAGACGATAGGCGCCCGGATGTTCCGGTAGCCGCAGGGCGAAGAGGCCCTCGGGATGGGCCACGTCCATGGGATGGAGCTTGCCGGCGGCGTCGATCAGGTCGGCCCGATCAGCCCCGGGCAGCAGCGCCCGGACGATCCAGTCCGCGTCGACCGCATGGGGGCCGAGCAGGGCGAAAGGATCGTCATGGCGCCCGCGCACCAGCTCTTCTGCATCGCCGGGGGCGATCAGCGGACGCGTCGGAGGTATGCTCGCCCTGCCCCCACCGCTGGATCGAATGCTGGTCATCCTGGCGCCCTTCTCTCGTCCAATCCCCTTGCGACGCGCGGTTGCATCCGGCTCGCCGTGTTCCTTGTTGCTGTGTTTCGCTGCCCCGCGCGGAAGGTTCAAGCCAGTTCTCGATCGAGACATTCATGCTCAGCAGCCGCCGAGAAAGTTTCATTTTACATCTATTTTCTGTTGAGCCACATTCAACACCGCCGGGTGAGAGAATGGGACGTCCCAGAACGGGTTTAAACATCCTAACGGGACGGGGCTGCAGCGGTCGGAATCTGTGACGGCTGCCGCAGAACGGCCAAGTTTATTCACTCACTCTCGTATGACGCGAGGGGAGCCGTCGGTTCCCCTAAAGGTGGCATAGGCAGCGGAGCCGCTGTCTAGAGGGGAGTCGACCACATGGAAGAGTACGAACAGTCGGTCGTTGCCGTATGGAACGAATTGATGTTGACGGCGATACGCGCGGGGGGCGCGAAGCCGACCGAGACTACCTATCAGCTTTTCGTCACCTCGACGGCGATCTACGATGCCTGGGCGGCCTATGACGACGATGCCTATGGCTATGCGACCGACATCGTACGACCGAGGGCCGAGCACACCGAGGAAAACAAGATCGAGGCGGTGAGCTATGCCGCCTATCGCACGCTGTCGGAGTTTTTCCCGAACAGCCAGGCGATCTTCGACGATTACATGGCCGAACTGGGCTTCGACACGGCCGACACCTCCACCGATCCCTCGACGCCGGCAGGGGTGGGCAATCTGGCTTCCGACGGCGCTTTCGCCTCGCGGGTCGGCGATGGCTCGAACGCCGAAAACGGGTTCGCGGACACGACGGGCTACGAACCGGTGAACAGCGCCGACCCGAACGCCGACAACGCGCCGGGCGGCGACACGTTCGATCCGAACAGCTGGCAGCCGCTGCGCGTGCCGAACGGCACCGCCGTTGATGGCAATGGCACGCCGGTAGCGACCGATGACCCATCGACCTATGACGATCAGATCGCTCTGACGCCCCAATGGGGTGCGGTGACGCCCTTCGCGCTCCCCTCTGCCGATGCGGCCCGGCCCGAGGCGCCGCCGCAGCTCGGCGACACGGGGACCTATACCGATGCGCTCGGCAACGTGACCACCGGCGATCAGGCCTATCAGGATCAGTTCACGGAGGTGCTGGAGATCAGCGCCGGCCTAACGGTCGAGCAGAAGGTCATCGCCGAGGTTTGGGCCGATGGGCCGCGAACCGAGTCTCCGCCGGGTCACTGGAACCAGCTGACCCAGGATATCTCGAAGCGCGAGGGCTACGGCATCGACGACGACGCGAAGTTGTTCTTCATGCTGAACGCCGCGATTTTCGATGCCGGCATCGCGACGTGGGAGGCGAAGTATTTCTACGACTATATCCGACCGCAATCGGCGATCCGCGATCTCTATTTCGACCAGAACGTCGATGCCTGGGCGGGGCCCAACCTGGGGACCCAGACGATCCTGGGCCAGGAATGGCAACCCTATCAGAACACCACCTTCGTAACGCCGCCGTTTCCGGAGTTTACCTCCGGCCATAGCGGATTTTCCCGCGCCGCAGCAGAGGTGATCATCGCCTATACCGGCAGCGAAGACTTCTATGACGGGGTCAGCATCGGAAATTATGACCTGGACGGTGACGGCAATCTAGATCTGCTCGGTGAGCTGACCGTCAACGATCTGAGCTTCGAGGACTATAGCGGCCCGCCCATCGTGCTGCAGTGGGATACGGTGATCGATGCGGCGGACGAGGCGGGGATCTCGCGCCTCTATGGCGGCATTCATATCCAGGACGGCGACCTGCGCGGCCGTGCGCTCGGCCAAGACGTCGCGGAGTTCGCCGTCGCCCGCGCAGAAGCGCATTTCACCCGCGCCGGCAACGACGTGGTGATCTCTTCTCTCGATGGGGGGATCGAGGTGGCCGGCACCGGCAATGACCGGATGTTCGGGCGCGGCGCCACCGATTCCCTGGAGGGCGGCGCCGGTAACGACCGGATGATCGGCCGGGCCGGAGACGACAGCTTGATGGGCGAGGCTGGGCGCGACGCGCTGCTTGGTGGGATCGGTGGCGACAGTCTCTATGGCGGCGATGACAATGACCGTCTTTGGGGCCAGACCGGCGATGACAGCCTAGCGGGCGATGCCGGCAATGACGCGCTGCGGGCGGGCGGCGGCGACGACTCGCTGGTCGGTGGTGCTGGCAACGACCGTTTGTTCGGCAATGCGGGCAGCGACCTGCTGCATGGCGGCGACGGGATCGACGCGCTTTTCGGCGGCTCGGGCGGCGACAATTTTCAGTTCAACGCGGCCGATACAGAGTTCGACGTGGTCGCCGATTTCGACGCTCGCGTGGATATGCTGACACTAGAAGGCTTTGGGGTCGAATTCAGCGATCTGAACTTGTTTCAGATCGGCGCCCGAACGGCCGTGCGGTTCGATGGCGATCTGATCGCGGTGGTCAAGGCCGGTGACACCCAGCCGCTGGAGGAGGACAATTTCGCCTTCCTCTGAGGGGTGTGGCCGCCAAGGCGAAGGGCCTTCAGCGCAGCACCGGATCGCACCCGCCAGGCGGGGGCGATCCTAGGCCGCGCTTCGCGTCAGTGGCAGCAGCCTTTGCCGAGCGCTTTCAACCGCCAGTAGTTGTAGGGCAGCGGCGTCACGAACCCGGCCAGCAGCATGATCGGCACCACCCACCAGGTGAGCTTTGCACCGCCGGTCAACAGCACATCGGTGAGGTTCATCGCGACCTCCATCGACACCATCGAGATCAATGACATCCCAATCGCAGTGCGGAACGCATCGCGCAGCGCCATCTGCCGCGACAGCACCACCGTTTCCAGTGCGATGGAGGTCATGATGCCGTTGAAGATCGCCAGCGCCATGATCGCAATCGTCGGCCAGGGGATCCCGGTAAGCTGAAAATAGAGGATGGTGCCCAGATCCCCGATAGAACAGCCGAGCAGGCACCAGCCCGTGTTGATCGACGCTTGCCGCCAGGTCGCCCGGTCATTCCAATCCAAACCGCGAATTTCGTCCGTCAACGCCATGCCATCATCGTCCCTTTTTATGCGTTCACCCTCGCCTGGGTGGGGCCTTGCCTGGGCTGACCATAGAAATAGAGTCTCCCCTAGCTGGAGTGTCAAATGGATCTGAGCAATATGAATATCGGAACAGCGGCGAAGGCCGCAGGGCTGCCGATCAAGACGGTGCGATATTACGCCGATATCGGGCTGGTGACACCGAGCGGACGGACGGACAGCGGTTATCGACGCTATACGGAGACAGAGCTCAGCAAACTCATTTTTGCTCGGCGTTCCAGGTCGTTCGGCTTTACAATTGATGAGACGCGCGAGCTTCTCAGCCTCTATGAGGACCAGGAGCGATCCTCGGCCGATGTGCGGGCGATCGCAGCGGGCCGATTGGAGGAGATCGAGGCCAAGATGCGGGAGCTGACAGCGCTTCGCGACGAGCTGTCGCATCTGGTCGAGGCCTGCTGCGGCGATGGCCGCCCGGACTGCCCGATCCTGCTGCGGATCGCTGAGGAGACCTGAGGGCGCTTGCGCCTAGTCCTCTACTGCCACGACCGTGCCGTGATAGAGCGCCTGCGTCGGCTGACCGGTCGGCGAGCCGCCGGCTTCTTCGAGGCTGATCGCGAAGATATCGCCGGGTTCCGCCGAGATTTCGGTCCGGATCGACGGCGCCTCCGGCAACAGACCGACCGAGATTGGCCGCTCCGCCCCAACCGGCAGTTGCCACATCTGATAGTCTTGGTCGACCGGTGCCTGCGACAGGATCGGGATTACCGTCGCGGTGCCGGAGGCCACGTCGAACTGCACAATCATCCCCGCGACGGTCGGGTCATCATCGGCATAGACGACGGCGACATAGCGCGCCGGAGGTGGCGACAGCAGGGGCGTCACGACGAGACCGGCCAGTCCCGCAGCCAAAGCACCGAGGGCGAGGGCGGCGCGCCGCCAGCGGGTCCGGGACCGGCGCAGGCTCAGCATCTCGGCCTCGGCATCCTCGGTCGCGATGCGTGATAGCACCGTCGAATAGAGCCCGGCTGGGGGCGCCACAGGATCGATGGCCTCATGCAGCGCGGCGAAGCGGGTCTCCCACCCCTCGCGCTCCGAGCGTTCCTCGTCGGTCTCGCCCGCAAGCGGTTCGAGGCCGAGCGCCCGCTCTGCCGCCGTCAGCACTTGATCCTGGCTCAGCTTCGCCACGTCACTCTTCCAAGCATTGGCGCAACGAGGCGAGGCCACGCCTAAGCCAGCTCTTCACGGTATTTTGCGGGCTTTCATAGCGCGCAGCCAGTTCGTTCCGGCTCCACCCTTCATAATACGCGAGCAGGACCATGTCGCGGGTCCGGTTGTCGAGACGGCCGAGACAGTCGATCAGCGCAAGATACTCGGTGTTCGCCGTGTCGATGCTGCCCGGTGCCAGGCCGTCCAAGGTCGCAGCGTCGCCGGCAGGAACCTCGGGCCGGCCGCGGGCGCGCAGCAGGTCGATCGCGCGGTTGCGCGCTATCACAGACATCCAGGCAATAGCGGACCCGCGCGCAGGGTCGAAGCGGGCGGCGTTGCGCCAAATTTCGACAAAGGTGTCTTGCAACGCGTCCTCGGCCATTGCCCGTTCCTGACATATCCGCAGACAAATGCCGAAGAGCTTTGGCGAAATCGCGTCATAGAGGCGGTGAAACGCTGCTTTATCCGTCCTGGCAGTTGCGCGGACAAGATCGTCGAGGCCAGCGCTGTCCCCGGTCATCCTGTCTCGTCCTCCTTTGCAGCCGCTGCTAACAGAGATAGGCGCAGCTTGCCCCGCAACAACAATGGTCCGAATGCGCTTTGGGCCGAGAGGGTTTTGCCACTGCCGCCCGCCGATGCCGGCCGCTCTTCCGTCCCGCAGGCGCTGTTCCGGTCAAACCTGTGTGCGGCTGCGTGACTTTGCTTTTTGCGTTGACCCCTCAGCCCGGCGACGGTGCGGCTGCGACAGGCGTCGGCCATCGACCAGCGTCTGTGCCCATATTCTGGATTTGTCCGCTCGGTGATGTCCCTAGGCATCCATTGTTGATGTCTTACGACGGGAAAGCCTCGCAACCTATTCTTTCTCAGCATTTATCATAACTTTTATTTGACAGGTCGCAGGATCTGCTACAGCCTTCCTCCCCACGACGAGATGGCGTGTGTCGCATCGACTTTGCCGCGTTCCGTGTCGTGTTTCCACGAAGAATGAAGTCTTGGCCCATCCCGGCATGGCCTGTCTCGCCTTTGTCCTGTTCCTGTGCCGGCCCGTCGTCAGAGCGAACGGGGAGCCGAGGCGGAAGGAGGGGAAATGGCCATGAATACTGCATCCTCGACCGAGCGGGTCATCCTGCATGCATGGAGCGCGAATGCTCGGCAAAAGGGCGAGCGCGATGACCCTTACGAGACGATCCTCACTCAGCCGAACGGCAATCAGGCGGCGCAGCTCCAGCAGTTCAGCGAGCGCGACGGGGCGTTCAAGCTGGATGGGCAGGGGCGGGAAATCGCCGACCATCTCACTTGGGGGGAGATTGGTATCAGCGCCGTAGCGGCCAACGGCGCCCGGGGGATCGTCAAGTCGACCCACGACCTTATCGGGGTCAAATCCTTCGATTATGCCGAGGGGAGTTTCAACAAGACAAAGCTCGACAACTTCATCAATCACATGTCCGATGAGGGTGGGACCGAGACGCTGGTTCTGGAGTTTCCGCGCCTGGCGAGCGACCTGACCCTGAAGCTGGTGCAGCTTTCGGCGGGCGAGCGGGCTGCTTGGCGTGCCTATGACGCCGATGGCGCGTTGATCGAGGCCGGGGTGCTGGACGGTGCGGACGGCACGTCGATCCCGCATATCGACCGGGGGAATTTCGGGCGGGATAAGACTGCGGCTTTCGGCATCGATGTAGGCAACGTCGCGCGGCTGGAGCTGGAGGCTGAGCCCGGGGCTGGCTATGCGCTCGCGGGTGTCGAATACACTGCCCTGGCGACCGCGCCGCCCGCTAAGCCGCCGTCGGACCCCCAGCCGCCGGCAGACGAGCCGGGTCTCCCCGTCGATAATCTGGTGGATGATCCGGAGCCCCCGCGCGAATTGCTGGAAGCGCCAGCCGATGTTCCGTCCCCGACGGGTCAGATGCTGCGTGTCTTCCTGGCGGACAGCGCGACGGACGAAACGCTGGCAGAGCTCTTTGATGGCACCCTGATCGACCCGGATTTGATCGCAGGGCGCCAGGTCATCGTCTATGCCATTCCGGCGGACGGCATTGGTGGGATTGGCAGCGTTCGCCTGACCTCCGCCGGCACATCCAGGGTCGAGAACGTCTCCCCCTATGCCCAGTTCGGCGATACCGGCGGCGATTTTCGCGGCGATGCTGGCTTCGGCGAGGGCGAACATGACGTCTCCTTCACCGTCTATGCCAACAAGGGCGGCAAGGGCGCAGTGCTGGAGAGTTTCGATCTGACCTTCGCGGTGGGTGTGGCGGACGTCCCTGAGCCCCCGCCCGAACCCGAGCCGGCCCCCGAACCCGAGCCGACCCCTGACCCAGTGCCGATCCCGGACCCAGAGCCCCAACCCGAGCCCGGTAGCGGGCATTCCGGAATCGACCCGAACGGGCGGGCGGCACAGGCCGACCGCATCGTCTTCCATTTCGACGGCAACAACAATGACGGCGACGATGTCGCCGCGATCCCGATGGCCGCTTTGCTGACCATGGCGGCGGGGATGGAGGGCAAAACGACCCTCCTCTACGGCAACAATCTCTCCGAGCCGAATGCGAGTTTCCGGCTGCCCATGCTGGATGAGGGCGGTGCCTTCGCCCGCTCCCTCGGGCTGGACGCGCGGAACTATCAGGACGATATCCTGGCAACGACCGCTTATCTGGTCGATCTGATTGAGACCGGGGACGAAATCCTGCTGCTCGAGGGCGGGCCTATGGAGGCGACCTATCGCGCGATGGCGGCGGTCGATCCGGCGCTGCATCAGAACCTGACCCTCCTCTCCCATGGCGGATGGAACGAGACCCGCAACGTGAAGACGCGGGACACCGACGGTGTCGATGACGGCGTGATCCAGGCGCGGACTTGGGCGGATCTGCAGGCGGATTTCCCAGGCGCGACCTATCTGGAGATCCGGGACCAGAACAACGGGCGAAACAACGATCTGGGCTTTTACAATGCTGGGTGGTCGTGGATGGACGGGTCGGACGATCCGATAATCCAGGAAGCCCGCGATGTGATGCAGCAGGTCGGGAACACAAAGCAGAATGACCCATCCGATGCAGGGATGCTGTTCTTTGCCCTCACCGGCGACGAGGATGGCACGGCCCAGGCGGCGCGAGTGTTTATCGAGGGCTCACCCGTATTCGCGGGCGCTCCGGCGCCGCAGCCTGAGCCGCAGCCCGACCCTGAGCCAGAACCTCAGCCCAACCCAGAGCCTCAGCCGGGCCTGCAATCGCTGCGCCTGTTCTTGGTCGATACGGACAAGGACGAAACCCTGACTGAGTTGATCGCCGGCGAGACGGTCCCTGCGGAACTGGTGGAAGGGCGAAGGCTCAGCCTTTACGGCATCCCGGCAGATGGCGCGCCGGCAATCGGCAGCGTCAAGCTAGTCCATGCCCAGACCACCAGCATCGAGAACCTCAGCCCCTTTGCATTGTTCGGGAATAACGGCAGCGATTTCCGCGGGGATGCCGGCTTTGGCCTCGGCGACAATGCGCTGACCATCGAGGTTTATGCCGGAAAGGGCGCGACGGGCACACCGATCGAGAGTGTCGAGTTCACCTTTGAGGTTGCGGCGCCCGATGCGCCAAAGCCGATTGGGCCGCCTGATCCCGAACCGGAGCCAGAGCCGATTGGGCCGCCCGACCCGGAACCCGAGCCTGACCCAAAGCCAATTGGGCCACCGGAGCCCGAGCCGGAACCCCAGCCTGAACCGGGGCCGGGCAATGGCAGCTATCAGCGGGACCTTCGCACCAAGGACGCCGAGGCTCTGGCCGAGACCTACAACGTCACGCTGAACCAGCGCGGCGTCCCTGATGTCGGCCTTGCGGCGGCGGCGGACAACACGCTGCTGCTGAGCGTCAAGCAAAACGAGATCATCGGTGATGCCCAAAGCATCGACGACTGGGTCGAGGAGAGCTTCGACCGCAACATCGACCCGTCGGATCTGCGCATCATCTTGCCGGATGGCCGCGAGATAACGCCGACCGCCGTGCATCGCGTGACCAAGATCGCCGATGCGGTTGCCAAAGCGCCTGGCATAAAGGGCCAGGTCTATGAGCACGAATACCACATCATCCTGCCCCAGGATCTGGAGGCGGTGGAAGGCTACCGCCTGCGCTTCACGGACGGGCGCCTCGGCGAGATCGACTTCAAGCCTTTCGACGCGGTAAGCCCCGCAATCCACAACGCCCGCGTCTACGACATCGCAAGCCCGTCGAAGCTCGCCAAGCTGTCGAGCTTTATGTCCAGTGAGGGCGGCGGCGTCTCCTACTCGGCCGATACTGGGTATCGGGTGGTCGACGCAGCCTCCGGTGCGGCGGTGGCGGAGGGCACGCTGAGCCTTGCCCAGGGCGTCAACGAGCAAACCGGTGCCGAGGTCTGGAACATCGATTTCAGCAGCGTCGATATGCCGGGCCGATACCGCATCGAGGTAGACGGCGTCGGCACCAGCCATGTCTTCGAGATCCGGGATGGTGTGATCGAGGAGATGCTCGACCTCTCGCTGCAGGGGCTGCTGAACCACCGGGCGTTCATCGAGCTCGATGGCAGCCATTCCGACTTCGTCCGCGAGGGCAACGAAGACATCGTCTTCTACCAGACAGATGTGTCAGAGGCGGATGTACGCTTTTTCGGCGCAGGCGACCGGCTGAAGGTCCTGCCCCCGGCCGCCGATCGGTCGCAGGCCTTTACCATCGACGAGGTCTCCGGCGGCTGGTTCGATGCTGGCGACTTCGACACCAATGGCAAGCACTTGAACGTGGTCTCGACCCTGGTCCGTGCCTTTGAGGCCAACCCGGACTTCTTCGAGGGCTTCGAGCCCAGCACGCCGGATGCGAAGGATGGGATCCCGGATATCCTCAACGAGGCGCTGTGGGGCCTGTCGCTCTATTCGAACCTGCAGCGGGCGGATGGCGCGGTCTCGGCTGGCTATGAGTTCGACAGCCACCCGCAGGGCACTCAAAGCTGGGAGGAGGTGGAGGCCTTTATCTACGCCCCCGACTACTTCGCCAGCTACAACTATGCCCAGGCGGCCGCACAACTGGCCACCGCGCTCTACCCCTATGCACCGGACATCGCCGCCGACCTGGAGAGCCGCGCCATCGCTGCGTTCGACTGGGCGGAGGGGGACTATGCCGCCAGTCGAAGCGACATCAGCAAGGCGAGCGGCGGGACCCAAAACAAGTCTGTCGATGCCCGGCAAACCGCGGCGGTGGAACTCTACAGCCTGACCGAGGACACGGCCTATCACGACGTCTATGTCGAGATCGGCAGGCGCCACCACAATGCCGATGGCAACATCGCTTATGCCAAGCTCGACCCGTCGGAGATTGAGGTGGACGCCAGCCTGCACAGCTATGCCATTGGTCGGATCACCACAGCGGCCGATCAAGTCCTCGGATATGCGGAGGGGAATGGCTTCGACACGCTGCAGAACCCGCAATTCGGCCAGAATTGGGGATTCAACACCTTCACAACTGCAGGGGACAATTTCGAGTTGTTGGCCTATGCGCATAACCTGACCGGGGAGGCGAAGTATCTCGACGCTATCGCTGCCTCGATGCCCTTCGGCATGGGGATGAACCCGGACAATCTCTCTCAGACCACTGGGACGGTGGATCGCGGCCTCGCCTATGACGAGCCGGACGATGTCCTCCATGCGGATGGGATCGCCACCGATCAGGATGTCGACGGCATCACTGTCTATGGCTTTTACTCGAACCCCTGGGGCGCCTGGAACTCCATCGCCGATTCGACCGGAAACACCTTCTGGGCCAATGGTAACAACCAGATGCCCTATCTGGAAATGTTCAACGATTTTCATAACTTGGTGCCGGCGGCCGAGTATACGATCCACCAGAGCGTCGACGATCAGATCTACGCGTGGAGCTTGCTGACGATCCTGCAGGATGATCCGCTAACGACCGGTTAGGCGGGCGACCGGCGCCGCCATCCCGGGCCGGGTGGCCGAATTCGGTACCAAATCGGGCCATTGCCCTGTAAACAGCTGACCTAGGGGGAAACGGCCTGACACACTTCATCACCTGCGCTTGCGCCGGGTCTTGCGTGCGTTTGGCGCCAGGTGTGATGGGGTGCGTATGACGGCCGGTCCAGAGTTACAATCCTTTGACGGCAATCTCGGAACGCTGCGCGGCAATGTTGCCGGGGTACGGGACGGCCTGCAGGACACCCGCGATATCATCCGAGATGTCGAGTTGTCGCTGCAGACCCCAGCCGAGATCGCGCGTTGTGCCGATCAGTTGGAAAGTCTGGTCGCGACGCAGAAGATCATCTTCAAAATCATGTCGAAGGCGCCCGGGGTGGTCGGGCGTCTCGGCCGCGTCGGCGAGGATATCGCCAGTGACATTCAGCGCGCCGCCCGCGATATCGAGCGTCGGGCGAACGAAGTTCAGGATAGGATCAACGAAAGCCCGCTTGCCAACGGTCTCGACGAGGTGGACCGGGCCATCGAGCGCGACCAGGCGCGTTTGCTCGAGGCCGAGGCCAAAATCGCCGAGACCGAGGATGCCGTCGAAAACACCATCGAGGCATTCGAATTCGCCGACGATCCGCGCAACCCGCTGCGTCCCGAAGTTCGGGCCCTGTCGCGCGACTTGGACCGAGCGGTTGCACCCGCCAATGACGCCCTGGCGGGGCCAAACGGCATCAACGCCCTTTTCGGCGATGTCCGGGAGGCGCAAGACGACCTAAACGGCCTGGTTCCGCAACGCCCGTTTGACATCATCCTCGGCGCACAGCGCGATCTGCGCGAGTTCTGCGAAATCGTCGGGCGCATGGATCGGGTTCTGGGCGAGGTCTACAAGGTCCTCCGCCCGATAGAGCCGGTGCTGGATGCGGCCGGTTTCATATTTGAGATCACGGTACAGCCGGTGATCGACTACATCCTCGACACCCTTGGGATCGACAAGATCATCGACCGGGTGAAGGACGAGATCACCGATCTGCTGCCGAGCCCGAACATCTTCGACGGGGTCGCCGATGATGTGGAACAGGCGCTCGACAAGCTCGGCGAATATCTGGACGTAGACGATTTGCTCAACCTCGACCCGTTCCTGCAAAGGGTCGATCTCGACTTCATCGGCGATTTGGGCGATGCGGCCGAGACGCCGTTGGGGATCGCGGCAGCGACCAATGATATCCTCACTGGCAGTGCCGAGGCCGATGTCCTCGATGCAGGCGCTGGCAACGATCTGATCCGGGGCCTTGCCGGCGACGATCTGCTGACGGCGGGCGAGGGGGACGACATCCTGCAAGGCGGCGGCGGCCAGGATCAGGCGGCCTTTCGCGGTCGGTTCGGCGAGTACGAGTTCTATCAGGACGCCACGGCAAGCAAGGCGCAGGCGCTGCTTGCGCCCATCTACTTCACCCACAGCGCGCCGCGGGACCGGCGCATCGACGATGGCACAGACCAGCTGGCGTCGATCGAGACCTTTGTCTTCGCCGATCTGACGATCTCCAAAGAGTCGCTCCTCAACAATGTCTTCGTGGCGCCCGCGTCGCCCACGACGGACCGGATCCTGCGGGGCAACCGCAACCCGGACGACGACGACGACTTTCTGTTCGCCCGCAACTATGCCATCGATATCCGCGGCCAATCCGGCGACGACAGGGTCGTGGGCAGCGAGCAGAATGACAGCCTGTTCGGTGGGTCCGGCAACGATGTGATCGAAAGCCGGGGCGGCGATGACACCATCGACGGCGGCGGCGGGATCGACACCTGGCGGTTCTTCGACGCGTCCGGCGGCGGGAACGACATCGAGGCGGATCTGCGTAAGGAGGTGCTGCGAAATACCGGCACCTCGATCCTGCGCAACATCGAAAACGTCAACGCCGTCGGCGATAACGACGCGCTGGTGATCGGCGACGACGGCGCCAATTGGCTGTCGTCCGGCAGCGGCCAGGATATTCTGGATGGGCAGGGCGGCAGCGACCGTCTGGAGGGCGGCGAGGACCGCGACATCCTGGTGGGCGGCGACGGCGTCGACAGCGTTTTCGGCGAGGACGGGAACGACTTTCTGGTCGCCGGTGCCTCGGTCGTCCGCGGGCAGGGCGAGTTCTATGACGGCGGGGCGGGCAGTAGCGACACGTTGAGCTACGCCCAAGCGATCAGCTACCGCGACACCCGGGCGGGGATCGAACGGACCTATTCTTCCGAGTTTCCGAACCGAGATCGGGAGATGCCCGGGCCGGTGGAGATCCTCGCCGCCTCCGGCCGGATCATCCGCTATGACGATGCCGGGCGGCGGCTCGCCACGGATTTGGCGGTGAATGTCGAGAGCTATATCGGCTCCGAATTCGCGGACACCTTGCGCGGTGTGGATCAGGAGGACCTGATCCTGGACGGCGGCGGTGGGGACGATTTCATCCGGGCGGGTAAGGCCGGTCGCGGCGTGCGCGGTGGCGAAGGCAACGACCGGGTGATCGCAGGCACCGGCGGCGCGAATTACGAGGGTGGCGGCGGGTTCGACATCCTCGACCTCGGTGCCATTGCCGATGTCCGCTGGTTGGTCCGCACGCAGGGTGCCATAGGGTCGACCCTGCGCGCCTTCGACGCCCAGGACAGCGAAGGGATCGACCTCGACAACAACAGTGGGCCTTCGGTCATCGCCTCGGGCAATGTGGAGGGGTTCGAGCTGTTCCTCGGCTCGGCCGAGGATGATCGGTTCTCCTTGTTCACCGGCGGTGGCGTCACGGTGGAAGGCCGCGGCGGGCGCGACGAGATCAGCGTCGAGAATGGCGACAACAATCCCTTCGCGGTGCTCGATGGCGGCGCGGGCGACGATACGCTGACCGTGCGCAGCGTCGATGAGGCGACCTTGATCGGCGGCGCGGGCGACGATGCGTTGGTTCTGTCGATGCCGACCGGCAGCACTGGCGCGGCCTTCGGCGATGCGCGGAACGGCAGCCTGACCGGTGAGGATGCCGGCGATGACCGCTTCACGGTGTCTGGCGGGCAGTGGAGCATCGAGGGCGGCGACGGCACCGACAGTTTGGGGGTCCGCTTTTCAGGCATGGACGCGGATCTAGCCCTGCGCAGCATCGTGGCCATCGACCGCGCCGGCAATGGCGACCCGATTTACCGGGCGACGGTGACCGGCGTCGAGGAACTGATCGGCGACGAGAACGATCGCGACCTGATGCGCGGTGCCGATATCGGCGAGAGGTTCATTGGGCGCGGCGGATCGGATCTGATGGAAGGCCGCGGCGGCGGCGATGCCCTCTATGGCGGCGCCGGCTCCGACACGGCGTTTGGCGGCGCGGGAGACGACCTGCTCCATGGCGGCGCGGGGTCGGATATCCTGGATGGCGGCAGCGATCTCGATACAGTCTCCTACGCGTACTCCGCACCGAATGGCCAGAATGGCGAGATCGAGACCACCAATTTCGGCGGTGTCACAGTCGACCTGGCCGCCGGCTTCGATGTCAGCAGCGGTCGGACCACCCAGATCGCCATGCAGCGGGTCGAGGTCAATGGCAGCGTCGTGCGGACCGAGGTCGATACGCTGTGGGAGATCGAGAACGCCATCGGTGGTGATGGCAACGACAGCTTTTTCGGCGATGACGGCGATAACGGCTTTTCCGGCGGCGAGGGCGATGACACGTTCACCGGCCTCGGCGGCGCGGATGTCCTGACGCTCGGCACCGGCAATGACACCGCCTTTGGCGGCCAGGGCAATGATACGATCATCGTCGATTTAGGCGACAAGAGCATCGATGGCGGCGCCGGGACCGACACGCTCGATTTCGGCAATCTCGCTGGCACGGTCACGGTGGATTTCGAGGCCGGGACCTATCAGGCAGTGTTCTCCGTCGACCGCCCGGTTTGGGAGGTCGGCGATATGAACGGCCCGATGGATGCCCGTGTCACTGATCAGGGCGTCGCCCTAACACCCCAAGATGTGCTGGAGGCCGACCCCGCCTTTGTCAACGACGAGGCCGACGAGGCCCGCGAGATCCCCGCTGACGAGCGTTTCACCATCACCCTTGCCACCATGCGCGAACAGGCGATCGGCCGCTTCACAGGAATCGAGCGGTTTGTCGGCGGCACGGCCGCCAGCCGGATCGTGCTGAGCGACGGCGTCGACCGGGTCTTCGCCACTGCGTCCTCCGCCGACAGCCTGGATTTCACGAGGCTGGAGGAGCGGGTCGTATACAATCTCGCCAACGGCGCCAGCAATACCGACGTAACCAAGGGGGACACCATCCGCGGGATCGAAGGTGTGTTGCTGACCCCCTTTGACGATGTGCTTATGCTCGACGACGGAGACAATCGCGGCCTCGGCGGGCGCGGCGACGACCGCATGTTCGGCCGGGCGGGCGACGACCGGTTGTTCGGCGGTATCGGCGACGATATCGCGAATGGCGAGGCCGGGGCGGATCGGCTGATCGGCGGGTCTGGCAACGACTTCCTGCGCGGCCAGGCTGATGCGGACACCTTGAACGGCGGCTCCGGCCTCGACACTCTCTTCGGCGGCAGCGGCGGCGATGTCATCGGCGGCGGGGCCGGCAATGACCGGATGCTCGGCAATGGCGGCAACGATGTCCTACGCGGCGGCGACGGCAACGACCTGGTCAATGGCGGACCGGGCAACGATCTTCTGTTCGGCGGCGAGGGCAGGGACCTTATCCTGGGCGGGGCCGGCAATGACGACCTGCGTGGCGATGCCGGGGCCGACACTCTGCAGGGGAATTCCGGGAATGACCGCCTCCGCGGTGGGGCCGGCGCGGACACCCTGAACGGCGGCACCGGCCAGGACGTGCTGTCCGGCGAGGGCGGACTGGACCGCTTTGCCTTCGACACCAACTACGGCAGCGCACGGATCACCGATTTCGCCGCCACGGCCGGGGAGCTGCTGGATTTCTCCGGCCACGTGCGCGTGAACGGACTGGCGGATCTGCAGATCATAGACCGGCGGGCGGACACCATCGTGATGGCGCCTGGCGATGGCGCGATCGTTCTCGTCGGCCTCGACACCGACTTGTTGGAGGACAACAACTTCGTCTTTTGACGACGCTCGCGCCTCAGTGGAACGCGGCCCGGTAGGCCGTTGGTGTCACCCCGAAGGCGCCCTTGAAGCTACGGCAGAAATGGCTCTGATCGGCGAAGCCGGTTTCGGCGCTGACCTCGACCAGCGGAGTGTGCTCGCGGATCAAGCGCTGTGCCTCCCGCAATCGGAGGTTGCGCAGAAACACCGCAGGGCTCATGCCATAGCTGCGATTGACGTCGCGGATGACCTGAAACCGCGTAACGCCTGCGGCCTGCGCGAGGGCGTCGAGGTCGAGCCTTTCATCGAGCGATTTCGTGAGCAGATGGCGGTAAAGCTCCGCCCGCGCGCGCGAAGCCTTGCCGGTCGTCTTCGCCTTCGCCGCCTCGGTCCGGTCGAAGAGCGCGGAGAGGGTCCAGAGCTGCCGAAGATCGCCGGTCCCGTCTGTCGTATCGGGCCCGGCGGCATGGGCCTTCCGCAAGGCGAGCGCCAGCGCCGGATCGTCGATCACCGGGCTGCGGAAGCTGCGTAATCCCTCGCTCGGCTCTCCCGTCACCGCTGCGGCCGCATCGGGGCGGAGATACCAGCAACGATGCGCCCACTCGGCGCCGCGTAGGGGTTCGCATTCATGGCTTTCCCCCGGGTTTATAACGACAATTTGACCCGGCCGCACCTCGTGGCGCTGCTTGCCGACGCGCAGGATCTTGGCCCCCTCGGTCACCAGAATGACCGAGTAATCGTCGTGGGCATGCCGGTCGTAGCGGTGAGCCGCAGGCTCGGCGCCATGGAGCTGCAGCCCAGCCTGGGCGGCACGTAACCAGTAAGAAGAAGAGCGTTCGGGATCCGCCATAACCCGGCGGCTAAGCGAGAAATGTGGTCAAACCAAGGCGGCCGGCCGGGGCCCCAAAGCGCTGCTTGCCGCTGCCGGTCAACCCCGTTCAAGACAGCATTTGTCCCGCGCTGCTACCCATGAGGTCGAGCTGACCGCGCAAGCGCCAACCGGTTTGGCCGACCGCAGAACATGGAGGCGGCAACCAAGTCGCCCGCACAGGCACAGCAGCAGACGACATGGTGACCCCGATGCAAATCCTCGACCACTCGTCCGCTTGGGAGCTCGCTTCGGGCGCCATCGCCTTCGACTTCGTCGCGGATGCGACCGATGGACGACAGGGGCTGATCTCGAAGGATGCCTATCGCTACGGCGATGGTGGGCATCTGACGGTCTGGCTCCATAACGGCGAGATCCGCCTGCGCCTGCAGTCGGAGAGCAAGAGCTTCGAGCTGACCGGCGGCGATATCGTAGCGGGGTCGCCGCACGCGGTCGCAGTGAATTTCGGCGCAGGCGGGTTGGAACTCTACGTGGACGGCGCGTTCGTCGCCTCCGATGCCTACGAGGGCGGGCTGTTGGGCAATCGCGAGCCGATTGTGATCGGGGCGAGCCAGTGGGGGTCGTCTGCCGAGACGGCCGATGAGCTGGTGCATCCGTTCACGGGCGACGTCACCGGTCTGCAGGTTTTCGACACGCGCCTGAGCGCGGCGAAGATCACCGCGCTCGCTTCCCCCGGCGATGAGCCTGCTCCGGAACCCGGAAATGCGCCACCGGTCCCGCTCGCCCCGGATCTCGCCGTCACGGCGGAGGAGGGGGAGGAGACCCGCATCCCACTAGACGATCTGTTCGACGATGCCGATGGCGACGCGCTCTCCTACGCGCTCGCAGGGGCACCGGACTTCGCTGCCCTCGACGGCAATGTCCTGGTCTTCGACCCACAAGCGGCGGATCGCGGCACCTATACGCTATCGGTCAGCGCTTCGGACGGCAGCGCGGCCAGCGCGCCGCTGCAGATCACGGCGACGGTGCAGGACACGGCACCTGCGGATCCGCCTGCGGTGCAGCGGATCGAGGCGGAAGACTTCGATGCCACCGAAGGCGTCGGTGTCTTCGGCTGGGCGGGCAACACGCAGATCGGTGCGACACGCAATGGCGAATGGGTGCGCTATGACGGCGTCGATTTCGGCGCCGACGCGGCGGCCGATCAGGCGATCACGCTGCGGCTGTCATCGGGGTCGAAGGGTGGGACCCTGCAGATCCGGACCGATGCGCCGGATGGGCCACTGCTCGCCTCGTACGACACCGGCAACACGGGCGGTTGGGGCAGCTATGAGACGGTTTCCCTAGATCTCGGCGCGCTGAGTGGGCGGAAGGATCTCTACTTCGTTTTTGTCGGCAGTGCGAAATCCATCATGGATGTAGACTGGTTCGAGATTGCGACGATAGCCGGAGAAGCCCCGCCCGCCCCTGACCCAGACCCCACACCTGACCCCGACCCGATGCCGGATCCTGAGCCCGATCCGGCTCCGGAACCGGATCCCGAACCAGGCCCAGCGCCCGAGCCGGCGCCGCCCGCCGGCGAGACGACCCTCACGGTCGGCAAGAGGACCTTCGCCGCCAACACGACCGACGAACAGGACTGGGAGGACGGCGTCTCGGTCGCGGCCTTCGACATCTATGGCGACCCGGCGCAAATCAAGTATCGCAAGACCAACCCGAACGGGAACCCGGAGCCGGAGGATGGCATCGGCGTCGATGGTCCGGACGACCGCATCGGCTATCAGATCGACTACATGCGGGAGCAGGACGCCAGCGAGCGCCTGGTGGTCGATTTTGGCAGCGGGGTGCGCGATTTGGTTTTCGAGGTCGGCCATCTCGGCGGCGAGGAGGGGCCCAAGATCGGCGGGGTGAACCTTCCCGAGACCGGGAAATGGACTGCCCTCGGCGCCGATGGTGGCGAGATCGCCACCGGCCTGATCGGGCCCGAGACGAGCCTCGACGGGCTGATCCCGGGCTCTTACGGCCGCTATCGGTTCGCGGTGACGGCGCCTGAGCCAGTGCATCGGCTGGTCCTGGAGGCGACCGAGTTCGGCCATGGCGACACGCCCTTCGACGCCGGCCAGATCTCCGGCAATGGCGGCAGGAACAGCTCGGAATACACGCTGCGGAGTGTCACCTATACCCGAGTCGATCCGACCGCGGAGCCAACGCCTGTGCCCGACCCAGATCCGGTCGAGGAGCCTGTGCCCGACCCAGATCCGGCGCCTGATCCGGATCCCATGCCCGATCCAGGCCCTGACCCTGAACCCACGCCCGAGGGCGATGTCCAAACCTTCGAGGCGGAGGACTTCGACGCCACGCAAGGAGTGGGCATCTACACAAAAGGCTCTGTCACCCAGATCGGGGCTACGCGGGACGGCGAATGGGTGCGCTACGATGCCGTCGATTTCGGCGACGAACCAGCAATGATGCATGCCTTGACGCTCACCTTTGCCTCCGGATCCAAGGGCGGCGCGGTCGAGATCCGGACCGGTGCGCCGGTCGGTCCGCTGTTGGCGTCCTTCGCAACGGCGGGCACCGGCGGGTGGACGGCCTATCAGACGGCAACGGTCGATCTCGGGCCGCTTTCCGGCAGCCAGGACCTCTACTTCGTGTTCGTGGGCAGTGAAAAGTCGATCATCGATATCGACCGGTTCTCGATCGCGCCCGCGGGTCCGGCAGAGCCTGCGCCCGATCCGCAGCCCGAACCCGAGACGGATCCTTTGCCTGCGCTGGGCGATGCTATCACGCTTTCCGCCGAGGACGATCCGCTCAGCGACAATGGCGATGGGACCCAAGACTGGGGCGCCGGGGTGACCGTCTCGGCGCTGTCGCCCGGCGGCGGGGCGGGCCAAGTCGTCCTGGACACGCAGTTCGTCAATATCGGCCTCGGCGTCGCTGGCCCGAACAGCCGCTGGTCGCAAATCGACAATGTGGATTTGGGCGGTCGGCGCGACCCCGACGACGCCGCGTCCGAGGTGCTGATTGTCGATTTCGGCGGCCTGGTAACGAATGTCGAAATCGGCATCGGCCAGCTTGGCCTGACCGAGTCCGGCGGCACGCCGGAGACCGGTAAATGGACCGCCTTCGGTGCGGCGGGCCAAGAGATGGAGACCGGTCTGATCGGCCCTGATCAGACCATCACCGATCTTTCCGGCGTGTCGGGCAGAGCCAAGATCAGGCTGGCCCATGAGATCTCGGTCGACGAGCCGATTGCCCGCCTCGAGATCGAGGCGACCCATTTCGGCCATGGCGCCAAGGGTTTCCGGACTCAGGGCGGCGTGGGGACTGACAGTTCCGACTTTAACCTGATGGATGTCAGCTTCACCCGGATCGAGGCCGATGCCGCGGGCGCTGCGGACGATCTGATCGCAGCGCAACGTGTCCGGCCGCATGCGGGTGATCTACCGGCACCAGAGCTGGTGGGCATGGGTGACCTGTCCCCGGTCGAGGAGGCATGGGACATGCTGCTTTAGCCAGTCCGCAGCCGGGACTTGGCAGCCGATGCCGACACTGGCCTGCAGATCAGGCTTTCAGCAGACGGTCGACAGCGTCCACGAACACGGTTGCGCCTGTTGCGATGTCGTCGTCGGCGGTGTTCTCAGTCCAATGATGGCTGATGCCGCCGATGCTGGGCACGAAGAGCATGCCGGTCGGCAGATGTGGCGCGAGGTTCTGTGCGTCATGGCCCGCGCCGCTCGGCATTCGCAAATGGCGCCCGGGTGCGTGCTGCTCGGCCGCTGCCTCGATGGCCGCCTGCACGGCGGCATCCATATGGGCGGGCGTGCTTTGGCCCAGTGTTTCGACCCGCGCGGTGCAGGGCCCAGTGCGATCCTCCTCCGCCACCAACTCGGCCAAGAGGGCGTGCAAACGGTCGAGAACCGCCGGGTCGGAATCGCGGAGCTGGAACAGCATCTCCGCCCGTCCCGGCACAATGCTCGGCGCGCCGGGGTCGAGGGTGATGCGCCCCACCGTCCAGACACTGGCCGGACCGGCGGCCTGCGGAAAGGCTTCCTCGATCCGCGCGCAAATCCGCCGCAGCGCGGCGCCCGCGTCCTTGCGGCGCGCCATGCTGGTGGTGCCGGCATGGTTCTGCACGCCCTCCACAACCACCCGGTACTGCCAAATCGCGACGATGCTGGTGACGACGCCGATCGTCAGCCCCGCCGCCTCTAGGCTGTCGCCCTGTTCGATATGCGCCTCCAGGAACGCGCGGCAGCGGCCCTGCTCCATCCGGGCGCGGGGCGTGTCGCCGAGCCCCGCCTCCGCCAGCGCATGCCTGAGGCGGCGGCCATCGGTGCGGTCGGTAGCGGCGTCGATCGTCTCCTCCGCCAACGCGCCGACGAAGGAGTAGCTGCCGAAGAAATGGCCGAAATGTCCCTCCTCGTCGGCGAAGGCGATCACGTCGACGCCGGCCCCTGCGGCGGTCAGCGCTGAGTCCTCGGCGACTGCGCGCGCGGCCTCCAGCGCATAGACGACACCGAGGGCGCCATCGAGCCAGCCGGCATAGTTCTGGCTCTCGATATGCGAACCGGCGAGGATCTTGGGCCCCGATCCCGGCGCGCGGCCAATCACATTGGCGATCCCGTCGATCTGTGCCGCATGCCCGATTGCGCGCAGTTCTTTGGCCAGCCAATGGCGGGTCTGAAGATCCTCCGCCGACAGGGTCGGTCGGTGCACGCCGGTTTTGTAGCGGCCGACCTCCCGCAACGCATAGAGGTCGCGGAGGACCCGGTCCGGATTGGCCTGCGCCATTGCATGCTGTCCTTGCTGAAGATCGGATTACGCCGCAGACGCTGTCACAGAAAACGGCGTCTCCGCAAGGGACGCCCGCTTTTCAGGCGCGCTGCCGATGAAGAAACGGGCATCGGTGGCATTGTGTTGAAATCGCTTGCATCTGCCCGACAGGCTGGGCAGCGTCTGGCTCATGGGCGCTTCGGATGGAAAACTCGGCATGGCCGTCGATATCGGCGGCACCTTCACGGATGTGGTGGCCGAGTGTGGGGAGGCGCGGGCCTCCGCAAAGGTGCTGAGCACCCCTGGTGCCCCAGAGGAAGCGCTTCTGGCGGGCGTCGAGCAGGCACTCGGTTCGCTGGGGGCGGCCTTTGGCGAGATCGACTTCTTCGTCCACGGGACAACGCTTGCGACCAATGCGATCATCGAGCGTAAGGGCGCGGTGACCGCCCTTATCGCGACCGACGGTTTCCGCGATGTAATCGCGATCGCAGATGAGGGGCGCTACGACCAGTACGATCTAAACCTGGAAAAGAAGCCGCCCTTGGTGCCGCGCGCGCGCCGCTTCACGGTGCCGGAGCGGATCGATGTGACGGGTGGCGTGCTGTTGCCTCTCGACGAAGACGCGGTGCGGGAGGCGGCTATGCGGGCGGCCGATGCGGGCGCGCAGTCCCTGGCGATTGCCTTTCTCCACGCCTATGCAAACCCCGCCCATGAGATCCGCGCCAGGGAGATCATTGCCGAGGCGCTGCCGGAGCTGCCCGTCTCACTCTCATCCGAGGTCTGCCCGGAGATCCGCGAGTACGAGCGCACATCGACCACGGTTGCCAATGCCTATGTGCAGCCGCTCATGGCCGGTTACCTCCGACGGTTGGCGGCGGCCCTGACCGCCCGCGGCTGCGGGGCGCCGCTGCGGCTGATGACCTCCGGCGGGTCGCTCTGCAGTGTCGATGCCGCGTGTCGCTTCCCGGTACGCCTTGTGGAGTCGGGCCCGGCAGGGGGCGCGATCCTTGCCGCCGATATTGCGGCGGCCTGCGGCGAAGACCGGGTCCTCTCCTTCGATATGGGCGGCACGACTGCAAAGATATGCCTGATCGAGGATGGCAGCCCCCTTTCCGCCCGCACCTTCGAGGTCGATCGATCCGCGCGGTTCCTGAAGGGCAGCGGTTTGCCGATCAGGATCCCGGTTATCGAGATGATCGAAATCGGTGCGGGCGGCGGCTCCATCGCGCGGATCGACGAGACCCGGTCCATCGCGGTCGGCCCGAAAAGCGCCGGCTCCGAACCCGGCCCGGTTTGCTATGACCGCGGCGGCACGCTGCCCACGGTCACCGACGCCGATGTCGCCCTGGGGCGTATTGCGCCGGAGCGGTTTGCCGGTGGCACATTCCCGCTGAACCCCGATGCGGCGGGCGAGGCGATCCGGCGGGATGTGGCCGAGCCGCTTGGCCTGCCGCCGGAGATGGGCGCCCTCGGCGTGGCCGAGATGGTCGACGAGAAGATGTCGAACGCCGCGCGGGTTCATGCGGTCGAGCGGGGTGCGACGCTAAAGGACCACACGCTGATCGCGTTCGGGGGTGCCGCACCGCTCCATGCCGCCCGGGCGGCAGAGAAGCTGGGCGTCGACCGCGTGATTGTGCCCGCGGATGCAGGCGTCGGCTCGGCGGTTGGGTTCCTGCGCGCACCCGTCGCCTACGAGACGCTGCGCAGCCGCTACATGCGCCTCGACGCCTTCGATCCAGCGGGCGCGAATGCGCTTTTGGCGGAGATGAACCGCGAGACCAGCGATCTGGCCGCGGGCGCCGATGGCGCGCTGCAAGAACAGCGAGCGGCTTTCATGCGCTATGCCGGGCAAGGGCATGAAATCCGCGTCGGGCTGCCGCTGCGGACCTTGACGGCAGCCGATGCCGTAGACCTGCGCATCCGTTTCGAGGATGCCTACCGCCAGCTTTTCGAGCGGCACATCCCCGACGCGGCCATCGAGATCCTCAGCTGGTCGGTATCGGTCGGCGCAGCAGTGCCGCGGCCTGAAGCACCGCCGGCCGTCGCAGCGACCACGGCGCCAGCGCCGAACGGTGCCCGGCAGGTCTTCGACGCCGCCGCCCGCGCCTGGCGGAAGGTTCCGACCTATGAGCGGGCCACCTTGGCCCCGGGGGCGACGCTGTCCGGCCCGGCGCTGATCCTGGAAGACGCGACGTCGACCTACGTGACCGGGTCCTTCCAGGCGTCGGTTGACGGCCTCGGCGCGCTTACCCTGACCCGCCGCCCGCACCCCGCCGAGGAGCCCGGTTAGCCATGCCCGACACCGCTGCGCCGTCATCCGATCTCTCGCCACTGGACCTGCAGATCATGTGGTCGCGCCTGATCGCCGTGGTCGAAGAGCAGGCGCAAGTGCTGCTCCGCACCGCGTTCAGCCCGATTGTGCGAGAATGCGGCGATCTCTCCGCCGGTGTGTTCGACACCCAGGGCCGGATGCTCGCCCAGGCTGTTACCGGGACGCCTGGGCATGTGAACTCGATGGCTGAGTCGGTGAAGCATTTCATCGACCACTTTCCGTGCAAGACCATGCGGCCCGGCGACATCTACATCACCAACGATCCCTGGATGGGCACGGGGCATCTGAACGACTTCGTCCTGACCACCCCGGCCTTCCATCAGGGGCGACTGGTCGGCCTCTTTTCCTGCACCTCGCATCTGATGGATATCGGCGGGATTGGCTTCGGCCCCGACGCGACAGATGTTTTCATGGAGGGGCTTTATATCCCCTTCCTCAAGCTCGCCGAGGGCGGTGTCCTGAACGAGACATTGCTCGCCATGATCCGGGCCAACACGCGCCTGCCGATCGACACGGAGGGCGATGTCTACTCCCTCGCCGCCTGTAACGATGTGGGCGTGAAGCGGCTCTCCGAGATGATGGCGGAGTTCGGCCTCTCGGATCTGGACGGGCTGGCCGAGCATATCCTGTCGCGCTCGCGGGAGGCCGTGCTGGCGGAGGTGGCGACGTTGCCGAAAGGCACCTGGCAGAGCGAGATGGTGGTCGACGGCTACGAGGCGCCTGTGACGCTCGCCCTGTCGCTGACCGTGACCGACGAGGGTGTGCTGGTCGACTATACCGGCACCTCGCCCCAGGCGAAGCGTGGCATCAATGTGCCCCTGTCCTACACCACCGCCTATACCGTCTTCGGGCTCGGCTGTGCGATTGCGCCCAGCGTGCCGAACAATGCGGGCTCCCTCGCGCCCTTTACCGTGACGGGGCCGGCAGGGTGCATAGTCAATGCTGTCAAGCCCGCGCCGGTCGCCTCGCGCCATGTGATCGGGCAGATGCTGCCGGATGTGGTCTTTGGCGCGCTGCGCCAAGTGGCGCCGGATCGCACGCCGGCAGAGGGGACGTCCTGCCTCTGGAACCTCAATGTCCGGGGTGTTGCGGCACGGGATGGCGGGAACTATGGCTTCACTATGGCGGTCACCTCGAATGGCGGTACCGGTGCTCGGCCCGGCCTCGACGGGCTGTCGGCGACGGCCTATCCGTCGGGCGTCAAGGGCACGCCGGTGGAGATCGCGGAGGCTGTCACGCCGCTGGTCTTTTGGCGAAAGGAGCTTCGGGCAGACTCCGGGGGCGCCGGACGCACGCGTGGTGGGCTGGGCCAGACCATCGAGGTGGAGAGCCGGATCGGCGAGCCCTTCGAGCTGCTCGCCGCCTATGATCGGATCGACCACCCGGCCCGCGGGCGGGATGGCGGGTCGGATGGTGCCGCCGGTTATGTTGGCCTGGCATCGGGTACCGTGTTCCGGGGCAAGGGCTTCCAGACGGTGCCCCCGGGCGAGCGGCTTGTGGTCCTCACGCCTGGGGGCGGTGGGATCGGAGCGCCGGCGGAGCGGGCGCCTGCCCGGGTCGAGGCCGATGTCGAGGAAGAGCTGGTCTCGCCGGAGGTCGCGCGAAAGGTCTATGGCGGCGGATAAACCGCGCATTGGCAGGTTCTGGCATCGCGGGGTGCCACATAGTCGCGCTGGACCGAGCTGGATCCCCCGGCGGTTCTCCTGTCCTAACATACCAGAGGCGAGGGGCCTCTGCCCACGCTTTAGAGCGCTTTCCGACCTGATTGCATCGGTTCTCGCGCTCTAAGATATTGTTTTGACGCATTTTCGCGACGCCAATCTGACTCAGATTGGCTGGAAAGTGCTCTAGACAACCAGATCCGGCGACCCGCAGCGGTACTCTACCGCGCGATCATCAACTGGACCGGCGCCAGGACGATCTGCGGAAACACCACGATGATCACGATACCCAGCAGCATCAGCAGGAAGAACGGCAGCGAGGCCCGCGTCACCTGCAGGATGTCTCGCCCGGTGAGCGATTGCAGGACGAAGAGGTTGAAGCCGACCGGCGGCGTGATCTGCGCCATCTCCACCACCAGAACCGTGAAGATCCCGAACCAGAGGAGGTCGATCCCGGCCGCCTTCACCATCGGCAAGACCACGCTGGCGGTCAGCACCATCATCGATACGCCGTCCAGGAAACAGCCGAGCAGGATGTAGAGCAGCGTCAGCACCGCCAGCAGTTGGTAGCTGTTGAGGTTCCAGGATTCGACCTCGGCGGCGATGACCCGCGGCACCCCGGTGAAGCCCATGGCGATCGAGAGAAACGCCGCACCGGCCAAGATAAACGCGATCATGGTCGAGGTGCGCACCGCCCCCATTAGCGCATCCAGGAAGGAGGCCGGCGTCAGGCTTCGCGACCACGCGGCTAGGCCGAGCGCGCCGACAACGCCCATGGTCGCCGCCTCGGTGGGGGTGGCGAAGCCGCCATAGATCGAGCCGATCACCACGAAGATCAGCAACACCACTGGGATTAGCAGCTTGGCGCGGCTCAGCTTCTCGCGAAGGCTTAACCGCTCGGTCTCCAGCGGTGCTAAGCTTGGGTTCAGTGAGGCCCGCAGCGCCACATAGCTCATGAAGAGACCGACCAGCATCAGCCCGGGCACGACGCCGGCGATGAACAGCCGTGAGATCGATTGCTGGGCGATCACTCCATAGACGATCAGCATGATCGAGGGCGGGATCAAAAGGCCCAAGGTGCCGGACCCAGCCAGGGTGCCGATGGTCAGCCGCTCGTCATAGCCGCGGCGCTTCAGCTCCGGCACACTCATGCGACCGACCGTGGCGCAGGTCACCGCGCTCGACCCCGCGACCGCCGCCATGACGCCGCAGCCGAGCACATTGACATGCAGAAGACCGCCGGGGAGCCGGCCGACCACCGGGCTGATCCCGTGGAACATGTCCTCGGACAGCCGGGTTCGGAACAGGATCTCCCCCATCCAGATGAAGAGCGGCAGCGCTGTGAGGGCCCAGTTCCAGCTTGAATCCCAAACCGTGCTTGCCAGCAGCGATCCTGCCGGGGCTGCGGAGAAGAACTCCAGCGCAATGAAGCCGACGGCGGTTAGGCTAACGGCGACCCAAATTCCGCTCGCCAACATCAGCGCCATGGCGGCGAACAGGAGGATCGCGATGGTCCCTGGGTCGCTCACGCCCCAGTCTCCGGCTCGTCGGCGAGCACATGCTCGGCATTCGCTTCATAGCTGGGGATGTCGCGCCGCCAGATCGCGACCAACTCGTCGATCAGGGCGATGAAGAAGACCGTTCCGCCAATCACCATCGCCGAGCGCGGGATCCAGAACGGGATCGCGAGCAGCCCGGGGCTGACCTCATCGAACTTCCAGGAGAAGAAGACGAACTCCGCCGCCCAGAACACGAAGTAGGCCGTCGCCACCGCAGTGATCGCCACGCACCAGATCTCGATCCATCGGCGCAGGGCCGCAGGAGCGTGGCGGATCGCCAGGGTGACGCGGATGTGGCCGCCTCGTCGCAGCGTGTAGGCGAGACCGAGGAAGGTGGAGGCGGCGAGGCAGAACCCCGCCGTCTCGGTCGAGTCGATGGTCAGGCCGATCAGCCGCCCGACCACCTGGGCGATGATCACCAGCGCGATGCCGACCAGGAAGATGCCGGAGAGGTAGCCCGAGACCGCGTAGAGCCCGTCCAGCACGCGGCGCAGCGGACCCCCCGCCGCAGCATCCGCACCGAGAGCTGCCGTTTCCGCGTCCCCCATCTCTCCCCCCGTCCGCTCCGGCCGGTGGCCCCGTTCAGCGGAGCGCGAGATAACGGTCGAGGACCGCGACCGCCTCTGTACTCGCCTCCTTCCGCCAATCCTCCATCATCGTCCCGCCGATCTCGACCATCTTGCCGATGACCTCGGCAGGGGCGTTGGCGGCGACCATGCCGTTCTCCTCAAGGGTCTTGATCTGCGCCTCGGTCGTCGCGGCGCTCATCTCCCAGGCGCGGAGCTCCGCCTGCTCGGCGGCGGTGAGGATGGCGGCCTGCGCCTCCGGGGCCAGCGCCTCGAACATCGCCTTATTCACCACCACGGCGTTCTTCGAGAAGATTGCGCCGGCATAGGTGAAGTTGGACGTGTTGTCCCAGGCCTGGATGTCGATGCCGGTCTGGGGGCTGGTGAACAGCGCCTCAATCAGCCCGGTCGAGAAGGCCTGCGGGATCTCGGCAAATGGCAGGATCGTCGCCTGAAACCCGAGCATCTCTCCCATCTTTTGGGTGGCTGTCGAATAGATCCGCAGCTTTTTTCCGTCAAAATCAGCCAGCGAGGTGACCGGCGTCGCAGTATAGAAACCCTGACCCGGCCATGGGCTGTAGTAGAGGATCTTTAGTCCATCCTCGCCAAAGGTCGTGTCGAAATACTCTTTCTGCAGGTCCTTCAGGAGCCATGCCTCCGCATAGGTGGAGGCAACAAAGGGAAGACCGGCGAGGATATTCATCGGGTCTTCATTGCCGTAAACACCGAGACGGATCTCGCCAATCGGCACCTGCCCGCGCTGCACGGCGGTCTTGATGGCATCGAGTTTGATCAGAGTGTCATTCGATTGCAGATCGATTTGCAAATCGGTTGCGGCGGCGACATCGTCAATGAACATCTTGATGTTCTGGGTGTGGAAATTGCTGTCGGGATAGCCGGAAGCCATGATCCAGGTCTCTGCCGATGCTGCCGTCGCCGACAGAGCAAGGGCCGTGACGGTTCCCAAAGCCGTCTTGATGGTGGTCTCGAACATCGCCGTGATCTCCTCTTCGCACATACCGAGTGACTACCGCTCGGTTGCCTACCAGAGCCGAGAAGCCATGCAGCGACAATAGGCAAATTGGCCAAGATGATGAAAAAATGTCGTCTCACAGTGTGATCTGCACGGTAGTCGCTTGGGAGTGCTGAAGAATTAGGCGCATCTAATCGGCTGCTGATGCGCAGTGTCCTTTCACTTATCTGCGATAGAGGCCTGGCGTCGGTTCCTAAACACAGAGCGAAACGGGCACTCACCGCTCCGCACCTCTTTGCAACATCGGATCGGTTGGCCGCCGGGTGTTCACTGGTATCGAAGAATCCGTAGAGCTTGCCATGGGTCCGAAACCGGCTCGATCATGGCTTTACCGAAAGGGGTTGCATCCCCGACTGCGGATTTTCACCGATGTTCTGATCAAGCGGCAACGCGGCCCGGGCCAGTCGGTCAACGCCGGCGCATCTTGGGCCAGGCCGAACCGCATCGGCGTGCTTAGAGCCCGACCAAACCTGGATCAGCCGACGAGGCGCGCGATGCACTCGCCCAGCTGCGCGCGGGAGATCGGCTTGGTCAGGACGGGCAAGCCAGCGAGAGGCGCAGGCATCAGGAACTGATCCCCGTATCCGGTGACGAAGACCGTGCGAATGGCGCGCCCGACCAGCTCGGTCGCCACACTCTCGCTGGTTCGCCCCTGGCCCAGATTCACATCCAAAAACGCGAGGGCAGGCGTCTCGGACCTCAGGAAATCCATCGCTGCGTCCGGGCGCGCAAAGATCTCTGTGTTCGGAAAACCAAGCTGCTCCAGTTCCGCGGCAAGATCGGTGGCGATCATGAAGTTGTCTTCGAGGATCAGCACCAACCCATTACGGAGCACGGACGGCGCCGGTTCCGCCTCGACCCGCGACGGGGCCGCGGGGTTGGCCGCGTAGCCTAGCGAGGCTTTCGGTAACCAAAGCTGCGCCCGCACCCCGTGCTGAGAAAAGTCCAGAGTGGACCGACCGCCCAATTCATGGGGCAGCGCCTGGCGGATGAGCGTAGCGCCAAAGCCCATTGCCGCAGGCTCGTCGACCTGCGGGCCGCCCGACTCCGTCCATTCCAGCGTCGCACCCTCCATATCCCGGCCGAGATCGATGGCAATTCGGCCCACATCGGTCGAGAAGGCGCCGTGTTTAACCGCATTCGTCATCAGCTCGTGGATCACCAACGCGAAGAGCGGTGCCAGATCGGCCCGGATGCTGAAGTCTTCACCGGCAACCGTCACACGCTCCGTGTTCTCGGCAAAGGGCGCGGTCTCCAACGCGGTAATCTCGCGCGCGGACACGGCAGACATCCCAGCACCAGCGCCAATGTCGTGGGCAGCGGCCAGCGCATGAATGCGCGCCTCCAACGACTGGCCGTAGTTCTCTGGAGAACCGCCATGCCGTCTCGTCTGACTCGAGACCGATTTGACCATTGCCAGGATGTTCCTGACCCGATGGTTTAGCTCGGCAATCATCAACGCCCGTTGCCGGGTCAAATCAGCCATGAAGGCGTGCCGCTCTGCCGCGCTGAGCAGCGGCCAAAGCTGTTGGGTAAGATGGCGGTCCTGTTCTGACCACGGCTTGCACCGACCTTGAGCCTCTTCAAGGTACTTCGCGAAACTGCCGCGGGGCTGCAGCCGCGCGTTGCCGCCCACGATCTCGATGGCCTTGGTCGGGTTCCCCGCCCATGACAGGGTTTGCCCAATCTCGCGCCGGAAAACCAAAAGACTCCGGTTTGCTGTGTTGACGAGGGCAAGCGCGCCAGCCACGCCGTCGAGATCGCCTGCCAGGCCCGGGACTTCGGTCGCGATCGACTCGAACGTCACCAGCCCATTCTCCGAGGCACGGGCCCTGGCCGCCAAGTTTTCCATCGCCGCCGTGCTCGGCGTCGCGCCGTACCGGTAGTCCTGTGAGCCGGAGAGGATCGCGAGGCCATCCACGTCCAGAGCTTGCAGCACACTCGGCCCAATTGCGCTGAGGATGTCCGGGCCGCTCGTGCCACGCTCCAACGCGGTCTGGATGTCCGTCTGCAATCCCTGCAGGCGCTGTGACAGGCCCAGTGTCGCCCGGTCGCGCAGCAGCCCCAGCTTTAGGCAAAACACCGGAATGATGCCCGTCGTCAGGATTTGACGAATGCTCGATTGCAGTACTTTCGGGTGCTCGTGGTGAAACGAGATCATGCCCCAGAGCTGCTGATCGAGAACGACAGACAGCGTCATCGTTGCGCCGACACCCATATTGCGGAGGTACTGGATATGAACGTCGGATACGCCCCGCATCTGCGCCAGCGAGATATCGAGGGCGGGCAGATCCGAGTGTTGGGCGGCGAGGGCGACCGGGACCTGATCGACATCGGCGACAATGCGCAGTTGGATCCGCGCCATGATTGCACGGGCCTGTTCGGGTATGTCCCAATGGGGAAATTTCAGGCCCAAGAATGGCTCCAGCGAGTTCCGGCGCGTCTCCGCCAGCACCTCGCCGTTCCATTCGCTATCGAACTTGTAGATCATCACGCGGTCGAACCCGGTGACATGCCTCAAGAGCCGGCTCGTCAGGTCAAAGAGGCTCTCCTGATCGGCGCAGGCTTGGATCTGATTGATGAGGAAGGTCTGCTCGCGAACCATCTCTGGGGTCCCGGCAGGCACTTCAGATCCGTGTTCGATCTCCACGACGAAGTAATCGCCACCCTTCGAGACGTGCAGCGCATGATCTGCACTATCGTGCCGCCAGGTGCCCGCAAAGTAGCGGCGTTCGGAAAAGTCGCGCAGGGCAGCGATGTTCTGCGTCGCATGCCAAACCTCGGCACCCAGCAGATCCTGCATCGGTTGACCCAAAACGGATGCGATCTCTCGGCCGAAGAGTTCTACGCAATTCATGCTTGCGTGGCGGATAAGACCGGTCTCGATCTCGCAGCCTAACAGCCAACCGATGGGTTGGATCGTACCCGGGCTATGGACCGATTCATTGGCGCAGTTGTCCAGAGCCTGCTGCAGGTCCCTGTCGCTCAAAGCGCGTGTCATCGACCGATATCCTCGGCCTCCGCCCCGCTATCTTTGAACATGCCGAAGGTTTCTAGGGCTCCCCGCTCTACGGCTTCCCGATCCAGCGGCAATGCGTTGAGCCGCTCGAAATAGCGCCGAAGCCGTCCGGACTTTGCGAAGTCCCGGCCGAGATAGAGATACCGCCTCGGCCATTCCGGACCGAGCCCGCCGCTCTTCAACAGCATCGCGGCGCCAAGGCAGGATCCGTTCAACACATAGCCGACACCCCAGGCATAGTCTGCCCCGAGCGTGCGCGCGGGGCGGGCACCGGCCGGAGATGCGTCCAGATCCGCCGCCAATGCAGAGAGGCGCCGCTGTTCCTCGTCTACCTCTTCGGTATCGCCCCGGGCCATTGCGGCGGTCAGACCGACCTGCCGGTGGATCCGCATAAGCGTGGATAGAAATGAGCGGTATGCCTTTTCGGACTCGAAGGCCCCGGCCGGAGCCCAAACCGTTTCGATCTGCTCGTGCAAGGCTCTGGTCGCCTCGCGCAGCAGGGGTCGCATGGCCAGTTCGGGCTCGCCGCGGGCTTCGAGCGTCGGCAAAGGCTGCCTCCTCGCGATGCATTTGATCGGAAGCACTTGAGTCGGTAGATCAGGGTACTCGCCAATGGTGATCTCCAACATGCGGCCATTACGCCCCAAGCAAGGCGGTCGACGAGGTAGCAATGGCTTCTATCCTGATCATGGAAGACGATGCGGAGTTCGCGTTTGGTTTGCGCGACCTGTTGGAGATGGAGGGGCACGAGGTCCGATGGTCTCGCGGGGCGACGGAAGCCCTGGAGGTCCTGAAGCAGACCAAGATCGATTTGGTGATTACGGATATCTACATCTATCACGATGGTCGGATCGTGCGGGACGGGGGCATCAGTCTGATCGGCGGCATGCGCCAGATCGGCAGCGGCATAGGATACAAAAGCCCCCGCAATACTCCGGTGATCGCAATAACGGCGGCATCGAGTTACCCGGGCAACGCGCACATTCTCGATACCGCCCAAAGCGTCGGCGCCCAGTACGCTCTGGCGAAGCCGTTCTCGGACAAAGAGCTTCTCGATCTGGTGGTTGAAGCGCTGGGGCCATCGTGACGGTGCAATGATCATTTTCGTAGTGAGCGGTCACGTGCAGGGGACAGCCGGTACCCTATCCCGCTTTTCGCCGATGCAGCCGCCGCGGTCCTGATCCGGGGCGAATATTCTGCGGCCCTGTTCGTCGAAGAGCTGAAAGCCCGGCTCGAAGAGTGGGATGGTACATGTCCGCCCCCGATGACGAAGGCATGGTCCGCGGAGCGACATGCATCTTGCTACGCCTGAACCAAGATCCCGGCAGTCAGCCGCTGTTGAGGAGCCGCGACGAATTCCTGGCGCGTGGCGCTGTGGAGTGTGCGGCCTGTGACGAGCTTCTGGGGGCCTGGAAGCTTACAGGTTGCAGGCGGCGACCCAGGACACTCTGTGTCGTCGTGTTGCCGGCGGCTTTGGCCGCCTCGCTCTATGTCGCGGCAGGGCTGGGCAACGCCTATTTTCTGGCGGATTTCGGGACGGCGACCACCCGAATGCAGGTTATCCTGGCGTTGGGCAACCGCGTGGGAATGGGCGCAGGCTCAGCATTGACCGACTAGACCAGGGCGCTGAGCGGTCGGTCGAAACACGGGACGGCGCCGTCTTCTTCGACGTCGCGACTGGGGAGACGCCGCTCTCCGTCACAGCCGTGGAGTCGACGGTCAGAACGGTCGGCACCGCCTTTGAACCCGCAAGGCTCGGCGAGGCCGTGCTCGTTGCCGCCTCGGAGGGGCAGGTCAACGTTGGGGTCGATGCGACCGATGACAGCAACTCGGTCACTAATCTGGCGACCGATGTATTCAGTCTCGGCGTTTTCGCCAATCTGCGGTGGGCTGACCCTGGCTTGGGGCATTGTCGTTCCGCCCAGCATCCCGAGCACCTCATTCGAGTCCAGCGAGGAGGTGTTCACCGCCTTCACTCCGAACGCCTCGATCCGCTACCAGTCGACGGAAGGCTTCTCCACTTATCCCGCCTATTCCACCGGGTTAACTCTGAGTGGGTTCTCCACGGCCGCAGGGCTGGGGCTGCTCCCCTTCGAGCAGGAATCGATGCGCAACTTCGAAGGGGGGTTCCGACCGTCCTTCTTTAACGACCGGCTGCGGCTGCTCTTTTCTCGACTCCGACGATATCCAGGTGAACCTTTCAGTCCCGGTCGGGCCCACCGCCTCGCCGACCGGTTCGACACGGCGGTCGACAATGCGGCGGCCGCGCAGCGTCGGGGCGAAGGTCACTCTCGCCGCGCAGGCCATCGAAGGCTTTCGCATCAATGCAAATTATGGGCTGAATTTCGCAGAGTTTACCGATTTCATGGGTCCCGCACCTGACGATTTCACCGGCAATACATTGCCGAATGTGCCGCGCCATACTTTCAGCACCCCTGCGGAGTACGAGCATCCCAGCGATGAAGGGATCTCCGCGGCCGGCGTGTTCGTCTGCAGCGCGTTCAGCCTGCGCTTCAGCGCGACGGCCCGCTCTTCCCATCCTCCCACCAAAGGCTGGCCAGATGGCCAAACCTCCGAAGCGCAAAGCGCTTTGGAAAGCGCAGATCCGCATGATGGGCGATCCAGACCTGATCGCGGCGCCAAATCGGTATGAGGTAGTGCCGCCAACGCAGGATGCGGTCGAAGCTCCGCGTCGCAGACAGGATCGAGGGGAAATCCTCCGCCGCGGCGATTGCTTCGATGGCGGCGTCCAAGGCTGGGTCCTCGGCGCCCGCCAGCGCATAGCCATCGACCTGCGCATTCGCGCTGTGCCAGCTTGTGTTTTCGGCACCGCCGGGTGGGAAGCCGGGCGAAAACGCGGTCTGCGTGATGTCGAAGTTGTGGCCGAGGATCTCGTTGCGGGCGGTCACGTAGTCATGAAATCTAGCGTTCAAACTGATCCCGAGATCTTCGAGCGCGTTCGCATAGCTCGGCAAGGCCCGTTCGATGCCGCTGTAGCCGCCTACGAACTCCAGCTGCAAAGGCGCGCCCAAGCCGCCCTTCACCCGCTCGCCGTCGACCACGTTCCATCCGGCTTCGCGGAGCAGCGCATCTGCGCGCCGCAGCCGATTGCGTCGTGACAGACCCGCACAGTCGGGCGGCGCCGGCGACGCCAGTAACTCCACCGGCAGATGGTTAAGATAGGGCGCGAGGATCGCTCTCTCGCCGTCGCCGGCCCGGCCACGCGCCGCCATTTCGGTGTTTCCGTAGAGGGAGCCAGGGGCTTCAAAGATGTCGGCGAACAAAGTTCTGCGCACCCAATCGGCGTCGAAGGCGCAGGCGAGGGCCGCTCTGACGCGTACGTCGTCGAGCTGTGGCCGCCGCGTGTTGAAGACAAGGGCCGTCAAGCTGCCGGCGGAGCGCTCTGAGAATGTCGTTCGGACCAGCGTCCCGCTGTCGAGGCTGGCCCCGTCATAGCCCCTTGCCCAGAGGCCCGCGTCGAACTCGCGGTTGATGTCCAGCCGGCCCGCCTTCAGCGCCTCGATCATTGCGGTGCGATCGCGGAAATAGAGGATTTCCAGCCGATCGAAATTCCACCGACCCCGATTTACGGCGAGGTCCCGCCCCCAATAGTCGCGCTCGCGGGCCAAGGTCACCCTGTGGTTCAGGTCTAGCGAGACGATCCGATAGGGTCCGCTGCCGAGGGGAATTTCCAGTGTGGTCTCGCCCGGATCATGCTTGGCCCAGAAGCGCGACGACTGAATTGGGAAGGTCGCGATCAGGCCCAGATAGCGCCAGTCGCCCGCCGTGGCAGGCCGGAACTCGATGGTCCCGGTGTCGACGACCCTGATCTCGACGCTGCGCAACACCGAGCGTTGGCTCGGCAGGCCATGCTCCCGGAGGGTCTGAAAGGTGAAGGCAATATCTGCAGAGGTGATTTGAGTGCCATCATGCCAGCGCGCTTCAGGGCGGAGCCGAAAGCGAACAGAGGCGAAGTCTTCTTCGAGCTCGACGTCCTCGGCGATAAGCCCGTAAAACGAGGCGGGCTCGTCCTGGGCTCGGATCATAAGGCTGTCGAAGGTATGGAACAGCTCGTTTGGCGGATTCCCCGGAAAGCGCATGACGTTCAGGCTGCTGAAGGTCAGCATTGAACCCTCGCGGAGCGTGCCGCCCTTCGGTGCCGCCGGGTTCACATAGTCGAAATGAGCAAAGCCATCGGGATGTTTCAGCGGGCTGAAGAGCGCGAAACCATGGTCTGCAAAGGCGGGAGAAAAGGGAAGGACGGCAAGCAGCAGATACGCCCCCGCCTGTCGCGCGCTGTGCTGGACCGCCCGCACCCGGCATCGGCGGCCCCTAATGGGCCGCCGTATCGAGCCGCTCAAAACTTGATGGTCCCAACGATACCAAAGCGCCGCGTCGGGCCGGGTACCAAAAAGTCCTGGCCCACGAATTCGGGCGGGATCGCCGCGTTCGCCACGGCTGCAGGGAACACAATCTCGTTCGCGTAAGCTTCGTTGAATGCGTTTTCGACGAAAAGCGCGACTTCGATTTTTTCGCTCCGGATGCCGATCCTGAAATTGGTCACGTCAAAGGCGCCGAGATTGGTCTCGCCGCCGCTACCACCGGAAAAATCGGACCGAAACGAGTACTCGACCCGACCAAAGGGTTTGATGTTCCGAGCTATCGGCGTCGGATGCTCGTAGTCGCCGATGAAGGTAAAGCTCGTGCGCGGCGCCCTAGGCAGCCTATCCCCAGTTCGGTCGCCGCCCACCGCTTCGGCGAAATCGGTGAACTTGGCAAAGCTGAGGCCCAGACCCGCCTGTAGGTTGAGGCCTGGGACCGGCTCTGCACCGGCGCTCACCTCTGCACCGATGCTCCGCGCAGAGGCCGCATTCTGGATCCCACCCCCGAATTCTTGCGAAATCGGCACCTGAATATCGTCATAGAACAGCGCAAAACCGCTGGCGTTCAGCAGCAGGCGCCCATCGAGCCAGGTCGATTTGATGCCGCCTTCGAAGCTGCGGACTTTTTCTTCGTCGAACTGGATCGGCGCGCCCACCAGTGACCCGACGAAGCCCCCGGGCCGGAAACCCGTTGTAAAACTGAAGTAGGTCGAAAGGTCGTCAGTCCATTCATAAAGGATCGAGGCATTCGGGGTGATGGAGGTGAATGTCTCTTCGTCCGCGAACACCAGCGGCTGGACGAAGGCCGTGAAGGTTCCCGAGGGCGCAATCTCCGAGTCGATGGAGACCTTGTCGCGGGAAAAGCGAGCACCGGCCGCCAGTTCCAGCTGCTGGACCGGGCGCCAACGCACATCGCCGAAGACGCCGATATTGGTAATGTCGGTGCGAGTGTCGGTGACATTGCCACCTGGTCCGCCGAAGAAATTCGTCGTGAAAACAGGGTTCAAGAAGGCAGAAATGTCATTGTAAATGAAGCCTAGATTGGTCGAGACCGTACCGAACCGGCCCGGCAGATCGAAACTCTCGCTTTCGAAGCGCAGTTCTTGGGAAAAGGCCCTCTCCTTGTTGTCCCGGAAGATGAAGGAGTTGTTCGGGGGCGTAAAATCGAAGTCCTCGCCGCCGACAAAGGTCGTTCTGTTGAAGGCGGTTGTCGAGCGCAGTTGTCCAAAGTCGAACTGATAGGCGACCTCTCCGATCAGGTTGAGACGCTCGATTTCCAGCTCGTCGATCGTACCGTTCAGCGCGATGGGGTCATTGTCTTCGACGCTGTCCTCGATGCTGAAGGTGGGCGCATCGAAATCGGTGGTATCGAACTGAACCGACGTGTCGATAGTCAGCCGATCAATCGGCGTATAGCGCACGCTGAAGCGGCCGCCGGCATTGTCGTTGCTAATCGAATCCTCGGTATCGCCGAAGGGCAGATCTACGAACCCGTCCGAAATCTCGCCATAACCGACCGCGCGGACCGAAAGATCATCGGTCAGCGGCACATTGATCACCGCTTCGCCGGTATAGTCGAAATAGCTGCCGAGCTCGGTCCGAAGGCTCGCCTCGAACTCGTCGCTAGGCTTGTTGGTGACGACGTTGACCGCGCCGCCGATGGTGCCCCGCCCGAATGCAGTGCCCTGAGGGCCGTAGATCACCTCGACCCGGTCCACATCGGCGATACGGCGGTTGATGTTGATCGTCTGGCCGGTGTTGTTCTGCAGGACGCCGTCCTGGAAAAACCCAATCGTTGGTCCGGTCGACGCGACATTGAGATCGCTGATGCCACGGATCGCCGAAAAGATGCGCGCGGGGTTATCGCCGCCCGAAAAGTCCACGTTCGGGAGGATCAGCGTCGCATCGTCGAAATCGTTTAGGTTGGAACGGTCGACATCTTCTCCCCGCAGGACATTGATGCTTGCCGGCACGTCTTGCAGCGCCTCCTCCGTGCGTCGGGCGGTGACAATGATCGTGTCGAGCGTGATCGCGCCTTGTTCGTCGGCGCCGCCCGGGGCCACCTCCTCGATCACGACGGTCAAGGCGCTGGTAAAGCGGTAGGAGAGGCCCGTGCCCGAAAGCACCGCAGCCAGTGCGTCCTCTGGCGTGAGTGTGCCGCTGGCCCCGGGGCTGCTCAGGCCATCGGCGATCGCACTGTCATAGATCACCTGGATCCCGCTCTCCGCGCCGAAGCGGTTCAGCGCCACGTCCAGCGGGCTGGCGGCGATGCTGTATTCAACTGCCTGCGCAGCGGCGGGCGCTGCGTGCAAAAATGTCGACCCGGCAAGCGCTGCGGCAATGGTGGTTGCACGCAGGTGCCAAAACAGTCTCGTCGGCTGCATAGTCGGAAGTCCCCCGTCGGCGTTCAGGGACGGATGCCCGCCCTGATTTTCTGGTTTGTCTCTTTATTGAGACGTCCCAGAGCGCCGGTCCCGAAAGCGCGGGTGCGATTTTTTCTAGGAAAGGAGTACGAGCCGCCCAGGCAGGTCGCGCCGGACGAGACGGAGGCCTTCGACGAGATGCGAGACGATCTCGTCCGGGCGATCCAGATGGAAGACACCGCTGACCTGCCGCTCTGCCAAGAGCGGGCGCCCAAGCAACACCTTCCCGGTTCTGTGGCGATTGAGATCGGCGAGCGCGTCGCCGAGGCGTCGCCTGCGAAAGGTTAGGATGCCGCTCCGCCACCCGGCGATTTCCTGGGGCGCTTGCACACTGTGCAAGAGCGTTCCGGCATCGTTGAGAGAAACCGTTTCCCCCGCCCCCAGCAGCATCGGCTTTGGCGCGGTGATCTGGACTTGGCCCTCTGCACAGGCGATCTCCGGCCCACGGTCGCCGAACCGGATCTCCGCGGCACCGGCCGTGAGCGATGCGCCGAGCGACGCCGCCTCCACAGCCAGGGCAGGCTTCCCCTCCGCGCGGAGACCGACGTGCACATAGAGAGCGCCTGCCACCAGGCGCAGGCGACTGCCGTTGCCGCCATTGACCGCAGAGGCACCGTCAAGGGTGCCCTCTGCACCAGCGACGTCGAGTGGCGCAACAGCGCCGATGGCGGTTGCCTGGTCCGCAAGCCATGCGCTCAAGTTCGGCACATGCCCCAAAAAGGCCGCTGCCTGATAGGCGCCCGCCGACGCCGCCAACAACCCGGCACCGCCCAGCAGGACACCCCGGCGGGATGGTGGACGCGCCTGCTCTGCCGCTGCTTCACCGCTGAGTTGCCATAGCTGCAAAGCCTTTTGCAGGGCCCGCTCGTGTTCCGCCGATTGTTGGCGCCACGCCCGAAACGCCTCCGCGTCCTCGGTCGTTGCATCGCCGCTTTTCAGCCGAGCTATCCAAGCCCGCGCCTCGGCATCCACGCCGCGCTTTGTGTTCATCTGCAATTCTTGGATCATCAACTGCGTGGGTCGCTGCGCACCATAGCAAGCGCGCGCGGCCAACGCGACGTCTCAACGGGGCAGGCGGTCCAGTCGGGCAGCGCAATGGTCCAGGACGCGGCGAACCTCGTTTTCAACGGTCCGAGTGGTGATACTGTGGCGGGCGGCGATGCTCGCGTACCGCTCGCCCCTCAGCCTGGCCGCGATAAAGATTGCACGCTGCCGCTCCGGCAACTCGGAGATGGCAGCGACAACGGCGCGGATCTCGTCCCGCGCGATGATGCTCTGCTCTGCCGTCGGGGCGTCGTCCCGCAGGTCCAGCAAATCGTTGACTTCCGAAGCCTGCAGGCGGCGGGCCTGCCGGCGCGCCTCGTCCGCGGCGAGGTTATCCGCAATCCGTGAGAGATAAGCGCCCGGGCTTCGAATATCGGCGCTAGAGCGCCCGCGGAACCGAAGCCATACCTCGTGGAGCAGATCCTCTGCGGTTTCCATCGAGTCCGTCCGGTATGCCAGGCGCCGCTTCAGCCGCGGCATTTCTCTGAGAAAGCGGGCGTTGAACGGAACCACCACACCGTTCGAAGAGTCTTTTGCCAATGGAGCGCCCCATCTTCGTTATCGTCACATACCTTCGGCTGGCGACTGGGAAAGACGCTTGGCTCCACGACGGTAGGGCGACCGCTCGTTGCCTTCTAGTTGATAGGAAGCCGCAGCGCGGCGCGGCGGGCCCACGTGTCTCGCTCGTCACACTGCTGGCGTTGGCGTTTTCCGGTTTATCTTCTGTTGTCGGTCCATGCCGATCTGGGTGCCAGCGTGGTGCAGGATCGTGGTGAAGTCCTGGCTGGTAAACTGGCTGCCCCGACCAGTGTTGTCGATCGCCGTACGCGTCCAAGTCACAATCATCGTCGGGTAAGCCCCTTGCCGAAAGGCCAGCTCGCCATCGTCGACGCGCCCCGGATCACCTCCAGAGCCACCTTCGCCTCGAGCTCCGCGCCGTAGCGCTCCCGCATCTTCTTCATCCCCTCCATCCTGAGGGCGGGAGAAGCCTACACATCTGTCAAGGTTTCCAGAACCACCTCAACCACCGGAGGGCGCCGGTTGTCACGCTCTCCGCGTCGGTTTTCCTAACAAAGACCGGCGGGTGGGATCGGCTGTCCGGCCGGCTGCTTCGGTTCGAGATTTCATCTCGATTTTCTTTGTGGTTTAAGCGTGGTTTACGGGGAGTGTGCCAGTGCTCGACGAGCTTATCCTGCGTTACAACGAGCTTCGCTCTTTTCTGACGCGCCGGTTGGGTTGCCCACACGACGCCTCTGATGCCTTGCAGGAGCTTGCCGTGAGGTTTGGTGCGACGGAGCATCATTTCGACGGTATCGCGGACCGGGAGGCCTATCTATTCCGCGCCGCCCGCAACATTGCCCAGGACATGCATCGCGCCCGGCACCGGCGACAGGTTCGCGAGGCGAGTGCAGCGTTCCTCGGGTTCAAGACCGAACCAGCGGCCGGTGGGGAGGAGAGGGCGCTCGCGACGCAACAGCTCCGCCTTGTCAAGCGTGCGCTAGACGAGCTGCCGGAACGCCAGCGACGGGCGCTGTTGATGAGCCGCCTGGGCGGGCGAACCTTTCGCGACATCGCGGCCGAGCTCGGCGTCTCTGAAAGCATGGTCGCGAAATACATCGCGGCGGCGCTGCGCCATTGCCGTGACCGGCTGGAGGATGGCTAGCCAACGGCGCAAGCCACGCGAGCCTGCTCGATGAGGTAAACACCATGGGGGCTAGCGGACAGGATAGCGAAACGCCGTCGGAGCGCCGCCGCCGATTGGAGAACAAGGCGATCGATCTTCTTGTCGCCGCTCAATCGGGAGATGCCTCTGCGCGCAGCGCCCGGCAAGCATTGGACAGATGGCGCAGGCAAAGCCCAGAGCACGCGCGGGCGCTGCAGAAAGCCGAAGCGGTTTGGGGCACCGTCGGTATGGGCCAGACCGAGCCTTTGGCGACCTCGGCCCACCGGCGGCCCCGCTACTGGTCTGTGGCAAGCCGGGCCGCTGCCCTTGCCGCCGCCGCCCTCGCCGTTGCAGTTTTCGCCGATGACGCCCGGCTTCTGCTTGCAGACCACAGGACGCAGCCAGGACAGCGTGCGTCGATTGCTCTGCCGGACGGTTCGCGCGCGACGCTGAACACTGCGAGCGCGATCGATGTCGCCTTCGGATCGGCCGGGCGCCAGGTGACGCTGCTGGCCGGCGAGGCGCTCTTCGAAGTGCAGTCCGATCCGAGCCGGCCCTTTATCGTGACCACGCCCCAAGGCACGGTCCGGGTGACTGGTACAGTCTTTTCCGTCCGTTCCACGGCGGAGGCGACCCGCGTCGTTGTTGTTGAGGGGTCTGTGACGATTGCCCCAGACGCCGCGCCCGAACAGCCTCTCGCCGCCGAACAGGGG
Source organism: Pseudomonadota bacterium (assembly GCA_039513195.1). Classification (GTDB taxonomy): domain Bacteria; phylum Pseudomonadota; class Alphaproteobacteria; order Rhodobacterales; family Rhodobacteraceae; genus Thermohalobaculum. The sequence goes on along the minus strand of JBCCRM010000013.1, from coordinate 89,543 downwards.
CTCAGTTTCACCGAAAACCGCGCGTTGGAGATCGCCATCGACCACACTGCCGCTCTTGCCTGGCGCGAGGGGCGGGTGGTCTTCAATGGCGTGCCGCTCGACGCGGTGATCGCGGAACTGGACCGGTATTATCCCGGTGTGTTCGTGCCCGTGGGCAGTGGCTTTGGCGAGCGATTGGTCTCGGCCGTCTTCCGCTCCGACGAGCCTCTCGCTGCGCTTGAGCGCGTCGCCGAGCGTTTCGGCCTGACGGTCGTGGGTCTGCCGGGGATCAAGATTATTACGATGCGCTGACTTTTTTTGAGGCGGGCGCTGCAAGATCGATCCGCCGGCGGCGTCATGTGAATTAGGAGCCACCCTGCTCCTTCTTCTGTGAGCCAGCGCAGCATCCCGACGCGATCAGCCGCTTGCCAGTCCGTCAGGGGAGCTTGGGCCAGCCAACCATGATCGGACCCGAGATCCGAAGGGGGACAGGAATGACCGGATTCTCCGAAGCTCGCTGCCCGTTGGCCAAGCTTCTTTCCGCTGCAGCCATCGCGCTGACCACGACCGCGACGGCGCAGGACCGTGTGCTCTCGATCCCGGCTCAGCCGCTTGACAGCGCGCTGACCACGCTCGCAATCCAGACGGATAACGAGATCCTCTACGATGCCGCCGATGTCGCCGGCATTGGCGCGCCTGCGCTCGAGGGCGCCTACAGCCTCGATGGTGCGCTCGAAACGCTTCTTTCTGGCACGGGACTGCGTGCCGAGTTCCTCGACACCGACACCGTGACCCTGGTGCAGGCATCGACCACCGCCGATAATTCTGGTGACGCCATCGTTTTGGATGAACTTCTTGTCACAGCCCGGCGCACAGAAGAAGCGCTGCAGGATGTGCCAGCCAGCGTCCTCGTCCTTTCCGATGAGCAGATCGAGCGCTCGAACGTCACCGAGCTCGAAGACCTCGAGCTGCGAACGCCTAATCTCTCGGTCACCGAGGGCGGCGGGCGCACCGGATTCGTGACGATCCGAGGCATCACGAACACGATCGGTAACCAGGCCTCCGGGCCGGTGGTTGGCGTCTATGTCGACGAGGTTCTGCTCAATCCGACCGGCAGAAACATCGGGCTCGATCCCAACCTCTTCGATCTCGAACGCGCCGAGGTGCTTTTCGGTCCACAGGGGACGTCCTTCGGTCGCGGTACGATCGGTGGGGCCGTCAACTACGTCACGAAGAAGCCGACAGAAGAGTTCGAGGCTGAGCTGACCGGCGAGGTTGGCAGCTTCCCGGACGGTCTGGTGCGCGGTGTCGTCAACGGCTCGCTCACCGGCGACCGGCTTTTGATGGGGCGGCTTTCGTTTTTTGGGCGATACGATGCCGGCTTCATCGAGACGCCGAACATCGGTGGATCGATCGACAATCAGGATATAGGCGGCCGCTTGAGCCTGCGCTCGCAGCCGAACGACCGCCTTACGATTGACCTTTCGGGCAGCTACGACCGCACGGTTCAGAGGGACACGAACTTTGCGACCATTGATAGCATCGAGGGAGACGGCGACCTCGAATTTTTGATCAACACCGACGGCGAACTCGACTTGGAACGGGCGCTCGCCTCGGCGCGCGTCGAGTACGATTTAAGTTCCGGAACGCTCATCTCGAACAGCTCATTCGTTAACACGGTATCGCTCTTGGACACCGACATCGACTTCTCGGAGCTAGATGGCGGTGCCGGCTTGATCGACTCTACCCAGAGATCGTTCTCGCAGGAGTTCCGGTTCGAAGCCTCTCCCGTCGAGCTACCCTTCGTCGGAGAGACGGTCCTCCTCGCCGGCACGACCGGCAGCTTTTCCGAGGACGAGAGCGTCTTTACAGGTATCGCGGGCACGATTATTCCCGGTGTTCCCCCCGGCACGCCGTTTCCGCCCGTGGGATTTTCGCGCGAGATCGTCGATGTTGGGGTTTTCGGCGAAGTGCGCGTGCGCCCTATCGATCAGCTCGAGATCACGCTCGGCGGACGGTTCACGTTCAATCGGGTTTCTATTTCAGAGCCAGGCCTTGAATCGGCTGCCGAGACTTTCACAAACGTTTCGCCCAAGATCAGCGCGCTCTACGACTGGACCGATGATCTCAGCACATATGCGCTGGTTTCCACAGGCTTCCGCCCAGGGGGTTTCAACCCGCTCGGTGACGGCCCGCTCGATGGCGACACCTTCGAGAACGAAACCGCGCTGAACGCAGAGGTCGGCATTCGATCGCAGTTCCTAGACGACCGGCTCTCGCTCAGCGCTTCCGGCTTTGCGCTCTTCTACCGCAATCTGCAGGTCGCATCTGTCATCCCGCTCGTCGCCGGGAACATCTTCACAATTGATAATGCGGCATCGGCACGCAGTGTTGGGACTGAGGTGCAGCTGGCCATGCGTCCGATCGAAAATCTGGAGCTCGGCCTTGGATATGGTTTCACCAATGCGAAGTTCACCGATTTCACTGGCTCCCCTGTCGGCGACCTAACCGGCGAGCGCCTGCAAAACGCGCCGCGGCATACGCTGAGCGTCGTCGGCGAATACTCCCAGCCGGTCCTAGACAACTTTGCCGACGCCTTCCTTCGAACCGAGTTCAGCTTTACCAGCAGCCGGGAGGACCCGCTGAACCCAACGATCGAACCGTTCGACGCGTTCAACGTGTTGTCGTTTCGCGCCGGCCTTCGCGCCGATCGCTTCGAGCTCGAAGCCTTTGTCGAGAACGCGCTCAACGATGTATCGATCAACGGTACCGGCGGCGGGGCAGCGCTGCGCATGGCCTTCGGCGTCTCCGAACCGTTCGAGGTCGGCTCCACGCGGCGGTTTGGTGTCTGAGGAACGGTCCGCTTTTGAGGCTCTGGGACCGAAGCGGAGTTTCGGCGTTGCAAGTCCCAGTTCGGAACCCGGTTGGGGAGCGCTCGGACGGGAAGCGCGGCCCCCAACAGTACCCAGAACCGCGCTGAGCGCGTGGCCACGGCCCGACCGTGAACCAAAGGGTGACATCCGCCGGCGAACGCCGGTTCTTGGCGGGGGTCATCGCGCGATGTTTGGCACGGAAAGAAGGGTGCCGCCCCCATTCTTGCCGGGGTCGAATCGTGAGGGGGCCTTGCGGCGATCAACAGTCGTGCCGCTGTCCTAGCTTCCGTAGAAGGTGAGCGAAGTCCGGCTGCTGCAACCTTCGGATTAACAGGGCGTGATCAGCGCAACAATCTTGCGCAAAATTAGATAAGAACGGCGCGGAAAGAACCCGGCCAACGCCGATGGCATTTGGCGACCGCTTCCCAATTATGGCAGAACTATGGCCGCGGGGTTTCGGCCCTGGTGTGTGGTGTGACGGCTGTAGATGCGTGCCCGGGGGGACATTGAACGATGAGAATTGTTGCCGCCATCGCGCGTGACGCGGGGGCGCAAGTTGGGATCGGCCGCTCTGGTCGGGCTGTGTGCGTTGTCTCTTCAGGACACTCTTCTCACCTTCGTGCCTTTGATGGCGCACTTGCTCGCCGAGCCGCCCTGTCGGCGTCTAACGGCCCTTTGCGCCAAAGCAAGTTTGACCCGGGTGTCGTTTCCCACCGCACCGGCTTAATCACTGCCGGCCTCAGGGCCTTCGGGGTCTCCGCGCTCGACGCTCCAAAAACAGTCACCACAGTTACCGGAGGGCCCCGCCCATGAGCACGACGCTGTTTACGGTCGACGAAGGGGGCGTGCTGGTTAGCATCGATCCAGAGACCGGTATCGGCACGGCTGTTTCCACTATCGGCGTCGACGATCCCGGCAGCCTGGCTGCCTTTGCCGCCCCGGCCGCGGCCCCCCCGACGGTGGGGATCAGCTTCATCGGCTTCAGCTCGGTCGTGGACGAGGGCGAAGACGTCATCATCGGCATCGAAAGCGATGATCCAACCACTGAAGTCACTGTGGAGATCCAGTTGCTCGGTCCCGCCGCGTTCGGCGTCAACCTGCCATCGACCGACGCGGCGGATTTCGATCTCAGCGCCTTCACGCCAATCCCCAATGCGCCCGGCGACTTCGGTTTCACGACCGAGGTGACATTCACGGGTTCCACCTTCATCGACCTGCAATCGGTCATCAACGCCGACGACACGACCGCGAACGAGGCCTTTGCTGTCGTTCTCGCAGAGCCCTCGGACGGATCCTATTTGGTCGATCCCCAGGACGACGCGGTGTTCCTGTTTCTCGGCGACCAAGGAGACGGCGACATCCCGGCGGTTGGCTTTGATGGCTTGGCGCAGCTCGCCGACGAGGGCGACGCAAACAACATCCGCATGGTGCCGCTGCAGCGGACCGGCGATCTCTCCGCGGCGCTGTCGGTGGAAGTCGATGTGCAACCTGCTGGCATTGATGGGGCAGAGGCTGATGATATCGTTGGGGGCTTCGGCCCACGCACGGTCACCTTCGCCGCCGGGTCCGCAACGGCGACGCTGGAAATTGAGGTTGTCGGCGACACTGCTTTCGAGGCTGACGACTTCCTCACCCTCTCGCTGATCCCCGACCCATCCTTCACGATCACGCAGGCGACCTTTGGGGTCGGCATCGACGACGACGACAACGTGGCGCCAGTCGCAACCGATATCGACCTGACCGGCACCTTCGCCACAGAGGTCGAAGAGAACACTCTCACCACGCTGTTCATCGCCGATATCATCGGCTTCTTTGGGTCCGACGCGAACGGCATGCTCGACGCGTCCTCGCTGAGCTTTAACGGCGCGACCCTGGGCGGTCAGGCCTTCACACTCGACCAAGTCGGCTTCACCTACGCGCCCGACGGTGATGACGGGACGATCGTGCTGGACACCAGCCTTTTGCCCTTCACCAGCCTGACGGCGGATGTGGAGACGGTGCTGGCCTTGGATTTTGAGGTGAGTGACGGCGAATTGACCGACACCGGCACGCTCAGTCTGCTGGTGACGAACAATCCGGAGTCAAACGAGTTCTTTGGGGTGCCCGAGGACGTTCTGATCATCCAAAACCTGAACTTCTTGGGACCAGTTCCAGCCGATCAGCCGGTCAACGCTCAAGCCACCGCAGCGGCCGGTGGGATAACCTCTACCCTCTCTTTCGGCGCGGGCGTGACCTTCATCAGCTATTTCCTCGACGATTTTATCCCAGACGATCTCGTCGATCAAAATGCGGTGCCTGACAATGATGACCCGTCGTTGCTGGACCTACCGCCGGAGGCTGTCGATCTGGATGCGCTAGAAGGCTTCCAGTTCGTGGCAACGGTGGCAGCAAATGGGGCGACTGCGACGGCGAGCCTCACGGGGGATGGCTTTGCCGGCGCGATCGCCCTGGATGGAGGCAACGCGGAGGCCCGGGCGACCAATCAGTCCTTTGCCAATGCGGCCGCCTTTGGCCCGATGTCCACTGCGTCCGCCACAGCCGAAGACAACTCGGTCGCCGGTTCCGGTGCCGAAAGCGGCTCTGAAGCGACCGCGTCCGCTTCGGGCCAGTCCTCCGCCTCGGCTGTGGCGATAGAAGGCACCGACGCGACTGCAACCGCAGAGTCGCAGAAATCCGCGGCCGCAACGCCCTCGAACCTCTCGGGTGTGGCGGGGCAGCCCATCGACCTGTCGGGTCTGGTCGACGTGGGTGCGTCTGGCCTCGGCGGTCATGGTCAGGCCATCGTAGTCTCCGGTTTGCCTGAAGGCTCCGAGATCGGCGGCCAGACCGCCGGTGCAGACGGGATCGTAACTCTGTCCGGTGATCAGGTGGACGATCTGACGCTAATCGTTCCGGTAGCGTTCCAGGGCGCCTTTGAGCTGACGGTGGGTGCCCTGCTGCCGGCCGGCGCCAGCGACGACGTCGCCGAAGCCATTGCCACCCAAACCCTCGCGATCTCGCCGGCTGTCGGCAATCCGAACGTCAATGTGAATGTCGTCAGCGAGACGGTGGAAGAACAACCGGTCACTCAGGTCTCGGTCGCCCGTACGGTCGCACAGGTGTTGTCGCTGCCGGACGATTGCGGAGAGATTCAGCTCACGCTCAATCTCGACGGCACGGTCGATGTGGTCTTGGTGCTGGAGGACGGCGCGACCCTGTCGGCCGACGATGTCGCCGGGCTCTTGGCGCTGGCCGAGATTGATCTAACCCTCGGCGATCCGCTGCCGGCGGGTGCGACGCCGGTCCCGATCACTGCGGATGCCTCCAGCATCGATGCGAGCGGCCCTGTCGGGGCGCCCGCCACCCAGAACATCCAGGGCACACCGGCGGAAAGCTTCGAGGAAGAGGTCGCCTTCTCGATCCCGCCGGGCGCGAGCCTGATCGGGGATGCTGCGACGCTCGCAGCCTTCGCCGATCTGGGCTTCTTCGCGGTGGGGCCGCAGATCACATTTCCCGACGGCTTCGACGGCGCGGTCCCCGGGATCGACAATGCCAATGTCGCCAACCTGATCGCGACCGGGGCCTCGCCAGCCTTCGATATCGAGGTAACGGTGACCCTGACCACGACCACGACGACGCCGGTCACCGCCCTCAGCGTCACCGACAATGCGGTGGTCGGGGATCTCACGGTCAATGAGGCCTTGGCCTTCCTGCTCGATGCGGGGCTGTCCAACCTCGCGGAGGCTCTGGAGAGCAGCAAAACGCTCGACGACCCGCCCCCGTCCGGCACTTTGACAGTGACCACGAACCAGGAGGCGATCGCGGCCCAAGACATCACCGAGGATACGGATGTCCGTATTGTCGGGCAGGTCCTGACGCTGCCGGACGACTGCGGCACGATCTTCCTGACGCTGAACGAAAATGGGTCGACCGATGTCACTCTGGTTCTGGAGCACGGCGCGCCGCTTGCCGGTCTCGCGAGCGACACGCTCGGCGACCTCGCCTTCGGGGCATTCATGAACGGCCCCCCGGTGCCGCTGCCGTTCGCCCTGGATTTCGACACTGTCGATCCGAGCGACCCGACAGTCGCGACGGCAATCCAGACCTTCATTATGGACGACACCGTCACGACCACGCAGGCCCTTTCGATCTCCATCGCGGCCGGCACCACCATTCTGCCGACGAGCCCGGACGCGTTCCTGCCCTTCGTCCCGGGCACCTTTGCTGGGCCTGCATCCGATGGCACTTTCACGGCGCCGAGCAATGCTTTGCTGTCCGGGACCGATGATGCCGACCTGGCGGCGCTGTTCGACGCCTTGCAGGCGGCAGAGATCGTCTCCGGCACCATCGATGTCACCGAGGACCTGACGACGGCGACGGTCACCGATGTGTTTCGTCTGACCACGATCGATCAGGTTCAGTTCGACGATGCCTCGGTCGATGAGGCACTGACCCTGCTTGCGGCTGCGGGTCTCACCGATCTCGCCGATGCGCTGGAGGAAGCGAAGGAACCGGACGATCCGCCGGTCGAGGGCACGCTGACCGTGACGACCACCGAGGAGGATCGGAGCGAGATTGTCAGCAGTTTCGAGGTTGTCGATATCCGATTCGTGGGTCAGGTGCTGGAGCTACCGGCGGGTTGCGGCACGATCTTCCTCACCCTGAACGAAGACGGCTCCACCTCGGTGCAGCTATTGCTGGAGGACGGAACCCTGCTGCCGGCCGAGGCGGCGGGCATTCTCGGCGATTTGGATCCCGGGGGGGATGGCGTGCCGGACCAGGCCCCGCCCGTGCCCCTGCCGAGTTTTGACATCACCACGGTAACGCCGCAGACCGCCCAGCTGCCCCTTTCGGGCACCAGCTTTAACGAGGTGGAGAGCGCCTTCACCAACGAAAACCTGACCATCGAGATCGCCGCTGGCACGACCGTGTTGCCGGTCGATCCGGCGGACTTGCTGCCCTTCGTGCCGGGTACCTTCACAGGTCCCGCCGCCGATGGCAGTTTCACTGCGCCTGCGGATGCCACCATCTTCAGCGGCAGCAACACGGAGCTGTTCGAGGCGCTGCAGAGCGCTGACATCCTGACCGGCACAGTCGAGGTGACCCAAGCCATCGAGAACATCACGCTGTTGCGCAGCGTGAACATCATCGCGGTTGACGAGGTGCTATTCGACGCTGTCACGGTCCAGGACGCGATTGTGCTGTTGGACGATGCCGGTCTCGGCGGGCTGGCGGACGCGCTTGAGGCGTCGAAATTGCCCGATCCGGTGGACGAGCCACCGCAGACCACCGACGACACGGCCACTACCAAGGTCGGCGTACCGATCATAATCGATGTGCTGGCGAACGACCAGGACCCGGAAGGCGCCGATCTAACGCTGGTCTCCGTGGATGACCCGGCGAACGGGACGGCAGAGATCGTCGCAGGGGAAATCCGCTACACGCCGAACCCGGAGTTCACTGGGACGGAGACTTTCGGCTACACGGTCGCAGATGGCGGGCTCACCTCCGAGGCCAGCGTAGAGGTGACCGTCTCGACCGCGCTGACCTTGGTCATCGACTTCGAGCAATTCTCGGCTGGTGATTTTGTCGAGGGCATCGATCTGTCCGACGGCGTGCCGGGCGGGGCAGTCACCGTTGTTGCGACAGGGACAGCGGCGCAACCGGGTGCCGGCGGCGCCCTGATCTTCGACAGCGTCAATCCTACCGGGGACGACAGCGATCTCGCCTTCGACGATCCTGCACGGGGCAATGTCCTGATCGTGTCCCAGGAGGGCGACAGTACAGACCCCAACGACGCGGCTGCTGGCGGGACCTTCACCTTCGCTTTCGAGGCGCCGGTGGATGTCCTGTCGCTCGATGCTATCGATATCGAGGAGGGCGGGCTCGTCCGCGCCTTCGGCGCCGCAGGGCAGCAGATTGCGGCCCTACAGCTTCCGACCGGCGCGGATGGCGAGGCGGTCGAGATTGATCTCGGCCTCTCGGATGTATCGCGGCTGGAGGTGCAGCTCTTTGGCTCGGGTGCCCTCGACGATCTCACCTACCGGCTGGCCTGCCCGGACGGCGGGCACGGGACTTCGCAGATCTTCGAGGCGACGGCGGCCGTCGAGACCTATGCCTTGTCGTCCGGCCCTGACCGCGTGGTTTTCGATCAGCTATCGGACTCGACGCGCGGGGCGCAGGATGTCGTCCAGGGCTTCGGTGTGGAGGACGAGATCGACCTGTCGGCACTCGGCTTCGACCGGATCGTGACCGAGGGACAGCCGGGCGATGGCGCCTTGCTCATGCGGGAGATCGGCGTCGGGAAACCCTGGTATGCGACCCTCCTCACCGCCGGTTGGGGGCAGGATGATTTCGACCTGCGGGTGCTCGGCTCACTCGACCCCGCCCAGGTGGTGCTTTCGGTGGAGAGCGACCCAGGCGACGGAACGCAATCGGCGGACGATCCACTGGGCGACCCGCTCGGACCCACCATCGTGGCGACTGGTGCGCAGGAGGTTCATCGCAGCACCGACTTGGCAGAGCGGTTCGTCTTCCCGACGCTGTCGTCCTCGACCCGCGCTGCGCAGGACCGGATCGAAGGCTTCGATCCCGGCGATACGGTCGATCTCAGCGGTCTCGGCTTCGATGGGTTCGTGTTCGACGGGCAGCCGGGGCAAGGCAAGCTCCTGGTCCGGGAACTCGGTGCAGGCACCCCGTGGGAGGCGACGATGTTCACCTCCGGCTGGGGCGATGACGCGTTCGACTTTCGCATCGCCGGGCATGGCATCGATCTTACCCGCATCGTTTTCGATGACAGCGCCAGCGGGCCGCCGCCAGACACCGGCGACGGTCCGGTGGACGGGCCGGCCCCAGATCTTCCCGGCTCCGATGAAATGCTGTTCACCGCGACACCGGAAAAGGAGGTCCTGCAGGCAACCGAGGCACCCGACCGCTTCGTCTACTCCGATGCCGTGCAGTCGACTCGCGCCAAGCAAGATGTGCTGCAAGGGTTGGACGCTGACGATACCGTCGATCTGACTGCGCTCGGTTTCGACGAGCTGGTTTTTTCTGGACAACCGGGCGACGGCAAGCTGTTGGTCCGCACGGTTGGTGTCGGCACGACTTGGGAGGCGACACTGCTGACGGCAGGCTGGCAGGAGGATGCCTTCGACCTACGGATCAGGGTCGCCGACTTCGACGCAAGCCAAGTGTTGGTCTGATCCTGTCCGGCCTGCGACGGTAATGCCGACCTGGAACCTCGCGCTGTTTCCGGTTCGGTGGCCATGAGACCGTGCCGGCAGCGGCAAAAGGGGCGCGCGGGCGCTCCTCGCAGCGTTTCCAAGCGACAAATGCGGCCGGCGTTTTCGGTCGTCGATGCTCTGGAAGACCTTGAGGAACGCCTCTCATCCTGGACCTAGGCGCGAAGACGGGCAGTTCGTTCGGACCCGTTCCATGCCTGAACACCCGGAAACGACTGACCTAATTGCGGGAGTCTTGCTTTAAGACTGGGCGCTGGAATGTTCTTTGACCGCAAGGTAAGGGGTGTTGGATGCGTGCGGAGCAGCCATTGGCGGGAGAGATGACAGAGGCCGATGATCTTGGGCCGCGGCCCGGGGGACATCCCGGGCAGCATGTTCTCCATGACAGTCGAGCGATCTTCACGACCGCCTACGCAGTGATCCCGCTGTCCGTCCAACGTGACATCGTGATCAGCCGGCTGCCGCATTGGTCGAAGGCGCGGGCCTGGATCCTGGCCCGACCCATGACCGGATTTGCAGAGACTTTCTCGCAGATCCTCTTGGAGGTCGAAGCGGGTGGCGGCTCGGACCGCCCCGAAGAGGACCAGACCGCGCAGAGCGCACTCTTCGTCTTGTCCGGTCGCTTGTTGCTGACCATTGACGGGGAGGCGTGGCTGATGGAGCCGGGCGGCTTTGCATGGATCCCGCCCGGGGCGACCTGGTCGCTATGGCAGCGCGGCGGCGAGACCGCGCGGCTGCAGTGGATCCGCAAAGCCTATGAGCCCGTCGCGGGGATCGATGTGCCGCCGCCGATCATAACCAGCGACCACGCGATCACGCCCGCCCCAATGCCGAGCTCTGGCGGTGTCTGGGCGACGACGCAGTTCATGGATCCCGATGACCTCGGCCATGACATGCATATCACCATTGTGACGCTACAGCCGGGTGGATGTATCTCGTTCCCGGAGACGCATGTGATGGAGCACGGGCTTTACATCATCGAGGGGAAGGGGGTTTACCGGCTGAACGACAACTGGGTTGAGGTGGCCGCGGGCGACTTCCTCTGGCTGCGCGCGTTTTGTCCACAGGCCTGCTATGCGGGTGGCCCGGGCCCCTTCCGATACCTCCTCTACAAGGACGTCAATCGCCTGCCGAAGCTCAAACCAGGATGAACGGGCGCCAGATTACCCCGATAGAGCTCCAGGCCGAGCGCTTTGCGCCCTTCGGCGACGTTCTGGAGATCATCGGCCCGTGTGATTTCGTCTTTAACGGCGGCATGGCGGACCGTTGGCATGCGCAGGCCTTCCCGTCGGCTCATGACGGCCAGGTTGCCATAAGTCTCGCCAGGGCGCTGCCCCGGCAACTGCCGCTTGGCCTCGAGATGGTTGAGCGCCATCCGATGGGCAGTCAGGCGTTCATGCCCCTGTCGAACCAGCCGTTCCTGGTCATCGTCTCGGCCGATCAGGATGGGCGGCCTGCGCGGCCGACCGTGTTCCTCACCAATGGACGGCAGGGTGTGAACTACCGCGCCGGGACTTGGCATGGCGTGCTAACGCCGCTCGGTACGATTCAGGACTTCCTCATCGTCGATCGCGTCGGCCCCTCCGAAAACCTAGAGGAGCATTTCTTCGAGGAGCCTTGGGAGATCGTCGCCAGCGATTGAAGCCTTAGCCATGCTCAAGCGTCGCGACGGCGACGATGCGATCGAGCGACAACGGCAGGAGCGCCGCCGGCAGATCTTTACGGTCTGGAAGGCAGGCTGCAAGCGGGGCGCCCGGGCATCGCCGCGCGGCACGATCGGGGTGTTGGGGAACACAGGCGACAGGTTTTCTACCCGTCAGATGCTGGTCAGAACAGGCTGCGCGATGTCGACATCGGCGGTCCCGGCCATGTGCTTTCGCGGGTGGCGGATTGTAGCTCCCCCAAAATTGACCTCTTCCAGCGGCCCCGGCAATGGTACCGCAAACGCGATCAGAGCCCCTTCAAAGCAGCCGCAAGGCTGACATCGCTTCGCGGACGTTCGGCCAAATCGAGGCCTGAGAGAAGATCGACCAGGTGTCCGCGCATGATTTCCTCAGCACGGGCACCGTCGCCCGCGGCCATTGCATCCACCAGAGCTTCGTGGGCGTGGCACTCGCACATGGCCGAAGGGCGCCGCCAATAGAGTGCCACGATCAGCGAGGACCGGAGCACCAGGCTTTCAATGAACCGCGCGATCGTGATTTGGTTGGCGATCCGGGCGACCTGTACATGGAACTGACCGGAGAGGTAGACCGCGCGCCCGCTGTCGCCCACGGCCATTGCCTCGCTCTCCTCAGTCAAGTGGCGTCGCAGATCGCTGACATCGGCATAAACGGCCCGCTCGGCGGCGGAGCGGGCGGTTCGCGGTTCCAAGAGCGACCGCGCTTCGAAGATCTCGATGGCCTCGCGTTTGTCTGGGCGCACCACGAAGGCGCCGCGGTTGCGGTGGATCTCAACAAGGTGCTCATGCGCGAGCGTGCGCAGCGCCTCCCGCACGATGGTGCGGCCCACGCCGAGCGCGTTGCCGACTTCCTCCTCCGAAAGCTTAACGCCCGGCGCCACCCTATGGGCGAGCACGGCGCGGCGCAGCGTGTCCGCTACACTCTCGGCCGATGCCCCGGCTTCTAGGCGCCTTGATGCGGTGCTGAGGTTAGGACGAGCCATCACATGTCTGTCCTGTCGATTCGGATTGTCGTCAAGCAACCTTTGTCCCGCGTGCGATCAGATCAAAGATTGTTGGCAATTCTTAGCCCATGCCCTGAGCATATGCACAACTGAAAGGCAATTAAGACTGAAAAGCCAAAACTAGATCAGATTTTGATTGTACCGCCTAAAAAGCTGTCATCACCCTGATCTACCAGACGGGGAGTTGGGTATGGCGGCGCATCGCACCGGGCGAGACTTGGAGCTTGTCGCAGTTCAAAAGCACTACGGGGCGACCACCGCCGTCGCGGGGATCGACCATCTGGTCGTAGATGGCTCCTATGTCTGTCTGTTGGGCCCTTCTGGCTGCGGCAAGACCACCACACTGCGCATGATTGCCGGACACGAAACCGTCTCCAGCGGCGACATCGTCCTTGATGGCAGCCGCATCACGCAGCTTGCGCCGGCAAAGCGCGGCACGGCGATGATGTTCCAGAACTATGCGCTGTTCCCGCATTTGAACGTCATCGATAACGTGGCCTTCAGCCTCCGGATGAAGGGGATCGAGCGCGAGCAGCGCCATGGCGAGGCCCGCAAACTGCTCGATCTGGTCGACATGGCTTCCTTTGCAGAGCGTTTGCCCGAACAGCTCTCCGGCGGGCAGCAGCAACGCGTCGCCCTGGCCCGTGCGTTGATCACCCGGCCGCGCGTCCTTCTCCTCGATGAGCCGCTCTCGGCCCTCGATCCGTTTCTCCGAGTCCGGATGCGAGCAGAACTGCGCCGGCTTCAGTCAGAGCTGGGCATCACGTTCATCCACGTCACCCATGGTCAAGACGAGGCCATGGCGCTCGCCGACGAGATCGTGGTGATGAATGCCGGCCGGATCGAACAAGCCGCCCCCCCGCGGGAGGTGTTCAATGCGCCCCTGACCGAGTTCGTCGCGCGGTTCATTGGTGGGCATAACGTCGTCGAGATCGGAGGTCGCAATGCCGCGATCCGCGCCGACCGGGTCGCGTTGACGACGCCGGGACAGGGCCGCATGGACGCCACGGTCGTCGATGTCGAGTTTAAGGGTGCCAGCGTCGATGTTGGGCTGCGTGGTCCTGCCGAGACCGGGCTCACCGCCACCATCAGCGACACCGCCTTCTTCGATAACCCGCTCAGCCTCGGCGAGTCCGTCGGCATCGCCTGGGCGGACGCCGACATCCATACCCTGGCTTCGTCAGCAGCCTGACCAACCACCACACGGAGGAAAGAAATATGACCGATACGGTGAAGAAGGGACCGAGCCGGCGTCAGCTGCTGGCCGGAGCCGCCGCGACCACCGCCGCCAGCACGCTCGGCGCTCCGACGATTTGGGCGCAGAACATTAAGGACGTCACGCTACGCCAGTTCGGTACTGGCGTATCGAACCTCAACGAGGTCGCGGCAAAGGTGAAGGAGGATCTGGGCTTCACGCTCGAGATGACGGCTCTCGACAGCGACAGCGTAACTCAGCGCGCCGCCACCCAACCGAACAGCTTCGACATTGCCGATATTGAGTACTGGATCTGCAAGAAAGTCTGGCCGACCGGCAATTTGCAGGCAATGGACACCGGCAAGATCAAGAACTACGACAAGATCGTCGGCATCTTCCGCAATGGTAAGCTGACTCCTGAAAGCGTGATCGCGCAAGGAACGGCGCCGCATTCCGTCGGTTTCGTAGAAGGGCCGGGCGGGACCGAGTTCGTCGACAACGAGTCCGGCTGGATGACGTTGATCCCGACGATCTACAATGCCGATACGCTGGGCATCCGTCCCGACCTGATCGGCCGGGACATCAAGAACTGGAGCGAGCTCTTGAACCCGGAGTTTAAGGGCAAGGCCTCCATCCTCGACATCTCCTCGATTGGGATCATGGACGCTGCGATGGTCTGCGAGTCGATGGGCGAGATCTCCTATGGCGACAAGGGCAATATGACCCGTGAGGAGATCGACAAAACCATGGCGATCCTGACCGAGGCGAAGCAGACCGGTCAGTTCCGCGCGTTCTGGAAGTCCTTTGATGAGAGCGTGAACCTGATGGCGTCAGGCGAGGTCGTCATCCAGTCCATGTGGTCTCCCGCAATTACCGCCGTGCGCTCGAAGGGCATTCCCTGCATCTACCAACCGCTGCAGGAAGGCTATCGCAGTTGGGGTGGCGGCATCGGTCTTTCCAAATCGCTGTCGGGCATCGAGCTCGATGCGGCTTACGAATACATCAACTGGTATCTCGACGGCTGGGTCGGCGGCTTCCTGATGCGTCAGGGCTACTACTCGGCGGTGCCCGAGACGTCGAAGAACTTCATGACCGAGGACGAGTGGGGTTTCTGGTTCGAGGGCAAGCCCGCCCAAGGCGACATCACAAACCCCTTCGGCGACGTTATGGAGAAGGCCGGCGCCGTCCGGGACGGCGGTTCGTTCTTCGAGCGCATGGGTGCGGTCGCCTGCTGGAACGCCGTGATGGACGAGAACCAATACATGGTCCGCAAGTGGAACGAGTTCATCGCCGCCTGAGCCGGCATCGCTGCCGGGCGCTGCCATCCGGCGGCGTCCTTGCGGGCGCGCGGGTGCGCGCGCGCAGGTCCCATCCGAACTGACGGAGACGGTGTCCGTGAAGAGCCTGGTGAGCTGGCTGCAGCTCTCGCCCTTGGTGTCCGTGCTTGCTTTTTTCTTAGTGCTGCCCGTCGCGATGATCGCGGTGGTGAGCTTCTGGGGTGCGACCGAATGGTCAATCTATCCCGCCTTTCAGTTCGACAATTACGCGTTCCTCCTCGGCTCGCCCGTCACCTATTCGGTCTTCCTAAACACCTTTCTCTATGCGGCGCTCACCTGGGCAATCACGCTGTTGGTCGGCTTCACGGTCGCGCATTTCCTGGCATTCCACGTGCACAGTCTAAGCTGGCAGATCGTTCTCTTCCTGCTGTGCACGGTGCCGTTCTGGACCTCGAACATCATCCGGATGATCTCGTGGATACCGTTCCTCGGCCGCAACGGCATCGCCAACACGGCGCTGATCGATCTCGGCTTGGTCGATGAGCCGGTCGAGTGGCTCCTGTTCTCGGACTTCGCCGTCGTGCTGGCCTTTGTGCATCTCTACACGCTGTTCATGGTCGTCCCGATCTTCAACACCATGATGCGCATCGACCGCTCGTTGATCGCCGCGGCGCGCGACCAAGGTGCGAGCGACTGGCAGATCCTGCGCCATGTGATCATCCCGCTTTCGAAACCGGGGATCATGATCGGCTCGATTTTCGTTGTGACGCTAGTGATGGGTGACTTCATTACGGTGCGGTTCATGTCCGGCTCCCAGTCGGCCAATGTCGGCCGGCTGATCTCGAACGATGTCGCGCTGTTGGCCTATCCGTCGGCCGCGGCGACCGCCGTGATCCTGCTCATCACGGTGCTCATCATGATCTCGATCATGTTGCGCTTCGTCGATATCCGAAGCGAGCTCTAAGATGGCTGGACGCCTCGGCAGACGACCGGTCTCGTTTTACGTCCTCGCCGGTTTCTTCGCGCTCTTCATCCTGTTTCTCTACGGACCGACGATCACCATCGCGATCCTGTCCTTTCAGGGGGAGCGCGGCGGGCTGACCTTCCCCATGAACGGGACCTCTCTCCACTGGTATGTCGACCTGTTCGAGGAGCAGGCGGTCGGCGATATCTGGGGCTCGTTCCAGCGTTCCTTCACCCTTGGGCTGATGGTCATGGTGACCACAGTCGTCTTTTCAGTGCTGGCGGGACTCGCGTTTCGGCGGCCGTTCCTCGGCTCGGGGCTGGTCTTCAACCTGGTCCTGATCAGCCTGATCATCCCGTCAATCTTGATCTCGCTGGGCGTCGGCCTGATTTTCAGCCAACTCGAATGGGAGGTGCACTGGACCACTTCCGGATTTGGTTCGCAGCTCACCTGGACGCTGCCTTTCGGCGTGCTGATCATGTTCGCCGTGTTCAGCCGGTTCAACCGTGCCTACGAGGAAGCCGCCCGCGACCAGGGCGCCTCTGCCTGGCAGACGGTCCGTTTCGTAGTGTTGCCGATCATTGCGCCCAGCCTGATCGGTGTCGCATTGTTCGGTTTCACGCTCAGCTATGACGAGTTCGCGCGCACCCTGCTGACCGCCGGCAGCAAGAACACCCTGCCGCTGGAGATCTATGGGATGACCACCAATGTCACCACGCCGGTGCTCTATGCGCTCGGCACGCTGACCACGGCATTTTCTTTCCTGATCATTGGCGTCGCGATGGCGACCGTCCTGGTCCTGCGCCGCCGCCGCCTCGCGAGGGCAGAGGGACGGTGATGCGTGTCCTGTTCATAAACCCGAATAGCACCGCTTCGATGACCGAGAAAATCGCTATCGCGGCGGCTGCCGCGGCGGCGCCGGATGTCGCTGTGACGGCGCGGACCTCGCTTGGCGGCCCTCCTGCGATCCAGGGGCGCGAGGACGGCGAGGCGGCGATTCCCCCGCTCCTCGAGGAGATCGGCCGCGGTAGCGCCGAGGGCTTCGACGTGTTTGTCATCGCCTGTTTCGACGACACTGGGCTGGCTGCGGCCCGTGCACGGACCCCGCGACCGGTGCTCGGTATCGGTCAGAGCGCATTTCACGCTGCGGCCATGCGGGGGACCCGGTTCTCGGTGGTGACCACGCTCGCCGTCTCGGTCCCCGTGATCGAGGAGAACCTCCTGGCGACTGGCCTCGACCGGGTTTGTCCCAGGGTCCGTGCCTCCGGCGTGCCGGTGCTCGCGCTCGAGACCGACCCGGGACCTTCGGAGCAAGCTGTGTCTGGAGAGATCGGCCGCGCTGTGGCAGAGGATGACATCGGTGCCGTCGTCCTCGGCTGTGCCGGCATGGCGGATCTCGCAGCCCGCCTGAGCACACAGCATGGCCTACCCGTGATCGATGGGGTTGCGGCCGCCTGTGGATTTGCCCGAACCTTGGGCAGGCTCGGATGACGG
The DNA here is from genome assembly GCA_039513195.1 of Pseudomonadota bacterium. Taxonomy (GTDB): domain Bacteria; phylum Pseudomonadota; class Alphaproteobacteria; order Rhodobacterales; family Rhodobacteraceae; genus Thermohalobaculum. The sequence goes on along the minus strand of JBCCRM010000013.1, from coordinate 71,856 downwards.
ACTATCCCCGCGATATGCGCGGCTATGGCCGCACCCCCCCGGACCCGTGCTGGCCCGGGGGGGCCCGGATCGCCGTGCAGATCGTGGTGAACTATGAGGAGGGCGGGGAGAACAACATCCTGCACGGCGATTTCGCCTCTGAAGCTTTCCTGTCCGAGACCGTCGGCGCAGTGCCCTGGCCGGGCCAGCGGAACATGAACATGGAGTCGATCTACGAATACGGCGCCCGCACCGGCTTCTGGCGCTTGTGGCGCGTTTTGACGGCGAGGTCGATCCCGGTCACCGTTTTTGGCGTGGCACATGCCCTGATGCGCGGACCCGAGCAGGTTGCGGCCATGCGCGAGGCCGATTGGGAGATCGCCAGTCACGGCTTGAAATGGATCGACTACAAGGACTTCTCGCGCGAGGAGGAGAAGGCGCATGTCGACGAGGCGATCCGAATCCACACCGAGTTGACCGGTGCGCGTCCGCAGGGCTGGTACACTGGCCGCATCTCCGAGCATACCCTGGCACTGGTCATGGATACGCCGGGGATCCGCTACTCGGCGGACAGCTATGCCGACGAACTGCCCTATTGGGTCGAGGGTCCCGCCGCGCCCTTTTTGATCGTGCCCTACACCCTCGACGCCAATGACATGCGCTTTGCCATGCCGCAGGGCTTCAACACGGGCGACCAGTTCTTTGCCTATCTACGCGACAGTTTCGACTGTCTCTACGCGGAAGGGGTTGCGGGCGCGCCGAAGATGATGTCGGTCGGGCTGCACTGCCGCCTTGCCGGCCGGCCCGGCCGAGCCGAGGCGCTGAGCCGTTTCCTCGACCACGCGAAGGCGCATGAGGACGTCTGGTTCGCCCGTCGCATCGACATCGCCGAGCATTGGCATCGCCTGCACGGGGCTGCCTGATGGAGTTCCGCTTCTTCGAGATCTACCGCAATGCGGAGTATCTCTGGCTCCTCGCCGAAGGGGCCGCCTTCAGTGCGGGCCTCACCATCGCCGCGGCGGCCCTCGGCTTCGCGTTCGCGCTGATGCTGGCTGGGGCCCGCTATGCCGGCACGCCGGTGCTTGCTCAGATTTCAACGGGCTATGTCGAGTTCACGCGCAACACGCCGCTGATCGTGCAACTCTTCCTGGTCACTTTCGGCCTGCCGCAGCTCTTCGGCTATCAGTGGCCCTTCTGGGCGCATGCGCTGCTGGCTCTGACACTCAACTTCTCGGCCTATTTCGCCGAGATCTTGCGCGCTGGCTTCGTCTCCGTCGGCAGCGGACAGGTGGAGGCGGCGCGGGCGCTCGGCCTTGCCCCGACCCGTATCTTCTTCAAGATCGTGTTTCCTCAGGCGACGGCAAAAATGTACCCGGCGCTCGGGAGCCAGTTCATCTTCCTCTTTTTGACCACGGGGGTCATTTCAGAGATCGGGGTGACTGATCTCACCCATGCCGGCGTCTTTATCGACAGCCGCACCTTCCGCTCCTTCGAGGTGTTCGTCACGCTGACCGTGATCTACATCGCCCTCTCGCTCTCGTTCAAATTGACGCTCGCCCTGGCGCAGCGACGGCTCTTTCCGTGGCATGCCGCGCCATGAAGGACTTGTTCGCGGAAACCTTGGGCAAACCCTTCGGCATCGTGTTGTTCCAGCTTCTGGAGGCGACCCAGTTCACGCTGTACCTCACGGCCATCGCCTTCATCGCAGGCGGCCTGGTTGGCATGCTGATCACGCTCTCCAGGGTCGCGCCGAACCGGTGGTCGAAACGGCTGGCGATCAGCTATATCTGGTTCTTCCAATCAACACCGCTCTTGATGCTGTTGTTCCTAACCGGGCTCGGCGCGCCACGCTTTCTCGGCGTGAATGTCGACCCGTGGATCGCCGCATCGGTTTCCCTGACGCTCTACGCGAGCGCCTATCTCGCGGATGTTTGGCGCGGCGCGCTCGAGAGCATCCCGAAGGGCCAGTGGGAAGGGGCGGCAGCGCTCGGCCTACGCTTCCTGCCTGCGCTTTGCCAAGTGGTGCTGCCACAGGCCATGCGCATCGCGATCGCCCCGACGGTCGGCTTCATGGTGCAGATCGTGAAGGGTACCTCGCTCGCCTACATCATCGGCTTCCACGATCTGATGAGCATCGGCAAACGCTGGGCCAACGCTCCGGTCGATGGGACCGAACCCTTCATCATCTTTCCGCTGATGGCGATGATCTACTTCGCCATCTGCTTCCCTCTCTCGCTCGCATCCCGCGCGCTTGAGAGGCGCCTCGGCACCGTTGCGAAGACCCCCTTGGCCACCGCCTGATCCCCAAACAAGGAGAACACCGATGAAAACCGCCCAAACCTGGATCGTAGCCGCTGCGCTCTTAGTGATACCGGCGCTGCCGGCGAAGGCCGACCTGGCCGACATCCTCTCCGCCGGCACTGTAAAGATTGCCGTGCCTGAGAACTTTCCTCCCTTCGGCTCACTTGGGCCGGAGGGCGAGCACGAAGGCTACGACGTCGATGTCGCCGAGCTGATCGCCGAGGATCTGGGCGTGGAGCTGGAGATCGTGCCAGTGACCTCCGACCAGCGGATCCCGTTTCTGGAAACCGACCGGGTCGATCTGGTGATCTCCTCGATGGGCGCCAACCCGCAGCGGGCAAAGTCGATCTGGTTCTCCAGCGCCTATGCGCCGTTCTTCTCCGGGGCCTTCGCGGCGTCGGATAAGGCGATCTCGTCGACTGCCGATCTCGCCGGCATGAAGGTCGGGCTGACCGGCGGGACCTTGGAAGATCTAGAGCTGACCAAGACCGCCCCCGACAGCGCCGATATCATCCGTTTCGGCGACAATGCCGCGACGCTGGAGGCCTTTAAGTCAGGCCAGGTCGACGTCCTGGTAACGGGCAATGTCGTCGCCTCGACCCTGTCGGCGTCGAACCCGGATCTCAGTCTCGAGACGAAATTCATCATCAAGGACTCCCCCGCCTTTATCGGCGTGAAGAAGGGCGATTTCGACCTGCTGCAATGGGTCAATGTCTTCATTCTGCACAAAACGCTCGGTGGCGAGCTCAACACCTTCTCGGAAAAATGGCTGGGCCAGAGCCTGCCGCCTTTGCCGGCACTCTGACAGCTGCAAACGGAAAGGCGCCAGCCATCGGACCGGCGTTTTCCCCGATGCTACGGTGATCGGGAGCAGGAGTGCTCTGTCCCTAAACCGTGGGCTGACCCGGCCCTTTTATCCCGGACGGGGGCTTCATCGCTTGGGCCGGCTCCTTGATCACCATCCTTGCCTCGGTTGGCGTTGGGCAGAAAATGCTTGGGTACTTGCTTGGTTGGCTGTCGAAGATCTCGATCTATTTGGGAACGCCGCCGTCGCCTTCGACAGTGGGCGCGAAGAAGCATTGCTGTCTTGAGCGCCCCGAAAAAGCTCTCAATCGGGCCGTTGTCCAGGCAGCCGTCGTTCCTGCTCATCGAGCCAGTGATGCCGTGCAGATTGATAGGCTTCTGACCCACGCCGCAGGCATATTGGGTTCACCCGTCGCTGCCATGGATGAGGCCCGTTGCCAAGCAACTGTCGTCCCTTATAGCCAATCTGACTCAGATTGGCGTCGCGAAAATGCCACCGGACACTCCCTTAGAGCGTGAGAGCCGATGCTATCGGGTTGGAAAGCGGTCGAGCAGAAGAACCGGTTTGCCGCCGGTAAATGCAAGTTCGTCACGATCCTGCGCCTGTTGGAAACCTTCCCTTTGTGCGCTGTGCATGCAGCGGTGAAGGACGCGCTCCGGCTCGGCGCTACCAGCGCGGATTGCGCGCGCCACCCGGTTCTCGCCAGGATCGAGGGCAGATCGGTGCGGCTCGATGCCGATTGCTATCCTCAGTTCCCCGCCATGTCGTTCGGTCGCGCCTCTCGAACCGGTGGCGTGGCGGGCCTCGCCCTCTAGATGAGTGGCCAGAGCTACAGGCTGAGCCAGAGCCGCGCGCGAAGGTGGGCGAAGAACTCCTGATCCTAGCCTAGAAAGACGGCCCCAACGGGCCGGAGCGCCTTGGCACGCGCCAGCTATTTGGAAAGCGCCCGCACCAAGGCGCTCGATCGTTCGACACCGCCTCCAAACAATGGCGGCGGATTTCTCACTCAACCGCTACCGCCGCCCGCACCAGGCGATGGGCACTAGGACACCTGCCGCAGTCTTCGAACAAGCGGCTTAATCGAAGCAGGTTCCGGTGGGTCCACGCACCACGACGTTACCTTGCCGCTGGCCTAGATCTGGTCGCCCCATACTCAATTGATCCTCGAAGACCTGAGTTCTGGGTGGAAGACCCTGTGAAGGATGGTCATAGGGTTTCGACCTTATGACCGGGCAAGACCGAAATGCGCCAATGCCTTCTCGGCAATCAGTGGGCCGCCGGATTCCTGTACGAAATGACCGCCTTCAGCAATCTCCAACGGCTCGGGACAACCTCGGATCAGGGTGCGCATGAAGTTCATGACGTCCGGCCCCAGCATCTTGTCCGTCATGCCGATGGCCATGAAGCTCTCGCCCTGCCACTCTTCTGACCAGAACCGTGCGGCACGCTGTGAGGTCGCGACCCCTGGGGCATCCATCGTTTTTGCGACAAGCTTGGGGAACATGCGTACCCCGGCCTTGTAGCGCTGGTCTGGGAAGGGCGCCGCGTAAGCCGCGGCCTCGGCATCGTTGATGATAGGCTCGTTTTTTTGCATCACGAATTCGACGGGCACGTCAGGGTTCGAGACGATGTCTGCCTTCCATTCCTCGAAGGCTGGGCTGTCCACAGGTGCCGCCATCAGGCCGGTGTTCATGATCAACAGACGCTTAAACCGGTCCGGCATCTCCATCGGCAGGGTCAGGCCCAGCACCCCGCCCCAGTCCTGGCAGACCAGGGTGATATGCCGCAGATCCAGATACCGGATGAAGGCAAGCATGTACTCGCGATGGAATTCGAAGGAGTAGACGGCGTCGTCCACCGGCTTGTCCGAGCGCCCGAAACCCAACCAGTCCGGCGCGATCACCCGGACACCGGCAGCGGCGAAGACAGGGATCATCTTGCGATAGAGATAACTCCAGCTTGGTTCCCCGTGCAGGCAGAGAAACACCTCGTCGGAGGTTGGACTGCCCTCGTCGAGATAATGGCCTCTCAGGCCCTCGTATCCAGGCAGAACGTTCACGTAGTGCGGGGCGAAGTCAAAACCGGGAAGGTCTTTGAACCGGTCATCGGGGGTGCGCAGAGTATCGATCATCTTGGGCCTGTTCGCATATTTGGTCAACTGACCTAAATTGACTAGGTCAGTTGACCAAATATGTCAACCGTCTATCCTGCGATCAACCAACCGCCTCGAAAGGAAGATGATGGCGAGCGGCACCGCACAGCATTCCGACAAGGAACTCTTGATCCTCGGCTGTGCGCTGGACCTGTTGAAAGAGAGCGGCGATGCGGGGCTGACTATTCGTAAGCTTGCCGAGCGCGCTGGCATGCGGCTGAGCAACGTCCAGTATTACTTCAAGTCCCGCGACGACGTGCTGAAGGCGATGGCCACGCGATACTTCGACGAATGCACTCAGGAAATCAGACGACTGACGCAGGACACGCCCGGCTCTACGGTGCGAGAGCGGGCGCATCTCCTGATCCTAACCGGCCTACGGCACGGCGACGAGTTGTCAGACATGTGCCGCATTTTCCGCGAGCTTTGGGCAATCTCTACGCGGAACGAAGCGATCCGAGGCCACATGGCCGACTACTACCGGACCTTCTCTTCGCTGATTGCCGACTTTGTCCTGAGCGAGACTGCCGATCCTGACCTTCGCGACAAAGTAGCCAGCCTGTTGCTGCCGTTTATCGAGGGCTATTCGGTGACGACATCTTCTGTGCCATTGTCAACAGAACAGGTTGCAGACATGCTGACTGAGATCGCGATTTCAGTGGGATCAAGCTCCGAAATTCCCTCTGGCTAGAGAGCATCTCGCGCTCGCAGCAATGCCGGACCCCACGCGCTTTTAGTCCGTTCAGAAACTATTGTTTCGTCAAGACGCCATGGGTTGGATGTCGGCACTGTCCGGCACCGCGTCGACCGGAACAACTTATCTTTCTCGATGCAGCGAACGACCAGTCTAGAGCATTTCCAGCCAATCTGAATCGGATTGGCGTCGTGGAAATGCGCCCAAACAATACCTTAGAGCGCGAGAACCGATGCAATCGGGTCGGAAAGCGCTCTGGCGCCCTGCAACTGTGTCGTCGTACCGCCCTGTAAATGGCAGGAAAGGGCCGGGCCCTTGACGGGAAGGACGCTCGGCGAGCTGAACTACTGCGCTGCCAAACGAGTCCTCGCGCTCGAGGCGGCCCACATAACCCGGAGCCTTCTTGATGGTCTCCGCGACAGAGGGCAGTTCGCGCGGCCCGCAGCGTGTAAGCTGGTGGCACAGTGTCCCGCTCGGTGTCCCCCCTTTCGGCCGCTGTAGCGCGGCCCTCAGATAATCGCAGCTCGAACCTTCGCAGAGACCCATTCGCTCACCAGCACCGTCACTAGGATCAGCAGCAGGATGACAGTCACCTGCGGCCAGGCCAGCGTGTTGAGCGAGCCCTGCAGCTGCAGCCCGATCCCGCCCGCGCCGACGAGACCGAGCACTGTGCTCTCTCGGATGTTGATGTCCCAGCGGAAGACCGAGATGGCCCAGAAAGACGGAGCAACCTGCGGCCAGATCCCGTAGGTCAGCACCGCCGCCGGGCCGGCACCGGTTGCCTCCACCGCCTCGGTCTGGGCGCGGTCGGTCTCCTCGATTGCCTCGTAGAGCAGCTTGCCACAGAAGCCGATGGAGCGAAGCGCGATCGCGATCACCCCCGCCAGCAGTCCCGGTCCCACCACTGAGACGAGAAGCAGCGCCCAGATGAGCGAGTTTATCGAGCGCGAGGCGACGATGACGAACAGTGCGAGTGGACGCAGCACCGTGACGCTCGGCGTTGTGTTGCGGGCGGCAAGAAAGGCCACGGGCGTGGCTATGACGACGCCGAGAAGCGTGCCGAGCGTCGCGATGTTGATCGTGTCCCAAAGCGGCCGCCAGAGATCGGGCAGGTACGACCATCGCGGCGGCACCATGCGGCTCCCAATGTCGGCGGCCTGGCGCGGGGCGTCGTAGACGAAGGCCCAGATCGTGGTCTCGGTCATGATCTGCCAGCACCAAACGGTAAGGGCGACCACAGCGAACCAGCCGGCCCAGAGCAGGAGCGCACCGCGCGGGGTGCGCAGGCGCCAGTCGGGGCCCTTGGCTTTCTGGATCACCGCCACTACTGCACCATGCGTCGGATATGGCCCGAGGCATATTCCGCCGCCATAACGATACCGATTATGATCAGCAGGATCGCGCCGGCGCTGTCATACTCGTATCGGTCGATCGCGGTATTGAGCGTTGCACCGATCCCGCCCGCACCGACGATGCCGATCACCGCGCTCTCGCGGAAATTGATGTCCAGGCGATAGAGCGACAGGCCGATCAGCCGGGGCATCACCTGAGGTTGCACGCCATAGTTCACGACCTGCCACCACGAGGCCCCGGTGGCGCGGATCGCCTCGGCCTGCGTTTCGTCGATCTCCTCGATGCTCTCGGCGAGAAGCTTGCCGAGAAAACCAATGGTGGCGAAGGAGAGCGTGAGGAAGCCTGCGAACGGGCCGAAGCCGAACATCGCCACGAAGAAGATTGCGATGATGATCTCTTGGAGTGAGCGGCTGACGGCGATGATCGCGCGGCAGAGGAGATATACGGGCATCGGTGCAAGGTTGCGTGCAGCCCCGATGCCCACTGGCACCGACAGGATGATGCCGAAGATCGTGGATGTGACCGTCATCGTCAGGCTCTCCACCAGCCCCTCGCTAATGTCGCGCCATCGGCTCGAGAAGTCGGGTGCCAGGAACCCCTCGACGAAGCGCCAGCCCCGATCGAGTCCATCGACGACGCGGCCCCAGTCGACCTCCAGCGTCGAGATCGCAAGCGCGAGATAGAGCAGGATGCTGATCTGCACCGCGCGCCGGGTGGCGGTGTCGCGGATCAGCTGCGGCGGGCGGCGCCAGGTGGTGGGATAGGCGCTCATCCGATCCCGGCCATCCGCTGGACCTCATCGCGCTCGGCCTCGGCGTCCTCCTCGGCGGCGCGGCGCATCGCGGTCCAGTCCTCCTCGCCATAGATCCGGGTCAGCGCGGCGGTATCGAGCGCCTCAGGCAGGCCGTCGAACACCACCTCGCCTGCACGCAGCCCCACGATGCGTTCGGCAAACTGCTGGGCCAGTACCACGTCATGGATATTGATGATCGCCGGCAGGCCACGTTCGGCGCAGACCTCGGTGACAAGGCGCATGATCTGGCGCGACGTCTTAGGGTCGAGCGAGGCGGTCGGCTCGTCCACAAGCAGTATCTCGGGCTCCTGGGCCAGCGCCCGGGCGATGCCGACACGCTGGCGCTGCCCGCCCGACAGGGCATCGGCGCGGCTGTCGGCGCGCCCTTCCAGTCCAACGCGCTCCAGCAGGTGGAAGGCCTTGGCGATGTCCTTGGCCGGGTAGCGGCGCAGAAAGCTGCGCCAGAAGGGCAGATAGCCGAGCCGGCCCGAAAGCACATTCTCCATTACCGTCAGCCGCTCGACCAAGGCGTATTCTTGGAAGATCATGCCGATGCGCCGGCGCTGACGGCGAAGTGCTGCTTTGGAGAGGCCGGTCAAATTGACCTCGCCCAAAAGCACGCGCCCCTCGGTTGGCTCCACCAGCCGGTTGATGCAGCGGATCAGCGTGGATTTGCCGGCCCCCGACGGGCCGATCAGGCCGACCACCTGGCCTGGCGGCACTTCAAGCGTGACGCAGCGGAGCGCCTTGTCACCGGAGCGGTAGGTCTTGGTGAGGTTCTCGACGCGCAGCATGGGCCCCTCCGCACAGAAAGGCGGGCGGACCCGCAGGCCCGCGCCACCGAAAGAGTCAGACGCGGCTCACTGACAGTCGTAGCTGACGTCATTTGCCTCGTCGATCGTGCGGATCACGGACCAGTCCTCCTGGAACGAGATCTCGATGAACTGCTCCTCGCCGTTCTTGCCAAACTCCTCAAGGAGCGCAGTGCCCTCCCAGTCGAAGCTGAAGAACGCCTCGCGGATGCTCTCCTGAAGCTCCGGCGTCAGGTTGTATACCGTGCCGTACCCCGTCGTCGGAAACGTCTGTGAGGTATAGATTACTTCGAGCTGATCCACCGACACGACGCCACGCTCGAGCATCCGCCCTTTGACCGAGTTGGCGATCGACGCAGCCATGTAGTCCTTGTTGGCGACGCCGAGGATCGAGTTGTCGTGCTTGCCTGAGAACACCGCCTCGAAGTCCTCGCCCGGGATCATGTTGAACTCGGCCTTCAGGATGGCCGACGGCGCTTTGAAGCCCGAGTTCGAAGTCTCGGAGGTGAAGGCGAGCTGCTTGCCCTTTATGTCGTCAACCGCCGAGATGCCCGAGCTGGGAAAGGTAATGATCTCCATCTCGTAGCCGAAGGAGCCATCCTTGCCCGCCATCATCGCGAACGGCCGAAAGCCGGCGCAGGCGACGGCGATCGGGTTCGAGCCCGTGTTGAAACCGGCGACATGCAGCCGGCCGGCGCGCATGGCCTCAATCTGCGCCGCGTTGGACTGCACGGGGAAGAATTGGACGTCCTTGCCGGTCACTTCCGACATGTGGTCGAGGAATTCGGACCAGACCTCGCGGTAGACGGCTGGATCCTCGACGGGGGTGTAGGCGAAGATCAGCGTGCTCGGGTCGATCAGCTTGGCCGGATCGGTCGGGACGTCGGCGATCAGGTCGCCGTCGTTGTCGACGAAGCGGTCGCCGAGCTTGAACTCGGCCAAGGCGGGCGCGGCAAGGCCGACCACGGTAAGAGCGGCAATCGCGGTGAAAGTGGTGGAGAAACGGGTCATCTGCGTTCCCTTTGTGATGCGATGCAGGCCCATTACTCTCTCTTCATATCAGTTTGGTGACAGCAGTGGCTTCCTTCCCCTCCTCTGGAACGATTTGCGCCGCCGTGCGCGTTCTGTCGATCGGGGCGCCGACTGCCCTATCGAAGCACGCGGCAACTGGAGTTTCCCCGGTTCGGCGGACATCTACGGCCTTCCGGGCGTAGGCACCTCCCGGTTGCAGTTTGGTACTCGATGGTCGACTTTAAGCCGAGGGCTGAGTGGCGTCGGCCTGGATCGTACCAGCCCTCGATGGCGGCGAAGACGGCCGTGCGGGCTGCCGCTTTGGTATAGACTTAGCGCCGCTGCAGCTGCTCGCATTCGAGGGTGGCGAATTGGCTCTCGCAGTGCGCCGCGATGGGCCGCCTCCGGTCCGAGGCGCGCGGCGGACGCGTTGTCGTAGCCGTCTCCGACCGACCCCATCGACGGGCGCGCAGTTTTCCGCCATTTGTCCGAGGACGATGGCGCGCGCCGGATATAGCAACCCTGCCCAGGCCGGGATGCAGGGGGTGTCGGCGACCCAAAGCATGTCTGCTCGATTGGCGAGGACGTTGCAGTCGATCAGACCGCGAGACGGCCGCAGGCGAGTGTCACGCCATGTCACCTGCGGCCCCTCGGCGCCGGCTCACGCAGGTATAGCCCGCCTGTTTAATCACTTTCTCGAAGCGCCTGCGGCCGACAGGCACACCGCTGTCGACCAGCTCAGCGTGGCTGCGCGGGGGCGCCATAGCTTTCTCTGGAGGCGGTGTGGATTTGGCGGATAAACTCCACCTGTTTCTGATCGGCAATGTCGCTCGCGGAGGGCTCTCTCGGCTGCTAGGCCTAGAAGCCGCTGCGTGACACGCCCATGCTGCGGGCCATGGTCTCGATCGGGAACTCGGCCCGGTTCGCTTTCATGAACGCGAAGACCTCGATGGCATCCCGTCGGCTTGAGCGAACCAGACGTCGTGGATTGGGCTGGAATCAAGGGCGCCTTCAAGGAACGGCCCTTTGCCAAGATGTCGCGTTCTCGTCGCAGTTGGCGGTTCTCGCGGCGAAGGCGGCGCGTTCATCCCGCCCTCCACTACTCAGGATATCGTGGCGCCTGCCACCGTCGCGTTCGGGCTGCCTGATCCAGGTGTGAATCGTAGCAACCCAAGGCTCGAACTCCCGTGCGAGGTCCTCAGTGCAACTCGACGATTGGACCGAGTGGCAAGTCACAATGACGACCCATCGTCGTTTGCTCTTAAGTCCCACCGTAGACCATACGACGGTAGCCGAGCTTCAGCGTAAGGGGTCCGGTGTGCCGCGCAGACGCAATCTTCTTCAGAGAGAGATGAGGCTGCCTTTGTTGGGGATGAGAAGCTTGTCCTTCAGGTAATCCAAGAAATGGAACTCCCGTTCTGCGAGGGCTTCTTCGGCAACTTTCCAATAACTGTGGAGGGTGTTCTGATCCCCGGGACTTCCGCCATCTAATGCTCGCGACTGGCGGAACCTGCTCTGTCCCCGAACCCTGGACCACTGGGACCCGTAGCTTCCGGGCTCATTCGCGGTGGAGAGCCGGATGCACCGCCGTAGTTCGTGAGCGAGACCGGGACGTTGTACCGGGTCGCGCTGTGGGGTCTGTCCTCATTGTAGAACCTGCGCCAAGCCTGTATCATCTCACGCGTATCAGCGAACTTGCGCGCCTTCCTGCTTCTCCGCTCCTCTTCCGGCAAGGGCCTCAGGCCCGGAAAATTCTAGCAGCGGATGGTCCGGTTCGCCGTGGACAGAGCAGACTCGAGGCGATTGGTCCATCCTTCGTCAGTCTTTCGTCAGAGCGTTCGCTAGCGTGCCGGTGACGGTTTGGTCGGCATCGCCTGGGCCGTTGCTGAAAGGGGGCCGGCGATGTTCGATCTGGGCGAACTCATCAAACTGACGGTGGCACTGGTCGCCATCGTCGATATCCCCGGGAACATCCCGATGTTCCTTGAGCGTACAGGCGCTATGACCGCCCGGGAGCGCCAGACCACCGCTGTGGTTGCAGGGCTCGCGACGGGGCTTCTGCTCATTCTTTTTGCGAATGCCGGCGAGGCGATCCTTTCCACGTTCGGCATCTCCATCGAAGCGTTCCGCGTCCTCGGCGGCATCGTCGTGCTGTTGATTGCGCTTTCCATGCTCGGTCTGCTCGGCGACGAGAGCGATCCGCAGGGCGGTGCTGCCGCGGGCGGACCGGTGGTTGTCGGCATCTTTCCCCTCGCGGTGCCGCTCTTTGCGGGGCCCGGCGCGATTACTGCGGTCATGGTGTATGCTCACGCCCCGGACAAGCATTCGGGCCATGACATGCATGTCTCCTTGGTGATCGTCAGCGTCAGCCTGCTGATCGTGGCGGGCCTTGTGGCAGCGTCCCTCCTGAGCCGTCTTATCACGCCGGTCGCACAGACGGTCATGAACCGGCTCTTTGGCATGATTGTTGGGGCTCTCGGGATCGAATTCATGCTCGAGGGGATTGCCGGGTTCTTTCTGCTGCCGTCCTTAGCGCCCTGAGGGCTGGATGGGACGGGTGCTCTTGCAGGGGTGGGACCTCGCGCTGCTGATGATGCTTGGCACCCTCGTCGGGGCCTCGCTGACCGATCCACTCGGCGGCGACTGGTTGGCGGCGGCCTTCTGGGCTGCTTTGGCGATCGTGCTGCTGCGGCGCGTCGGATCGGTTCTGCTCGACAACACGCATCTGCTGCTGGCGCGACGCGGGGTCCAAAGGGACCGGGCGGCGCCCCGCTATGTCAGGGCATTGTTCGAGGACTATGCCGAGACCTTCGAGCGGCATTTGCTGTTCGACCTGCGCTACGCCGCGCCAAATCTCGTGCGCGCGGCCCTCGACGCGGACGCAGTCACGCTTGCCGGGGCGGATGTCTTGGATGTGGGCTGCGGCTCAGGGCTTTGCGGCCCGCTCCTCAAGCCGCCCGCGAGCCGGCTGACAGGGGTTGATCTGTCGCCTGCCATGCTGGCGAAGGCGGCTGCAAAGGGCTGCTATGACCGGCTCGTGGAAGGTGATCTCGTGGCCGTCCTGCGTCGCGAGGAGAAGCGCTACGACATCGTCGTGGCCGCGGATGTTTTTGTCTATTGCGGGGATCTTAGGGCCATCTTCGCCGCCGTCGAGCGTGTTCTCAAACCTGGGGGTATCTTTGTGTTCACGACTGAGGTGGTGCGGGGGACAGACGAGGCCCTGTCATGGTATCTCACCAAGTCCGGGCGATACACGCACAGCTGGGACTATGTGATGCTCGGGCTTAAGGAGGCGCATCTCGAGGCTATCCAATCCGAGCCAGCGACGCTGCGCCTTCAGCATGGGGCGCCGGTCCCAGGGGATGTCTGGCTCGCCCGGCGGGCCTGACCTAGCGCCGCGCCAAGGCTTATCACTGCAGAAGCCGGCGGATCTGATGGCGCGGGGGGGCTCCGCCTTCGACGAGCTGGTCAGGCTGGCGCAGTCTCCGACGGAATTCGTCGGTGATCTCGCGAGCCTCGTTCGGGTCACGGATGACCCGGGGGGTGATTAGGATCAAGAGCTCGCTCCGTGCCTGTTCATCCGCCTTGTCCTTGAACAGAAGGCCGAGGCCGGGGATGTCGCCCAACAGAGGCACCTGGGTGCGGGTGAGGCTCGTCGAATCTTCGATGAGTCCACCAAGCGCGAGGGTTTCGCCGTCATCTACGGAGACGGAAGTGCGCAGGATCCGCTGCGAGATCGTCGGGCTTTCGATGTTAGAGCTCACGGTATCGGTCGAGATTGAGACCTCCTGCTCGATATCCATGATAATGCGCCCGGTCCGGCTCACCCGCGGGCGGATGCGCAGGATCACGCCGGTGTCGCGATACTCGATGGAATTGACGATGGGAGCCGTCGCGTCCTCTACGCTGACGGCAGACTGGGTGACGATGGGGACTTGGTCTCCGACCCGGAGCTCTGCCTCCCGGTTGTCGAGTACCAGGATCGAGGGCGTCGACACTACATTCACATCCGTGATCTGCGACAGTGCATTCAAGGCGAGGATGGATGACCCATCATCGAACAGAAACGAAAAGCCTGGGAACGATGAGGTGGACGCGCCGCTTGCCAGATCGGAGAACGCAAAGCTGAAATTGCCGCTTTCGAAGAACCAGCGCAGGCCGAGGCGCAAGTCGTCGTTGAGCTGCACTTCGGCAATCGTGGCTTCGAGGAGGACCTGTGGAGGCGTTGCGTCCAGGCGTCGGATAAGCGCGCCAAGCTGCTTGTGCTCTTCCGCCGTTGCCCAGACCACCATGGCATTCGCGGAGTCGTCGGCGACGACGGTTGTCGCCCCGTCGTCGAGCACCAGATCCGCTGCGTCGATCTCGTCGCCAAAACCTGTCGAACTCGGCCACCCCTCCAGCAAGTCCGTCAGCACCGGTTCGAGCTCCACCGCCGAGCGGTTGTCTAGCTGGTAGATCACCGCCCTGCGCCTCAGCAAGTCCCGGTCCCTGTCGAATTGGCGGATCCACTGCTCGACCCGTTCTAGATAGACCTGGCGCGACGTGATCACCAGGATCGACCCGAGCCGCTCATTGGGCACGAAATCGAGCACACCCTCGAGCGACCCGCCAATCTCCGACTGAAAAACTCTCTCGAGTTCGGCGCTCACATCCTGGGGACTTGCCGACTGGAGGTGGAAGAGGCCGACCGACTTGCCAGCCATTACGTCGATGTCGAACAGATTGACCGCCTCGACCACAGCATCGATTTCCGCCTGGGGACCCGAAACCAGCAGCAGATTGCGCTCCGGATTCGCGTTTAGCACAGTGCTTTGCGTGACCAGTGGGTCGAGGATCCGCAGCATCTCCTCCGTACCGATGAAGCTGAGCGGCACGACGACGACACGGCGGCCGAGCCCGCGCCGATCTGCTGCCGAGACGAATGTCGGCGAGGCCTGGGCGTAAGCGCGGATCGTGTACACATCGCCGGAACGCACCAGCGCAGCCCCTGCAAATTCGAGGCTCGCCTGGAACGAATCCAGCAGGGCCGAGCGACCTACTGGCCGGGACGTCTGGAGCGAGACTTGCCCCTGGAGCCCCTCCGCGACGGCGTAGTTGAGCCCCAGTGCCTCACCCAGCACGACCCGGGCCGCATCCTCGATGCCCATATCGGCAAGATTGACGGTGTAGGTCTCGGCTCCGTCCTGTCTGGGATCGAGAACGGCATCGAGCGGCGGCGCGACGCCGATGAAACGGTCCGATCCGCGCTCTACGACCGTGATGGGGGGGCGGCGCCGGGCTGAGCCCTCTGTCTCCGGCCGAGAGAGAGCAACGTCGCGTCGGAGGTTGTTGGGGAGCGGCTGCTGGCTAATGGCGGGAGGCTCGGGAACGGCGGTGCTGTCGCTCTCGCAGGCCGCGACCAGCACGGCACCGGCGCAGGCGAGCATCCGCAGAAGCGCCTGCGCGGACTGCGGGCTCCCGCTCATCCGACCACGCGACCGGCAGAGGCACGATGCCAGTCGAAATCCACCAGGGCGCGGCCGACGCGTTCCTCCGACCCGTCCGAAATCGGTTTTGCGCCCCGTCGTTGCATCCGCCTCTCCTGCGCCCGTCCCGCTGGGCGGCACTGCATCCGTGAACCTTGTGCTCGGCCTCCTCGCCCGGTCTCAGGCGATGGAGCGCGATGTTAGCGCCGGTCCGAGGACACCAGAACCCCGGCAGAGTGCACCGGCTCGTCCGAGTTCCGTCCGAAGTGGACGGGGCTGTCTTCGGTGGCGTCTCGCGCCGGCGGAAGCGCATGGCTAGCCGCTAACGACGACATCGATCCGAACTTCGTCCGAACTCCGATGCCGCCTTGATCGGCCCGCCAGCCTATTTTCGGCGTGACACGAGAGGGACCGTTGGCGCATGCCGTCGAAACAACGGAGACATCTATGGCAGGGCGCAGGATCGCACCGATTGCCGCTGGGACCTTCGGGACCGCATGGTCGATGACGTCCGCTGCGCGCGCGTTCGAAACGGGAGCCGAGCAGCCTCAGCATGCGCTCCAGGGACTGATCCGCGAAGACAATCATGCATTGCGGCACGCAATCTGTAGGTTGCAGGCCAACTGAAGCGGTCGCGCGCCTCGCTGGACGGGAAAGGGAGCAAACGATGTCCGATGCCTCTGCTGTCACGCTGCTGTTCGGGGAGCTGGGCACGCTGCTGGAGCCCGAGGCGATTATCCAGGACCCTGAGGGCGACAGCTGGAGCATTGCCTTGGTGGATGGCGTTACCGTCGATGTCTCGCTCGACGAAGAGCGCCGCATGCTCGTCTTCGTGGTCGACCTCGGACCGCCGCCCCAGGGCAGGATCGCCGAGGTGCAGGATGTCTTGCTCCGCTTCGGCTTTCTCTGGCGTGAAAGTGGTGGGATCTACGCGGCCATCGATGATGCAGGGGCTGCGGTGTTGATGCAGCAGGCGCCGCTTGCCGGGCTGGATCTGCCATCGCTGCAGCGGCTCATTGGGCGCTTTTCGGCGCATCGGGAAGCCTGGTCGGCAATGCTGGACACGGTGGACCAGGATCCATCAGAGAGCGACGAGCCGGGGCCGCCCGCCCGCGGCGCCCTCGTCTGAAACAGGAGCAGCGGGCCATGGCCGATCTTCGCATAACGTCGAACACGACGCTCTCGAATCTCCGCGAGCTGGCGGGCAATGACGGGGCCAACCTTAAGGGCAAAAAGGTCGATGGAAAGCTCGTGCTTTACGCGAGCAAGAACGGCGTCGGTTTCCTGGCCAAGCACTTCGACAAGTTCCGGAAGAGAGCGGAGGAGAAGCAGACGCTCGGCCGAAAGGCGTTGGAGGATGCTCTGACCAATGGTTTCGGTAAGGGCGTCGCGAAAAAGGTGATGGACAAGATCAAGTCCGACCCGTCCGCCGACCTGTACCTAACCCGGACGCTGATCGACCGTGCGGGCGGTATGGCCAAACAGCTCGCGGAAGATGCCGAGAACGACCGTGTCCGCGCGGATCTTCCCGACCCGCTCAAGGGCAGTTCCGGCGGGGCGAGAGCCTATGATCAGAAGTCGATGGAGGCGCGGCTCGTCGGGCTGAAACTGCCCGATGCCCCGCCCGCCGCACACAGTTCGGGCAAGGCGGCGACGCAGGCAGACCTCGAGGCTCGCTTCGCGGCGCTGAAGGGGACGGAACCGCCGGACCAAGGGCGCAGTCAGCGCATCGACCGGAGCGGTGCGCAGGACCCGGCCCTGTTCCGGAAGCTCGGGGATCGCGCGCGCTCGCGCCGGGCGCAATCGAGAAAGCCTGGCGTTGTCTCGCAGCACAAAAGAACGATGCGTCAGCCGCAGGTCCGCAATGCTAACCGTCGCCAGTGCACGAAGCAGTTCGCGGCCATGACGAAGGCCGATGCTCGGGGCGGCACCAGCGGGTTTCGGGGACTGCTGGACGCAGCAATGCGCCGGATCGAGCATAAGGGGGGAAGCATCGATCCTGCCAACCTGCCGACCGAGAAGTCCCGGAACGGACAATTCAAGCCCGAGGGGCTGCGGATGATCCGCGAGGCGATCAAGGCAGGCTTCCTCGCTCAGGATGCCCCGGTCGCCGACACGCCCGAGGCGCGGCGGGCCGTGGCGCTTGACGCGATCGAGGCGATGCTGACGTGGAACGCCGAAAGCTAAGGCGATATCACCGGCGCTGAAGCGCCAGAAGCGCTATGTCGTCGGACTGCGGCGCACCATGGGCAAAGGCGCGGGTCTCAGCGAGCACGGCCTCGACCGTTTCGCGGCT
The DNA here is from genome assembly GCA_039513195.1 of Pseudomonadota bacterium. Lineage (GTDB taxonomy): Bacteria > Pseudomonadota > Alphaproteobacteria > Rhodobacterales > Rhodobacteraceae > Thermohalobaculum. The sequence goes on along the minus strand of JBCCRM010000013.1, from coordinate 54,195 downwards.
GGAGACGTTGGCGCGCGAAAGCACCTCGCAGAGCCGCGCCTCGCCCAGCTGGGCGCCATCGGCATTCTCCGCCTCCGTCACGCCGTCGGTGAATGCGAGCAGCGTCTCGCCGGGGCCGATCACATGTTCGCTGGCCACATACTCCGCATGCCCGAAGACGCCGAGGGCGATGTTGGCCGTAGTGTCTATCGGACGCACGCAGCCGTCGCGTGCCCGTAGGAGAGGCGGGTTATGCCCGGCGCTGGCGACGGTGATGCGGTTGGAACCGCGCTCGACCATTGCGACGAGAAGGGTAACGAACATAAGGCTGTCATTCTCGGCTGCGAGCCGTCGGTTCAGCCGCGCCAGCAGGCGCTCGGGCCGCGTCTCGGTTTCTGCGAGACCGCGCAGATGTGTCCGCGTGATCCCCATTACCAGGGCTGCGGGAACGCCCTTGTCCGCCACATCGCCGATCGCCAACAAGAGGCGGCCCGGCGTTGGCTCGAAGACATCGTAGAGATCGCCGCCGACCTCCCGTGCCGCGATGAGCTGCGCGTGGATGTCGAGCCCGTACCGCGCACCGATCTCCGCGAAGTCCTTTGGCAGGAGCGCGGCCTGGATCCGCCGCGCCATGTCGAGCGAGGTAGAGAGCTGGGCCGCGCGCAGGTTCTCGCATTCGATGGCGAGCGTATGCGTGGTCAGGTCGAGCAGGCGCTGGTCGATGGCGTCAAGCCGGCGGCCCGCGCGGCAATGCACCTGGGTCGGTGCTGTGCCGTCTGATGTCAGGGCCAGCACAGCGGTCGGACCCATATAGCGGTTTGCTTTGGGTCGGAGGGCCTCGCCGCCTGTCGCAAGCGCAGGCTCGAAGCGCACCTCCCGGAAATCGGGGACAACCCTACGCAGTCGCGTTTCGATCCCGGCGAAAAGCGCTGCGGGCTGGTTTATCGGCAGCGCGGTCTCGCCGGCAGCGATCAATCGTTCCAGCCCACGAAGCACTCGCTCACGCCGCGCGAGACCCGCGATCAGGACCGCGATATAGATTGCCATCGCCGCAATGACGGCCACGGCCGCCCACAAATATCTGCGGTAGCGGAAGTAGAAGGTGTCTGGCTCCTCTATGATGTAGCTCTCCGACGGCAGGGCATCCTCAGCGATGCCGAAGCGGGCGAGCTGGCGGAAATCGAAGACGAACGCATGCGGTGCCTCCGCCGAAGATGGCTTACGTAAACCGGGGCCAAGGAGCGCATCGATGCGGGCGCCGATCTGCCGGCCGAGTTCAAAGGGCTGAAGAACGTATCCACCGACAGCACCGAAGCCGACGGCTTGGGGTAGCGCAGCGTAGACCGGCACGGCGGAGGCGGACGAGATACGGACAAGCGCCTGGCGCTCGTCATAGACGGTGTCCTTCAGCCCCTGAGCGTACGAGAGATAGAGAACGATGTCCTCTGGTCCGAGGCCGGCGACCTCGGTCTCAATGGCGGTGAGCGTCTGCCCCGCGGTCTCGCGGAACGAAAGCGCGTCCTCAACCTCGGCGCGAGCGACGGCGAGGCTTTGGCGAAGCCAGCGTACGCGCTCAGTCGCATCGTCGACGATCAGGACGTTGGTTCGCGAGGGATGAAGCTCTTGCATCACGTCAAGCGTCTCAGCAAAGCCATAGCGGCTCGGGAAGCCGAGGACACGGGGCGTCTCCGGTGGCACGGTCACGCCCGGGGCTTCGCCATGGACTAGCCAGGCGTTTGCGAAGAGATCTTCCCGGGTATCGAGGGCGAAAGTCAGGGCCGGTTCGCCAAGGGCGACGAGGACATCGACCTCTACCGGCGCATACTTGACCGACAGGAAGCGCTCGAACGCGGCGCGGTGCGGCACGCCCGGCCGATGGCCCGCATCCAGGTATTCGAACGACAGATGTGTCCCTGGCCGGGCGGACAGATGCTCGCGAATGCCCACTTCTGTCGGCTCGAGGATCGCATCGTGCCTGTCGAAGGCGCTGATGACGAGGACATGCGCCTCGGCCCGCGGTTCGGCTGGAAGGAAGCACACGCCCGCCAGAAGGACCGCCGCGCCGAGGGTGGATCTCCAGGCCCGATGCGCAGCCATAGGGCGCATCAGACCGAGATCTGGTCGAGGGGCTGGATCGTGATTTCTTGCGTCAGATCCTGATAGGAGAGGACCGGCAGTTCGTAGAGATCCTTCTCGATCAGCTTGCGGACATACCGCCGGATATCCATCGACACGACGATGATTGGCCGCTGGCGGCTCTGTGAGAGATCGCCGACCATCTGTTTCGTCGTCTCGACAAATTGGCGCGTCACGCGTGGGTCCAGGGCAAGATAGCTGCCGGCGGAGGTCTGCCGGATGCCGTTGCGGATCATCTCCTCGGTATCGGGCGTCAGGATATAGGCGGGCAGCATGTTCTGCCCGTTTGAGTACTTGTAGCTGATGTACCGGCGGAGGTTTCCGCGGATGTACTCGCACAGAAGCACCGTGTCCTTCTCCTTTTGCCCCCATTCGACCAAGGCTTGGCAGACGGTGCGCAGGTCCCGGATCGAGATCTCCTCGGAGACCAGCCTCTGGAACACCTCGGTGATTTTCTGGAGCGGGACGACGCGCTGCACCTCCTTCACCAACTCACCGAAACGGTCCTCCATCCGGTTAAGCAGAAAGCGTGTCTCCTGGATCCCGATGAAGTCGCCCGCGTAGCGGGTGAGCACGAAGGAGAGGTGATAGGTGAGCACCTGGCTCACCGTCAGGATCGGGATACCGGCGGCGGTCATCTGCTCGGCCCGGCTTTGATCGACCCAAATGGCAGGCGCGCCGGGCAGAAATTTCTCCCCCTCCTCGAACGGGATGCCCAGGAGCTCGAGCTGGCGGCTGCTCTCCCGCGAGAGGACATGACCGATGCGGACGCGGCCGCTGGCCATCGGCGTCTCCTGGATCAGGATTTGGTATTCGCCATCCGTCAGCGCATTTGTGAAGCGCAGATGGATGCCCGGGAACGGAACGCCGAGATCGAGATAGAGCGCCCGGCGGATCTTGATGAGTTCCTCGTTCAGCTGGGCAGCGCTGATCTCGCTCTCAACCTTGGCGTCAATGTCGATCATCAGCGGCACGGTCAGGGAGAATTCATCGTCGACGCCAATGCGCCGCTTGGCCGCCTGCTCGACCGACTGGCCGGCAGGAGCCATGGCGGGAACGCTCCCCTCATTGCCGTTGGCATCGTTGTCCCGCGCCATCCGGTCGAGCAGAAAGCCCGTGGTGATGAGTATCGGCCCCAGAGTGAAAAACACCGCCGTTGGGAACCCCGGCACGACGCCGAAGACGAACATCATGGCTCCCGCGATCATCAGCGCCTTGGGCTGGCCGAGCAGCTGCCGGCTGATATCGGCGCCCATATTGGTCGAGTCCTCGGTCTGCACCCGGGTGACGATTACGCCGGCGGTGATGGCGATCAGGAGCCCAGGGATCTGGCCGACCAGGCCGTCGCCGATGGTCAGGATCGAGTATACCGAGACGGCCTCGCCAGCCGTCATGCCGTGCTGCGTGGTCCCGATGGCGATACCGCCTATGATGTTGACCGCGGTGATGATCAGCCCTGCGACGGCGTCGCCCTTCACGAACTTCATCGCGCCGTCCATCGAGCCAAACATCTGGCTCTCCTTCGACACGGTTTCCCGGCGCCTCCGAGCCTCGTCGAGGTCGATCACCCCGGCACGCATGTCGCCGTCGATCGACATCTGCTTTCCCGGCATGGCGTCGAGGGAGAAGCGGGCCGAAACCTCAGCCACCCGCTCGGCGCCCTTCGTAATCACCATGAACTGCACGATGGTGATGATCAGGAAGATCACCGCGCCCACGACGAAGTTCCCCTGCACCACGAAGTTGCCGAAGGCGAAGATGATCTCGCCAGCATCGGCGTTCAGCAAAATCAGCCGCGTCGTCGAGATCGAGATCGCGAGGCGAAACATTGTCGTGACGAGCAGGACCGATGGAAAGGACGAGAAGGCAAGCGGCGACGGGATGTACATCGCCACCATCAGCAGCAGCATCGACACCATGATGTTGACCGCGATCAGCGCATCCATGAGCGCCGTCGGCAGCGGGATGATGAGCATGAAGATGATGCCGACGATGAAACACGCCAGCAGCACATCGCTGCGGGCGGTGATCGCCATTAGCACCGATTGGGCGCGGCTGGTGTTCATGGCGCGGCGCCTTGTCCCAGATAGGTTTCGACAGCAAGGCTGGCTTCATCGGTCAGGCCGAGTTCCCAGAGCGCCTGACCCTTGACGAGCAAGAGCGGGTCTCCCCGTCCCGGGGGTGTTCCGGCCGCAATCAGGTCGAGCGTCTCCGAGTAGCGCCCGGCCAATAGATAGGCCGCCGCCGCCGCCCGCCGGGCATCACTACTTCCCGGATCACGTGCCATCACATACTCCAAGAGATCGGCGGCCTCGTCGGGCCGGTTCTGACTAGCCAAGATACTGGCCAGCACTTGAAGCACCGCGCTGTCCGTCGATGTCCATGCGTCCGCCATCCGCGCCTCAGGCCGGATACAGCCCGGCGATCTTCGACCAACAGTGCTCGGTCGCCTTGCGAATGCGCAGCAGTGTCCCTTGCACACGGCTGGCCAGCCCATCCGGCTCCTCGGCGTCCTCGTGATCCGCCTGCACTTTGTCCGCGGCATCGAGGAACGCTGCGGCGAAGGGGCCGGGCTGAAGCAGTTCTGGGTCTACGCCGTGGGGAACGGTCAGTTCGAGTGCAGTGTCCATCACCGTCTTCTCGCTGTAGAGGGAACGCACATTCTGGCGGATCGTGCTGCCGACGAACGCGGCGCGCTCCTCCGGACCTGCTCCTTGCGTCGCGCGTCCGACATCGGTCCGCTGGATCGAGGTCAGGCCGACGAGCGGCGTTGCGGGCGAAATTTCCTTCATCACCGGCTCCTAAAGTTTCAACGCGAAAGACCGTCATGCAGAGCAATCAGGAGATCGAGGCTTGCCTCGAGATCCTGGCTGTCTGTCTCGCCGGTCCCATGCTGCGCGACCAAGACGAGAGTCTCTCCCGACAGCGCGCATTGGACCTGACGGGGCAGGGCGTTGTCCGGATGCACGGCCCGAAGCGCGTCGCGATAGAGCGAGAGGCGGTCCGCGCCTGCCTCGATGGGCCGCGACAGATAGAGCAGCACGCGCTCCCCATGGTGCTCAGCGTGTATCTGGCCGACCCGGTCGATCTCGACGGCCATATGCGATTGGCCCGCCAGCGGTCCCGGATCGAGACCGAGAAGCTCGGCGAGCGAGGGCAAGGCGCTGTCCAGCAACGTCACTCCTCATCCTCCTCAAGCTGTTCTTCGAGATCGCCCTTTTCGATCAGCGCATCGCTGCAGGCATCGATGAGCCTGTCGCGGTTTTCCGGTTTGGCGTAGCTTTCGAGCGGTACTAGACGGACCACCTCGCGCAGGTCGCTCAGGAAACGGATCTGCGTCTCGATCTCCTTCAGCCCGGCCTGGTCGGGGATCTTGGTGATGTTGTCCTTGTGGACGCGCGGCGCGTCTTGCAGTGGTGCGATCTGCTGCAAGAGGCGCGTGCCGCTGTAGTCCCGCCGGGCCCCCATCTTCCGCGCGCTCCTGGCCAGGATGTCGCAATTGCCGAGCACGGTGGTCAGTGTCTTGAGCCGCGTCATGTCAGACAGAACCAGTCCCAAATGGGTCTTGTCGATTGATGCGCCCGCGGCGGCGAGATCCGCGCCGAGGGCCTTCAGCATGAAGCTGATCCCCTGCTCAAGCTTTTCGGCACCGTACTCTTTCACCAAGCCGTCCAGGACGGCAGACGCGGACTGATAGTCGTGGACATGGCTGCGGTAGCTGTCGCGGAGCTCCTTAACTGAGCCGAGATCGGATCGGGCGAAGCCTTGCGCCGCCTTGCCGATGTTCAGGGCAGCGCGGATCCCGGGCCCTTTCTCCTCCATCAGCGTTTTAACCGCTGCCTCGGCCTGTGCGATCTGTTCGGGCGGCGCCCCCCGCGCCTTCAAGGCGGAGACGAGCGTGGTCAGCGCTGCGTATTGGTGCGCCGGTTCCTCGAACGCCTCACCCGCCTGGCGCCGGAATGCGTCCGCATCGGCCCCTTGCTGCCCGGCCCGCTCTAGCAGCCGCTTCAGCGCCCTCATCAACTGTTTTTGGTCGAGATCGCCGAGGCTCTTGAGTGTCTCCTGAACTTCCTTCAGGCGCAGCAGATGTTCGAGGCTGTTGGATTTCCGACCATCCTCGACCTCCCGGTCCGAGACGTCCTTCTCAGTTTCCTCGCTCGCGGCAAAGGTGATCTCTTCCGCCATGTCCGCGATAGACTTTTCGATCAGCGAGGCCTGGTCGACGACCCGCGTCTCTGCGCCGCGAAAGACACCCCGTGCCTCGCTGGTCCCGCGCGCCTCCGCCTGTCCGAGGCCGGCGCGGCCGGGGCCATGAACATTCGTTGTCAGGTCGGACATGCGCGTGGCGCTCCAGTCTGCTCCTCAAAGCGATATTGGTGAGGAGCCTCGGTCAGCGTCTGACGAAAATCGGACCGAGGCTCAGTACAGGTCAGTCCGAACTTCGTCCGGAACTCGTGCGCGTGGCCGTCGGACCCGGCCCCTATGTTGGACGGCGGGAGTCGAATGGCCGGACGGAGGCGCCCTGATGAAGCTTACGCAGGATCGCAGAGAAGGCTCCGACATCGTGCGGGTCCAGGGGCGCCTGGATGCGAGCACTTCGCCGGATATGCAGGACCGTGTGCTGGCAATGCTCGATGGCTCGGGTCCGCTGGTAATGGACCTAAGCGGGGTTCACTATGTCTCCAGCGCCGGGTTGCGTGCCCTTTTGATCCTGCTCAAGGAATGCTCCGCCCAAGGGCGGCGCTTCGCACTGACTGGGCTAACCCCCGACGTCCATGACGTTATCCGGCTGACGGGCTTCGACAAGATCCTGGAGATCCATCCGGACGTCGATGCCGCCCTCGCGGCGAATGTCTGAGGCGGATCGCGATGTCTCAGAGCGTCACGGGGCGGGCTGAGGGACCGGGGGTGCGGCCTGGCGGCGGGCTGGGGTTCCTAACGGACCAGCTCGAGAGCGCGGTCCAGGAAGCGCAGCTCGTCCGGATCCGCGGCCGAGTCACTAAAGTCACCGGCACAATCATCGAGGCCGCGGTGCCCGGCGCGCAAGTCGGTGAGCTCTGTTTGCTGCAGGGACCTGCCCCGGGCTTCGAAATCCGCGCCGAGGTGGTGGGCTTCCTCGGTCGCGTCGCCCTCCTGACCCCGATGGGCGAGATGCAGGGTGTCTCGACCCACACCATCGTCGTGCCGACCGGCAAACCGCATATGGTGGGCGTTGGGCCAAAACTCGTCGGTCGGGTGCTGGACGGGCTTGGCGAGCCGCTCGACATGGGCGCCAAGGGACCGCTCGAGGTGGAGACCTATTACTCTGTCTACCGTGACAGTCCCGATCCCATGTCCCGCCGGATCATCGCAAAGCCGATGCCAATGGGCCTACGCGTCCTCGACGGCATCCTGACCGTTGGCGAGGGCCAGAGGATGGGCATCTTCGCCGCCGCGGGCGGGGGCAAGTCCACCCTCCTCTCGATGCTGGTGCGCGGTGCCGATGTCGATGTCACTGTCCTCTGCCTGGTCGGTGAGCGCGGTCGCGAGGTGCGCGAGTTCCTCGAACATGATCTCGGTCCCGAGGGCGCCAAGAAAGCCGTACTGGTGATCGCAACTTCGGACCGGCCGTCTTTGGAGCGGGCCAAGGCTTGCTATGTCGCGACCTCCATCGCCGAGTACTTTCGCGACCAGGGCAAGCGTGTGCTCCTCCTGATGGACAGCGTCACCCGCTTCGCCCGTGCGCTGCGCGAGATCGGCCTCGCAGCTGGCGAGCCGCCGACCCGGCGGGGTTTCCCGCCATCGGTATTCGCGAACCTGCCGCGGCTGATGGAGCGGGTGGGCCAATCGGATAAGGGCTTCATCACCGCGCTCTACACCGTGCTCGTCGAGGGCGACGACATGACCGAGCCGGTGGCCGACGAGACACGCGGCATCCTGGACGGCCACATCATCCTCAGCCGGAAGCTCGCAGCGGAGAACCACTATCCGGCAATCGACGTCCTTGCTTCGGTGAGCCGCGTCATGAACGCAATTGTCGATCAGCCGCACAAGGCGGCCGCACAGAATTTGCGACGTCTAATGGCCAAATATTACGAAGTCGAGCTTTTGCTCAAGATCGGCGAATACCAAAAGGGCGCGGACCGGGAAGCCGACGATGCCATCGAGAAGATGCCAGCGATCCGGAAGTACTTGCAGCAAGGTCTGGACGAAAATGAGAGCTTCGACGATGCCATCGCAAAGCTGCAAGCGATCTGAGGGCCAATCGCATGTTTGCTCAGCTCCTCGGCGTCAAGAAGCTCAAGCAACAAAGTGCTGCCGCGGCCGTCAGCCGCGCGAAGTCCGAGCTGCTCGCCCGGCGTGAGGCGGTGACCGCCGCCGAGAAAGAAGCCGAAGCCTACCACGCCTACCGGCTGACGGAGGAGGTCAATCTCTTCGAACGGATTAAGGGCACAACGGTGAAGCTTGAGAAGATCGACGAGATGAAGGGGGCAATCGCAGCGCTGCGCGAACGCGAAGAGACGTACCGCCAGGAAGTCGAGAAGGCCGAACGGGCCGCGGCGGAGGCCGCCAAAGCCCTCAAGGCCGCCGAGGCCCAATCCCACCAAGCCGACAAGGCCGTCCAGAAATACGAGCAGCTAGTAGAGAACGAGCGCGTCGAGGCGGCAAAGGCAGCCGTGGTCGCCGAGGATGCGGAGATTGAGGAGATCTCCGAGGCCATTTTCGCCGTTCGGTCGGGGAGGGAGGCATGAGCGGCCCGCTGAAGCCGAATGGCGTAGGTGCTGCCGGCGATACTCCGATCGGCCCTGGGCAATCCGAGGCGCCTCTGCCGAAAGGGTCGGTGGACGACAGCACGGAGCATCAGTTCGAAGATTTCTTGGATGAGCTTGACCAGGAGCACGACATCCCCGCGCCGGAGCCGTTGCCCGGTCAGGGATCCGGCGAGCCCGGCACCAAAAGCCTGAAGGTCCCACTTGGGGAAACGGCTCGGCAGTCCACTGAAGCCTCAAACTCCGTGACGTCCTCCGAACCGGTCGCGGATGAGAGCCTCTCCTCAACGGTCGAAGACAGACCAGACACCGAGGCTGCAGACGGGAGGACCGCAACAAACGAGCCTTCCGCTTCGGCTGGCACCGCCCGCAACTCCATCCCGCTAACGGGCGGCGCGCAGGAAGGGCAGGGCGCCGTGCAGGCGGCAGATACGCCTAAGCCTTCCGAGGGAGGGCCGGGTTACAGCCAGACCACGCCGAAAGCGGCATCCACTCAAGACCCTTCGTCTCCCGCGGCAAGTGCCCAGACCGCGTCCGCGCAGCCGCAGGTTTCCGGCGCGCCAGGGAGTGACGCAGGGGCCGAGGTCAATGCTGCAGAGTCCGGGCCGTCGTCAGCACTTGCTGACGAGCCCTCGGAGACGCCAATGGGCGGTGGCCTGTCGCACCAGGACGCGTCGCCGGCCGAAACCCGCCCACCGGCTGCGGCGCTTACCGTTCCGGCCGCTGGGTCGGTTGCCCCGGGTGCAGAGCCCCAGGGGACCTCTGCGCAGCCGCCGAGCCAGGGCGAACAGCCGGGGACCTTGCCTGAAACTGACCTTGCGGGCAGTTCTTGCGATAATGCTGCCGACGATCCCGTGAGTGAGGGCTGGGTCTCTGACAGTGATCCGCAGTCCGACGCCCTGGATGATGAGGCGGCCGTTGTGGCTTCGGTCGTGGCCGGACAGGGTTTGGGCGCGCCGACCACTCTGGTAGACCAAGGCATCGGACCGGCCGGAAAACCCACCGCGCCCCCAGAGGCAAGTGATGCGGCGGAGCGTGCCGAGGCGGCGGAGGTCATCTCCCGCCTCTCCGAGCGTTTGCTCGTCTCGCATCCGACGGGTGTCGGCGAGGAGATCCGCATCCGCCTGAAGCCGGATACGCTCGACGGGGCCGAGATCTATGTCCGGCACGACGCGAACGGCACCACGATCTTATTCGAAGCCGGATCGGCGGATGTTGCACGCCAGATCGACGAATTCGCCGACGAGTTGACGCAGCATATGCAGGATGTCACCGGCGAGCCCGTTCATGTCGAAACGGTTGTCACCGGAGACGGCGATCAGACGAGCGACAACGGCCGATCCCAGAACTCCCTCGATCCCTGGGACATCTATGATGAGGACGATCGCTGATGAGGATCGTCCCAGCTGCCGAACCGCTGTTGCGCGAGCTGCCGCTGGAACTTGCCAACCTGTTGGCGAGCCGGCGACCGGTCTTGGATGTGCAGCTCGGCGACGGGGACATTGCACTCGCGCTCGACCGGGAGGCGATGATCGAAGAGCCGCGCCGCTGCTTTTCGCTGGCGACCGAGCCGGGGCGCATATGGCTTGAAATGGCCGAGGGGTGGATCGAGGATCGCCTCCCTCCCGACACCGCTCTGCCTCCCATCGAGAGCCTCAGTCCCCAACTTGTGGCGGCGGTGATCGACATCGCTGTCACGCCCATTTGCCGGTCCTTGACAGCGCTGTTCGGGATGCCGATTGGGGCCGCGTCCTATGTCGAGGCAGTGCCCGCCGGCCTGATCCGCCTGTCGCTGCAAGAGACCGGAGAGAGCGCCACCGCCACCCGCTTGATCCTTGCCATGGACGACACTGCGACGGATAGCCTGACAGAAGCGCTGCATCGGTTGCCGCCGGACGCCTCGGCCACGATCGCCGAGGAGGTGCCGATCCGGCTCCACGCGCTCGCCGGTTCTCGCAGACTGACGCTGTCCGAGGCCCAAGCGCTGGCGCTTGGGGCGGTTGTCCTGCTCGCGGGCGCTGGGCCGGACGAGGGCGTGGGCCTGGCGGCAGGCCCAGGGTTCCGGCCTGTGGGGCGCGGGCAGCTTGAGGGCGGCGCCATCATCATTGAGGCAATCGGAGATCTTGCCATGGCTGCGGACCCCACAGCACCAGACGATGTCGAGATCGACCCCGACGTCGCCACCGCCATCGAGGACCTCGAAGTCCGGCTAGACTTCGTACTCGGCCACGCGACGTTGCGGGTGGCTGATCTGCGCGAGATTGCGCCGGGATCGACCCTGACGCTCGACGGTGCATCGGTCGACCAGGAAGTGGCGATCTACGCCTCCGGCAAACGGCTGGGCACCGGCGAACTCGTCAAGATCGGCGACCTGATGGGTGTCCGCCTTGTTAGCCTGACGGGAAGGGCCGATGGCTAACCTGCCGGATCCGATCCTGCTGATCCTGCTGGTCGCCCTGGTGGGTGTCCTGCCATTCGTGATTTTTCTCGGTACCAGCTTCGTTAAGATCGTCATCGTCCTGTCGCTGATCCGGAACGCGCTGGGCGTGCAGCAGATTCCGCCCAACATGGTGCTCTATGGGCTGGCGGCGGTGCTGACCTTCTACATCATGGCACCGGTAATCACTGCGGGATTCGAGGCTTTCTCGGTCATCGATCTCGAGAGCGCGGAGATGCCCGAAATCCTCGACGGTCTGTCGGGGGCAGCCGAGCCGTTTCGGGATTTCCTACGTCAGCACACCTCGGAGACGCAGCTGGCCTTTTTTATGCAGACCGCTGGCCAGCTTTGGCCGACGGAGATGCGCGACGCGATCAACGCCAACAATCTCCTGATCCTGATCCCGGCCTTCACGGTGAGCCAACTTACATCGGCCTTCGAGATTGGGTTTATGATCTATCTGCCCTTCATAGCCATCGACCTGATCGTCTCGAACATCCTGCTCGCCATGGGCATGATGATGGTGTCCCCGATGACGATCTCCCTGCCGTTTAAGCTGCTGCTGTTCGTGATGCTCGACGGCTGGACGCAGCTGATCCACGGCCTCGTGTTGTCTTACGGGTAGGCGGAATGGATATCGGAAACATCGTCGAAATGGCCGGTCAAGCGATGCTGCTCGTGCTTTATCTCTCGATGCCGCCGATCGTGGCGGCGGCAGGCGTTGGCACATTGGTGGCGCTTCTCCAGGCGCTGACCCAGGTGCAGGAGCAGACGCTCTCCTTCTCGATTAAGCTCTTCGTCGTGGTGATCGTCATCTTCGCCACGGCGCGGTGGCTTGGTCAGGAACTGTACCACTTCGCGGATGGCGTCTTCCGCGCCATCCAGTTCCATTGACCGGGATCGAGGATCTCGTCGAAACGCTCGTGGTCGCGAGCCTGTCGCTCGCGCGGATGCTGGGATGCTTTGCGATGATCCCGGTCTTCCAAGCCTCGGTATTGCCGAGCGGGACCCGGATGGCTATCGCGATGAGCCTGATCCTGGTCCTTTTGCCGTCGGTCGCGCCGGACGGCATGCCGGAGGATCTGTCCGCGCTCACCTTGGTCGCCATCGGAGCCAAGGAAGTGGTGATCGGCGTCCTTATCGGCTTCGCTGCCGCGACCATCTTCCACGCTGCCGGGGCTGCCGGCTTCTTTATCGACAATCAGCGCGGCTCGGCGATGGCAAGCTCCGTCGATCCGCTCACCGGGGCGCAGATCTCGCCGATCGGGATCTTTCTGGTGCAGTTCTTGGCCGCCTATTTCATGCTCAGCGGGGGGTTCCTTGTCCTGCTGAGCGCGATCTATCAGAGCTATCAGCTCTTGCCGGTCCTCTCCTTTTATCCTGATCTCGATCTGGATGATGCGCGGCATTTCCTAGGTATCGTCGATGCGATGGTAGCGCTCGCCATTGTCATCGCTGCGCCGGCCATGATCGCTATGTTCTTTGCGGAGTTCGGTCTCGGCCTGGTCAGCCGCTTCGCGCCCCAACTGAACGTCTTTTTCCTCGCCATGCCGGTGAAGAGCGCGGTCGGGATCCTGCTTCTGATCCTCTATCTCCACACGCTGCCAGAGGTCTTCGACCGCGAGATCGTAGAGATCGCCGCCGGGACAGGCGTGCTCGCGGGCTTGTTGCGATGAACGACAAGACCGAGCCGCCGTCCCAGAAGAAGCTCCGCGATGCCCGCAAGAAGGGACAAGTCGTCAAGTCGAAGGAGATCTCCTCGGCCGCCCAGCTTACCGTCGCGCTCGCAATGCTCTTCGCCTTCATGCCGCATTACGTGTCGGAAGTGCAGAGGATGATCCTGCTGCCGTCGGCGTTCTACGAGGCGGAGTTCGGGTTCGCCGCCAACGCGGTGATGGAGGACGTGACGCAGATCGCCTTCTCGATCTTCGCGCCAATCGTCATTGTGGTCGCGGTTGTCGGGGCGGTCGCCAATCTGGCGCAGTTCGGCCTGCTCTTCTCGACCGAGTCGCTGAAGCCGAAGCTTTCGAACCTCAGCCCTGCCTCTGGGATCAAAAAAATCATCGCGCTGAAGAACCTTATCGAGTTTCTCAAATCGACAATAAAGATCGTTTTCCTGTCGCTTCTGATCTACTTGGTGATCCGCGACCTCGTGCACGAAGTCGTCAAGATCCCCCACTGCGGCGTACAGTGCATTCCGTCGATCCTCGGAGCGATTTTTATCCGCATCATGATCTATACGATTGCTGCCTTCGTCATCATTGCGGCTGCCGATTACCTCTTTCAGCGAATGCAATTCATGAAAGAACAGAAGATGACGAAAGACGAGGTTAAGCGCGAATACAAGGAGAGCGAAGGTGACCCCCACATCAAGGGAAAGCGCAAGCAAATGGCGCAAGAAATTGCTATGTCCGACACGGAGGAAAAGGTGAAAAACTCGAAAGTCGTCGTGACGAACCCGATCCACCTCGCGATTGCACTCGACTATCGCAAAGGGGAGACGCCGCTGCCGATCATCCGTGCGATGGGCGCCGACCTACAGGCGAAACGGATCGTGCAGCTTGCGGAGAAGCACGGCGTGCCGATCATGCAAAACGTGCCCCTTGCGCACGGCCTCTTCGATACCGGCGACGTGGGGCAGTACATCCCGACCGACCTGATGAAGGAGGTGGCCGAAGTGCTGCGTTGGGTCATGCAGTTTGAGGCGGAGCGGCAGCGCAACGAGGGCGGGCACTAGTCTTGAGTGGCCCCGACCCGGCTCGCCATTGCGGCTTCTAGGGCGGCGAGCTGTACTTCTAAGCTCGCATCCACCATCCCGATGTCGGTCTCGAGACGACAGCCGCCGGCTTCTAGCTGTGGGTCAGCAGAGACTTCGAGGAAGCCCACATCCTCGGTGCCTGAAAGGATCTCGCCAACCCGGCTGCGGACCCCTTCGGCAATCTCTGGTCTGACCCGCAGCGTCGCACGAGGCTCTCCCCGAACATTTCCGATCGCGGCCCGTGCGGCCTGGATGACGATCTCCTCCTCAGGCAGTTCGCTTAGGACGCGGCGAAGGCAGATCATGACGATCCGCGCGACGTCCCGCTCTGCCGACGCAAGATAATCCACGGACCGGCTGACGAGTGCGAGCATCCGCTCGGCCGTTTCGGCGCGACCCTCCGCCAGACCCTCGGCATAGCCGCGCTTGCGCTCTGCCTCGCGCTCGGCCTCTGCCGCTGCGAGGATCTGCTGCGCCTTGGCCTCCGCATCGGCCGCCAACGCGTCGAGCGAGACGATGCGTGCATATTCCTCGGCCGCGAGCACTCGACGTCCTGGCTCGATGATGGGGCGATCCGGGTCTAGTCGAAGAAAGGCAGCCATAGCGGCGAGAACTCCTTCAGGATCCTTCGGACGAGCGGTGGCAGCGCGCGCCCCTCCGGCGCATCGGGGTGCGGCAGGTCCTCTGCCAGAGCCACGCCTGCCCGCCGCGGCAGCATCAGACCCACACGGCGCATATAAGCGGGGTCGCCAACCGCCTCCGGCGACAGGGAGAATGCCGCGCCGATCCGAAGCAGCGTGACGCGCATGCTCTCCTCGCTCGGCTCCAAGGCGAAAGCTGGGATAGGTCCTGAAAGCGGCGCCCGGCGTATCGCATAGTCCAAAGCGCCTGAGCCGATCTCGCGCCGGAGATAGGCCAAACGTCGACCATCCAGGACTGCGCGCAATGCGTCGCTCCGCAGCGCCGCCCCAACATAGAGGAGCAAACTCTCGAGAAGCGGTCGGTCGAGGAGCGCGAGCCGCGCCCGCGGCTCCGAGAACTCCGTGGCAAAAGCCCGGTCCAGGCCAAAGCGCTCAAGCAGCGTTGCCGAAATCGCCCGCTGCAAGGCTGGCGCACCGGCAAGCGCCCGCATCCCCTCTCCCCCTTCAGCCGCGTCGTACCAACTGGGATGCACGTAGCGGACCGGGGCGAGGTTGAAAACCATGATCCGGTCCCGGAGTGCCGCGTCCGGGTCGGCCGTCGCGCGGTCTGCGTCAGGCATTCGTTGCGCCGCTGGCCTTTCGCTGGGCCCGCCGCAGCATTTGGAACAGCGCGACAATGGTGCCGATCAGCGCCAACAGAACGGCCCCCGCCGCGCCCAACATCATCATCAGTGTGTCCGAGCTGTCTCGCGTGAAACGCACGCCAAAGACATTCTGGAGCGGTGGCCCGTCAGTGTTGATCAGCCGCGCCGGCTGCGCCTCGAACTGGGCAACGGCGATGTCCTCATAGACAAGGCCTTGCACCGAATTCTGTACCAGCATCTTAATCTCGGGAATCTTGTCTTCGAGGCTGACGCCAGGCCGGGTCTTGAGAAACACCGATGCGGTGGAGCGCTGCGGCTCGTCTTCCAGCGGATGTTGTTCCGGCACGATGACTTGCACGCGGGCCGTAATGACGCCGTCGATCTGGGTCAGCGTCTCGGAAATTGTCTGCGAGAGGCCGTAGATGAAGCGGACCCGCTCCTCCAACGGCGAAGAGATGAGACCCTGTTCGGCGAAGACGGTCCCGAGGTCGTTGAACGTGTCGCCGGGCAGACCGTTTTCGCGCAACAACTCTATAGCCTGCGCGAGGTCGGCCGATTCCACCATTAACGGCAAGCCTTCCTTGCTGGCAGTGCCTTTCTCGGCGTCGATGCCGTGGGAGAGAAGCAAGGCCAACATCTCGTTGCTCTCTTGCTCGGTAAGGCCACTATGAAGCTCTACCTTACAGGCCGAGACCGAAAGGCTCAGCGCCAGCGCGATTGCCAGGTTTCGGGCACGCGGAACAAAGGCGGCAAGGAATGCCATGTCACTGCGCCTTCATCATCTGGCTGAGGGTCTGCGTGAAGGTCGAAACCTCCTGGACAACCAGATTGACGGTAAGCGACATCTGTTGAACCTCCATCATCAAAGACATCATGCCGGGAATGTCCTGTGCCCTCTCAATGCGATGGTCCGCGATAGCGGTCTGCAAGTCTCCCCACCCCTCGCGCAGGGTCTGGAGAGACTCCAACACCGCTCCCGGAGCCGCCTCGACCAGCGGCGCTTCGGCCGGGCCTGGCAATGGGCGGATCCAACCGTCATTGATAGCATCGTTGACCACCGGCGCGGTTTCGGCCTGTGCAATGCGCATCTCGGCTTCCGCAACTCGGAGCTCTATCTCGGCGATCATCGACTGGAAGTCACTGGCCACGCTCGGGTGAACATGTTCCAGATCGACCCCGGCGCGCATATACTGCGCGCCGGGGCCCGATCCGCTCAGGACACCATAGGCTTGGACTGCGTCGACCATCCTTTGATCTCCTCGATTTTGCACTCACCCAAGCGCAGAACCCACGGTTTCAGGTATGCAGCAGGCTCTCCGCGATCTCCAAAGCCGACACATCTTCGGGTTTGGCATCGATAACCTCCTGCAGAACCCTGTCGCGTTCCGTTGCACGGCCGGAGCCGTGCAGCGCAATGCCCAGCAGGCTCTTTGCCCTCCAGTTTTCGGGGTTCTTGGCCAGCACATTGTCCCGCAGGATCTTCTCCCCCTCATCAAAGCGACTGGCAAAGATGAAGGCGGATGCGCGAAGGGTCTCGACAGTCTCGTCGTCGGGAACTGCAACCCTGAGGCATTCGACCAATTCAAACGACTCTTTCTCCTGGCCTGTCACACTCGCGAGATGAGACGCGCTCGCGATGATCTGAAGTGTTTCATCGTCCATTCTATGCCAATCCTCTGTTTATTTCATAGGGTTTACTGCTTGGCTCTTATGTCCTTGATAAATTGCTGGCACATGTCTGTCGCAGCACCATACGCTTTTAGAAAGAGGTTATTGGCGAGGCTAGCTTCAGTTGTTGAGATCAATGTGCTCTTGAGGGCATCAATGTCCGTAGAGGCGTCCATGCTGCTAATGTCGTCTATGGCACTTGATTGAGTCGAGTCCATACCGTCATTGTAGGTATCAACTGAAGTGCCAAGCCCATTGGTAACTGAGCCAGCTCCACTGGTTGCATCGGTCATCTTTGTTTCTCCTCTTGCCTATCTTACTCTTCGGGTTTCGCCGCTTCAAAAGCGCGCATACAGACAGTACGCGAGACTTCGAGCGCGGTTCGGACCGAATCCAGACGCTTGTGCTCCGCTGGTGTGACGCCCTTATCGATCTGCTTCCGGATGGCGAACAACTTCTGGTCGATCCGTTCGAGGGCGGCCGTTTTGGCTGCCTCGCTCCTGCTCGCCATTGCTTCGTCGATGAGCTCTCTCCCGCTCAGTTCTTGGACAGCGTCCATGGTCAGTTCTCCCTGATCCGATAGGTGAAGGTTTTGCCGCCGAGTTCGATCTCGAGCCGGTCGGGCTCGATACTGATGACGACAGCGCCGGAGCGGAGCCGGTCGCCCAGTCTCACATGGCGCCCGTCAGCCAGCACGGCCCAGCGATTGTTGGTGCCCCCGATCACGGTGCCCATCAGTCGGAGAGGTGGTCGCGTGATTGTCACCTCAGGGGGGGGCGGCTCTGGCGGGACCACGATCTCGGGCTCCGGCATGGGCGGGGGCGGCTCGGGAACTAGCTCGGGCGGTACGACCGCAACCACCTGGCTGGAGATCCGGGGGAATCCGCGGCTCTCGCTCACAAAGGCCTCGCCAACTGCGCGCCAAGTTGCCACCTGGCCCTCGCTCAGCTCGCCATCGACGCGAAGCTTGCCATCCCGCTGGGTGACGGTCAGCCAGTCGGAGAGACCTGCCGCCTCGATCCGGTCGACCAGATCGTCGCGCCAGCCGCGCAGGTCGGACCGCTCGAAGCGGAGCGAGCTGACGCCCGGAACATCGCCGAGGATTCGCCGCCGGAGCATGTCGCGGTCGACCGAAGGGCCGAGAAAGCCGTCGATCTCGACGACGCCGCCGCCGAGATACTGCGCCTGCAGGTGGTTGCGAAAGCCGTCCTCCGGCCAGCGAACCGCGCCCAGGGTCAGTCCGACGGCATCTAAGAGCTGCTCGCCTGTCCGGGTCCGATCCGTCGCCGTAATCCCCGCTTCTGCCAGCGCGGTCCTGAGCGCGGCCTGGTCTGCGCGCGTGTCGAGATAGCCGTGGATCGCCGGTCCGACGGATGGATCGTCCGAGACCCGCAAGCCGGTGAAACCGAGATCCGCGACAACTTCTCGGATAGGCGCGAGCGGATCGGGCGCCGTGACGGTCTCGGCCGCAGTCTCGGCTCCCGTCCCGCCGTCGCCCAGAAAGAGTGCCAGGGCCGTCCCGCCCAGAGCCAGAACGGCGAAGGCGCCAATGGCCGTTACCATAGTCGCCTTGCGCTTGCGCTTTTCGGGCCTCGGAGGTTCCGTGTTCCCGTCAGCCGCCACGGGAGAGGCGTCCGCCTCAGCCGGCTCGGGCAGCTCGTGGGTCTCGTCCGTCTCCGGCGCGGCGGGCTCGGGCTCCTCCGATCCGGGCTCAGGCAGCGGCTCGGGAATTGCGAACGCCGCTCCGTCTTGCGCGCCATCGGCCAGAAGGATCACCGTACCACCGATCCGGATCGCCGCCGGAAGCGCGATCTCGGCCTTGCTACCGGCTTCCAGCCACGCGTCGCCTTGCTGCACCCGCGCTTCAAGCGCCTCGATCGTCACCGCGGGCCCATCCAGGCGGATAGCCAAATGCTGTGCTGCCAGCGCTCGTTCGGACAGCACAATATCCGCGTCCTCGCCGCTGCCGAGGACATAGGGCCGCGGTTGCAGCAACATCTCCGCGCCCTGCTGCACGCCCACCAGAACCCGGAGGACGATCTGGTCCTGCGGTTCCATGGCAAAAGCGTCTTCTGGGCTTTGGTGCATCATTGCCGTGTCCGCTTACTCATCACGGGTAGAAGAATTGTGCGGCTTGCATCGGGGCGGGTGGCCGCGGGGTCGTTTCCTCAGAGAGCAAGGTCATGAACATCGCGACTGTGTTGACGAAGCCGCCCAGCCGCTCCTCGAAGACCCGGTTTTCGAGGCGGTCCGAAGCAATCTGCTCGACCGCCACCAAGCGCTGCTCGCCAGAGAGCGTGAGGGCGGCGGCGCTCTCCGGCGCACGCGCCAGTTGCAGCTTCAGGAGCCGCTCAAGCAGTGCCTCGGCCAGGTCGCGCCGTTGTGGCAGCGGGGCGAGATCCGCCTCAAGCTGGATCGATCGCCCGAGTTGGCTGAGCGCGATCTCGTAGAGGCCGTCGAACACCAGAAAGCACCGCCCGTCCGCTTCACGCGCCGGCACCGGCACGTCGCGCAGCGCGCACCAGGTCTGCAGGAAGCTCGCCAATTCACCGGCCATCTGCTGTCACCACTCCTATCCGCGCGCCGAAGTGCGCCAGCGCTGAATAAGCCTATGCGACGCTTGCGCTGGCGCCGTGTCGGCAAAACGGACGATCTCCGGACGAGGGGCCGCGGAGGTGGTCGTTTCGCGGGGGGCGGCGGATTGCTAGCTTGCGCGGCATCGGGTCGGCACCGCAGCGACGTGGTGGCCGCCCGGTGGCGGGCCAGTGCACTTCGTCTGCGCCATGCGATCGGGAGCCGCGGCGATGGCCGAGAGCCAGTTCTTTAAGACCGAGATCGATGCCACACTGTCCGCCGTGGGAGAGCTCTTGGACAGTATGGCGCCGCGGCTCTCGGAGCTTTCGCTCGGGCAAAGCACGGCCCATGCGGTCATGCTGTGTGTCGAGGAAATTGCCGCAAATTCGGTGAATTACGGAGGGATCCACGGACAGCATCGCGCCCTTGCCGTCACGCTTGCGCGTGTGCCCGAGGCGGTGATCGCGCGAGTTTCGTATCCCGGTCCTCGCTTTGACCCCATCGCTGAAGCGCCAGCCGGGCAACCGGGCTTCGATCAGGTTGGGGGGCGCGGCCTCTACCTCGTCCAGCAGTTGGCAAGCGCCGTCGCCTATACCCATCAGGCCGGGCACAACACCGTCACCATCCGCATCGCGCATCGCCCGCTTTGACGCCGACCGCGTCTGGATCTGCGAACACCGGCCCGCCCTCGTCCGATTTCCGTCAGGCCGCCCGTTTTGCGAGGGCGTACATAGTCTCGCAGTGACGCGGGCCGTACCGACCCTGCGAGAGCGAACGAAGGAGACGGAGATGGCCGACGTCGATGCCCCACAACAAAATAGCCCCGCAGCCGCGGTCGTTCCTGAAGATCTTGAGCGCCTTGTCTTCGAGACCGAGGCGATGTTCAGCGATCAGCTCATGAGCCTCGATGACATGAGCGCCTTTGGCATGCGGACCGGCCTCAACGGCATTGCCGATAAGCTCGCAAAGGAGACGGGTCCGGATCTGGGCGCCAGCACGCCTCCGAAGCCGAAGAAGACCAAAAAGACCCGCCGCGCACGCCTGGCGATCTGACGGCCAGCGGACACCCGTTCTGAATCTGAGGAGGCTCTCATGAGCAACGATCTCATTCGCACCCAGACCTACACCACGCCGACCAACATCACGAACCAGCAGGCCCTCGACCTCGAGAACAACCTGGAGGCCGATCTCATCGCCAAGCTCAGCGGTGAAAACCAGGGCAAGCTCACCGATCTAGAGGTGAAAATCGCCAGCGGCGGCACGCTGACCGAGGACGACGCCGCGACGCTGCTAGACATGGGCAAGGGTCTGACCGCGAAGGACATTGATAGTCTGGTCACAGCGGGCAAGATCGATCGCAAGCAAGGCGATCTGCTACTGGCGGCCAGCACGCTCGGTGCGTTCAACGAGACCACGACCTCGGCGGCGGATGTGGCAGGCGGCCTGAACAAGCTCTTTACCGAGATGAATCCCGAGGATCGGGAGTTCACGCTCAATACCTTCGCCCAGCAGGGTGACGTGTCGCGCCAAATGAACGTCAATGTTGGCGCAAACGGGCAACTGACGGCTAGTTATCTTCTGACCCAGAACGGTGAGCCGATCGGCCCGGCCGATATGCCGACGACACCAGACATTCAGCGTGCTGCCATGTTCCTGATGTCGGGTTCCAGCGATGCCAGTGCGGCGGGTGCGGTCCAAGCCTTCACGAATTGGGACTTCGCGACGGCCGAGGACGAGTTGTCAGCGACGCTGAAGAGCTTGCCGAACTACGAGAACCTGTCACCGGACACACAGGCGAATTTTACGAAATACATCCTCTCAGCAGGGTCGGTCGCGGCCGGCTTCGACAACGCGGCGAATATGGACCTGACCTCCGTTCAGGGCGCGCAACAGGGAATCGAGACCGCCAACAACGACCTCGCCGACCTGCAGGCGGTGATGGATGCGGTGACGACGGCAAAGAGCCAAGGTGACGTGCGGCCCGACCAGATCACCTACACGGACGCGCAGGGTGAGGCCCATACCGTGCAGGAGTTCCTCGAGGCCCATCCCGATATCACCTACCGCGACGCCGACCACGACCAGAGGCTGGGCAGCGACGAGGCGCAGGCCGTCCTCGACTCCCTCGGGACCAAGATGACGGCGGTGCAGTCCGAAAAGTCCGTGCAGCAGATGATCCTGACCGGCGCGTCGCAGGAAGAGATCGACGCGGCGCAGCAGGAAAGCGACAACCTGCAGCTCCTTGCAAGCGTGATGAGCGCCGTTCGGGAGAACACTTCGGCGCATGATGGCGGTAAAATGGACCTGAATACGACGATGGTCTTCAACCCGAACACGGGTGAGAACATGTCGATGAAGGACGCGCTTGACGAACTGGGTGCCAAGTATGGTGACAAGGAATACAGCGCGGCGAAGTTCTTCAAGTATATGCCGAAGTCGATCTTCAAGCCTGGCAATCTTCCCAATGACGGCAACGACGTGCTGAAGGACGGCGAGCAGGACAAGCTGCTCGGCAACCTGGCAAACATGTTTGCGGTCGGGCAGCATCGCATGGATGCGACGGTTGCCCAAAGCCGCACCGATTGGCCGGGCGGGTCCACCCTAGCGCTGCAGATGGGGATCAACACCGACAAGCAGTACGACATGAATGAGTGCCTTGAAGCACTCGAAGTCGCAATCAACAACAAGGGCCAGCATGGTCAGCTAAATCTGTCGCAGGTTGAATTCCAGACCAGCGATGGCACGACGACGAACGTCTATGACTTCATGAAGGACCAGGGCTTCGACGTCAGCAACAAGGGCCTGAACAAGCATGTGGTCAACCTGAACAAGGGTAATGACTTCATCAACGATCTGAAGAACGAGCTGTCCAACATCTCGGATCAGGGTGACGCGCTGAAGGCTCAGCTCTACGCGCTTACCCCTCCGCCCAACCAGCAGCCGACCGCCCCACAAGCGCGAGCAGGCGCGCCGGGCGAAGCGCCGCCGCCGCTCGCTCGGGCGGGTGGATCCGGTGAGACGGTCGATCCGAATGACCTGCAGAGCATGGACGATCTGGCTGAGCAGGCGTGGGGTGTCGATCCGGACTTCGACGAGGCGTCGCTCTCGAACCTCGAGCCCGGGACCCTCACGACCCACACCTTCGAGGGCATCAAGGACGTGTTGTCCGGGGCCAAGGACGGCAAGACCGTGGGCCCTGATGAGCTCAAAGAGCTCGGCTTCTCGGACACCGAGGTCGTCGATATCGGCCTTCTGATCATGTTCTTGATGAGCGACCGGATGAAGGTCCTAGGCGAAAAAGTCCAAAGCGTCGCCAAGCTGCAGGAAAAAAACACGAACGATCAGGCCGACATAAACACTGCGGTAGCGGCGCTAAATACGTCAGGCGATGAGTGCGATCTTAGTCAAGAGATTACGCTCAAAGATGGTTCGACCACCACGCTGGGCGAATTCATGGACGACCACGACATCAAATACACGGATGGCGACGGTGATGGGAAGCTAGACAAAGAAGAGATCCAGATCGCGATCTCTAACGCGAACAGCGCCAACCAAGGTCTGCAGAACGAAGGCGACATGATTGCGCGGCAGTTGCAGACGCTCACCAGCCTCTACAAGCAGGCGTCCGAAGAAGCCACGAACATGTTCTCCGCATGGGAGGGGATGAAGGAAAAGATCATCGAGCGGATCGGGAACTGAGTGAGGCCCGCGGTGCCGGCGGCAATCTCGCGGCCGGCACCCCCCTTCTACTGGAGATCAAGCCTATGGAAAATGCAATCGACATCGATGAGGCGACCCTCCTCGAAGCGATCGAGGGGATGGAGCCGCTCGCGGACGGCCTGTCGAACGAGGAGCTTGTCAAAATCTCGATGGCCCTCCTTAAGGGCGAGATGCAGCTCAAGCACGTCAAGGGCCTGACGGACGAGGAGATGGAGGCCGTCTACGCGCAGGGCTACAGCCTCTTCCGTTCCGGCAACTATCCGAAGGCCGAGGAGGTCTTCACGTTTCTGGCCACGTTCGACAACGCTGAGCGCAAGTATTGGACAGCGCTCGGGGCCGTTCGGTTCAATCAGAAGAACTATGACGGTGCGGTGATGGCTTATTCCCAGGCCGCGATCCTTAACGTGGATGCCGATCTCCTGGTCAAGGTCGCGCAGTGCCACCTGGGGATTGGCGAACGCGAAACGGCCCGGGATGCGCTGGAGGCGGCGGTCGAGTTCGCGGGCGAAGACGAGGGGCAGGCCCCGCTTAAGGCTCGCGCCGAGGCGATGCTTGGCCTGCTCGACCAAGCCGCCTGACCGCGCTCTTTCGAGACTCCGGAGATCCGTTGCCATGGCTGACATTGAAAGAGTGCGGGACAATTCGACGGTTCCGCCCCGGATCGACACGGCGCCCAGTGTCGCCACTCCGAAGACCGTCGACGCGAATGTGGCGGCGGTGACGACCTCGACCGACGACCGTCTCGACCTGGCTGTCAACAATGCTCTTGCGGCTGTGCACGACATCGAGGTGCCGAAAGTAATCACGGTCGATCTTCTGATAATCTACCTCACCTCGACGGCGGTTAAGCTCGCCAATCTGGGGGGTAAGATTGCCGACGAAGTGCTCAAGTCGCAAAGGTCTCAAATAGAAGAGGAAAACCAAAAGCGCATTAGCGAGATCAGCAAGAATTTCGCTATGATCCACAAAGCCGAAAAGAAGCAGAAGCTGATCAATGCTGTGACACTCGTAGCCGGGTTCCTATCGGCGATCGCTTCAGGCGCTACGCTCGGTGCTGCGTCCGGCCCGGCGGCGTTGGCGACGGCAGCGTTTGCGACGGTTGGGGCGGCAACGGCCATTGGCAGCTCGATCTTCGAGATGACGGCGCATACCGACAAGATGGACCCGAAGAAGCTGAAGGCGATCCGGACGATCTTTATGGTCGCTCAAATCGTTTGCGCGCTGCTTTCGATTGCTGCCGCCCTGAAAGCTGCGTCGAGCGCGGGGGCCAAGGCCGGCGTAAAACTCGCCGAGGGGGGCATGAAGTCCTCTGCCGATGCCGGCAAGGCGCTTGACGCTGCGCTCCAAACGGCTGTGACGAACTGCATCGAAGAGGCGTCGGAGGAGACGTTCAAGACGACGGCGAAACAGGTAATCAAGACCGCGGCCGAAAAGGCCACGCGCCAGATCGCCGATATCGCCGAGATCGCAGGCGACGACGCGGTTTCCGCGACATGCAAAACCGCGACGAAGAAGGTGTGCGACCAGATCGTCCACGACGTCACCGAAGAGGTGGCGAAGCGGACGGGGACGGCCATCACGCGCGAAATCGCCGAGGAGATCGCCAAGCAGGTTACCGAACAAGTCGGCAAGCGGGTGATGACCGACATCGCCGAGGAAGCGGGCAGTACGGCGGCGAAGCAGGCGGTCCGGCGGGTATCCGAGACAGTGCTGCGGGACGTCAGCGCCCAAGTCGTGAAAGAAAGTGGGGACGCGGCTGCGATCCGTCTTCTGTGCGACAAGGTTGCCCGTGCCGCATCGCTCGCCGGCGCCGGTACGCGGGTGGTGGGCGCCGGTGAGCAGATCGACCTTGGCATCACCGATATCAAGATCGGCCGCACGAAACGCGACATCGCAAATATCGAAGCCGATCTCGAGCTCTTTGAGGAGCTCAATCACAAGACAATGGATTGGCTCGCCAGGGTTGGCGAAGTCTACATGAAGTCGCAGCGGACGATCACCGAAATCGCCAACGACATGAATAGTGCGAAATCGAGCGCGATCGGCGCGCTAAGCGGTCCAGGCGCCAACGCGTCCTAGCGCTTTATGCGCCAGTATCCCGAAAGGAGAGACACAATGGTGAATGATATTCAGCGGTCGAACCTGCCACCTCAGACCCAGGCGCCAGCCTCGGCGCCTCCACCCGAAAAGGCGATGAAGCCCGAAACGGGGGCTGGCCTTGCGGAGAGCGCGCCGGTGACGATGGAAACGGCGGTGCAGGACACGCCGCCGGAGACGGCCGAGCAGGACTGCGAGGCGCCGAAGACTGGTGCTGGGGGCGCCCATGTGAGCTTGTCGGAAATGTTCGGCGCCAACTTCAACATCTTCGCTTTCGTGCGCGAGCACATGGCTGAAGCCGCAGAGGCGCAAAACGAGAATGCGCGGAAGATGGACGAGATGGCGACCGACCAGTTGAGCAAGCTCGCCGACACCCAGAAAGATATTGCGGATGGCAACTTTAACGTCGACCGCATACGGGGCTTCTTCAAGATCGGCGGCGGTGTATCCCAGGGCCTCGGCAGCGCGGCAGCGGGCAAGAACTTTAGGACGCCGACTCTCAGCACAGCCTACAACACGGCAGGTGGGTCGGGCGACAGCATCGGATCCGGCTTCGAAGGCGTCATCGACGCGGGCAAGCAGAAGGCGATCTCGCTCATGCAGACCATTGCCACGCTCTACCAGGCCAATCAGCAAAAGTCGGAGTCGCTGCACCAAAAGCAGGACAGCGGCTTCGACAAACTCATGCAGAAGCAGGAAGAGTTGAACCAGCTCGACCAGTCGACCTTCGGTGAGTCGATGAACGCCCTGCGCAACCCGGTCTGACGGGAGCGGATGAGCATGATTGGCTTTGCAGATATCAGCGAAATGCTCCTGAAGGCGGGTCCTGAGCTCGATGTCGAGGAGATCGCCGCCGTCGAGGAGACGGAGAGTTGGCTCGTCGCCCTGGACGACGAGACGGAGCAGACTGTCTCGCTGACCCTGGATACCACGTTGGGCAAGCTGTTCCTGTCTACCGAGATCGGGCAGCCACCCGAGGAGCGTCTGGCAGATACGCTGGACCACGCGCTCGCCTTCAACCTGGCCTCGGTGGAGACGGGCGGCCTGCGGATTGGCCGGGAAGCTGAGCTTGGGGAGTTCGTTCTCCTCGGCGATCTCTCGACGGCCAATCTCGATGCAGAGGTGCTGGCCCAGATGCTGAGCGCCTTTGCCGAGGCTTCCACGGCGCTCGGCAACATCTTCGCAGCCGGTATCGGAGACGAGACGCCGCCACCCGCGGAAACCGCGGGGGAAACGTCGCATCACATTCGCGTCTGAGTAGGACGCGCTGCCGGCGGCCTCGGCCGCGCGCATTGCATAAAGGCATCAGAGATGGTTCGCAGCATCGACGCCAATCAGGGCTACACCCACATCCGTGCGGAGCTCTATAAGAGCACCAACAAGGAAAATACGGATGGGATCCGCTTCACCGACGGCAAGAACCTCTACGTCAAGAACAGCGTGAAGCACCGCCTGTTCGGGAACCGATCGGTTCGAAAGGCGAAGTATCAACAAGCCGTTGGTAAGATAAAAGATGCTATCGAGCGTGAATTTCCTGGTGTCAAAATTGCCGGCAAAAGTCTCGCAGAACATGCCTTCGGGCGTCTAAAGGACCCGAAGAAGCTAAAGATGAGCGATCTGCGCGAATTGGACCAAGCGATCGCCGACGGTCTTGAAATCTGGGCGAAGGGCCGGGAATTTCATGGGCACACCGACGACGCTGCCCGTACCCGAATGGTGATGCACCTGTTCGATCATGCGGCTGGCGGCCAGTCGAGCAAAGTCAACAAGCTGCTCACCTCCTGGCCGAAACTAACGACTGGGCTGCAGATGATGCATAACCAGGTGCGCCGCGCGTTGAAACAGGCGAAGCCGGGCGTCTACAGGAACAACCCAAAGGAGTTGGACCGCCACGCCGACTTCCTGATGTACAAGGCTGGCGTCCAGCCGCGCTTCGGTTTCAGCGTCGGGAACATCCAGCGTCTCAAGAACAAGTTCAAGGCGGAGGGGCTCCCCCTAAAGGAAATCAATTGGTTGCGCGATTTCCACGACACCAGCATCAAGGTCCTGACCGAAGCGCCGGCACTGCAGGACAGCGCCAGGACGCTTGCCGGCATGGCGGACAAAATCATCAAGTCGCGACCCATTCATGGCCGTTTTGGCGCTTTTCGGGCGAGGAATGACCGTGCCGATCGACTGCTCGACATCGCCCGGGATAGCGCCAAGCACGCCGCTGATCTCAAGAAGTCTATGAATAATCATGGGATTGGAGGACAGCAGGAGCGGGTCCGTCTCCTGGCTGGTCTTGCGAATTGCGCCAATGCGGCACAAGAGCTTGCCGCCAAGCTGCCGCGGAACACGGGGGACGTCTCGAATAGGTACGGAGAAGGTAAGTTCGAGGACATGCCTGCTGTGAAGCAGGCGTTCTATCGCGGCAAGATTGAGGAACGGAAGGTTCTGGAGCGGCACGCGGCATTGTGCATGGATCTTGCGCAGGGTCTGGTGTCGTCGAAGGACCGCGGCGACATTACCGCGACGAACCTGATCCGGCCGAAACTGGCGGGCGATTCGGGGCTTGAGCAGGTCGATCCCAAAATCTTCGATGCCGAAGTCAAGGTGCCGGAGACGCTCTTCCAGCGCAAGAGTACGAAGCATCCCCTGGTCCGACACACCCTCAAAGAACTGACCCTGCAATTCAAGGATGAACGCCGGCAGCTCTCTGAGGCGCTGACAACTTGGCAGAAGACCCGCGATCCCAGAGCGCTGGCCGCACTGTCAAATCATATCGAGCGGGCCAGCGTGCTTTCAGACCGCTTGATGCAAAAGCTGAACAACCTGCATCACGGCAATCGAGCGGTCGTCCCGCAGCAACAGGTGCCGCAGACCCGCTGGCAGGCGTTAAAGCAAAAGATAGCCAAGAAGTTTGCACCGAAGCCGATCCAACATGAGAGCCGGCAGGGCGAGGTCCGCGGCGCGATTGATACCGTTGGTCAGCAGCGGGCTTATCTGCAGGACATGCGCCTCGTGGTGTCGGTCGAGGCCGCCGCGGCTCGTGCCGGCGGAAAGATCCCGACCGCGCCAGACCTGCTCTTCAAATGGCCGGAGGACCCGCCGAGGCCGGCCCCTCCCCCGGTGCTCGATCAGCGTCAGCCTCAAGGTCCAGACCCGAGAAAGATTGGCGTTGAAAGTCTGGAGGACATGATCAAGCGGGCGCGTGCCCCGGGGCCCTATCTGCCTCACCCTGGTGATGGTCCAGACCCGAGAACGCTTGGGGAGGCAATGCCCAACGACGAAACGGACGGCATGGCCAAGCAAGCTGAAGGTCCACACCCGAAAACGTTGGGGCATGCAATGCCGAAGGGCGAAACGGACGGCATGGACAAGCAAGCCTACCAGGACGAGGGTTTGGAGAGGGCGAACGTCGATCCCGCCTTACCCAAGCAACCTGGTATCGGAGAGCCCCCGATGGTCAATGCGGAAGGCGGCTTCGTTGATCCTGACATCGAGGCTGACGAGACTGAGGAAGAAGAGGTCGTGACACTCGGCGTCGAGCCGAAGGACGACGCGGATGTCGAAGAGATCGATCTCGGGTCTAAGCCGGACCATGGGGTCGGCAAGCCCGACTTGAAGCAAAACGAAACTGAGAAGGAGGAGCTCGTCACGATCGGCGTCGAGCCGCAGGACGACGAGGACATCGACGACATCGAGGTCGCGTCGAAAGAATATCTCATGAGGGACGAAAGGCCCGACATAGACCAAGACGAAGATCTGGGATCCGACGAACCCGACTTGAATCAAGACCAAGGTGGGGGAGTCGGGCAGGTGCATGACAAAGTAATCGCTGATGATGACGAGCCCAAGCCAGTTAGCCGAGAGCAAGCTAATCGGGTTGTGGAATATGCGGGCGATCAGCTTGCGAAGGTAGCTCTTCAGCTGAAGTCACCGGTTCTCGAGCGCTTTGCGGAACGGCTTCACGACTTCAGCAAGGGGCGCGCGACCGTCGACGATGTTGTCGGCGAGATTAATAGGTTGGGGGTTCACGAAGACATAGTAAACCATGACTCAGTCAAAGGTCTCTTGCCTCAGGTGGACGACATCCTCGATCGGTTGCAGGAGTAAGGCGGGACGAGCCA
Source organism: Pseudomonadota bacterium (assembly GCA_039513195.1). Lineage (GTDB taxonomy): Bacteria > Pseudomonadota > Alphaproteobacteria > Rhodobacterales > Rhodobacteraceae > Thermohalobaculum. The sequence continues at coordinate 24,680 of JBCCRM010000013.1, read as the reverse complement.
GGCGCGTGTGGTCAGTCTCACGCGCCTACGGGTCACAGAAGACGGAGACGGCGCCTGTGCTCCCCAGCCTTGGCGCCATCGGCTGCAGGCGCTTCAGTAGGGCGGCGCGTGGCCAGTTCCTGCGCCGCTGCGATCAAGTCCAGCACATCGCCGACCCTGAGAGGGGTCGGAGCATGGAACATCGCGGCATGTGGGGTGGACGCGCACAGGGCCGAGGCGACCTCCTTCCCGAACTGCTGCTCAATGGCGTCGAAGATCGCTTCTTTCGCCCGGGTCTGACGGTTCAAGGCCATCGCTGCGATCAGGCGCGCCGTCGCGTCGCCGTCGCTGCCGAGGGTGAGCAGGAGGGAGCCGTCCTCAAGCTCCTCCGCCTCCAAGCTCGCGTCTGAACCATCCTCGCTTAGGCTCCGCAGCCGCTCCAGCGAGATCGCGCCGGGGGTAAGTCGAATCGCACGCATTGTCCGGTCCCGTGCCTCTTCCTTCGTCCACGTTGCCAACGGCGCCGCTCCCTCCGGAGCCGTGCCGTCGCATAGGTTTCCCAACCGTGCCACCGCGGCGCGGGACAAAACGGACGAGAAGCGGACTACTCTTGGGGGTCATTGGGCACTCTGATGGGTGTTCGGTGTGCGCGGGGGCGCTTCGTCCGATTCCGACCGAAATCCGTGGTTTCGTCCGATTTCGCATTCGAACACCCTGAGGAGGCTTTATCTCGGTCCAGCGGCGAGAGGATGACGTGACGAGACTGGCGCGGACAATTGTCGTCCCGCGTGTGCCATGGGAGCGCCGCGCGCGGCCGCCCATCGAAGCTCGGCAACGGAAGGGTGGCTGAGATGCGCTACCTCTTTGGCGAGTTCGAGATGAATGTCGGCCAGCGCACGCTCCTGCGCAACGGAGCGCATGTGCCGACTGAGCCCAAGGTCTTCGACGTCCTTCTCTACATGCTTGAAAACCGCGAACGTGCGGTCAGCCGCGAGGAACTTTTCGAGGTGTGTTGGCAGGGGGTCTTTGTCAGCGACGGGACGCTCAGCCGATGTCTCAGCCGGATCCGCCAAGCCCTGGGTCAGAGCCGCGGCGCTCGAAGTCCGATCCAGACCCTGCACAGCAAGGGCTATCGCTTCGTTGCCGAAGTCGAGACCCTGGATCGTCTGCCGAGCCATCCCGCGACCGAAAGCGCGGCTTCCAAGACAGACCAGGCCGAGGCTGATGAACCGCCGTTACCTGTATCGCTGGATCGCCGTTTCGTGTCGATCATCCACGTATCTTTCCAGGTGTTTGCCGAGACGACCGAGGAGGAGGCCGAGCTGTTGCTCGGGACCGCCCAGAGGATTGTGGACATTGCCGCCAGCCACGGTTGCCAAGCGGTGCGGCTGCCTGGTCGCGCGGTGGTGATCCAGGTTGGCTCGCCGAGACCCGAGGAGGAGCCGGCTCGGCTTGGGTTGGAGATTGCTCAACTCGTGGGCCGACTGCACGGAAAGGGCACCATCGGCATCCAAACCACGATGGCCTCGGGAATCGCGAATATCCACGCTCCGCTCGACGAGGACGACCGGGAAGTGCTGGTGGGCGTCGATCCGATACATGTCGTTGCGCCGATTGGGCGCGGCCGCTCGGTCCTCTTTCTCGACGATCGCAGCGCCGGATTGCTAGCCGAGCAGGTCGAGGTCGAAACCGTACCCTGCCTTCTCCACGACGGCACCGAGACCATGCTCAACTCGGTCGTGCGCGCGGTGCCGACGCCCAAAAACGGAGCGCGTCTGGACGGGATGCTTGTCGGCAGGGACCGCGAGCTGCTGCACATCCGTCATCTTTGGGAGAAGGCGCGCCGCGGAATGGGCCAGGCCGTGCTGATCACCGGAGAGCCGGGGATTGGCAAGACGGGGCTGGTCGAGGAGTTCATCCGAAGTGTCGAGCCGCCCGCCAGCGGCGTCTTCCACTTGGCCTGTTCACCACATCATGTCGACACGCCATTCTATCCGCAGTTGGTCCTGCTCAGTGAAATGCTCGACGTCGAAATCGACACGCCGCCGATCCGTCAGCTTCGGGTCGTCGAGCAGTTCCTCGAGCAGTTCGACCGGCCTCAGGCGGACGGCTTGCCGGTGCTCGCGTCTTTGCTGAGCCTCAACTTTCCGCGACGCTCTCAGATCGATCTCCAACTCGATCCGCAGCGGCGATGGACCCGGACCATGGAGTCTATGGTGTCAATGATCACCACGGGTGCGAGCGAGCGCCCGACACTCCTCTGGATCGACGATATCCAATGGGCGGATCCATCGACATTGGCGACGCTCGCCCGGCTCTCGGACGAATTGGAGGACCAACGGCTGCTGATCGTCGCTTGCGGCCGCGACCGGGATCCGACGACGCTCGGGGCATTGGCGAAGGCGCACCACATATCTCTCGACCGACTGCACCGGATGCACAGCATCAAGCTGCTGTCGGAGATGAGCCATCGTGGGGTCCTGCCCGCGGGGTTGATCGGCACCATTTCGGAGCGGTCGGAAGGCGTGCCACTCTATCTCCGCGAGTTCGTTCGAATGGTGCAATCCCGGGGGGAAGAGTCCGCCGAAGCGTTAGAGGCAATGGCGATCCCCGACTCGCTTCAAGGGTTGCTGGCAAGCAGGCTTGAGGCGACTGGGGACGCGCTTGCGGTTCTTCAGTGGATCGCGGTCATTGGTCGGGCGGCGCCGCGGTGGCTGCTGCTCGGACTCACGGGGCTCGACGACGAAGGCCTGGAGCGCCATCTCCGCCGTCTCATTAGTATCGGGATCCTCAATGAAATGCCCCGGGGCGGCGGCGTGGAAGTCGGCTTCGACCACGGATTGATGCGCGATGCGGCTTACGAGTCGATGCTCGAGGGTGTCCGGCGCGACCGCCATCTCGCAGTAGCCGAAGCGCTCTGCGCCGATGCTCCAGGGATCGCGCAGGCCGAGCCGGAGCAGGTTGCCCGTCATTTCGCGGCATCGAGCGAGCCGGGGCGTGCGGCGCCGTTTTGGCAGGCCGCGGCGGAGGCATCGCTCGCCAAGAATGCCAAGACCGAGGCTGAGTCGCTCTTCCGCCATGCGCTCGACGCCGCCCAAAAGATCTCTGATCCCCAAGGCCAACAGATCATCGCAACGATCGAGGCCATGTTGGCGGAGTTCTGAGCCTTAGCTTTTGCGCAGCCAGAGATGGATACGGTGCGGTGCCGCGTTCTCGTCGGCAGTTGGATGTTCGGGCGCTGCGCCGATGCAGTCGGACGGGCGCAAACCGAACCGTGCCCGAAAGCTCCGGTTGAAGTTGGCCGGCGAGTAGAATGCCCAGCGTTCCGCGATCCGGCGCACTGCCCCGCGCTCGGGTTGGGCATCGACGATCTCCGAGAAGCACCGGTCCAACCGGCTATCGGTGATGAAGCGAGCGACGCCGCCAGTCTCTTCAAAGAGCCGGTAGAGGGTGGCGCGCGAGACGCTCAGTGAGCGGCAAATCATATCGGCGTTGAGCTTGGGATCGGCCAGGTTGCGCTCGATGAACCGCTTTATCATCTCCCGGCCTGCCAGTTCGGCAACGCGATCGCTGATATTGCTCCGCTCGCCGAGCAAAAGGGTCCGAACCAGGGTCAAGAACCCGTTGGCGAGGACCGAGGCCTGCTGTTTGCCGGCGGCTTGCGCAGCGACCAACGCCTCATGGGCGATATCCAGCAAACGTCCGCGCGGCGAGGCGACGGGCACCGACACATATGGCGCATGGCGGCTCGGGTCGTACCCAACTGCCTTATGGGGGATGATGGTGCCATGGGTTCGAACGGCGGCCGTAACAGTGCGAAAGGTCTGAGACAGATCAACAATGTGGATGACGCTCGGATCGATGGCGGTGGACACCTCCCCGACCACGCCCCGCCCGGTGCCGGCCAGGTAGCGCTCGTAGAGCAAGACGTCATGATTGACGTTGGGTAGCTGAGACGGATGGTGCTCGAAGATCTGCGGCGGTAGGAACGCGTCGGACAAGATGAGCTCTTCGACACGGCTCACTGCTAGGTAAGCTCGGAAGGGCAGGTCTGCTTCCACGGGCGAGACTGTCCAGATCACCCGGGCCACCTCCCGCCAGCTTTCCAAATCGAACGCCTCTAGGTCTTCGATGGAGAGCGGGAACGGACCCATACTAGCGTCTCGTCTCAAGCTTACTCGAATACTGGTAGTGGGAGAGTAGCAGATATTGTTGCCCATAGCAGAAGAGAGGTGCGACCGCCCGGACCAAACGCGCCCATATCCGTCCGAAATCCGTCCTGGTTCCCCTGCAGCGCGCCAACCGTCGATACCCCACTCTGTTCACCATAGAAAACTGCCGTTGTTCACCGAGAGAGGGTGCGACCATGACGCTGAAAAAGTTGATGGAGACGCTCGCGGAAAAGCTGGAGCTCACGGACGTGGCGCTGACGGAAGACGGCAGTGCGCAGATACTGTTCGATGGTGTGCATGAGGTCGAGATCCATGCCCACGACGAGCGCCCTGGCTTCGGCCTAAGCGCGTCCGTGGGGCCTATGCCCGAGGACGACGAGGAGCGCGCGGAGGCCTGCTTATACTTGCTTGAGGGCAATCTGTTGGGTGACGCGACCAACGGTGCGGCGCTCTCGCTCGACCCCGAACGCGGTGAGATCGTGCTCTGCCGTTCGATCAACCAGGTTGAGATCTCCTACGAGGCGTTCGAGGCAGAGCTGGCCGGCTTTCTGGCTGCGCTCCGCGCCTGGAAGGGCGAGGATGCGGCGGGCGAGACTGGCGTAGGCGCGGCTGCTGACACAACCGACCTTCCCGACGGCGCCGCGGCCCAAGCCGCTATGGTCCGCGTTTGAGGCTAAGGGAGACATCGTCATGACAGGTTGGAACGTCTCGGGGCTTTCGCCACAGCATCAGCAGGTATCTTTCAAGATCGGCGAGTCGAGCAAGAGCGTCGACCAGTTCCAGGGAGGGGGTAATACCCGCCCCGATACGCTCTACCGCTTCAAGTCCGGAAACATCGAGATCAAGGCCGGCGCCACGGTCCTGCGCAACCGCGGTCTCTGGAACAGCTTTAAGTCCAAGATGACCTCGGTCGCGCATTTCTTCACAACCGCAAACACGATGCGGAGCTCTAAATCATCGCGTGCGCTGCGCCGGGCGGAGGCGGCGCGAGACACTGCCGTAAGCACGTTTGTGGCGGACGTGGCCAACGGTAAGCTCGGCCGCAGTGCGGCGATGAAACGGCTTGGGCAGATCGCCGATCTGAATACAAGCGCGATGCTGCGCCTGCCCAGACTGGGCGAAAAGGGAAAGCCAGTCAGTTTCGACGACCGCATGGACAAGACCGTCGCGGACCTCGGCGCCGTCTTCCGAGATGCTATCCAGACCGCTATGGAGGCGATGCCCGACAAGATCGACGTGCTCACCCAGAAGTTTGACGACATCTTTGCGGATGCACAGACAGTCAACACTCCGAAAGGGCCAGAGATCGGCAACGCGAGCGAAGCCTTTAGAATTTCGGAAATGGGCAAGTTAGCGATGCCAGGCCTGACAAAGGCGCGCTTCGAGGCCAATACCGGCAAGAAGACGATCGAGGCGTTGAAGGCCCAAGGTGGCGACCACAAACAGCCCTTGGCGGAGAACCAGGCAACGGCGCTGGCAAAGTTCGCCGCGCAGGGTCTGCTGGCGGGCAGCAAAGCCACTGATCTTCAAAAGTCCGCGCTGGATGACCTAAAGGCGCGTTGCGCCGGCGGTGGGATCAACCCGGCTGCTGTCGATTTCGTCAAGGCAGCGGATCACAAGACCCTAGGGCAGTTGATGCAGCAACTGCATAGCTTCAAAAGGGACCCCGGCATCGGTGCGCTCTGCAAGACCCTCGAGACCGCGATTGCGTCCGATATGGCGATGCTCAAGGGGTTCACTCTCCCACCGGGTGATAGCAAACCGCAAAATGAAGCGTGGCTCGTCGACACGTTGGCGCAAGCATGCACGCTGACCGACGACAAAGGACGAGCGGTCCACAGCGACGAGGCGCTGGAGGCGTTCTTCGACGACGTCTACGCCAAGGAGCTGCCCAGCCAGGCTTCGAGGGGCTATTTCCGCACCAACGAAGCGACGATCGGTTTCTGCCGAGGCATGCTTGATCGTTACTCGGGGGGCCAGATCCACGAGATGTCGCACGCCGTCAACAGGGTGCTGGATGAGCAATGCGCGCGCGAGCCTGACTTCGTGCCCGAGCATGGCCCCAACGTGAAAGGTGCGCCACATCCAGAGTTCGTCATGCAGACCGTCAACGCGGCGCTCGACGCTGTCCATGGTTTCAACGCCTCGCCGAAGTTTCAGCGGTTCCTGCAGAAGCTGCACGACGGCTTCACCGGCAGGCAGACCGGCGACGCTGCGGGCGCGCCGAACCAGCCTCTCAACGATAAACTGCCGGGTGAGGCTGACAGGTTCGTCCGATCTAGCATTATGCTGCGGTCAGTGGTTCCCGATATGAAAGACATTGCTGTCAGAAACAGCTCAAATCGAAAGGCTAGGGATACTGTCTCTCAGTATGCGTTGACAATGTTTCAGGGGATCGGAAACAGCAAACGTGCCAGCAAGGTCGAGGGTAAGGGCAAAGACATAGCGGAAAATTACATCGACGCGGTCAAGAGAGAGCAACCGCAGGCCGCCACAAAAGAACTTGAGGACGCGGCACGGCGGACCGCGGATGGGTTCAAAGCGAGTTACTTGCGGCAGTTCGAGCCGGACAGCACCACGAACCAAATGTACACGCAAGTGGTCGGCAGACAGATCAACTTGCTGCCAGACAACGACTAGTCGCGCGGCCTTCTCGCCCCCTTGCTCTGACTGACTGTCAGGGCAGACGGGCCACCAAAAATCACCACCTGTCCCGGCAGGCCGCTCCGATGTGAGCGGGCCTGTCGGCGTCTTCAACGGAAAGGAGACCTCCCTATGTCAAATGGCCCCTTCGAGGCGTTTCTGGACGTACTGCGCGCATTCGAATCCGGCTGGGACCGCGACCGGTACGAGGCCGGCATCATCGCCGATTGGCAACTCGACCAGTGGGCGGGCGGCCCGGTAACGTCCCGTTTTCCGCAGTATAGCAGTTGGGGCGACCTGACCGACGCGGAGTGGGATGCGATGTCCTACCGCTCGATGAACAGCCTCGGCTTTGTCGGCTACCAGTTCGGCGAGGCTTTGCTGATCGACCTCGGCTACTATGACGACGACGTCTTCTACGGGAACGGGGCCGCGGCCAACACATGGGACGGCATCTGGACCGGCAAGAACGGCGTCGAAAGCCTAGAGACGTTCATGACCGGGGCGGCGCAGGAGATCGCGATCCGCGAGGCGTTCGGCTACAACTTGCAGATCATCGAGACCGGTCTCGCAGCGCAGGGCACGAGCCTCGAGGCGCTCCTCGGCACCACTGCCAGCTACCAGCAGAACGGGCAGACGGTTGAGGTGGAGCTAACCCTCACGGGCCTGATGGCCGCCGCCCATCTTCGGGGAGCATGGGGGACGCTTTCGCTTCTGCAGGCGGGGGCCGTCTCGACGGACGAGTTCGGCACATCGATCCTGCAATATGTCGAGCAGTTCGGTGGCTATGACGCGCCCTCGGTCGCTGAGGCCATCGCCTTCTTCACAGACCGCCTCACCGGCGACGAGGGGCTTGGGACGCCGAACGGGACGCCGCCGCCGGGCGTGCCGGGTTCTCCGCAGAGCGATCCTGGGACCGGCACGCCCAGCGTGACCAAGGAAACGGCGGATCTCGTGCTCACCTGGGCGTGGGGCGAAGATCGCAGCATTGCCGACTTCGATCCGACCGCGGACACGATCTTCGTCGATTGGATCGGGGCCGATGCGCTGGAGATCCAGGAGGCGAACGGCTCGGTCACCTTCGCGGTGCCGTCGAACAATCAGCAGACGACGCTGCTTGGGGTCTCGCTGACGGACCTCTCGCCGGCCAACTTCACGATCCTTGATGCCACAGCGGCGGCGGAGATCGTTGCGCTGATCGGCGACGAGGGCGCCGCCGACCCGGCGGAGCCCGACCCGCCCGCCGATACACCCACCGATCCGGGCGACGGGCATAACGGCCATGGCGGGACCATGACCGAGATCTCGCTCACCTTCCCCTCGCGCATTGTAGAGGGCTTTAATCCAATGATCGACATGATCCACATCTTGTCAGGCGTCACCGGCCCTCGTTTCGAGATCTTCGAGGAGGCGGGCGACGCCCTCGGCCAGACGGTGCGGATCGCGGTCACCGCGGCGGATGGCACGCCCCTCAGCACGACGGTCTTTCCTGGGCTCGGGCTTGCCGACCTGACGCTCGGCAACTTCTCCGTCGCTGAGCAGGGCGTCCTGAACGAGGTTGCCTCGGCGCTCGGTCAGGTCATCGGCACCCCGGGACCCGAGACTGGCTTTCCGGTGAGCTATGACAGCGACGGCTCTGCCCCGCCGCAGGTCACGGGTGAGACGGCGGCTGGCGGCCAGCGCTGGCGCGCCGACACCAATGCCGACGACATCGTCGGCTTCGATCCGCAACGCGACGCGCTCGATTTCGGCTCGACCTCGGTGCACGGCCTGATCCTCACCAAGACGCCCGCCGGCGAGATCGCGATCGACAGCCCGTGGAGCGCTGCCATGCAGATCGTCCAGGGCGTTGGCTACGACATTCTTACGATCGAGAGCTTCGGCGTCGTCGGAAATGAGCATCTGCGCCAGGATATCGGCGGGGTCGTCTCTTGGGAGCTTGGGCTCGGACCGCGGCAGGCCGACACAGTCTATGTTCGCTCTCACGAGTATGGCGTGGCGGAGGTCGTGGACGGCTTCGATCCTGCGACGATGAAAATCAGCTTCCTCTATTTCGGCACCCGCGAGCGGCTGGTCGTAGAGGAGACAGCGGTGGGTCTTCGGATCTCCAGCCTTCCGACTGGGCAGAGCCTCACCCTTACGGGCGTCGCGCTTGCTGATCTGGCGCCCGGTCGCGTCGAATTCCACCACGACCAAGTGATGGAGGACAATCTTGAGGTACCGTTCGGCTTCGCGCAGGACGATGTGACCCTGGTTGATCGGACGGTCCTTCTGACGCCCGCGGCACCGGCCGGGGAGACCACCGACGGGCAGCAGACCCGGACCGGGGTCATGACGCCAGGCGGGGCCAACCCGCCTCCCACCGACGATGAGCCGGTCGGGGACGAGCCCGCTGCGCCGACCCCTCCGTCCGTCAGCAGAGGCTCGGCCGGCGTGACGCAGGACACCGCGGATGTCGCGATAGGTTGGGCCTGGGGAACGGAGCGCTTGGTGGAGGGCTTCGATCCCGCTTCCGACACCATCTTCATCGACTGGATACCGGCCGAGGCGCTGTCAGTCAGCGAGACTGCCGAGGGTGTCGTATTTGCTGTGCCATCCAACGCCCAGGCGACGGTGCTGGCCGGTGTGGGGCTCGCCGATCTGTCTGCGGCGAACTTCACCATCATGGATGCAGGTGCAGCGGCGAAAGTGCTTGGCCTGATCGCCGGCCCGGCGGACATAGAAGCCGATCCGCCGTCACCTGAAGTGCCAGGCCACCGGCTATCTGACCCGCTTGTGCTCGACTGGAACTGGGGTGTCGTAGAGACGGTGGTCGGCTTCGACCCCGCGGCAGATCAGATCGATTTCGGCCACTTTAGTGCTGGGCAAATTGCCATTGCGGAAGCCGATGAGGGTTTGGTGATCGAGATCGTTGGAAATGGCGGACAAGCGTATCTGCTGGTCGGGCAGGATGCGGAGGCCTTGCAGCCTCAAAGCCTAGCAGCGGCCGAGGGGAACGGCGTCCTTGCGGCCGATGGAGGCGTGATTGACCAGCTCGAAGAGCTCGGTTTCGATTCAACGGGGTTCTGATCGCGCGCCGCTTGCCGTCCGGGAGGGCATCGGTGCACCGGGCTGCACCGCTGAGCCTGTCAGCCAGCCTGCCTGAGCTGCCTGAGCGGCGTAAGGGCTGCATCATCGTCCAGAGTATTGCGGCCGGAGCAGCTCTGGGCCGGACGGGCCAGTGCTCGCAGCGAAGCGACCAGCGTTCGGGCAAAGCGGATTGCTTCGGTCCGGTCGACCTCCAAGACGCCGAGAAGATCCTCGATTGCCTGGAGCATGCGCAGCGCCTCGTGGAGCGGCAGAATGGCCTGGTCGGTCTCGCTGAGATGCCCTTCGCTCACCATGCGCGAGAGCATCGGGCCGCCGCACCGGCGCAGCCGTGCGGCGAAGCTGGCGGCGTAGTGCGCTGCCTCGTCATCTGAGCCGATCAGGCTTTCGGTGAAGGCTGTCGGGGTGAAGATCTGGCAGATGACCGGCTCCACCGCCACAGCCGATGAAGATCGGCGGGCACCCGACAGCGCCGCAATCTCGCCGAAGACCTCGCCTTCTCCGCAGACGATGGTTTCCGACGCTTCGGTCGCTAGGGGCTCCCGGATCTCGACCCGGCCCGAGATGATGCGGTAGCACGCATGAGCAGTCTGGCTCGGCGTGAAGATCGTCTGCCCAGCGTCGAAATACGCCGTCCGCCCCTGGCCGACGGCAGCATCCCGCACCGCTCCGGGACTGGGCTTGCGGGCAGGGACACCCGCGCCTGCGCACGGCAACACGCGCATGGTCCGACACTCAGCCGTTAGGCCTGACTGTTCTATCTGAAGCACCATCCGATAACCCCTCCCTCCCGAGACTTCATTTTCGGCCGGTGGCTGAGGGAGGCTTCGTCCGAAACCGCCAACCCCGTCCGACTTCTGTCCGATAAATCTGCGTGGGGAGCGCGCGTGTGTCATTGATCCGGTGTCCCAAGTTTGTTGTCGCGCCGTCTCAATAGGCGGGACCGGACAGAACATTTTTGCGGCGCGCACGCCGTGCACTCGAAACGGAGAGGTTTCGGTCGATCAGGCCCGGATGAACTTGGAAGTTAGCGGAGGCTTGCGCCCGGCGGCCTCATCGCCGCTGGCAGACATCTCGCGCAGCCGTTCCTGCCAGGTGAGGCAGTCGGCTAGAAAGTTCTCGAGGATCGTTTGCAGCCCAATCTCGTCGAGGTCGGAGGCCGCATGGGCGTAGCAGTAGAGGACGCGGTCGGAAGTTGGATCGAGGGCGAACCGCGCTTCTCCGGTCTCCGCGACGTTGGCGGAGAGGAGCTGAGCCAAGAAGTCGGCCTGCTCGGGCACCGTCGCGTTTGCCAGGTCGGCGAAGACGTGCAGGGTTCCAGTGTCCTCGTCGACTTCGAGGCAAAGGTCGAACCGGTCATCGTATCGGAGACCGAGGGTACCTTCGTCCGACACACGGATGCCGCCATGCCCCAACCCGCCAAGGAGGCGCGTCAGAAGCCTTTCGATCTGCGCCGTCTCGCTTGTGGTCATGGCCTGATCTCCGGGGTTCGCTGGGACAAGGGCGGGCTCAGCCGTCGCCACGCGATGCGGCGGTGCCGGGGGCTATCAGGTCGAAGCCATGCGTTGCGAGCCCAGCCGAGAACTCGGCAGCCGTCGTCCTGCCGGTGCCTGCTTCGTCCAGGGCTTGACCATAGGCGGCGAGACCGAAGCCGATCATGCCGACAACATCCTGGATGATCTCAGGCGCAGGCTCCCGATCCGGCATCACGAGACGATAGGAGAGGACGAAGACCCCCTGCATCTCATCGACCGCGACATGGCCGACCGGCATGACCTTGCTCACAAGATGTGCCATGCGGACCGCTTCTTGCGTTGCAGTGCCATCGATCTCGAACGGCAGGACCATGTAGAATTGCAGGATCGCAGTCTCTAGGTCTTCATCCTGATCGAGGCCTATCGCTTCGGCCAGGTCGCTTATGAAGAAGATCTGGAGAACATAGCGTCGGTCCTTTGCATCCTCGCCGAGGGAGGCCAAGCCTTCCTCGATCTCGCCTCGCTCGCCGCGATTGTGGACGAACACTTCGAAGCCGCCGGAGGCGATGAACTGGGCAATGCGCTCGATGTCGCTGAGCTCTGCCGTTGGCTGTAAATCGACCATAGCTGTGTCTCCTAGACCCGAAGATCCGGGCGCGCCTCGTGGGGAGGGAAGGCGATCTCGCCGCCAACCAGAGGCTCGGCGAGGATATCCCGCCATCTGGCTGCGACTTTGCCGAACCGGGCGAGGGCTGGCGCCAGCCCGTCCAGCAGCGTCTCGTCGGCCGCGATCATCATTGCTAGGGTAAGATCGTCTGTCCCGCGGAGCAGCCCAAGCGTGAACTCCGGACCCTCCCGCCAGAGATGCGTGGACTCCAACGCCTTGCGGAAAGTGTTTCCCGGATCCTGGGCTTCCCCGAGTTCGGCGTAAAGCACAAGCACCGGTGGCGGCCCGGGCATGTAGGTAAGGAGCACCGGCCAACCTTCGGCGTCGAGCAGGCTCGCGCAGCTTTCGCTGTCTAGGATGGCGGGACTGTCGGTCGCCGTTGCTCCTAGGGCATGCAGGGCGCGGTCTACGATCTCTCGGGTCATTGCGTCCTCCTCCCGCTGAATTGCTTCAGGCTCTGATCAACGTATGGCTGGGCGGACTTACTGGCGCCGCGACGGGCTGGACCGACAGGCTCACACAGGCGTCCGACAGCGGCTCCGGGGTCTCCCTGAGATGGATCTCCCCGTCGCTGAGGCCATCGCCGATGAGCCGCGTATGCAGGCTGTCGATCACGATCATCACCTTACCCGTCCGCGGGGCTGCCAGGATGGCCTCGATTTGGGCAAAGGTCTCGGCAATCGCTGCGGTCTCGGCCGCTGCATCCTCGGACAACCCACCCCATGGGCGCTGCACCAGCAGTGCGAGAGAGCCCAGCTTCAGCACATAGCTGAGAGCCCAACTCCCGGTCCCGTGGCCGTCATGGCCGATCAGGAGGCGGTCACGGTCCCAGTCGATCAAAACGTTCTCGACATGAACATCGAAGAGCGGGAGAGGCGCGGCAGGAGCTTCCGTACCCCAGAGCCAGTTATCGAGAGGTTTGAGAGCCCAAGCCAGGCTCGGCGGGACGGGCGGCACGGGCAGGCCGGCGGCGCTGAAAACGCGGTCGATCGCTTCTCCCCCCGTCCAAGACCCACGCATCGTTTCGTGTTGCGCCATTTCATTTGGCCCTTAAGCTCTTTTAAGTCCGATAGATGTGACGGAGCGGGAAGTACTTCTCCATCGCCGCTGCTTTTCGCACCACGTAACCCCAGCGACTGGTCTTGAACGTCACAATGTTCTTGGCATCGTCGATGGCCTTTTGTTCGGGCTGGTCGACTTTCTTGCGGACCTCGACCTGCTTGCCATCTTTGTCGGTGGTGCGTTGCAGAACCTCCGAGGTGTCGGGATCGATGCGCTTCCCGTCGGCGTACTGCTTCTCCATTTCTGCGAGGAGCACGTTTCCGCGGGCGCGTATGGCATCGATCTCTTGGCTCTTGGGACTGGAGCTGTCCGCTTCGTCCCCCGTCAGGCACCAGCGAAAGTCGTCTCGTGCCGCGCCGTCTGTATCCAGATCGGCGACCAGCTTGCTCACCTTGTCGAAGTCGTCCTTCGTGTGGAATGGCGGCGGTCCGGTGATGTGGCTGAGAGCGGGGACCTTTGCCATCTTGGCTTTGAAAGCGCCCTCTTCGAAGGGGTGCGGGTACCTAACCGGCTGAGATTTCGGCAACTCTTGCGTCGGATCGGTGATCCCGGTGAACGCTCCGTCCATGTCGAACAGGCCGACTTTGACCTTCAAGCGTTCGATTACGTCGAATTTGCCGTCCAGGCCGAGCTCCGCCAGCCCCCGCGGGTTGTAGGATTGCCCGGTTTTGGCATCGATGAGCTGGATCTTCAGATTGCTGCCATGGCCGTCCACATTGCCCGCAAGGGCGTGGAACAGCTGCACGTTCTTGATTGTGTGCTGTAGCTCTTTGTTGCTGTGGAGCGCTGCGAGCACCCTCGGCGCGAACTTGCTCTGGATGTTGCTGTAGATACCCTTCACCCATTCATCTGCCGAGTATCCCTTAACCTGCGGCATCGCCATGCAAAGCTTACCGTCATGCCGGACGAGCTTTGGCTCTGCGACAAAGTCGAGGCCCATCCGCTTGCACAGCTTGTGGGCCGCGAGTTGGCGCGAGAAGGCGCGGGTCTGGTGTCGGGCCAGCTTCACGATTGGCCCCCCGCCAAACGGCGAGCGCATGTCGCCCGACAGCGGCTTCAGAATGTAGGGAGCGGCCGGGCCAAGACGCCCATCCTTGCCTGGTAGCGACAGGTGCGCCGAGTAGACCGTGTTGAAGGCACCATGCCCGTGCTCTCGCGGCTTCGAGCGAAGATGCTTCTCGCCATCGAGAACGTCTTTAAGGTGCGGGCTTATTGGTTCGCCGCTGCCGAGCGCCTGGATTGCGTCGCCGATCTGGACGGCCTCGCCTCGCTCCGGATCGCCGAGGATGTCCTTGAGCGCCGCGTCTCCATCTTGTGACGCTGCCTCAAGGGATTTGCGGAGCGTCGTCACCCGAGCATGCTCGTCCTCGAGGATATTGAGCATGTGGCTCTGGGCATTCGGGGCTCGCATCGCGAGCTTTCTGTCAATCAATTTGATCTGGTTGAGACATGGCTCGATCACCTGTTGCCGATACTCATTGGCTTTCGCTTTGTTCGGGGCATTGGCAAGGGCGCTGAGAAGCTGCTCGGGCGAGAGGTTGCCCCGCCGAATATCCTTCACGAATTTCGGGTCAACCAAGCCCTTTTGCGCGCACTCCGAAACGGCGTGCAGGAGACGCTTAAAGCAATCCAGCTTCTCGTTGTGAAATTCCTTGGTCTCCGCATCAAATTCTGCCAAATCGCCGGCGATCACGCCGCTCATCGCCTTGTCGATCAGAACGCGGGCCTGCTTGATATCTGTCCGACGCTTGCTGTCCATTGCGACGCCGGTCTTGTTCATCAGCTCTGCGCGCTCGTCTGTCCGCTCCAGAAGCGCGGTGTGGCTCGTGCGGATGGACAGCACTGCGGTATGGAGCGCGCGGGTATTGGCTTGCAGCTTCTCCAGCAGCGCGTCCCGGGCCGCGGTGTCATGGGGGATCGGCAGGCGGCGCATGGCCTCGTGGTCGAGCTTCAGATCGTGGTACCTGGTGATCGCGGACCCGAAATCCTTGGCGGCTGCCTGCCAGGTTTTCAGCGAGGCAACGTCCTGTTCGCGCTTAGCGACGTCGCTGAACTTCTTCACGAACCAGGAAGACAGGCGCTTGACCTTGTAGTCGAGCCGCTTTTGGATCGTGCGATCTAACTTGAAGATCGCCGTATCCGATGCGCCTATGTCGGCGCCCTTGTACATTGCGCGCCGATAGGGGGAGCCATCCGGCATAAAACGGGGCTTCAGCACGTCGAGGGCATTCGCCTTAATCTTGGCGTGGGGCGCGTCCGGTGCCGCCGCCTGCCCAGGCCCTTTTGGCGGCGAACCCGGCGCCGGACCGATGTTCTGAGGCATAGTGCCTCCAACACTCCCTCGCCCGACCTGCCCAGTCATAGCTGCGTTCTCCTCCTCCGCGGTGACCTTTCGGAACCCGCGCCTCAAAGCTATCGGCGGGCCATCAGTCCAGCCATGAGCGCCTTCGGACCATTTCGTCCGATTCCCCGCTGTTCATCAGCGCAGCAAGAGCGCTTCGGCGATGATCTTCTCGACCGCCGCGACTGCATCTGCGGCCTTTTCGCGGTCAACCACGCCGCTCTCCTGCTGGCGATGGACTTCCCGGATCGCATCCCTGACTGCTGTGACCTTCTCGTCCGGAACGCCGAGCGCGGAGAGAAGTTGATGCGCCTGCTCGATCTCGCCGCTCTCCTCTGGAAGAGGCGCGTCGGCCTCCTCGAAGAGCCGCGTCACGAGCAAGTCGACCGTCGCTCGGGTATCTCGCGCCACCCGCATACCTTCCGTCCAGTCGGCAATCAGGGCGGCATCGGCAGCGGTCAGCGTCTTTGCTTTGAACCGCGCGAGCAGCGCGTCACGCTTGCCCTCGTCAAACCCTGGCAGAAGGTCCAAATCCTCGGTCCGCTGGAGCGCCTTCTCTACCCGGCTATGGTAGATCTCGGAGTTGGGGTCGATCTTGGTTCTTTCGGCCTCGGACGGCTGAAGATCGCGGTGCTTTTCGGTCTCCGCCTGAGCCCGGACGTTCGCCTCGCGTATCACGGCTTTCTCGAGCCTGCTGTTGCGGTTGCGCACGGCCTTCGCAAGCAGGCACCCCGAGGTGACCAAGGCAGCCGTCCCCGCCACGCCGAGCAACACCGGCCAGGCCGCGACCGTGGCGGCAAGCCCCGTCACGACGGCAGCTTTCACGCCAACGGCGGCCAAGAAGCCGGTCACCGACCCGACCCCACCGATGGCGTAGAGCCCGGCCCGCGTCCCGTTCGCGATCCGCTCCCAACGGTTTTGAGTGCCGTCGAGGTCGCACTTTCTCTCCAACCGCTTCACGACGGCGCTCAGCTCCGGGTCGCTGACTTTGCTCTTGACGTCAGCGGTTTTGGCCGAGAGGGCCGCGAGCGCTTTCAGCCTTCGCGTGCTGTCCACCGCCTTCTTCGTGTAATAGGCCGCACTGACGGGATCGAAGACCATCCCGACGGCCGAAAAGCCGAGGGTGGAGGCTTTGGAGGCCGCACTCACTGCGTCCTTGAACCCGCCACCGAACGCGCTGAACCAAGCGAGGCCCTTCGCCCCGACCGACGCGATCGTGGCCGCAGTAAAATGGTAAACAGCCAGGCCAGTCTTGGCGCCGTATTTAAGGAACCCGACGATCCCTTTGGTATGTCCGATCCTCTGGAAGTGCCCGCGTTTGGCTAGGGTCTTGTCGGCCAGGATCTTGCGGGGTCGGCCGAGCCGGATCTGGCTGTCGAGCCGGCGTGCGGCATGGGGGTCACCGGTCTCGGCACGCAGTGAGGCGACGTCCTGATGGTCGCGCACAACCGACTGCGCCTTTGCGTGGTCGGCGTAGTCGGTGAACACCTTTTGCGCATCTGCGTAGTACTCGACCACTTTGAACGGAGCTGCGACGTCGTGGACGCCAGTAGTAAGGTTTTCGGCAATCGTCTCGAGCTTGCCGGCATTGCCTGAACTTTTCGGGAGCTTCGTCCATTTCGTCCCTGTCTGAACCTGCTTTACCGCGCCATGCCCGGCCCCGATCAGATCGCCGCCCGCCAGCCCGCCATAGCCAAAGCCGGCACCGGTATCCTTGAGATTCTGCAGGCCGGTGTTCTTGGACGTCACCCCCGACTCCGACCCAAGGACTGCGCGGCGCTCCTTAAGCGACCTGCGCCCAGGTCCCCCGCGCGAAGGCCCACCAGGTTCGAAGCCGGGGTGGGAGCTCGGCAGCTTTCGTCGATGAAATCCCTCTTTTCGGCGCCGTGGGGGCGGCGCCTCTGTGTTGTCGATGCTGAGTTGAAAGGGCCTGAGCTTTGTCAGCGATGCGCCTTGGTTGATCCGCGGTGCCGATAGCGGCATCCCCCCTTTCGGCACACGTTTGTCTTGCGGCTGGCTCAGCGGCGCGAGTTTCGCGAGCCCATCTGGGGCTGGCTTCGGTTTTTGCGCAGGTCCTTTAACCGGTGCCCCGCCCGAAGCACGGATGTCTCCGACCATAGACGCCTCCCACCATTGCCGGCCTGACCGGCGCTCCGTCACCAACAGGTCAGCGCATGCCGACCGCTTGTAGGAGAGTGGCGACCGCGGGCAGTCCAACCAGCCCGAGATTTGGACGGTTTTCGGCTGCCCTTCCCGATGGCCCCGCGCGTGGGAGCGGTTTTCTGCGGCCATAAGGTCGCTGCATCGAGCGGCCGTTGGCGGAGCCGTCCGAATTTCATCCAATGCAGGAGACCGTGGGGCGCATACGTCCTCTGAGCCACGAGAGCCAAAGATTCCGAGGGACTAGCCATGCAACCAGACGCGCTTGAACCGATCATCGCCGACGCGGTGGCAAAAGCGGATTTCGCGGCGCTGTTCGCCGTCGAAGAGGGTGTCAGCTGGGTGGCCGCGGCGGCAGACGAGACGGCCTTGGCGCTGGAATGGAACGCGGACGCGCGGCGTCTGGTGCTGAGCGCCGATATCGCGCCGCTGGGGGAAGAGACCGACGCCGCATTGCTCCGGCTCTTGCTTGGCTACAATGGCAATTGGCGCGAGACCGGCGGACTACGCATCGCGCTCGACCGGGGGGACGTAGCGCAATTGGTGCTCGACTTGCCGTCCGACACGCTGGACGCGTCCTGGCTCGCTGCGGTCCTGACCGGTTTTGCCGAGGCGCTCAACTCCTGGCGCGAGGCACTCGCGTCGCCGCAGGCGGCCAGCCGCCCCGCGCCGGCAGTGCCGGAGAGCTTCCGCATCGCGTGGCGAGTGTGACCGAAATCCGTAGGGATCCGTCAAGATGAGCATGAAAGTCACACCGTCTACCGGCTTCTCGGATATCCGCAGCGCCACTGTTGGCGCCGATGCCAGTCGCCATGTCCGTGGCACCGGGTCTGGCGATGCCCGCGCGGTGTTCGTAAACAAATCGCTTGGCGACCGGATCACCGATTGGGTCAAGCGCAAGCTCGGCATGGCGCCGTCCATCGCGCAGCAGCGCGCCGACGGGGCTCGTGCGGTGCGGGACGGGCTGATCAACCAATTCGGGGTCGTCGTGGCCGACCGGGTGATGCGCCACGTCGCCGAGCAGTCGAACCGCACCCAGGCCGATCTGATGCGCGACGGCGTGACGGTCAATGAGCTGCACCTTATGAACAATGCGACCGGGGCCGCGCCGAAGAAGAGCGACGGTCAGATGCGCGTGGGTGCGTCGTCCCTAACGGCCGCACAGCGTGCGACGCAGAAGCGCGAGATATCCGATACGGTCAACTTGGCGATGATAAAGTGGCGAGGTCCCGAGCCGCCGCAGGGCAGCGGCCCGATGGCCCAGGCAGGCCGCGCTTACCGTGCGCTCAGCAAAGCCGGGCAGAACTTCGTCCACGACCGGTTGCTCTCAGTCTTAAATCATCGGATCGAGACCGGGCTGCCGGTCGATGAGGCGCGCATTGCGAAAGAGACGCTGAAGCTGACCGCGCAGGCCGCCTCGCCGCATTTTGGGGCGCTTGCCGGGCAGTGGGACGAGGTCAATGCCCAGGCGAAGGGCTTGATGGGCACGGTTCGTGGCGGCACTGCCGCATCGATGATCGCCAAAGCGCCGGCCTGGGGCGACAACTTCGATGAACTCGCTCGGCTCGAGCCCAAGGCATCCGGCAAAATCGGCGACGACATGTCTGCCCAGGATAAGCTCGATGGCAAGCTCGGTTCGGATGACGTGCTGGCCTTCGGCGTCCAAAGCCTCAGCTCTCAACTGGGCGGGGTCGCGCCCGTCGAGGCCCATGCAGCCTACCGCCGCGCGATGGGTACCAAAGGCGCTGCGCGAGAGGCCCTCTTCGCGGCCAGCCTCGCTGCCTTCACCATGCCGCAGGACTTTGGTGAGGCCGGCACCAAGGCGATCAACACCGTCCAGCGCGGCATCCAGTCCTCGGTCGCCGCGCTGGGGGAAAAGGGCAAGATCGATGGCGTCGCTGCCGAGCAAGCCCGCCTCCGCGATGCCGTTACCGATGCCCTCAACGAGGTCAGCGCACTGACGCCCGAGGAGCGGGCAAACGTCAAATCGAGCGTCGAGGACAAGGTGGCCCGCGATATCGGACGCGACAACCCCAAGTTTGACCGTGAAGTCGAAATCGGGCTGGAGCGGGGGCTCCGCACCGCCCGTAACCGAAAGCGGGCGCCCCTTGAGGCCGCCCTGACCGAAAAGGGGCCGTTCTCGGGCGATCCGGCGGTTGACAAGCTGATGGACGTCGCGATGTCCAAGGCTGGGGTGGCGGACAAGTCGGCGCTGAACGCCGCATACGATGCAGTGATGTCCCAGGCAGAACAAGCCGTCGGCCAGGGCCAGCGGGGCCGGAGCGATTCTGAGATCTCCGAGATTGGGCTGTCCGACTAGATTGACGTTCAATTCTGCTGAACTGCGTGACAGCCGCTGGTCCGGGGCGTCGACCCGGTTAGTGTGTTCTCTTCGAAGGATTTACGCAGTGGGACTGGCATGACGGTCCCGTCTCGATTCCGTTGCCGCTCAATTGCGACCCGCGTGCTGAAACGCTTCCACCCGTACTGCTTCGCCCTTCCAGCGGCTGATCCGAAGGCCAAGAGGTCTGGCGTGGCTTGCCGCTCCATACCTCGTCCACCGATCGTCCAAAATTCGTCAGAACCAGCAACGCGGCCCTGTATAATCTGGACGATGTCGGACAATACATGGACGGGGGCGGTGGCATAGGACGAAAAGTTCGCCGCGCCGGGGTCCGCCGGATCTCCGGGGGGAGTGAAAAATGGCCGAAGACGTCGCCATCGATTTTGCGCAAGCCCGCAAATTGCTCCGGATGGAGCTTGGCGACGATGCCCTCCACATCGATGACGCTGACGGCAAGATCTATGTTCGCTACGAGAGCGAGGTCCCAATCTCGCAGATGATCGATGCGCAGCTCGGTCTTCTGCACGGCTATGGCGAGCTGCCCACCTGGATGGTCACGGTCGATGATCCAGAGTCGGTGCCAGCCCTCTGCGTGCTCGCCAATGACCTCAACATCGCGGTGGTTCGAGACCTGGGGCTGGAGGCGTCGTTCCACGTGATCGGCCATGCCCTCCATCTCTCTCTTGTGCGCCAGCTGGCCTCGGTCGAGGGTCTCGCCGAGGAGGCGCAGGCCCAGGCCGAAGAGATCGACGCTGTGATCTCCGCTCTGGCCCGACAGCATCCGGCCCAGGCGGCTGGATCCCAGAGCGCAGTCGACCGCGGGATGCTGGCCTAGGGCCGCACCCGCCCAACAAGCCAAATGCGAGGGAGCAGGGACGGCCAATGGTAACAGGTGTATGGCGAAGTCTTCAGAGAGTGCCCCGGTGGGGGATCAAGGACGCGAAGAAGACGCGCACCCCGTCCTGCAAGAACGCAACCAACCCGAAATATGCTGCTGAGCATTTCCACAGTCTCGGCTCGTCGAGCGGGCCGCGCTTCCAGCGATGGCAGTTCAAACAAGACACCATGGTCCCAAACTATGGGGGTGCGAAATGCCGACCCTATCGGTCCAAGCGGCAGGCAAGCTCGCCGACGGGCATGTCGTCTGACGAGCGCAACCGGCTCACCACGCTTGTGCACAGCTACCGCGAAACGGCTTACATGAACGGCGATGTCGATCCAGAGATCGCAGACCACAGCCGCCTGAAACCGGCAAACATCACGGTCCCCTCGACGATTGACGAAACGATCAAGGCCTATCCGAAACAGGTTAAGGCCAAGAACGATGCCCTCGTGAAGAAACTCGTCGGCGATGTCAAACAAGGGCAGGAGGACCGCCTAACGCCGGTATTGTTGAACGGGCGCTTCCACCCAAGGTGCCTCGTCCATGCCGTAAAGAACCATCAGAGCATGCAGCCTGCCATCAGACAGCTCGGAATCGAGGTTCGGAAGCAGGGATACACCAACGACGACCTCCCGGCCCTTTGGCCAAGGGCGCTCTACGGCGATGTGCAGGGCCAGTTTATCGCCAACACCCATGGGCTGCGCGACGAGGATGTGAAGGCGGCGAAGGCGGCTGCTACCAAGTGGGTCGATGACTTGATCAGCAGGGACCCCAAGGCCCAAATCCTCCTCCGGACGCGCTATCATAACGTTGTGATTGGGAACGAGCACCCGACGGTGGGTAAGGTCTTTCAGCCCGCGAAAACGCCCCAGGGCGCCAAGGCACCGCTCGGCCAGGTCATGCACGTCCAGACGCAGATCGTCACCGAGGGCAGCGACGGGAAACAGAAGACGGAATTTACGATCGAGTCGACCGGCGCGCCGAACCACCCGCTCGGCAAGGACGCATCGACGATGGCCTTTTCGTTCAATGCCGACCACGAACCCGCGCCGACCAACAATCTGCCAGTCCGGTACTGGAGCAAGGACGGCAAAAAGGACCTCTACCAGCTTACCCCCTATATGCAGAGCGTCCAGGGGCAGAACACCAACTTTATGTATGCGCGACGCGGCGACTATGTGCAGCAGCCGCATGGGCTCGAATACCCGACCAATGTGTCGACCACCGTGCCCTTGGATCGGGACCAGGCGATCCAGGCACTGACCTTCGCGCTTCTCACGGAGAAGGGGGGTCAAGTCGTCGCCAAGGACAACAAGGTCCCCAACCCCAACGAAAAGCACAAGGCGGCGGCGCCAAAGGTCGATGAGCTGGTCTCCGCTGGGACGACGGGACAGCACGCCCAGGCGACGTCCCAATCGAGCTGCGTGACGGCCGACGCTTCGTTGAAGTTCGAGGTCCTCGGCTTTAATCGCCTGCTCGCCGACGATGACAGCCATATGGTTTGGACCGGAGCGACAGCCGACACGTTCAACATCAACTTCCTCGAGACGATGAACCTGCCAGGTGCAAAGGCCTATGGTATCGATGGGAAGGAGATCCCGCCTCAAAAGTTGACCGAGTTCCTCGGCCCGCGGACCCACAAGGCCTATCAGCAAGCGCAGCAACAGTCGTGGGACAAGAATGGCCCGCCCGCCAAAGACACGCACGAGAAGGCGCAGGCAGCCCATATCGAGACGCTTGGCCCGATCGCGAAGGAGAAGGGCCAGGCCCATCTGAAGAAGAAGCAGGACGCCGCCGTTCAGAAACAGGACAAGCCGCGCTCCGACACGCCGGCGCGTTTCTTCATCGGCAGTCCAAACACCACCGTCGCGTTCGACGTGTTGCCCGAAGATCAGTTGCCGATCGACAATTCCCCGCCGACTGCAACAGACATCGAGACGATGGACGCCTATGTGAACGCCGGGGTCCGACCCGCGCGTGGCCGTTTCGACAAGAAGCAGCAAGTCAAAGACTATGGTTTGCCGGTCGGCTCCGAAAAGCCGCTTGGACCTGACATGCAGAAAGTTGCCACCGACCTGATCGCCGCCGCTCGGGATACCTACGACCTGCCGGAGGACTCTCACAATAAGGTTATCGAGTCACTTCCGTTCGTCCCAGAGTGGGAAACCAATGAGGACGAAATCGTTGAGATCGACTAGGATTCTCCGGACGCTACCGGTCGCCACCGGCAATTCAGCCCCCGCGGCAGGAGAGACCGTGGTTCTCTCGCACGGGGCTGTGGACGCAGCGATGCTGCCACTGCTACGCTTTGTTAGGGATCGGTCTCACGCAGCGTTTCGACTTTCTTTTTCGACGGCTGGGAGGTGCGAACAGTGACGGCTTTTGCATCGGGCTCCCTGTTGTCTGCGCGGTTCGACGCGTCGGCTCTGCGACCGGCAGAGCGTTTCAAGGCATATGCCGCGCGGATGGAGGGCCTCGTCGAACCCCACCCGACCCGGGGAACCGAGGATCACGCCGAATGGGCTTACAGCTATTGGCAGGTGGGCGATCTCCTGTTCTCCGACCATCGCCTCGGTCCCATGAAGTCCTTCCGGCGCCGCGACCACAAATTGCGCGGGCATGTGCTCGTACGCTGCCTTCGGCGCGGAGAGATGCACACGATCCACGGCGGGAGGCCGACCCGGATCGAGGCGGGCGAGGGGCATCTCTTCGATCTGAACGTGCCCTTTCATTCAATGATCGCGGCGCCGGTCCACGGTCTATCTGTGGCGATACCCTACGAGGCAATAGGCTACGACCCCTCGCGCCACGGATCCCACATCACTTTTCGCGCCGAGGACCCGGTCGGATGGATGCTGTCGCGCAGCATGGAGGCAATGACCGAACAGCTCGACCGGATCGAGCGGCAGGACGCACCGCGGTTCGCTGAAGCGTTCACCGGCCTTATTCGGGGCCTCGCCATGGGGGGCAGTCGCCACGATTCTGTCAATGCGCGCTTGGGCGACGAGGTGCGGCGCGCCGTCTTCGCCTATATCGAGCAGAGGCTGCACGACGAGAACCTCGATGCCGCTCGGATCGCGCGGAAATTCAACGCCTCTCGGGCAACGGTGTACCGGTGGTTCGAAGACCATGGCGGCGTGCGCACCTATATCTCGGGACGTCGCCTGGAACGGGCGCGGCGCGAGTTGGAGGCGGGCGGGCCTTCGCGCGGCCGCGTCGCACGGGTCGGGGAGCGCTGGGGCTATCCCGACCCGGCGCATTTCAGCCGGCGGTTTCGGGCAGAGTTCGGCGTCTCGCCCAGCGACGTGATGCATGCGGCTGAGCCTTTGGCCAAGGAAGATTAAGTAGACAGATTAGAGTTCAGGCATTGGGGATTTTGTGCAACTGCGTATTCCGACGGATTCGGACAGCGGTTCCAGCGACATCCGTACAGGGATTCCGGGCTAGCCGTACAAAACTGAGCGCTGCAACTGAGCGTAGTTTCTGATGTCAACGATCCTGGCCTTGGTCAAGGTACCGGGAGGGGCCGCGCGCGTCGCAGCGTGCGCCCCATAACGCTGAAGATGCGCCCTGGCGCGTCGGCGCCATCTCGCTTGGCCCACCATCGGCGTGCTCTCCTGGCTCGGTTGGAATTACCTCTTCGGTCTCCTCTACCGCTTGTAGGGCAAGCGCCTTGCCGTCGCCCTCTTCGCGGGCAGCGCCTTCGTTCTCTGCATCACGGCCATTGACGCGCCCTTCAACATGCTGAGCTTAGGCGGGGCCTCTGCGGTGCAGATGACGCTGGTCGACACGGCGGAACACTATGAGCAGGAGAAGACGGCTGCCTTTCGCCGGGCAACGGTGGCGCGGCAGCTGATGCCGGCCATC
>JBCCRM010000012.1:0-134700 GCA_039513195.1 Pseudomonadota bacterium | reverse complement strand
GCAGCGCCGCCCGGACATCTCAAAAGCCAAGGACATGCTCGACTGGGAACCCACAATCCCCCTCGACCAAGGCCTCGACAAAACCATCAAATACTTCGACAACCTCCTCTCCGGAAAAGCAAACCCAATCCTCTGAAGAAAACGGCTTAACCCTCCTGGGTCCGCGCCCGGTTCGGTGCGACCCGTGCCCGCAGCCGGCCGACCCGGTGGAGCACCGCCCGGTTCACCGGGAGTTCGATTTTCCGGTGGACTGCGATCGAGAGGGCAACCGCCCCGGCGACGATGCCCCATCGGAGCGCTTCCAGGATCCATGCTTGACCGGAAAGCTCCACTGTCAGTGGGCGCAACAGGCAGAAAACGAGCCAATGGCCGAGGTAAATCGAGAAAGACGCATCGCCGATGCGGACAATCCATCTGCCCCAGACAGCACCGGCGAAGACGGGTTCCCATGTCAGCGACACCAGGAGCAAAGAGGCGAAGGAGGCTGTGCTGGCCAGGACGAAACCGCCATTCCCGAGATCGAGCAAGCCATAGAGATGCGCGACCCAAAGAACCGTGGCCGGGACAAGGACGACCAGCGCGCTCCGGTAAGCAGTGTCGGGGGATGCGCGAAATGCCTCCCGGCACAGACAGCCCGCGAAGAAATACAGCATGAAGGGATGCGCGACGTGGCTTCCGGGAAGAACGCCGCAGAGGCCGGCGACCGCGAACGCCAAGACAATCGGGGCCGCGGCCCGTGGGCCGAGCGCGAAATAGGCCAAACCGAACAGCCCGTAGAATACGACCTCGAATTCGAGGCTCCATCCCACGGCGAAGATCGGCCACGCGTCCTGCGGGACCATGAACAGGCTCATCAAGAGGTAGCTCGGCCAATGCGGGTCGAACGGCAGGCCGCTATCGGTCCGCGGCAGCAGGAAGATGTGTCCGCCGGCAATGACCGCGAAGGCTGCGGCGAAGGAGCCGACCAAGAAATAGAGCGGGAAGACGCGGACGACGCGGCGTATCAGGTAATCGGCGAGGTCCGAGCAGGTGCCGATCCGGTCTGCCACGATGAAACCGCTGATCACAAAGAACAGCCGGACGCCGAGCCAGCCGAAATCGGACAGCAGCGGGAGCGTGAGCAGCGGGGCGTCGAAAAGCAGGTGGCTGTGAAGAATGAGGACACTGATCACAGCCGCCGCGCGCAGGTATTGAAGGGAGGCATACCTCAAAACGGCTCCGACTTTCGTTTGCGCGCCATCGGCGCCGCTGCGATTCGGAGGCTTAGCCTTCAGCGCCGGATGGTGCAGAAGCAAGGCACAAACTGGGCCGAAATACCGACTGCGAAGACAAACGGCCCGAACGCGGGCTTGGCGAGCGCGCTCCGCTATCGCTCGGGGACTGCCGCCCCTCGCAGGGGGACGGGCAATCCAGTCTCTGGGCGATGGGGGCCCGGCGACGGGGGCGACCCGGCTGGGCTGCAAAGGGGCTGGGATATCGCCGGGCCGCGATAGATAACCGCGCCGGGATGGCGACATCGCCGTTGCGGTATGGCCTTCGACGCAGCGTCGGCCTTTGGCCCTGACCTTTATGCAGCGGCGCAGTCGACCCGTCGCAGCATGGTCGCGTGGCCGTGGGATCTCGATGACCTGGCGCTGCCCGATGCCGATCGGTCGGCGGGGCTGGCGGGAAACCCGGCGATCGACGAGATCGTGGGCCCGCCGCAGTGCCATATGTCGATGGAGCTGCCGCGCGATATCTTGGTTTGAACGGGGGGAATGCCGGTCGGCGATTGGTGCGCTGTCGTCTGCCCGGGTGGCAGGGATGCTGAGCGGTTCCGCCGGATCGGGTTCGGCGCTAGCGCCTTTCGTCGAAGCGGATCGGCAGGCTGATCGGGCCGGTATTGCCGCTGTCGGGCAGCCAAGTGCCGGGGCCGTCCGGGCGCGGATTGGCCATCCGCCGGGGCAGGATCGTCAGCGCCACCGCCATGTCGCTGCGCGCGATGGCGTGGCCGAGGCAGTGATGGATGCCGCCGCCAAAGCCGAAATGGCGTTTTCGGTCCGCTGTGATGTCGAAACCCGGTGCGAAGACGTCCCGGTCCGTGCCGGAGACGCCGGAGAGGAGATGCAGCGTCGTCCCCTTCCGGATCGTCACGCCGCGATAGGTCAGATCCTCCACCGCCTCGCGCGTCACCCAGGTGATCGTGGGGCGCACCCGCATCACCTCCTCGACCGCGGCTTTCGAAAGATCCGGCTCCGCCGCCAGGCGTTCCCACTGATCGCGATGGTCCAGAAACATCGCCATGCCGAGGCCGAGCTGATTGCGCGTCGTGTCGATACCCGCAAAGACCAGCATCAGGATCATATCCCGCAATTCGCGGTCCGACAGGCGGTCGTCCTCCTCCGTCGCGCTGACCAGCACCGACATGAAGTCGTCGCCCGGCATGTCGCGGCGCCGGGCCACCAGCTCGTCCGCATAGGCGAACATGCCCTCGGTCGCGCGGTCGATCCGGTCCGCATACCGGGCGAAATCAACGCCGAGGGCGAGGCCCATATCGGAGGACAGCGCCAGGACCCGGGGCGCTTCCTGCTGCGGCAGGCCGAGCATCAGGCACAGGATCTGCGAGGCGTAGGGATCGGCGAATTCGGCCATGAAATCGCAGCTTCCGCGCTCGATGAAGCCGTCGACCAGCGCTTCGGCCATCGCCTCGAACCGCGGGCGCATCACCTCGAGCAGCCGCGGCGAGAAGGCCGGGTTCACCAGGCGGCGCAGGCGGGTGTGGTCTTTGCCCTCGACCACCAGGATCGTCCGCGCCCACCAGTCGGCGAAGAGGCCGGTGACGCCGTTTAGCTCCGGCCAGGCATGGCTGCCTTGCCGGAGGGAGCGATTGATCAGGAGCTCGCCCATCTCTTTGTGCCGCAGGACCGCCAGACCATAGGGCGTACGCGCGTACCAGGATTGCGCCCGGGCCTCCGCCACCCGCGGATCGCGCAGCGAGAAGGCCGGGTCGTCCAAGGGCAGGAACGGCGCGTCGAGATCGGCGGTGGCGTCCATTGCGGGCTTCCCTCATGGCAGGCAGTCGAGATACGTCTCCTGGTCGAAGTCGGACACGGTGTGGAGGAACCGCTCCCACTCATCGGTTTTGTACTCATTGTAGAGGCGGTACATCTCGCCCGGCATCGCCGATTTGATCACATCGTCCTTGGCCAGTGCCGCCAGTGCATCGCCCAGGGTCATCGGCAGTTTCTGGACGAGCTTACCCTCTTCCATCGCGACATAGATGTTGCGCTCCTCCGGCTGGCCGCAGGGGATCTCGTTCGACAGCCCATCCTCGCAGGCCTGCAAGAGGCCCGCCGCCATCAGATAGGGGTTGACCATACTGTCGACCGAGCGGAATTCGAACCGCCCGGGCGCCGAGATGCGCAGGCCGGTGGTGCGGTTCTGAAAGCCCCAATCCTTGAACACCGGTGCCCAAAACCCGGTGTCCCAGAGCCGGCGGTAGGAGTTGACGGTGGAACAGCCGATGGCGGTCAGTGCGTCGAGATGCTTGACGATGCCGCCGATCGAATGCTGGCCGACAAGGCCCGGCATTTGCGGGTCGTCGCCCTCCGGCATAAAGGTGTTCTTGCCGCCGGAGAGGTAGTGGGCCACCTCCGGCATCGCGACGCCGCCGCCCTTGCCGAGGGATTTCGGCGATTCCTCGCCGCCCTCCCAAAGCGATAGGTTGTGGTGGCAGCCGGACGCAGAGACGCCCATGAAGGGCTTGGACATGAAACAGGCGATCAGGCCGAACTCCCGCGCCACCTGGGCGCAGATCTGGCGGTAGGTGGTCAGCCGGTCGGCGTTCCGGAGGCAATCGTCGAAGGTGAAGTTCAGCTCTAGCTGGCCCGGCGCGTCCTCATGGTCGCCCTGGATCATGTCGAGGCCCATGGCATGGCCATACTCGATCACGCGCAGGAAGACCGGGCGCAGGCTTTCGAACTGGTCGATATGATAGCAATAGGGTTTCGAGAAGCCGCCATCGGGCTTTCCGTCCTCGCCCTTCTTCAGCCACATCATCTCCGGCTCGGTGCCCGTGCGCAGATGCAGCCCGTGCTTGGCCTGGAATGCCTCGTGGAGGCGGCGGAGATTGCCCCGGCAGTCGGAGGTGAGAAAGGCGCCGGGCTCCTCCCGCTCCTCCCGCCCGCGGAAGAGGGTGCAGAAGAGCCGCGCGACCCGCTTGTCCCAGGGCAACTGGCAGAAGCTTTCCGGCTCCGGAATGCCGACCAGTTCCGCCGCCTCCGGCCCATAGCCCATATAGTCGCCATGGCGGTTGACGAAGAGGTTGACCGTGGCGCCATAGACGAGCTGGAAGCCCTTTCTCGCGATGCTCTCCCAATGCGCGGCGGGGATGCCCTTGCCGCAGATGCGCCCGGTGACCGAGACGAACTGCAGATAGAGATACTCGATCTCGTGCGCGTCGATCAGGCGGCGGACTTCGGCGATTTTCTCGGCGCGGCCCGGGGCGTCCACGAAGGCTTCGATGTCAGTCACTTATAGGCTCTCCAGGTAGCGCGCCCGCTCGAAGGCCGAGACATGGGCATGGAACGCCGCCGCCTCGGCCCGGCAATAGGCCGCATAGTGGTCGACGAAGGGATCCCCGAACAGCGCGCGGGCGGTGTCCGAGGCGGCGAAGCGGCCCGCCGCTTCCTCGAGCGAGGTGGGCAGCAGGCTGGCGGGGTCGATGGGGGCGGTGCGTGCGTTGCCGGTTACCGGTGGCCCCGGGTCGGCGCCGGTTTCCATGCCCCAGAGGCCGGCGGCCAACGCCATGGCCGCGGTCAGATGCGGGTTGGTGTCGGCGCCGGGCAGGCGAAGCTCGAACCGCGCCTCCGGCGCGGTGCGGGAGACGACCCGAACCCCGCAGCTATAATTGCCCACACCCCAGCTCGGCGTTCTGGGCGCCCAATTGCCGGGCCGCAGGCGGCGATAGGCGTTTACGGTCGGCGCGAACAGGCACATCAGCACCGGCGTCAGGGCGAGCAAACCGCCGAGAAAAGCGCGCCCCGCCTTGCTGAGACCATGCGGGTCTCGGGCATTGTGGAAATGCGGCTTGCGGCTGGTCTTCGCGCTGCGGAGCGATAGGTTCAGATGCCCGCAGAGCCCGGGATAGCCCGCATCGAGTTGCGCCATGAAGCTCGCGGTCATGCCGCGCTTCCGCGCCTCTGCCTTCAGGAGCATCTTGAAGAGTGCGGCGTCGTCGGCGGCGCGGGTCAACGCGCTGGGGCCGAGGGTGTATTCGACGCAGCCGGGGCCGAGCTCGCTGCAGCGGTGGTCGAGCGCGATGTCGGCAGCGCGGAGGGCGTTGTCGATCTCTGCCAACAGATCCGCATCGGCGGCGGGCGAGACCGTGGACCAGCATCGGTTATGGGTCAGTGCTGGGTCGAGGTCGCGCCACCCCTTGGCGCGGAGGGAGGCGCCGTCCTCCGCCAGGAAGATCGTCTCGAACTCAAAGCCGCCGACTGCCTCCAGCCCCTGTTCCGCCGCCTTCGCCACCTGCCGCTCCAGTGCCACACGGGGGGCGATATCGGCGCTGGGTCCCGCATAGTCCGCGATAGCGAGGCGCGCGGCAGGTTCGACGGGAAAGGTGCGGAGGCTGTCGGGGCGGACCGTGCAGGGCTCATCGACAAAGCCCCGCTCGGCAAAGCAGCGCTCGTCATGCATCCAAAACGGAAGCGCATCGATGAAATGCCAGCCATGCTTCAGGATCCGCTCGAAGGCCGGGCCCGGCAGGCGTTTCGAGCGGAAGGTGCCGGTAAAATCGAAAATGCCGACATGCACCGGGCCGGGTGCGGCACCCGCCGCGCCGTCCTTGGCCCCGCCGCCATCGCCCTTGGTCCTCGCCACCTGGTGTCCCCCGTCCCTCGGCTGGATTTTCACCACAGAAAAATATTTTGATCAAAAGGAAATCTGTGGGAGCGCCCCGGTTGAACGATCCTGCGCGTCTCCTCCCCGGGCTGTCGGGCTAGGCGGTTTTTCGTCCCATGAAGCAAGATAGTTGTGCACAGAATGCATAAGAAGTCATCAATATGCCTAAAAAACAGGCATATTGGCCAGGACAATTCGCGCTCCTACAGTATAAACCATTGAAAAAAAGCGTTTATCTAGAGTCCTAAGAAATAGACATTTTTGTGTTTCCTAAGAGTGATAATTGATTAACCATAGGTAAATCTGTGGTTAACCGATGGGGAGCTCGATGGAAGAGCAGCTAGCCGAACTCGCGGCCAAAGTCGCCGCGATGGAGGAGGGGACCGGCTGGTCGACCTCCGTGAACATGGAAGTCTTTTACTGGTGGTGCACTGCGCTAATGTTCATCATCCATGCGGGCTTTCTCGGCTACGAGATGGGGGCATCGCGCAAAAAGAACGTCCTCGCCTCGGGCATGAAGAACATCCTGGCCTTTGCCTTCGTGATCCCCACTTTCTTCTTCTTCGGCTGGTGGATCTACCTGGCATCGCCGGCGGGGCTGCCGGACTTCACGGCCGAAACCGGTGGCGCGCCCTGGTCCGACGCCATGGGCCCGAACCTGCAGGACAACGCCACGGGCATCTTCTGGGCAGCCTTCACGCTCTTCGCCGCGACCACGGCCTCGATCTTTTCCGGCGCGGTGATCGAGCGGATCAAACTGTCCGGTTTCATCATCCTCGCGATCCTGCTCGGCTCGGTGGTCTGGATCCTCGGCGCCTCCTGGGCGTGGCATGGCGATGGCTGGCTGCTGACCGAGTATGGCTGGCACGATTTCGGCGCCGCCGGTTGCGTGCACATGATTGCCGCGTTCTTTGCGCTGGGCGTGCTGATAAATCTCGGCCCGCGGATCGGGAAGTTCAACGCCGACGGCACCGCCAACGAGATCCGGCCGCACAACATCCCGCTGGCCACCTTTGGGTTGATGGTCCTGATCGTGGGCTTTTTCGGCTTCCTCGGCGGCTGCATCATCTATAACGGCACCGGACAGTGGACGACGATCTTTGGCAACCCGACGACCCTGTCGGCCGTGGCCTTCAACACCGTCATGTGCTTCTCTGGCGGGATCATCGGCGGCTGGATCGCCGGGCGGGATCCGTTCTGGATGATGTCGGGCGCGCTGGCGGGGATCTTTGCGGCAGCCTCCGGCCTCGATGTCTACTGGCCCCCGCTCGCCTTCCTGCTGGGCATGTGCGGCGGTATCATCGCACCCATCGGTGCGAAATGGCTGGAGAGCACCTTTAAGATCGACGATGCGGTCGGCGCGGTGTCGGTCCATGGCTTTGCCGGGGCCTTCGGGGTCATCGCCTTCGGGATCTTCGCCGCTGGCTACCCGAATGGCGACTACCCGGACACCAACCTGCTTGGCCAGATCATCGGCGCCGTCGCCATGGCCGTGTTGGGCTTCGTGCCGGGCTATGTCGTGTCGCTGATCCTGAAGTCGGTCGGACTGCTGCGGATCCCGGAGCATGTCGAGATCCTGGGCATGGACCTCGCCGAAGTGCCGATCTCTGCTTATCCGGAGGGGATGCACACCCCGTTCGGCAAGCCGGAGCCTTCCGGCGGCCCCGTCGCGACCGCGGCCGAATAACCCCGAAACGAAAGACAGAGGAGAAAACCGATGGGTTCACCGATCGACAGTTGGGAAGGTGCGGGCGCCGTTTTCACCGGCGCCGGGGGGGCGACCCCCGGGCTGTTGCTGCTGCTCGCCGTGATCGCCTGCTTTGGCGCGATCGCCTGGGGCGCTGTTCAGGAAGAAGCGGCGCACAAAGAAAAGAAGTGACGCCCCGGCGGGCCGCAAGCCCGCCCGAGATGCAACGACCGGAGGGGCCGCCGCGTGCGGCCCTTCTTCTTAGACGGCGAATGGGGATGCGAGGGAGCGGCAAATGAAGGACACGGCATCGCTGAAGGTCGAGCTGACGGAAAAGGGAGTGACCACCTGCATCGCCTCCTATGTCGATATGCACGGCATTTCGAAGTCGAAGCTGGTGCCGATCGGCCATTTCGAACAGATGATGGCCGGGTCCGAGATGTTCACCGGCGCCGCCCTCGACGGTGTGCCGCAGGAGATCAACGACGAAGAGGTCGCCTGCATGCCGGACCCGGCCTCGGTCTCGATCCTGCCGTTCCGGCCCGACACGGCCTATTTCTCCTGCGATTTGTGGTGCGAGGGCGCGCCCTTCGACGCCTGTTCGCGGGTGATCCTGGGCCGCCAGGTCGCGCGGGCCGCCGAGATGGGGTTCACGATGAACCTTGGCCTGGAGGCGGAATTCTTCGTCTTCCGCGACGAGGCCGGCGGGCGGCAGCCGATCTCGCCGCTGCCGGATCTGGAAAAGCCGGCCTATGACACAACCCGCTTGATCGACAATCTGGATTGGCTGGGCGAGTTGGTGGCTGGGATGAACGCCCTGGGCTGGGATGTCTATTCCTTCGACCACGAGGACGGGATCGGCCAGGTCGAGATCGATTTCGACTATGCCGATGTGCGTACGATGTCGGACCGCTATGTGCTGCTGCGGATGATGGCGAATGCGATCGCGCGCAAGCACGGTGGCTATGCCTGCTTTATGCCGAAGCCATTCGGCGAGAGGACCGGGTCCGGCGCGCATTTCAACATGTCCTTGGCCGATGCGAAGACCGGGGAGAACCTTTTCAAATCCACCGACGATCCGCGAGGCTGCGGGCTGTCGCCGCTCGGCTATCAGTTCCTGGCCGGGATCCTGCGCCACCTGCCGGCGATCATGGCGACCGTCGCGCCGCTGGTGAACAGCTATAAGCGGCTGGTCAAGCAGGGCTCGATGTCCGGTTTCACCTGGGCGCCGATCTATGCCTGCTATGGCAACAACAACCGCACCAATGCGATGCGCATCCCCAAGGGCGGCGGGCGTGTGGAGCTGCGGGCCGCCGACAGCGGTTGCAACCCCTATCTGGGCGCTGCGATGTGCCTGGCCGCGGGGTTGGAGGGGATTGCCGAGGGCCTCGACCCCGGCGACCCGAACACCGACAACATGTATTTGATCTCGGAGCGCGAACGCCGCCGGCGCAAGATCGACATGCTGCCCCGCACGCTGGACGAGGCGGTGCAGGCCTTCAAGAAGGACCCCCTCTCCAAGGCCGTGTTTGGCGAGGCGATGTTCGATGCTTGGGTCGACTACAAGGAGCAGGAGTGGCTGAGCTATCTCAACCACGTCTCCGACTGGGAGATGCAGCGCTATCTCCGCATGTTCTGAGGGCGGGCCATGCGGCTGGAAGACTTCACCACCGATCTCGATCTGGCGGGCGGCGGGCGATTGCCGGGCTGCCGGCTGGTTACTGCTGTTTGGGGTGAGCTGAACGAGGCGCGGGACAATCTAATCCTCTACCCCACGCGCTTTGGGGGGACGCATGAGCAGAACGCCTTTCTGATCGGGCCCGGTAAGGCGCTGGATCCCGAACGGTGGTGCATTGTCGTGCCGAACATTCTGGGGAATGGCGTCTCGACCTCGCCATCGACCACCGCATTGGGGCTCGACTTCCCGCCCGTCGGCCATGCCGACAACATCGCGCTGCAGCGGGCGATGCTGGCGGAGCGGTTTGGCGACGCGCCGATTGCGCTTGCGGTCGGCTGGTCGATGGGGGCGCAGCAAGCCTATCGCTGGGCGGTCGAGGAACCGGGCCGTGTCCTGCGTCTTTTGGCGATCTGCGGGACGGCGCGCACGACCCCGCATAATCGGGTGTTCCTGGAAAGCCTGCTCGCGGCGTTGGAGGCCGACCCCCGCTACGGCAGCGGCGAGGCGCCGGTGGCTGGCCTGCGTGCCGCGGGGCGCATCTATGCCGGTTGGGCCTATTCCCAGCCCTGGCTGAAGCGCGGCGGCTATCGCGAGATGGGCTATGCCGATCTCGACGATTGGCTCGCGCGGTATTGGGACGCGCTGTTCATGGCGCGGGATGCCGGCGATCTCACCGCCATGTGGCGCACCTGGATCGGCAACGATGGGGCGGATGGCGGCGACCTCGCCGGGGCGCTGGGGCGGATCTCGGCGCAGACGGTGGTCACGACCGCCGAGACCGATCTCTACTTCACGCCCGCCGATTGCCGGGCCGAGGCGGCGATGATCGGCAGCGCGACCTACCGCGATCTGGAGACCGATTGGGGCCATATGGCCGGGTCTGGGCAATCCGCAGTCGACACCGATGCCATCAACGAAGTGATCGCCGCTCTCTTGAGCGATTGAGGACATAAGAGGTCGGCGGGACAGTCTCACAACTCGGAGGAGCAACACCATGAGAGATGAAGGCCAAAAGATCCTAACCCTGAAAGAAGGATTTGAGCAGCCGCGCAAGAACCGCAACATGGACATCGCCCGCCAGCCGATGCCCAACTTTAGCAGCACCCCCGGCGGTCCCAACGACACGCCGCTTTCCTTCTGGGCGTCTTGGGAGCTGAAAGACCGCCCGCGGCGGATCGCGCTTTTGATGGATGACTGTCAGGAGGAGTACCGCCCCTATGCCGGCGGCATTCTGCCGAATGTCATCAAGCTGCTGGACGCGTTCCGGGAGGCCCGATCAGAGCATGACGGCGTCTGCATCGCCTGGAGCTCCTGGACCCGCCGCTTCGACGACGGGATATCGAACACCATGGATCGCTGGTACGGGCCAAGGGGGCTGAACCCCGACAGCCCTGAGAACGCGGTCTATGTCTTCGGCGGCGCTCCGGGTATGGAGCCTATGGCCGAGATCGCACCGACGGACCAGGAGGTGGCCGACGGTTGGTTTTACCACGGCAAACATCTGGACATGTTCTGGACCTTCGACGAGCACGGCGACTCCTATCTCGACAAAAAGCTCAAGGCCCACGACATCGACACCATCGTCGTCTGCGGGCTTTGGACCGACGAGTGCATCCTGAGTACCGCCTATGCCGGCAATTCGCGCGGCTATGATGTGGTCGTGGTGCGCGACGCGGTGGCCACAGCGACAGCCAACCACGAGATCGCGCTGAAGGTCGCGGGCGGGACCTGCGCCAAGGTGCTCACCGCCGACGAGGTCGTCGCCTACATCGCGAGCGATTTCGTCGTCGGCGAGCCTGGCGCGGTGAAGGGCAAGACGTTCCCGGACGGTCGAAAGGACTGATGGAGCGTGCAACAGACCGCGCCGGTGTCGTCATCGCCTGGCTTGATCGGCGATCCCGAACTGCGGGCAGCGCCCGTTTTGGGTGGCCCGCTCGGTCGAGGTGGGGGATAAGGGCTCCGGTCGCTTGGTGCGGCCACCGGCCGGACCTCGGTCGGGGTCGATCCTGGCTATCGCCGCCCGGCCGAGATCTTGTGGCTTTTCGGAGATCTATCGAAGGCGGGGCGGATGCTCGGCCGACGCGGTCACAGATCACGGCACCCGATCCGCCATCGCCGTTATCCGCTTTGGAACCGTGCAGGGGCCAAAGCGCGGCTGCGCTTTTCCTTCAAGTAAAAAAAATTTCCTAGGTGCGGCAGCAGAGTTGCTGTGCCATCAGGGTCTTCTGCAGGCTGAAAGAATGGGATGGGGACGTGGACCACACGCGGGAAGAGCCACAACCGCACGAAAAGGCCTTGGAGGTCTGGATCGGCTCGCAGGTCCGTTTGTTCCGCATGGCGCTCGGCATGACGATGGCGGAGCTGTCGCGCTCCGCGTCGCTGTCGGTGGGCATGCTTTCGAAGATCGAGAACGGGCAGAAGTCACCCTCTCTGCATACGCTTCAAAGCTTGGCGATGGCGCTAAACATCCCTCTGGCCTCGTTTTTTGCGAAGTACGACGAAAAGCGCGACGCGAGTTTCGTGAGGGCGGGCGAGGGGTTGACCATTGACCGCCGAGGGTCGCGGTCTGGTCATATCTACCAATTGCTGGGGGCGTCCCTACGCAACAAGGTCAAGGTCGAGCCGTTCATGATCACCCTGACCAGCGACAGCGATGCCTATCCGATCTTTCAACACGAGGGGGTCGAGTTCATCTATATGATTGAGGGGTCAGTCGTGTACCGCCATGGCGAGACGGACTACGAGCTCTATCCCGGCGATTCGTTGTTTTTCGATGCCGAGGCACCCCACGGGCCGCTGGAAATGCGGCAACTGCCCTGCCGGTTTTTGTCGGTCATCGCCTCTGCCATGAGTTTACCTTGAATAAAAAATTTTTCTTGTGGAGGGCGATCCGCACCGCCTAACGTCCGGTGATCAATCGAAGGGTGCTGGCGAATGTGCGGGATTGTCGGCCTTTATCTCAAGAACGATGGGCTGTCGGAAGATCTTGGTCGGCTGACCGCCCTGATGCTGCATGAGATGCGGGGACGCGGTCCGGATAGCGCCGGTTTTGCGGTCTATAGCGGTGCGGAAGAGGCGGCAAAGCTGGTTCTTTTGGACAAAACCGGCGCCGTCGATTGGACGGCCCTGGCAGTGCGCGTGTCCGCAGCCACCGGCGGCGGGGCCGAGGCGACGCCGCTGCACGACCACGCCGTCCTGCGGGTCGATGGCGATGGCGAGGTGGCCCGGCGCTGGCTGATCGACAATGCGCCTGAGGTGACGGTTCTGTCCCTTGGCCGATCGATCGAGGTCTATAAGGGCGTCGGCGATCCGGATGCGGTGATGGACCGTTTCGGTTTGCCTGGTCGCCATGGCACCCATGCCATCGGCCATACCCGGATGGCGAC
This sequence comes from Pseudomonadota bacterium, assembly GCA_039513195.1. Lineage (GTDB taxonomy): Bacteria > Pseudomonadota > Alphaproteobacteria > Rhodobacterales > Rhodobacteraceae > Thermohalobaculum. The sequence continues at coordinate 122,066 of JBCCRM010000012.1, read as the reverse complement.
CGAGAGCGCGGTGACCACTGCCGGGTCGCATCCGTTTTCGACCGGCGCCGACACTTGCCTGGTCCACAACGGCTCCCTCTCCAACCACAACCGTTTGCGCCGACGCCTGACCGCAGGCGGCGAGCGGTTTCAGACCGAGAATGACAGCGAGGTCGCCGCGGGCTTTCTCGCCAGCCGGATGCGGCAGGGGGACACGCTGGCCGACGCGTTGCGCGCCTCGTTGCAGACGCTGGACGGGTTCTTCACCTTCGCCATCGGTACCGCAGACGGGTTTGCGGTACTGCGCGACCCGATTGCCTGCAAGCCGGCGGTGATGGCCGAGACCGAGGATTGGGTCGCCATGTCGTCGGAGTTTCGGTCCATCGCGGTCCTGCCCGGCGTGGAGCATGCCGCGATTTGGGAGCCTGCCCCCGGCGAGCCCTATAGCTGGGGGAAGGCCGCATGAACCAAGTGCTGACGAATGCCGCGCTGGATCTCGACGCCTTGGGCAAGCGGGCGGTCAACCGGTCGCTGCGCGAGGCTACCTGCGGCAGCTTCGAGGTGCTGAACCCGAATGGTGCGCACAACCTGGCATGTGGGCTAGAGAACCCCATCGATGTCACCGTCAAGGGCCATGCGGGCTATTACTGCGCGGGGATGAACCAGCGCGCGACCGTCATGGTCGAGGGGAATGCCGGCACCGGTATCGCCGAGAACATGATGTCCGGCACCGTGCGGGTGCATGGCGGGGTCAGTCAATCGGCGGGCGCGACGGCCCATGGCGGTTTGCTGGTGGTCCATGGCGATGCCTCCGCCCGCTGCGGCATCTCGCTCAAGGGGGCGGAGATCGTGGTCGGCGGCTCCGTGGGCGCGATGTCGGCCTTCATGGCGCAGGCGGGCGTCATGGTGGTCTGTGGCGATGCGGGCGATGCGCTGGGGGACTCGATCTACGAGGCGCGTCTCTATGTGCGGGGCAGTGTCAAAAGCCTGGGCGCCGACTGCGTGGAGAAGGAGATGGACGACGCCTCTCTCGCCGAGGTGGCGGGGCTGTTGGACCGCGCGGGGATCGAGGCGGACCCAGGCGCCTTTCGCCGCTATGGCTCGGCCCGAGCGCTTTACAATTTCGATGTCGACGACGCGTGGTGAGGCCGACATGAACGATCAGACCCCGCCGCCGCACCGGCGCGGCACGCTGCCCCGCTACTCCTCGACCTTCGATCCGCACACCCTATCGGAAATCCGACGAGCTGCGGCGACCGGCGTCTATGACATCCGGGGCGGTGGTGCGAAGCGTCCTGTGCCGCATTTCGACGACCTCTTGTTCCTGGGCGCCTCGGTCTCGCGCTATCCGTTGGAGGGCTATCGAGAGGCCTGCAACACCAAGGTGACCCTCGGCACCCGTTTCGCCGAGCAGCCGGTGGAATTGGAGATCCCGATCACCATTGCGGGGATGAGCTTCGGCTCCCTTTCCGGCCAGGCGAAGGAGGCATTGGGCCGTGGGGCGACCCTGGCCGGCACCTCGACCACCACGGGCGATGGCGGCATGACGGTGGAGGAGCGGGGGCATTCGGAGAAGCTGGTCTATCAATACCTGCCGAGCCGATATGGCATGAACCCGGACGATCTGCGCAAGGCCGATGCGATCGAGGTGGTGGTCGGCCAGGGTGCCAAGCCCGGCGGCGGTGGCATGCTGCTGGGCCAGAAGATCGGCGAGCGGGTCGCCGAGATGCGCACCTTGCCGGAGGGGGTGGATCAGCGATCGGCCTGTCGCCATCCCGATTGGACCGGGCCGGATGACCTCGAGATTAAGATCGAGGAGCTGCGCGAGATCACCGATTGGCAGGTGCCGATCTATGTGAAGGTGGGCGCCTCTCGGCCCTATTACGACGTCGCCTTGGCGGTGAAATCCGGGGCGGATGTCGTGGTCCTCGACGGGATGCAGGGGGGAACTGCGGCGACCCAGGATGTGTTCATCGAGCATGTCGGGATCCCCACGCTTTCCGCGATCCGGCCCGCGGTGCGCGCGTTGGAGGAGTTGGGTATGCACCGCAAGGTGCAGCTGGTCGTCTCCGGCGGGGTGCGCAACGGCGCCGATGTGGCGAAGATTTTGGCGCTGGGCGCAGATGCCGTCTCGATCGGCACTGCGGCCTTGGTGGCCTTGGGCGACAATGACCCAAGATGGGAGGCGGAGTACGAAGCCCTCGGCACCACCGCGGGGGCCTATGACGATTGGCACGCGGGGCAGGACCCGGCGGGGATCACCACCCAGGATCCGGCATTGGCGGCACGGCTCGACCCGGTGATGGGGGGGCGGCGGCTTGCCAACTACCTGAAGGTCATGACGCTGGAGCTGCAGACCCTGGCGCGGGCCTGCGGCAAGTCGGATGTGCGCAACCTGGAGCCCGAGGATCTGGTCGCCCTGACGGTGGAGGCGGCCGCGATGGCGCAGGTGCCGCTGGCCGGCACCGATTGGATTCCGGGCCGGGGCGGATGAGTTTTTGAGACGGTGGCTGCCCCGGCCCTGCCTGCGGAGAGCAGCGATCCGATGAGGGAACGGATGCGGGGCTATTAAACACACGGCACCGCTGCGTAAAACTCCCGGCGAGTTTTGAGCACCGCATTTTGGCTGGCTGGATCAGTGCACCGAAGCGGGGTCAGTTGGCGGTGTAGTATTTGTCGATCCGTTTCTGACCATAGCCATGCCCATAGCCGTAGCCGTAATAGCCATAGCGGTCCATGCCATGGGGATCGACCCTGGTCATGGCGAGGCCGGTGACCCGCACATTGACCTGCTGCAGCAGCCGCAGGGCCGAGAGGATCATCCTCTCCCGCGTCGAATTCCACTGCACCGCGAACACGACCGCATCGGCAGTCTGGGCGACGATCCGCGCATCGGGCACCGCCAGAACCGGCGGCGTGTCGATGACCACATAGTCGTAGATGCTCTTCAGTCCCTCGAGGAATGCCTCGAACCGCTTCGAGCCGAAGAAGTCGCTGGCGGAGATCGGGCTCTTGTCGGCGAGCAGGATGTGCAGCCCGGTCTTGTCGTCGCAGTAGACAATGTCTTCGACCTTCGCCTCGCCGCTGAGGAGCGAGATGACGCCGGGCCGTTCCTCGATCCGCATATAGTCGCGCACCATGCGCCGGCGCAGGTCGCAGTCTATCAGCAGCACCCGCTTGTCCGACATCGCGAGGCTTTGTGCTAGTGCAGTGGAGAGGACGGTCTTGCCCTCGTTCGGCGCGGAAGAGGTCAACATGATCACCTGAACCGGCGTGTCGATGGTCGAGAGCAGGATCGATGTGCGGAGGTTGCGCACCGCCTCCGGCAGGCCGGAGGTCGGCTGCTCGGTGATCAATTCCAGGATCTTATGGGGCTTCGACCGCGGCGCCTGCGGAATGATGCCGAGGACCGGCAGGCCGGTTAGTTTCTCCAGCTCCTCCGGCGTCAGGATGGTGTTGCGCAGCGAGGTGCGCAGGAACACCAGGACCACGCCCAGCACCAGGCCGAGCGCCGCGCCCTGTGCGACGCTGCGGGTGACCTTCGGATAGGATCGGATCTGCGGAACCCGGGCCGGGGAGAGCACGCGGGCGCCGGCGGGCTGTACACCCTCCTGCACCGAAAGCTCTTTCAGGCGGCCGAGGGAGTGCTCGTAGACCAAGCGGGTCGCCTCCGCCTCCCGCTGCAATTGGCGCAGGCGGACCAATTCCTGCGACTGCAGGTTGATATCGCCTTCCAGCTCCGCCACGGCCTCGGCCAATGACGCGGCTTGCTCTTCGGCCCGGCTGGCGGCAGCGGTCCCGGCCGTGAATTGCCGCGTCAAAAGAGTGTCGAACCGGGTCAAAGCCTCGCCGTCGTCTGGGTTTCGGGCGAGCTCCTGTGCCAGGAGCCGCAGCGAACCGACCTGGGTCTCCTTACCAATCGTGTCGAAATCGCCGGTATGGCGCAGGACCGACATACGCTCGATCCGCGCCCGGGTTTCCCGGGCCTCGGTCTGTTTTTCGCGCTGGCGGTCGCGCAAGGTGTTTAGTCGGGCAGCATTGTTGCCGAGCGCGGTTTCGCTGACCACCCCGGCGCGGGCCGCGAAATCCTCGATGCTCGCCTCGGCCGTTTCCAGATCGGTCTTGAGGTCGATCACCCGGTTCGAGAGCCAGGTCATCGCCTCGCTCATCGCGCGGAACTGCACCTCGCGCTTGTATTCGATGTATTGCTGCGCAATCGCATTGGCGATCATCGCGGACTTCGACGCCGACTCCGTCTCCGCCGAAATGCGGAAGATATAGGCGTCATCCACCAGAGAGACCGAGGACCGCTTCCGCACCTGATCGATGGCGATCTCCCGGATCCGCTCAGGCGTTGGGCTTGGCGAGGCGGGCGGGACGACGCCAAGCTGAGTGCGGACAGTGCCCAGCAGCCAGCCCAGCGGCGAAACCCGTGGCTCTCGCAATGTCGGATTGAACTCCGGATCCTGATCGAGGCGCAAGACATCGACGACACGGGCGATCAGGGGGTCGGAGCGCAGCTCCTGAAGCTCGGTGTTCACACCCACATAGTCGGTGCCGACCTGCGGGATCACATCCTCGAAATCGACGACGGTCCGACGCTCGGTCTCGAGCACCACTGTCGTCTCGGTCGTGTAGAGGGGGATTGCCGTGATCACCGACCAACCGGCGAGACCGGCGCAAATGCCCATAGAGGCGAGCAGCAGCAACTTGTTGTCCCAGGCGATGCGCAGCAATTCGGCGAGGGAGAACTCGCTCTCTGCTTCGTCGCGGCCAAGCAATCGGTCGGACCACGGCTGATCGCCGTGGCCGGACAGTCTTTCATTCCCTGGCATCGGGTTGTCAGGGACGATGTTCAATGACCTCTCCCCACTGCTCTCGCCATCATATACTTCATTATTGGCGCCTCGGTTTTCGGTTTAGGCGCCAGAAGCCCTATGGTCAACCGCCTCTTCTGAATGCTTGTCCATCGAGCGCCATAATTCCGCCCTGAATTCACGGGCAGTTCAATATTAACCACTTGTACGGGCCGCGTCACAGAGGCGCGGAAATTCCAGGCGAGGCAACGATCCGCGTCTCGCGCTTCGGTAGTATGTTGGGCTAAGACGCTGGTTACAGAAAGAGCCGGAGCGTGCGGGATGGGGCACCCGCGATACGCTGTGGCCGAAACAGAACGAAGGAGCCGTCGCCCATGAGCAGACGAGCGGCGCTGTCTAAACTTGCGGAGGCGGCGGGCATCCTGGCCTCGCCCTGGGCGTTCCTGGCGGGCCGGGCGCTAAAGTCGCCGGGCCTTTACCGACTCGCCGTGCATCTCGACAAGCATAATGTGCGCGCCATGCAGCAGGAGATGATTGCCGAAGGGCGCAGCGCCCTGCGGTTTTCCCAGGCGCTGTTCGCCGCCAAACTGTCCCGCGCGGTGACCGAGGATGGCCAGGCGCTGATCAAGCGGTATCTCTCGCGGGCCGAGGGGCAGCTCTTGCAGGACCTGGTTTGTCTGCTTGCGCTCGGCCACAAGCGCGACGGCTACTTCGTCGAGGTCGGCGTCGGCGAAGGGCAGACGATCTCGAACACCTATTTCCTGGAGAAGGAGATGGGCTGGAAGGGTCTATTGGTGGAGCCGAACCCGCCGTTCCAAGCTTCCATCACGGCTTGCCGCTCGGCCGCGCTCGACACTCGGGCCGCATCCTCCCGCGAGGGCGAGAGGTTGGAGTTCGAGGAGGTCGCGGAGGACGGTGCGCTCTCCCGCCTCGCGATCTCGGCAGAGGATGTGGGCAATGTCGGGACCATCAATCGTCACATGGTGACGACCGCACGGCTCGACACCATCCTCTCCGAGCATCAGGCGCCGGCCGAGATCGATTTCTTGTCGCTGGATACGGAGGGGACCGAGCTCGACATTCTCGACAGCGTCGATTTCTCGCGCACGCGCTTCGGCTTCATGGCGATCGAGCAGAACCACAGGTCCGGCGATGCGGTGCGGTTGAAGGCGAAGCTGGAGGGGCATGGCTATCGCCAGATCCTAACGGAGATCTCGGATTTTGACGCCTGGTATCTGCACCGCGACGTGCCGGGCGCACATTTGCTTCCGGGTGCCTGAGGCGATGCTGCGGAACCGACCCGTGAAGATCTCGGTGATTATGCCGTCCTATAGCCAGGCGGATTATGTCGAAGAGGCGTTGTTGTCAGCCCTCGACCAGGACTATCCGCATAAGGAGGTTCTGTTCCTGGATGGCGGCAGCACCGACGGCACGATGGAGATCGTAAATCGCCACCGCGACAGGCTGGCCGTCTGTGTTTCCGAGCGCGATGACGGTCAAAGCGATGCAATGCGAAAGGGTTTCGAACGGGCGAGCGGCGACGTTCTGACCTGGTTGAACACCGACGACATCCTGCTGCCCGGCGCATTGGCCGAGGTGGCGCGCGTGTTCGAGGGCAATCCAGGCTGCGAATGGGCGTTCGGAAACATCGTCTGGATCGATGCGGACGGCGCGGTGATCCGCTGCGGGCGGGGCGAGGATTGGTGGCCGATCCTGCCGCGGGTCGGCACGCTCACGGCCGCGGGGCCGTCGGCGTTCTTTGCGAAAAGCCTCTATGACCGGGTAGGCGGCATCAATTTGGATCTGCACTATAAGATGGATACCGAGCTCTGGTGGCGCTTTGCCATGGCGGGCGCGCGGTATCACCGGCTGCGCCGCTATACCTGGGCCTATCGGCTGCACGAGACGGCGAAGACGGCGGCGCCGCTGTTTGCCGGCGCCTCCGACCCGACGGCGGCGAAGACCCATGCCGCCCGCGCCGCCGAGCAGCGCCAGATCGAGGCGATGACAAAGGGCTTCACCACCCATCTGCCGAGCCCCGTAACCCTGCCGCTGCGGGTTGCGGCGCGGATCGCGACGCCCGGCTATCTCCGCGGGTTCTGGGAGAGCCGGCATTTCCGCGGCCGGCCGATCGAGCAATTGATGGAGGCGCTGTGTCCGCCCGCACATTGACCGTTTGGTGGGGGATCCCGTGCAAGAGCGCGATCCCGATGTTTCGCCACATGGCGGAAGCCCTGGGCTATGACGTGCTTTTCGTCGCGCTGAACGACCTGCCGGAGAAGCGCAAGAAACTCGGCTGGACGGTGCCGCCCCATGGCGCCCTGCCGCTGGAGGTGCTGGCCGACGGGCCCGGCTGGCGCGGTCGGGCCGAGGCGCTGATGGACGCTCGCGAAGGGCTGCATATCGTCAACGGCATCTATCACGACCCGCGGGTCCGCCATGTCGCCCTGTCATTGGCCGCGGGGGACAAGCGCTTCGGCGTGATTATGGAAGCGCCATCGAACCTCGAGACCGGGGTGAAGCGGATGGCAAAGGCGGTGATCGCGCCGATCGTGACGCCGTTCCGCACGCGGACGGTGGCGCGGAAAGCGCGCTTCGTCCTGTCGGCCTCCGGCGACCGGGAACGGGCGTTCCGGATGCTCGGCTTTGCGGCGGAGGGGATCTATCCGTTCGGTTATTTCCCCGACTTTCCGGCGCTGCCGCGGGCCGCTGCGCGGGCGGAGGCGCTGAGGCTCCTCTGCCTCGGCTATCTGGAGCCGTTCAAGGGCCAGGACGTTCTGCTGAAGGCGCTCTCGATCCTGCGCCAGCGGAGCATCCCGTTCCGCTGCACCATAACCGGGTTCGGTCCGGCGGAGGCGGCCTTCAAGGCGCTGTCTGCCCGGCTCGGTCTCGACGATGCCGTGGACTTCGCGGGCGTCGTGTCCAATGAGCGGCTGGCGGCGCTGTTCGCCGAGTCCAACGCCCTTGTCGCCCCGGGGATCGAGGAGCCATGGGGCATCCGCATCAACGAGGGGTTGCTGTCCGGTCTGCCAGTGGTCGTCAGCGATGGTATCGGCGCGAAGGAACTGGTCGCGGCGAGCGGTGCTGGCGAGGTGTTCCAGGCGGGCTCGGAACATGCGCTCGCTGATGCGCTCTCGCGGCTTTTCGGGCGCCTCTCAGGCTCGGGCGAGCTGGCAGACCGGATTGCCGCCTTCCGCCCGGCGATCACGCCCGCGGCGGCAGCGGCCTTTCTGGACGCCGTGCTGACTCACCGGGATGGCGGCGGCGAGCGGCCGGTTCCGCCATGGCTGCAAACACCTGTGGCCCAGGCGGCCTGAACGATGCGGGATAGCGCCGAAGCTGTCGACAATCTCTCCGTCGTCCAAGTGGTCGCCTCGGTCGAGGCAGAGGCGTCCGGCCCGTCCTATTCGGTGCCGCGGCTGGCCCGCGCGCTGGCGGGGCAGGGGGCCGAGGTGGCGTTGATGACACTCGGCGAGCCGGGCGAGCGGGAAGTGGCTGGGGTGCGCCACACGCGATTTCAGCAGGACTTCGCCGATTTCGGGCCGCTGGGACGCCTTGGCGTTTCTGCCGCGATGCGTCAGGGCCTGAGGCGGGACGCGGATGTTTTCCATGCCCACGGGCTGTGGATGATGCCCAATGTTTATCCGGCGTCTGCAGCGCGCCGCCTGGGCCGGCCCGTCGTGCTCTCGCCGCGGGGAATGCTTGGGCCCGGGGCGTTGCAATTTTCTCGTGGGCTGAAGCGCGGTTTTTGGGCGCTGGCGCAGGGGCGGGCAGCGCGGTCGGCCGCCTGCCTCCACGCGACCAGCGATCAGGAACACGACGATATCCGCGCCTTCGGGCTTACCCAGCCGGTGGCGGTGATCCCCAACGGCATCGATGTGCCGGCGAGGCTTGGACGGGTCGAGCAGCCTTATGTCCTGTCGCTCGGCCGGATCCACCCGAAGAAGGGGCTCGACCGGCTGATCCGTGCCTGGGCGCAGATCGAGGCCGCGCATCCTGGATGGGAGCTGCGGATCGTCGGCCCCAGCGAACGCGGTCATGCCGAGGAGCTCCAGGCTTTGGTCGGGGAGATTGGGGTAGGCTCCGCCACCGTCTCCGGCCCCGTCTTCGGCGCGGAGAAGACCCGCCTGATGCGGCAGGCGGCGCTGTTCGTTCTGCCGACGCTGAATGAGAATTTCGCCATGACGGTGGCCGAGAGCCTGGCGCAGGGGACGCCGGTGATGTCCACCAAGGGCGCGCCTTGGCAGGGGTTGGCCGAGGAGCGCTGCGGCTGGTGGATCGACCATGGCGTGGAGCCCCTGGCGGCCGCGCTGACTGCGGCTCTGGCCCTGCCGGCGGACGAGCGCGCTGCCATGGGCACCCGCGGCGCTGCGTGGATGCGGCGCGATTTCTCCTGGGACGCCATCGGCCGCGACGTGGTGAGGGTCTATCGCTGGCTGTGCCATGGCGGCGACCGGCCCGCTTGTGTGCGCGAGGACGGTCGGTGACCGCGACCCTCGACATCGCCGCCAACCGTCGGGCGCGGAAATGGACCCGGCGGGAGCAGCTCGGCCGGGTGTTGTGGAGCCTGGCGCATCCACTTTTCGCGTGTAGCCCGCGTCCGGCCTGGGCCTGGCGGCGGGGGCTGCTGCGCCTTTTCGGGGCGGAGATTGGCACGGCGGTGCAGGTACATCCGAGCGTGCGCGTGACGATCCCATGGAACCTGACACTGGGCGATGAGGTGGGGGTCGGGGATCGCGCGATCCTCTACGCGCTCGGACCGATCAGGATCGGCGCGCAGGCGACCGTCTCGCAGGGCGCGCATCTCTGCGCCGGGACCCATGACCACCGCGACCCGGCGATGCCGTTGGTGAAGGCGCCCATCGAGATCGGCAACGGCGCTTGGATCTGCGCCGATGCCTTTGTCGGCCCCGGGCGGCGGGTTGGGGCACGGGCGATTCTGGCCGCCCGGGGCGTCCTGACCCGCGACCTGGCGCCGGGCGGCATTGCAGGCGGCAACCCGGCCGAGGTCATCGGCCAGCGGGGTGGGCCATGAGCGGCGATCTGCCCGTAACAGTGGTGGTCCCGGTAAAGGACGAGGAGCGGAACCTGCCCCGATGCCTCGCTGCCCTCGACCGCTTTACGGCGGTTGTGGTGGTCGACAGTGGCAGCACCGACCGCACGGTCGAGATCGCCAAAGCTCATGGCGCCAAGGTGCTCGATTTCGCCTGGAACGGTCGGTTCCCGAAGAAACGTAATTGGGTGCTGACCAACCATCCGCCCGAGACGGAGTGGGTGTTGTTCTTGGACGCCGACGAGGTGGTGGATGCCGCCTTCTGCGATGCCCTCGCCGCCCGCCTGGGTCCGGAGGAGCATGCCGGATACTGGCTGACCTATCGCAACTATTTCCTGGGGCGGGAGCTGCGCCACGGCCTGGCGCAACGCAAGCTGGCGCTGTTCCGGGTCGGTGCGGGGCTCTATGAGCGGATCGACGAGCAGGGGTGGAGCAAGCTCGACATGGAGGTGCATGAGCACCCGGTGATCGAGGGCACAACCGGCGAATTCGCCGAGAAGATCGACCATCGCGATTATCGCGGATTGGCCCGGTTCCTCGACCGCCACCGCGACTATGCGGCATGGGAGGCGAATCGCATCTTGTTGTTGGCGGCGCAGCCGGAACGCAAGCGGGACCTGACGGCGCGCCAGGCGTTCAAGTACCGCCATATCGAGAAGTGGTGGTACCCGTGGTTCTATTTCCTATACGCCTATCTCGCCAAACAGGGGTTCCGGGACGGGGCCGCAGGCTTCCACTATGCGTTCTACAAGGCGTGGTACTTCGCCTCGATCCGGCTGTTGGTGCAGGAGATGCGCGAGGGCCGGGTCTCTGCCGCGCCTGCGGCCGCAGCGGTGGCAGAGCCGGAGGCCGGGTGATCACCGCCGCAATGAGCTGTTGGCGAAGTCGGTAGACTGCTCGCCGCTGGGCCGCAGCGCCTGCCAGTGAACGAGGCTCGGGCCGCATCCCGGCCACGAGCGTTTCATCGCGATCGGTTAGCCCAGATATCTGCGCGCGCGGGTGGAATGGCGGAACGCCGGACCCGGCTGTCTTGCCGGGCCGGGCCAGCGGATCAGAGACCGCCGTCTTTTTTTACCTGGTCGTAGAGGAAGCCTGCGCCGCCGCCCACGGCCGAGCCGATCGCAGCGCCCGCGCCGGGGCTTCCGCTGAAAGCACCGATCACGGCGCCGACCGCAGCGCCCGTTGCAGCGCCGGTCCCGGTGCGCACAGCCGTATCCCGGTCTGCGCCCGTACCGGCGCAGCCAGAGACAGTGAGGCCCGCGGCGAGGGCAAGCACGATGGCATGTTTGTTTCTCATCTCAGGTCACCTTTCTCTCGGACCGCAATCAGGGGCAGGGGAAGATCTCGCGCCCCGCGCGGATCAGGCCGTCCAGCGGTGGAATACCCTGCAAATCGGGATTGTTGTTGGACCAATCAACCAGCAATGTGCGTACTTCCTCGCGAGATACTTCGCGGCCGGGGCAAATCGTCGGTTCGAATTCGAAGCGGTCGTCTAGCAGAATTTCGTCGTAGAACTGCTCGACCCCCTCGATCCAGCCATAGCAAAAGCCGCGGGCCCATTGCCCCATTTCAGTACTGGGCTCGGCTGAGCAAAGCTTGGTGACCGAGCCGAGGCTTTCGGCGGCGAAATCGTCCATCTGCAGCTCGGCTCCGGTGGCCGTCCCAGCCGCGAGCAGCGTGGCCGCCGCAGCCAAACGTGTTGTTCTCAACACTGTGTTCTCCTCCTGGTCGTTCCGGTCCGGCACGCCGCGAGTCGGCACGGTGTGCGGCCGCGGCGGACGATAGCACCCAAAAGTCGGCGTGGGATGCGGCGTCCGAATTTTTTTGGGTGGTTGGCGCCGGAAGAGCTGAGAAGGTGGGCAATTGGGACCCCGCACTAGCGGGCGCGGTGGACGAACCCTTCCGCATCGATGCTCGCTGGAAGTCCGGTATCGAGCCACCCGTCCTCCAACAATCCGTCGGTGTCCGCCAGCGGCTGCATGACCGCCGGGCCTTTGAGCTGCAGGCGTCCGGGCCGGCCGATGGGCAACGCCTCGCCGGCGCCATCGGCGATGCGGGCGGCGCCGTCCAAGGCTTTGCCGAGGCTGTCCGGCCGCGAGAGCGCCGGCGCGGGCCCGCAAAAGAGAGCGCTGCCAGTGGTGCCGGCCGGTCCGAAAAGGCTCGAGACGCGGCAGGCGAAGGCGGCCTCCGCCTGTTGGCGTAAGGCGGGCGCCAAATCCTCCGCCAGCACAACGACATGGCGGAGCGTCGAACCGCCGAAAGACGCTTGCCCGGGATGTGCCACCGCGGCCTCCAAAAGCGCGACCGGCGCCAGCAGATGGGTCGTCTCCCGGGTCCGCAGCAGGTCCGGCAGGGCATCGGCATCGATCCCCCCCGCATCGGGTTCCGGCAGCTGCACGGTCATTCCGCCGAGAAGCCCGGCGCCATAGGGCAGGAGCAGGCCGGGCAAGCTTTGCCTCGGCACGCAAGACAGGAGCGCGTCGCCGCGGCTCATCCCGAAGAGTGTCGATATCGTCTCTGCCTGGACCGCCAGGGCGCTGCGGGAGAGCGCATGAGCCCGGGGTGCGCTGCCGCCGCCGGTCATGTCCACGGCGATCACTGCCGGCAGGGTGTCGTCGATATCGGCTGGGATCGCCATGGCTTCGCCAGCTTTGGCGGCGATGTCCGAGAAAGCGGGCCAAGACGGCACCGATTCCGAGGAAACCTGGCGCGAGAACAGGTTGCGCAGGCCCGGCCTGCGGCTGTCGCGCCCGACCACGACGCCATGGGCGGGCAGCGCGATCTGAGGCACGACCAGCAGACGTTCCATCAGTCCGGCATCCAGGATCATTGCGGCCGGGTGCAGACGCCTCAGCGCCGCGGCGATAGGGGCAGGGTCCGCCTGCGGGTCCAGAACCACAGCGGCAATGCCGCTGCCGAGGCAGGCGGCCAGCGCGGTGGAAAACGGTACGGGGTCGGTGACTGCGATCGCGACCCGATCGCCAGGGTTGATGCCCCAGCGGACCATCAACGCAGCCAGAGCAGCCGCCCGGCCAACAGTCGCTGAGCCTTTAACTTCGAAGTCTCCGACAAATAGTGTCCCACAACTCAGGACAGAAGCCGCCGGCGACATTGCATCTAGCAACGCCATTTACCCTCTCCTACACACATGTTCGCGCATCCCTGACCAAACGATTGCGCGCCACGCCTTTTCTTCTGGTTACGTTACATGAGGAGTAGAGGCTGCAATTGGAAGAACGCGGTGAATGTGGTCGTATTGCGGCAATGTGTGTGTTGATAGGGACACGTCGCGTGGGGCGCCGCACCGAATTGCCTCCCTTTGGGTCAACTGCCTATTCTGAGGGCAGCATTGCGGCGGGCGCCACGCTGTCGGGCAATTCTCTTGACCTGCTTCGGGAACCCGCACAGGCTTCCGATCAGACGAGGTCCGACACTCGTTGCGCCCATGCGGGACAGCCGGCGGCGCGGAGAGCGAACGGACCGATGCCTCGACATAGGAGACCACGCATGCGTCCGATCAAATTCTTGCGCGCTGCTGCGGCGGCGAGCCTTCTGGCGTTCCCGCTTACGCTTTCCGGCCCGGCTGCGTTGGGCGAGACGCCACCCGACGTTCTGGTAATTGCGAATCGGATCGACGACATCACATCTCTCGATCCACAGGAGAGCTTCGAATTCGCCGGCTCGGATCTGCTCAACAACCTCTACGGATCGCTGGTCAGCTTCGACCCGAGCGATCTTTCGAAAGGCTATGTCCCCGATATCGCCGAGAGCTGGGAGGTGTCGGACGACGGCAAGACCTTCACCTTCAAGATCCGTGAGGGGCTGACTTTCACCTCCGGGAACGCGGTGACCGCGCGGGATGTGGAATACTCGCTCCGCCGCGCCGTGGCGATGGAGAAGACGCCGAGCTTCATCCTCACCCAATTCGGCTTCACCACCGACAATATGGCCGACACGTTGGTCGCGACCGACGATATGACGTTTCAGCTGACCACCGACCAGGTTTACGCGCGGTCCTTCGTACTGAACTGCTTGACCGCGACGATCGCCTATATCGTCGATAGCGAGACCGTGAAAGCCAATGAGACCGAGGGCGATTGGGGCAATGGCTGGCTGAAGACCAATTCGGCCGGGTCCGGGGCCTACAGCTTGGTGAATTGGAAGCCGAATGAGAGCTACACGCTGACCGCCAACCCTGATTTCTGGAAGGGCGAGCCGGCGATGAAGCGCGTGGTGGTCCGGCATATCCTGGAAAGCGCGACACAGCGCCTGTTGCTGGAGAAGGGCGATGTCGATATCGCCCGCAATCTGAGCCCGGAGGATATCGCCGCGGTCTCCGCCAACGCCGATATCGCCGTTGACGACGATCTGCGTGGGCGGATCATGTATTTCTCGGTCAACCAAAAGAACGCCGTGCTGTCGCAGCCCAAGGTGAAGGAGGCGCTGAAATACCTCGCAGACTACGAGGGGATGGCGAATTCCTTCCTGAAGGGCCAGTACACGGTGCATCAGGCCTTCCTGCCGCTGACCTATCTGGGGGAGCTGACGGAAAAGCCCTATAGCTTCGACGTTGAGAAGGCCAAGGCACTGCTGGCCGAGGCCGATGTGCCGGACGATTTCGAGCTGGAGATAATCGTCCGCACTGCGCAGGAGCGGATCGAGATCGCGCAGACCCTGCAGAACGCCTTTGCGCAGGTCGGCATCACCGCGAACATCACCCAGGGTACAGCGAAACAGATGCTGACCAAATACCGGGCGCGGGAGTTCGACCTCTATCTGGGCGCTTGGGGACCGGACTATCCGGATCCGCACACCAATGCCGATACCTTCGCGCACAATCCGGACAACACCGACGCGGCGAACCTGACCGGCAAGCTCGCCTGGCGTACGGCCTGGGAGATCCCGGAGCTGACCGCCCTGACCGAGGCAGCGGTGACCGAGCCCGACCGCGACAAGCGGGCGGCGATGTATATCGACATCCAAAAGCAGCACCAGGCGACCTCGCCCTTCGTGCCGATGTTCCAGAAGATCGAGCAAAATGCCCGGCGGGCAAATGTCTCGGACTTCGTCACGGGTTCGGCGATCACGGCCGCGTTTTATTGGACCGTGACGAAGTAAATGGCGGAGGAGCGCGTCAACGCCACCGGCAGTCTCCCACCGACCGAGCAGCAGGCCCTTGCGGCCCCGCTGATGCGGCGCGGGACTGCAGTGGCAGGCGGGCTCCTCTCAATCGCGGTGACGATGCTGGGGTTATTGTTCGTCACCTTTCTGATCGGGCGGGTCATGCCGATCGACCCGGTGATCTCGGTGGTGGGGGAGCGCGCGAGCCCCGAGATCTATGACCGGGTCTATCGGGAAATGGGGCTCGACCAACCTCTGCTGACGCAGTTCTGGATCTTCCTCGGCGATGTGGTGCAGGGCGATTTCGGCACCAGCACGCTGACCGCCCGCCCGGTGTCCGAGGATCTGATCCGAGTGTTTCCCGCGACGCTGGAGCTTGCGACGCTGGCTGTGGTGATCGGGGTGGTGGTCGGCGTGCCGCTGGGCGTCCTCGCCGCGACCCGGCAGGGGCAGTGGCCCGACCACGTGGTGCGTCTGGTCGGTCTCTTCGGCTACTCGATGCCGATCTTCTGGCTGGGTCTGATCGGGCTGATGATCTTTTACGGCATACTCGGCTGGGTCGGCGGGCCCGGCCGGCTCGATATCTTTTACGAGGACATCGTTCCCCCGATCACCGGCATGATCCTGGTCGATAGCGCGATTGCCGGGGATTGGCCGATCTTTTGGAACGCGGTCAGCCATATCGTGCTGCCGGCCTCGCTGCTCGGTTATTTCTCGCTCGCCTATATCAGTCGGATGACCCGCAGCTTTATGATCGAGGAGCTGTCGAAGGAATACATCACCACCGCCCGGGTAAAGGGGTTGAGCGAGACTTCGGTGGTCTGGCGCCACGCGCTCGGCAATGTCGCGATCCCGCTGGTGACGGTGGTGGCGCTCTCCTATGTCAACTTGCTCGAAGGCTCGGTGCTGACCGAGACGATCTTCGCCTGGCCCGGCATCGGGCAGTACATCACCAATGCGCTGTTGTCGGCCGATATGAACGCCGTCCTCGGCGGTACGGTGGTGATCGGCCTGGTCTTCGTGGGTGTCAACATGCTCTCCGACCTGCTCTACCGCCTGGTCGATCCGAGGGCGCGGTGACGGTCCGGGAGGAGCGCGCCGCAGAAGCACCGCAGGGTTGGCGGGCCTGGCTGACGGCCGAGGCGCCGCAGTCTCGGCTGCAGGCGCGGTCGGTGCAGGCCTATCTCGCCTGGTGCGATTTCGCCGCCAATCCGCTGGCAATGGCGGGGCTGGTGATCATCGCAGCGCTGGTCTTCGCCTCCGCCTTCGCGCCCTGGATCGCGAGCCACGACCCGCTGGCCCAGGACCTGGCAGCCCGGCTGACCCCGCCGGGGGAGGCCGGATATCTCTTGGGCTCGGACGAGTTGGGCCGGGACATCTACAGCCGCATCATCCATGGCGCGTCGGTCACCCTCTTCATCGTGGCCCTGGTCGCGGTAACGGCGCCGGTGATCGGTCTCTTGGTCGGCACTGCGGCGGGTTATCTGGGCGGCTGGGTCGATGTGGTCCTGATGCGGATTACCGACATCTTCCTCGCCTTTCCCCGACTGGTGCTGGCGCTCGCCTTCGTCGCGGCGCTGGGGGCGGGGATCGGCAATGCGATCCTGGCAATAACGCTGACCGCTTGGCCGCCCTATGCGCGCATCGCACGGGCGGAGACGCTCACGCTGCGCAATTCCGATTTCATCGCCGCCGTGCAGATGCAGGGCGCCGGGCCGATGCGGATCATCATCGGGCATATATGGCCGCTCTGCATGTCCTCCATCATCGTGCGGGTGACCCTCGATATGGCCGGCGTGATCCTGACCGCGGCGGGTCTCGGCTTCCTCGGCCTCGGCGCGCAGCCGCCCTTGCCGGAATGGGGGGCGATGATCTCGGCCGGGCGGAAATTCATCCTCGACCAATGGTGGGTGGCGACCATGCCGGGATTGGCGATCTTCATCGTGTCTCTCGGCTTCAACCTGCTGGGCGACGGCCTTCGCGATGTCCTGGACCCGCGGAGGCAGGCGCGGTGACCTCCTTGCTGCGGGTCGAGGATCTGACGGTCACCTTCCCGAAGCGCGGCGGCGGGTTGGTCGAGGCAGTGCGCGGCATCTCCTTCTCCGTTGGGCGGGAGAGGGTTGGCATCGTCGGCGAATCCGGCTCTGGGAAGTCGATGACCGGCCGCGCGATCCTGCGCCTGGTGCGCCCGCCCGGCCGTGCGGCCGCACGGCGGATCAACTTCGACGGGATCGACCTGCAGAGCCTGTCGGAACGAAAGATGCGTGGGATCCGCGGGCAGCGGATCTCGATGGTTATGCAGGATCCAAAATTCTCGCTAAACCCTGTTATGAGCGTCGGCCGCCAGATCGCAGAGGCCTACCGTCTGCACACCGGCTCCGCCAAGGGCGAGGCGGCGGCCAAGACGCTGGAGATGCTGGCCGCGGTGCAGATCGACGATCCGGAGCGCGTCGCGGGGCTCTACCCCCACGAGGTCTCCGGCGGTATGGGTCAGCGGATTATGATCGCCATGATGCTGGCGCCGGACCCGGATCTGCTCATTGCCGACGAGCCGACCTCTGCGCTCGATGTGACGGTGCAGCGCAGCGTGCTCGCGATCCTCGACCGTCTGGTGCGCGACCGGGGCATGGGGCTGATCCTGATCAGCCACGACCTGAACCTGGTAGCGAGCTTCTGCGACCGGGTGATCATCATGTATGCGGGCCGGATCGTGGAGACTTGTGTCGCCGGCGCGCTCGACCGGGCCGAGCACCCCTATACGCAGGCGCTGCTCGCGGCGCTGCCAAGGCTCTCGGCGCCGGCCGAGCGCTTGGCGGCGATGCGGCGCGACCCGGCTTGGGCGGATGCGGCGAGCGTCGATGCCCATGCCTGAGGCGCCCGCAATCCTGGTCCAGGGGTTGACGGTGGCCTTCGGCCGTGGCGCGGGCCGGATGACGGCGGTCGACGACGTCTCTCTGACCGTGCGGGTGGGCGAGAGCTACGGCCTCGTTGGCGAGTCGGGTTCCGGCAAATCCACCGTTCTGCGCGCCATCGCTGGCCTGATCGCAGGCTGGAACGGGCGCATCGCCGTGGCGGGGGAGGCGGTCGGCAAGCGTCGCGACCGCGCCTTTTTCCGTCAGCTCCAGATGGTGTTCCAGGACCCCTATGGCTCGCTCCACCCGCGGCATACGGTGGATCGAACCCTGTCCGAGCCGCTGCTCCTCCACGGCTTCGATCGGGTTGAGGCGCGGATCGAAGCGGTGTTGGAACAGGTGGGTCTCGGGCCTGCCTTTCGCTTCCGCTTTCCCCATCAACTCTCCGGCGGGCAGCGCCAGAGGGTTGCGATCGCGAGGGCTCTGATGCTGGAGCCGCGGATCCTTCTGCTCGACGAGCCGACCTCGGCGCTGGATGTCTCTGTGCAGGCGGAGATCCTCAATCTGCTGAGCGATCTGCAAGCGCGCCACAGTCTTACCTATCTCTTGGTGAGCCATGATCTTCCGGTTGTCGCCCATATGTGCGACGAGGTTGCGGTGATGCGGCGCGGGCGGGTCGTGGAAACCTTGACCGCGGGCGCAATGCGGGCGAGCCATGCGGCGCAGAGCTACACCCAGGATCTGCTGGCGGCGAGCCGTGGGGCCTTGGACTGACGGGCGAGGTAGGAACGGAGCGGAATGGCAAGGGACGGAGAGGCCGCGGCACAGCCGGTGCCCGTGTTCGACGGTCATAACGACACATTGCTGAAGCTAGAATTGGCGGCCCGGGCCGGGCGACATCGCGATTTCACGAAGTCGGGCGATAGCATGCATATCGACCTGCCGCGGGCGCGGGAATCGCATTTCGCCGGCGGCTTCTTCGCGATGTTCACGCCGTCGCGTCGGAGCCGGTCGAGGACCGACCGTTTCGACCGGTCGGATCCCAGCAACTACGCGCAGCTCGACCAAAAGGAAGCGCTCGCCTTTACGACGGCGCTCTTTGCGAGGATGCGGCGGCTGGCGGCGGCCCATCCTGATGCGGTCACGATCTGCGACGGGCCCGGCGATATCCGGGCCGCGATGGCGGCGGGCCGGCTGGCGATGTTGCCGCATATCGAGGGCGCGGAGTGCATCGATGGCGATTTCCATGCGCTCGAGCTGTTGCGTGCTGCGGGACTGCGCTCGCTCGGCTTGGTTTGGTCGCGGCCGAATGCCTTCGGCGATGGGGCGCCAATGGCGCGCCGACCCGAGATTGAGCCGGGAAGGGGTCTCAGCGACGCGGGCAAGGCGCTGGTGAGTGCCTGCGAGGCGCTGGGCATTCTGGTCGATGCGTCGCATCTGACCGAGGCGGGATTTTGGGACCTGGCGAAAGTGGCGACGAAACCGCTGATCGCGACCCATTCGAATGCCCATGCCGTGGCGCCGAATGCCAGAAATCTAACCGATCGACAGCTGCAGGCGGTGGCCGAGAGCGGCGGGGTTGTCGGGCTCAATTTTCATGTCGCCTTCCTGAGGGAGGACTGCGCGATTTCCCATCAGACCCCGATTGCGCAGATGCTGCGGCATCTCGATCATCTGGTGGCGATCCTCGGCGAGGACGGGGTGGCACTCGGCTCGGACTTCGATGGCTGCGAGTTACCGGTGGAAATCGGCGATGTGCGCGGTTTGGGCCGTTTGATCGCGGCGATGCGACAGGCCGGCTACGGCGAGGCGCTGATCGCGAAGATCTGCTGGCAGAACTGGCTCGCGGTGATGCTGCGTTCGGGGCTGCCGGGCTGAGAGGAGGTGGCGTGCCCGTCGGGGATCCTTTCGGGATCCCGCTCCGCGCCCGCCTCGGCCGGGGCGGCAGGCCGCCGGTCCGGCCTCTGGCTCGGCGCTTGAGTGATTTAGCGCGGGATCGAAGTAGCCGCCTTGCTACCGGTTCGCCACCATCAGCGTGTCGGAGTGTTGAGACTTCTCCCGCTGGAGCCGAGTGAACCAGGCAGGCAAATCCTGAGGTCTTGGATGCGACGCGATCCGTCCCGCGATGTCGGGATTGGCCTGGTGATCGCTGTCGGAGCGGCCATCCGTCCTCCCAAAAAACGTTCTGAGCGCCTGCGACGGTCCGACAAGCGCAGGTTTCGGCGACCCGCCGCGTGCGCCTGTCTTGCCAAGGTCCGTGTGGGCGACGCGGCGGCCGGGACGGCGATCCCGCCAGGGATTGGCGGAACTGCGGCGCCCCCATTCCAGCCAGAGATTGCAGACCCTACCCGGCTGTGACAGGCAACGCGACTAGGGAAGCGTCGCTGGCACGGAGATGGGGGCAAAGATGACTGCGGAACAAGGGATCCTTTTCGGGCTCTTCGGCGCGGTCTTCGCGCTCCTCCTCTGGGGACGCCTGCGCTATGATCTTGTGGCGTTCGCGGCGCTTCTGACCGGCGTGATCCTCGGCGTTGTGCCGGCAGATGGCGCCTTTACCGGGTTCGGTCACCCGGCGACGGTGATCGTTGCCCTGGTCCTCGTGGTCTCGAGGGGTTTGGTCAATGCCGGGGCCGTCGCCGCCATAACCCGGGCATTGGTCGATGCCTCCCGGGGACTGGCATCCCATATCGCGATCATCGGTAGCGCCGGCGCGGTCATGTCCGCCTTCATGAACAATGTCGCGGCGTTGGCTCTTTTGATGCCGGTGGACATCCACACTGCGAAACAGGCAAAACGCAGCCCGGGACTGACGCTGATGCCGCTCTCCTTCGCGACGATCCTCGGCGGCCTCGTCACGCTGATCGGCACGCCCCCCAACATCATCATCGCCAGCTACCGCGAAGAGGCGTTCGGGACGTCCTTCGCGATGTTCGACTTCGCCCCGGTGGGCCTCGCCTGCGCGGTGGCTGGCCTCGCCTTCGTGGCGCTCATCGGATGGCGATTGATCCCATCGGTCCAGGAGACGGCAAGGGCCGGCGGCGGCGTCGCCGATCTCGCGCGCTATGTCGCCGAGGTCGTGGTCCCGGAGGGCGCGGAGATCGTCGGTCAACGCGTGCAAGAGCTGGACGATGCTGCCGAGAAGGCCGATATCGCGATCGTCGGAGTGGTGCGAAAGCGTCGCCGTCTCTACGGCACTGCCCGCTCGGTCAAGATCGAGGCCGAGGACAGCCTGGTGGTCGAGGCGGAGCCAGAGGCGCTTGACGCCTTTCGCACCGCCCTGAAGCTCGATTACGAGGGCGCGGCGCAGAGCGAGGCCGGGGCCACTGCGGAGGGCATGAGCCTGCTCGAGGTCGCGGTCCCGGACAACGCCCGCATCGTCGGAAAATCGGCCCTGTCGGTGCAGCTGCTGCGGCGGCAGGGGGCGACCCTGCTTGGCATTGCGCGCCAGGGCCGACGGATCACCAAACGGGTGCGGCGGACGACAATCGAGCCTGGGGATATCTTGCTGCTGCTGGGACCGACGGAGCGCATGGGCGATGTGGCGGCCTGGCTCGGCACGCTGCCGCTGGCAGACCGCGGGCTCAGCGTTACTCAAACCGAGCGCGCTTGGCTTGCGGCGGGCGCCTTTGCGGCGGCGGTCGTGCTGGCGAGCTTGGGGCTGGTCTATCTCCCTGTCGCCCTGGGCGCGGTCGTTGCGCTCTATGTCGCGAGCGGGATCGTCCCGCCGCGCGAGGTCTATGATACGGTCGAGTGGCCGGTGGTCGTGCTGTTGGGCTCGATGATCCCGCTTGGCGCCGCGTTGGAGCAGGCGGGCGGCACTCAGCTCCTTGCCGCCGGGCTTGTCGGCGCGACAGAGGGTTTGCCGGTTTGGGTGGTCTTGGTGGCGCTGATGGCGGTGACGATGACGCTCTCGGACGTGCTCAATAACACAGCGACGACGATTATCGCAGCACCCATTGCAATCGACATCGCGGCAAGGCTGGAGGTCAACGCGGATGCGTTCCTGATGGCCGTTGCGGTCGCTGCGTCTTGCGCGTTCCTGACCCCGATCGGGCATAAGAACAACACGCTGATCCTGGGACCCGGTGGGTATCGTTTCGGAGACTACTGGCCCATGGGCCTTCCCTTGGAGCTGATCGTTCTGGCGGTGGGCGCAGCGTCGGTTCTGGTCTTCTGGCCGCTTTAGAGCCGTTTACAGCCGATCTGATTCAGATTGCTGTCGCGAAAATGCTCCGTAGCAACACCTTAGAGTACGACGACCGATGCAATCGGGTCGGAAAGTGCTTTAAGTCGAGGGGGCACGATCCGAGCTTTGCGGAATCGCGGGCCTTCGGCCCTCGATGGGTCGATACATGGGCTGGGTCCGGCCTGTAAACAGTCCGGACCCAGCGGGCGCCCGGTACCGGACCCGCGGTGCTGGAAGGATTGGCTGAGAAGACCGCCGAGGCGGTCGTGCCCGAGACCGCCACCAAGAAGGGCTTCGCTGCGCGGAGGACCATCTGCACGCGCAGCGCGGTTGGCATGGTCCGAGACCCTTGTCCGAGCAGTACCCTGGCCGGCGCGAAGGACTTGCGCTTTTTGGTGGCTGCTTTCAATTGACCTGACATGGGAACGACGATCTTCCTTTCGCCGCAAGGATCGCCGGTCGCCCGGATCATCTCCGCTAGGGGCCGGGATTTCGGGTGGGACCGTCAGGGTTGGCATTGCCGTGCCCCGTACTTTGCCCGCTCCTCGCTTTGCAAGACGGAATCTCGGCATCTGCCCTTCCGCAAGCGACCCGCCGCAACGGGTGGTTGTCGCGGCGTCGGCACTGTCGGATTTGCGGATTAATGCTGGCAGGCGCACCCCGCCAAACCCAACGACCAATCGACTTCGCAGCCGTCGCCTCCGATAGCGTTGCGTCGATTCGATGGGCTCGCCGCCCGTGCCACAGGCGCCGCCGCATCGTCTCCGCCGCGAGCGGAGCATCGGCCACAAGCCAGGAGGTGGTCGCGGCGGCCCGGACGGCTCGGGGCCGCAGGCCCCGAGGCGGAACTCTTGCGCCTACGGCTCTCTGACCGGACAAGCGGATCGTCGGTGCGTTCGGATCGATCATGCGCCGGCGGGCCGGGCTGCCAGGGGCGTCGCGATCGCCTCGGCGGCCCCGCCGCCGCTCGCCACCGCTTCGGCGGCGCCGCTGTCGTCACCGCTCACAACCTCCACTTTGCGCCGGGCCAGGATTAAGCCATTCTCTGCAAACACCTGGCGCAGGCGGTGATAGATCTCGCGGCGCAGGACGAATTGCGCCCTGGGCCTGCACTTGAACTTCACGCGGAAGACCATCGCGCTGTCATCGTCTATGTAATAGACGCCTTGGCTCTTCAGGGGCTCGAGGAATTTCGGACCGTGAACCTCATGGGCCAGAAACTCCGCGCCCACGCCTTTCACCAGTTTCTTGAACTGCTGCGGGTCGGTTTCCGGCTCCATCCGGAAATTCATCTTGTAGATCACCCAGTCGCGGTTGTGGTTGGTGATCGATTTCAGCTCGCCGAAGGGCACCGTCACCACTGGCCCGCGATGGTGGCGCAGCTGTAGCGAGCGGATGGTGATCGCCTCGACCTCGCCGCGGAGGTCTTGGTCGAGCTCGATATACTCGCCCACCCGAAAGGCATCGTCGATCAGGAAGAACGCACCGGAGAAGATGTCCCGCACCAGGGTCTGCGCGCCGAAGCCGATTGCGATGCCGACGATCCCTGCGGAGGCCAAGAGCGGGCCGATATCCACCCCCAAGGCCGAGAGCACGATCATCACCACCACGATGCCGAGCATAAAGAGCAGCACATTGCGCGCCAGTGGCACCAGCGTATCGAGCCTTGTGCCGGCGGTGTCTGCGGCGCTGTCCTCGACATCCTCGCCGCTGACCCCGCGCCGATCGCGGTAGAAGGCGGCGCGGATCAGCCGCCAGGCGAAGAGCGCGATCAGCAGCGTAAAAGCAATGTCCCAAAGGGCGCCGGCCCAGAGCGGTGCGCCCGGGCCTTTCGTGATCGTCCAGATATCGAAACCCCAAAGCCGGGTGATGACGCCGATCGTCGCAATGCCGAGGATCACTCGGAAAGCCTGGGACAGGACCGCCCGATAGCGCAGCGCAGATGGGCTGGTGGCGCGGATCGTGCTGCGCACCAATTCCGGCCCCAAACGGTCGAGCATCGGCAACAGCAGCACCACCACCAGGGTGCCCGCCGGCCCAACCAGATGCTGTGTCCCGCTTTCGAGCCATTGCGACACCCAATAGACATATGCGATCAGCACATAGACCGCTGCCAGCACTGGGCCCCCCACGGTCAGGATCAGCCCGCCGGTGCGGGCGCCAGCCCCTTCCGGCAAAAGTCGCGCAATACTGAACTGGATGTCTTTGCGGCAGCGAAGGATAGCGACCAGCATAAGTATCGTCGCTACCGTCCCCGCGGCCGCGACCGTCACCATAGCCGGCGGGAAGCCGAGGCCGATGACAGGGAACAGCCCCGCGAAGAGCCATCCGGCAACGCCGAGGATCACCACCTGCCGGGTCAGGACCAGAATCTCCGTCCCGGCCTGCGAATCCAGTGCGCTCAGCTTTAAATGCGGCGCGTCGGGCGAGAACACCCGGCGCACCACAGTGATGAAGGCCCAACCCGCCGAGACGCCTGCATGGTAGATCCACAGATAGTCCGTCAGCGGACCGAGCGGTGCCGCAAGCGCCATGCCAGACAGATTGGTCGCCGCCACGAAAACCCCGATCGGCGCCAACTCGAGCAGCAGCAGCGCCGCCGCGCGCAGCAGCGTTTCCCAGTAGTTCTCGTCGTAGTGGTCCTGCAGCCAAGCTCGCCAATGCCGCGTCAACCATCCTACGAAGAACGCAGCGCCGAGCCCCGTGGCGGCAACGGCGATGGCCGCGGCAAGCATGCCCCAAAGGCCGGCGCTGGCGAGCCCAAGCCGCTCGACGACCCTGTCGCGCCGGTCGCCGAGCGAGCCCAGCGCCACCGCCCATCTCTCGCCACGCTCGGCGATGCGGGCGCGCATGGTCTCGAGCCGTTCCACCGTACGGGTGAACTCGCTGACCCGGTTGTCGTCGGCCGCCGCCCGAACCGCCGCCTGGCGGTCCAATTCGTCCTTTAGGACGGCGCGGATCTCGGCATCCGTCAGGCGCGCCAAGAAGCCGTCGATCAGTTCTGGCGACAGGGCCTCGGGTAGGCTCGGCGCCGTCGCCGTCTGCTCCTTGATCACCTGAGAGGCGGGGGTTTGGGCCGCTGCCGGCCCGGCTATGACCGCAAGATCTACCAGCACAACGGCCAACAGGGTCCAGAGCAGAACTGGGAACGATTTGGCGCTGGGCACGTTTCGGTTTCGTCGCATTCTCGTCTGCTGGCGTCCATGGCGCCCGGCTTGAGCTTTCGGCGGGAGCTTAAACCCTGCAGAGCCGCTGCGTCACCCTTCCATGGTTCGGTCCGACGGCCCGGAGAGCGGTCTGGGGCCACAAAGGTGCTGGTGGCGCCATGCGCTCGGCCCGCTGCAGTCGGAAGAAGAGACCTGTCCGGCGGCGCCAAAACGGTCCTATTCGGAGTGCACCGGCACTCAATCCGGCGCAGCACCACCCGCTGCAAGGTTTTCGCCGGTCGCATCCGCGGTTTTCCCACGATCTCTGTTGCGATCTGGCCCCAGTGCGACATCCTCTGCCATGCGCCGCAGAGCGCACGGCACGGGGGGAGGATGGCTTTGGAGACGCGATCGCTGGAGAAGGGAAATCTTGGCCGACAAGCCATGGCCTTCGTGCTCGCCGGGGGGCGAGGCAGCCGCCTAAAAGAGTTGACGGCGACGCGCGCCAAACCCGCGGTCTACTTCGGTGGAAAGCAGCGGATCATCGATTATGCCCTGTCGAATGCCGTCAATTCCGGGATCCGACGCATCGGCGTCGCCACTCAATACAAGGCGCATAGCCTGATCCGGCATCTGCAGCGCGGCTGGAACTTCTTTCGCGCCGACCGCAACGAGATGCTCGACATTCTCCCGGCCTCGCAGCGTGTCGACGAGCGGTCCTGGTATCTTGGCACCGCCGATGCCGTGACCCAAAACATCGACATCATCGAAAGCTACGCGCCGCGCTACATCCTGATCCTCGCCGGCGATCACATCTACAAGATGGACTATGAAAAGATGCTGGCGCAGCACATCGACACGGGCGCCGAGGTGACTGTTGGCTGCATCGAGGTGCCGCGTATAGAGGCCTCGGGCTTTGGCGTGATGCACACCGACGCAAGCCGCCGGATCCTGGACTTCGTCGAAAAGCCCGCCGATCCGCCAGCAATGCCGGGAAGGCCGGACACCGCCCTCGCCTCGATGGGTATCTATGTGTTCGACACCGCATTCCTGTTCGACCGGCTCCGCGCCGATGCTGCCGATGCGGCGTCTGAGCATGATTTCGGCCGGAACATCATCCCTGCGCTGGTCCGGCAAGGGACGGCGATGGCACACTCCTTTTCGGAAAGCTGTGTTCTGACCGGCACCGAGACGCGGCCCTATTGGCGCGATGTCGGCACCGTGGAGAGTTTTTGGCGCGCCAATCTCGACCTGACCGCCTATGAGCCAGAGCTCGATATCTACAGCCATGAATGGCCGATCTGGACCTATTCCGAGCTGACGCCGCCGGCGAAATTCATCCACGACCAGGACAACCGCCGCGGCTCGGCTGTCAGCTCGCTGATCTCAGGCGGGTGCATCGTCTCGGGCAGTCATGTCCACAATTCGGTGCTGTTCACGCGGACCGAATGCCATTCCTTTAGCGAGTTGGAGGAAGTGGTCGCTCTGCCGGATGTGAGGATCAACAGATCTGCGCGGCTGAGCAAGGTGGTGCTGGACCGCGGTGTCGAGATCCCGGCCGGGATGGTGATCGGCGAGGACCCGGAAGAGGATGCAAAGCATTTCCGGGTCACCGAGAATGGGGTGACTTTGGTCACACAAGCTATGGTAGACGCTCTCACGCAGTGATGGGTGCGGAGGGGTAGGGCGTCGTGCGGGTTCTGTTCGTGGCCTCGGAATGCGGGCCGCTGATAAAGACAGGGGGGCTCGCGGACGTCGTCTGGAGCCTGCCGCGTGCGCTCGGCTCTGCGGGGGTCGAGGCCCGGATTATGATGCCTGCCTATCCGGGCGTAGCTGCCCGGTTGGAGGGTGCCGAGAGCCGGGAGATCGGCGACGTTTTCGGCTATTCCGCCCGGCTGATTACCGGCACGGTGGCCGAGCGGTCGATGATCCTGCTCGACGCGCCCGGCCTCTTCGACCGGCCTGGCAACCCCTATACCGACCCCGATGGCGCGGACTGGGCGGACAACCATTCGCGCTTTGCCGCGCTCGGTCTGGCGGCCGCGGCCGTGGCTCTGGACGGGATCGGCGGGTGGGTTCCGGACGCGGTGCATGCCCATGACTGGCAGGCCGGGCTGGTGCCCGTATATCTGCGCCATGCCGGCCGTGCTTCACCGCCGACGGCGATTACCATCCACAATGTCGCCTTTCAGGGCCTGTTCCCAGCGACGGCGCTTTCGGCGCTGCACCTGCCGGCGGAGAGCTTCCATCCGGAGGGGATCGAGTTTCACGGTCAGATCGGCTTTCTGAAGGGCGGTCTCGCCTATGCCGACCGGATCACGACGGTCAGCCCGACCTATGCCCGCGAGCTGATGACGCCGGAATTCGGCATGGGGCTGGAGGGGATGCTGCGCCATCGGCGTCGCGATTTGGTTGGCATTCTGAACGGCGCCGATCTGGAGATCTGGGATCCCGGAACCGACGCGGCGCTGCCGGCGATCTACTCCGTGTCGAACCGGACCGGCAAGACAAAGAACCGCAAGGCTTTGGCCGAGCGCTATGGCTTGGAGCTGTCCGAGGATCGCCCGCTGTTCTGCGTGATCAGCAGGCTGACCGAGCAAAAGGGGCTCGACATCCTTCTGCAGGTGCTGCCGCATCTGGTCGAGACCGGAGCGCGGCTGGCCGTGCTCGGTTCCGGCGACAAGGTGCTGGAGGAAGGCTTTGCCGCCGCGGCTGCCCAGCATCCTGGCCGGATCGGGGTCGAGATCGGCTATGACGAGGAATTGGCGCATTTGCTGCAGGCGGGGTCCGATGCGATCGTGGTGCCGTCGCGGTTCGAGCCCTGTGGACTGACGCAGCTTTATGGCCTGCGCTACGGAACCTTACCTGTGGTGGGGCGCACGGGCGGATTGGCGGACACGATCATCGATGCCAATCCCGCCGCCATCCGTGCGGGCGTGGCGACCGGGTTCCAATTCGCGCCGGTGGAGCAGGAGCCGCTCCGCGCCGTGATCGACCGAGTTTGCGCCGCCTATGCCGACCGAGCGTTGTGGCAGCGGATGATGGTGAGCGCTATGCGGCAGCCCGTCGGGTGGGACGAGGCGGCGCTGGCCTATCGCGCGCTCTACCAGGACTTGGTCAAAGGCACCGCAGAGCTATGAAAGACCGCGACGCCGTTTCCTCCGACCTCACGTGGTTTGCGGGGCAGAGCAGGCCCAACCCCATGGGAGTAACGCTGGGGCCTGAGGGGGCGAATATCGCCGTCTTCTCGCAGCATGCGGAGGCGGTGGAGCTCTGCCTCTTCGCGCCCGATGGCGTCACCGAGACCGCGCGGGCGCCTTTGCCGGAGCGCACCGGATCGGTCTGGCATGGGCTAACCCCCGATCTTGGGCCCGGCGGGCTATACGGACTGCGGGTCTACGGCCCCTTCGCGCCGAAACTGGGGCACCGGTTCAACCCGGCGAAGCTGCTCTTGGATCCCTATGCCCGGGCGCTCAGTGGCCCTGTCGCTTGGCACCCCGGCCTGCGCGGCGACTTGGCGGGCGACCCGCTCAGCCCAGACCCGGAAGACAGCGCATCCCTGATGCCCAAATGTGTGGCTCTTTCCCCCGACCGGAAGGTGGATCCGGCGGAGCGGCCAAACACGCCGTGGGAGCGCACGGTGATCTACGAGGCGCATGTGAAGGGCCTGACCCAGCTCTGGCCCGGGATGCCCGACGCGCTTCGCGGCACCTACGAGGCGCTGGGCGTCCCGAAGGTGATCGAGCATCTCCGACGCCTCGGCATCACGGCGGTGGAGCTGTTGCCGATCCACGCCTTCGCCGACGAGCCGGCGCTTCTCGACCGGGGCCTGAGCAACTATTGGGGCTACAACTCCTTCGGCTTCTTCATGCCGGAAAGCCGGTATCTGGGCCCAAACGGCCCTGCCGGGCTGCGAGAGACGATCCGCCGGCTGCACGCTGCGGGGATCGAGGTGATCCTCGACGTTGTCTACAACCACACCGCTGAGAGCGATGTGGCAGGCCCGACGCTGTCCTTTCGCGGGCTCGACAACGCCAGTTATTACCGCCTGATACCCGATGCACCGCAGGCTTATGTGAACGACACGGGTTGCGGCAACACGGTCAATGCCGCGCATCCCTTCGTGATGCGCCTGATCCTCGACAGCCTGCGATGGTGGGTCGAGGTGATGGGTGTCGACGGGTTCCGCTTCGACCTCGCCCCGGCCTTGGCGCGAGAGGAGGGCGGCGTCGAGATGCAGGGCCGGTTCCTCTCGGCGCTGCGCCAAGATCCGGTGCTGTCCGGCGTGAAGCTGATCGTCGAGCCCTGGGATATTGGACCAGGGGGACACTCGACCGGCGCGTTCCCGGCGGGCATCGCCGAATGGAACGACCGCTACCGCGATACGGTGCGCGGCTTTTGGGCGGGAGAGGCCGGCGCGGGGCGGCTGCTGGCGGACGCGCTGCTCGGCACCGCGGATCTCTTTGACAAAGACGGCCGGCCGGCCTGGTCCTCGATCAATTTCATCACCGCCCATGACGGGTTCACGCTGGCCGACCTGACCGCCTATGCGGAGAAACACAATCAGGCGAATGGCGAGGGGAACCGGGACGGCCACGGCCACAACCTTTCCGACAATCTGGGCGCGGAGGGGCCGACCGACGACCCAGCGATCCTCGCGGCCCGGGGTCTGAGGCGGCGCAATCTGCTGGCAACCCTGATGCTGAGCCAGGGCACGCCGATGCTGCTGGCTGGGGACGAGATCGGCAAGTCCCAGGCCGGGAACAACAATGCCTATTGCCAGGACAACGAGATCGGTTGGATCGCTTGGCAATGGGGCGATGCTGCGCTGCTATCCTTCCTGCGGCGGCTGACTGCCTTGCGCGGCCAGCTGCCTGTGCTGCGCCAGCCTGGCTTCCTGCACGGATCGACCAGGGCGGATGGGGCGCCCGATGTGGCTTGGCAAGCGCCCGATGGTGGCCCGCCGGATTGGCCGGGGGGCGGCCCCGACGCGCTGGTCTTGATCCTGCGCGGCGCGGCCGATGCGGCCTTGCCGGACCCAAACCCGGTCGCGGTTGCCGTCAATCGGGGTGCCGATGCGCTGTCGCTCCACTTGCCGAGCCCGGCCGAGGGGCGCCGCTGGATGCGCGTCCTCGACACCACCGATCCGACAGCGGCGCCGCAACCGCTTTCGCCTGACGGCGCGATCGCGGCAGCAAGTGTCACAGTTTTCGTTCAGGAAAGCCTGCAATGAGCGAGTTTGGCCGCTGCGCGGCACGATTCTCGCCCGGTTGAGGCCACAAAAACGCTGCACGGAAAGCGGGTGCTTCGGGGGGGCCGTCCGCCGATGCCCGTGCCGCTTTGAAGGAGGGACCGCATGACCGTCACGACCGTCGCCACCCGTCCGATCGAGGGGCAAAAGCCCGGCACATCCGGCCTGCGAGCTAAGACCAAGGTCTTCATGGAGCCGGGCTATCTGGAGAATTTCGTCCAGTCCGTGTTCGACGCAGTCGGCGGAGTTGCGGGCAAGACCCTGACCCTGGGCGGCGACGGGCGGTACTTCAACGATCGCGCCATCCAGACCATCCTGGCTATGGCCGCCGCAAATGGCGCGGCCCGGGTGTTGGTCGGTCAGAGCGGGATCCTCTCGACCCCGGCCGCATCGGCCGTGATCCGCGCGCGCGGTACCGATGGCGGCCTGATCCTGTCGGCGAGCCACAATCCTGGCGGTCCCAACGCCGATTTTGGCATCAAGTACAATGCCGCCAATGGCGGCCCGGCGCCGGAGAAAATCACCGCAGCGATCCACGCCCGCAGCCTGGAGATCCCGGAATACAAGACCCTGGATGCCGGGCCGGTGGACCTGGACCGCCAGGGCGAGACGATGTTGGGCGGCATGGTGGTCGAGGTGATCGATCCGGTCGCCGACTACGCCGACTTGATGGGCCGCCTCTTCGATTTCGATGCGATCCGGTCGCTTTTCGCCTCCGGCTTTGCCATGCGGTTCGATGCGATGCATGCGGTCACCGGGCCCTATGCGGCGAAGATCCTGGGCGAGACGCTCGGCGCCCCCGCCGGGACGGTGATGAACGCTGTGCCGTCCCCCGATTTCGGCGGGGGGCACCCGGACCCGAACCCGACCTATGCCAAACATCTGATGGACCTGATGATGGGCGACGGGGCGCCGGATTTCGCCGCCGCCTCGGACGGGGATGGCGACCGCAACATGATCATCGGCCGCGGCGCTTATGTGACCCCGTCGGACAGCCTCGCGGTCCTTGCTGCCAATGCGCATCTGGCGCCCGGCTACGCCGCGGGCCTCGCGGGGGTCGCCTGGTCGATGCCGACCAGCGGGGCCGCCAGGCGGGTGGCCGCTGCGCGGGGTTTCCAAGGGTTCGAGACGCCGACCGGCTGGAAGTTCTTCGGCACGCTCCTCGATGCCGGGATGGCGACCTTGTGCGGCGAGGAGAGTGCCGGCACCGGCTCTAACCATGTGCGGGAGAAAGACGGGCTCTGGGCCGTGCTCCTCTGGCTCAACATCTTGGCCGTGCGCAAGCAGTCGGTGGCGGAGATCCTGGCCCAGCACTGGGCGGAGTTCGGGCGCGACTATTACTCCCGCCATGACTATGAGGGCGTCGACAAGCCTGCGGCAGAGGGGCTTATGGAAGCGCTCCGCGCGCAGCTTCCGACACTGCCGGGCACCAAGATCGGCGGGCTGACGGTCGCGAGCGCCGACGACTTCGCCTATACCGACCCTGTCGACGGCTCCACCGCGGCAAAGCAGGGCATCCGCATCGGCTTTGCCGAGGATGCGCGCGTGGTCTTCCGCCTCTCCGGCACCGGGACGGTGGGCGCGACGCTGCGTGTTTACATGGAGCGGTTCGAGGGTGACCCTGCGCGCCACGGACTTGACCCCCAGGCAGCGCTGGCCGACGTGATTGCCGCTGCAGAGGCCCTCGCCGGCATTGCCCAGCGGACGGGGCGGTGTGCCCCCGATGTCATCACCTGACCGAGGCGGCACTCGGCCGCGGCTCTGGCCGATTGAACGGCACGCTTTTATGTGCAACGCAACATGAAACCAATTCGCTAGGTGTACGCCATGAATATTCGCACCAAGCCGTCGCACATGACGCCTGTCGAGCTCCGCTCGGCGATCGAGACCCACCTGACCTACACCGTCGGCAAGGACCGCTCTGCGGCGACGCTGTCGGATTGGCGCTTTGCGCTGACCTCGGCGATCCGCGATATGATCGTTGTGCCGTGGTTCGAGACCACCCAACGCATCTATGCGGAGGATGGCAAGCGGGTCTATTACCTCTCGATGGAGTTCCTAATCGGCCGGTTGCTGCAGGATGCAATCGCCAATCTGGGACTGGAGGAGATGGCGCGCGAGGCCTGCGACGAGCTGGATCTCGACTATGCCGCCTTGCTAGCCGACGAGCCCGATGCCGCGCTCGGCAATGGTGGGCTGGGGCGGCTGGCGGCGTGTTTCCTCGATTCGATGTCGACCATCGGCGTGCCGGCCTATGGGTATGGTATCCGCTATGAACATGGGTTGTTCCGGCAGTCGTTCTCCCATGGCTGGCAGTTGGAGGAGGCGGAGGATTGGCTGCGCCAGAGTCATCCTTGGGAGTTCGAGCGGCGCGAGGCGGTCTATCGCATCGGTTTTGGCGGCGAGCTGCGAGAGACCGGATCGGGCGCGATGCGGTGGGACCCGCGGGATACGGTCTGCGCGGCCGCCTATGACACTCCGATCCCCGGCTGGCGCGGCCGTTGGGCCAACACGCTGCGGCTCTGGTCCGCGCAGCCGGTGCGCCTTTTCGATCTGGAGCCGTTCAATCGCGGCGATTTCGTCGGCGCCGCCGCGCCTGCGATCCTGGCGGAGACGATTTCGCGGGTGCTCTACCCGGACGACACCACGCCCCAGGGCAAGGAATTGCGGCTGAAGCAGGAGTATTTCTTCACCGCGGCTTCGATCCAGGATCTGGTGCGCCGCTATCTCGCCTACCACGACGGGGTCCACGGGCTGCCGGAAAAGGTGGCCATCCAGCTTAACGACACCCATCCGGCCATTGCGGTGCCAGAGATGGTGCGCCTGCTGGTCGACGATCACGGCGCCGCGTTCGACGACGCGTTCGAGATCACCTCGCGCTGCATCAACTACACCAACCACACCCTGCTGCCGGAGGCGTTGGAGCGTTGGCCCTATGACCTGATGCGTGATGTCCTGCCGCGGCATCTTCAGATCATCGAGCGGATCGACCAGAAACACGCCAAGGCGCATCCCGAGCGGCCGGAGGGGGTGCGCATCATCGACCATGGCGAGGTGCGGATGGGCAACCTCGCCTTTATCGGCGCGCGGCGGGTCAATGGCGTCTCGGCGCTGCACACCGATCTGATGAAGCAGACGGTGTTCCGCGACCTGCATGGCATCCATCCGGAGCGGATCGTCAACCAGACCAATGGCGTGACGCAGCGCCGCTGGCTGCATGGCTGCAATCCCGGCCTGCGCGCGCTGTTGACCGAGACGATCGGCGATGACTGGGTCACGGATCTCGATGCGCTCGAGGCGCTGGTGCCGTATGCGAAAGATGCTGGGTTCCGGGACCGGTTCGAGGGTGTGAAGCGCGCAAACAAAGAGCGTTTGGCGACCCACATCGCGAAAGTCACCGGGATCGCCGTCGACCCCGCGGCTATGTTCGACATTCAGATCAAGCGCATCCACGAATACAAGCGGCAGCTTCTGAACATCCTAGAGACCGCGGCCCTCTGGAACGCGATCCGGGCGGAGCCCAACAAGGACTGGGCGCCTCGGGTCAAAATCTTCGGCGGAAAGGCGGCGCCCGGCTATCACACCGCCAAGCTGATCATCAAGCTGATCAACGACATCGGTACCGTCATCAATGCGGACCCGGCGATGAAAGGCCGACTGCGGGTGGTGTATCCGGCAAATTACAATGTCTCGATGGCCGAGCTGTTGATCCCGGCCACCGATCTCTCCGAGCAGATCTCGACGGCTGGGATGGAAGCCTCCGGCACCGGCAACATGAAATTTGCCATGAACGGCGCTCTGACGGTCGGCACGCTCGACGGCGCGAATGTCGAGATCCGCGATGCCGTCGGGCCGGGGAACATCTTCATCTTCGGCATGACGGCCGATCAGGTGGCGACCCGCCGGGCCGATGGCCATGACCCTGGCGCCTGCATCGCTGCAGATGCCCAGCTCGCCGAGGTGATCGAGCAAATCCGGACCGGCGTGTTCTCGCCCGACGATCCGAACCGGTTCCATGGGCTGATGGATGCGCTGATCCATCACGACTACTTCATGGTCACAGCCGATTTCAGCAGCTACCACGATGTCCAGCGGCAGATTGATGCATACTGGACCGGCGATCCACAGGGCTGGGCGGAAAAGGCGGTGCTGAACACGGCACGGATGGGGCGCTTCTCCTCCGACCGCACGATCCGGGGCTATGCCGCCGATGTTTGGGAGGTCGAGCCGCGGTTCTGAGCTTTGACCGGGCAGTGCGCTGCAGTTTCCTGCAGCCTGATCTGTCGAGGACCGGTCGGTGGGAACCAACGACGCCTCCCCGTCCACTCTCGTTGGTGAGCCGACCGGAGGTTTGCCATTCAGCGCTCGCCCTTGGGGCGGGTCAGGCGCTGCCCGGGCCCGTGGTCAAAGATCCCAGCGTTTATAGATGGTGCCGCCCTAACCCCATAGGGCCGGATCGGGCGGGAAGACGATGCCGCCGTCGTAGATCAGCCCGTGTTCGCGGTCTTCCGACAGCAGAAGCGGTCCGTCGAGATCGACGAAGGTTGCCAGTTGCGCCACCACCATCCCTGGCGCCATCGCGAGCGATGTGCCGATATTGCAGCCAACCATGATGCCGAAACCTGCGGCCTTCGCCTCACGCGCCAGGGCCAACGCCTCGGTCAGCCCACCGGCCTTGTCGATCTTGATGTTGATGTAGTCATAGCGCCCGACCAGATCCGGCAGCGTGCTGCGGTCGAGGCAGCTTTCATCCGCCGCAATCGGCACTGCGCGGTCGACCCCGTCTAGGAGCGCATCCTGCCCGGGCGGGAACGGCTGCTCGATCAGCTCGACCCGGTGGGCCTTCAAGAGTGGCATGAATTCGTGGAGCTGCGCCTCGGTCCAGCCGGTATTCGCGTCGACCGAAATGCGGGCCTGGGGCGCGACTGCCCGGACGGCAGCGACCCGGTCAGGGTCGCCCTCGCCACCGAGCTTGAGCTTCAGAACAGGTCGGTCGAGATTGGCTGCTGCCTTCGCCGCCATGCGCTCCGGCGTGTCGAGGCCGATGGTGAAAACAGTGGTGACGGGCCGCAGGACATCCGGCAGGCCCGCCCGCTCCCAAACCGGGCGGCCACGCAGCTTCGCGTCTAGGTCCCAAAGCGCCGTGTCTATGGCCGAGCGCGCCGGTCCCGGCGGCATCAGCCCCTGCAGGGTGCCGCGGTCCACGCCACCTTCCAGGGCTGCGCGCATCGCCTCGATCTCCTCGACAACCGGAACATGGTCGGGGTCGTGAGCGTCGGCTCGGTCTGCCTCGCCGCGCCCGGTGGCGCCCTCTTGGCTAAGCTCGACGACCACGACCTCGCCATGGGTTTGCGCCATGCGTGCAATCACGAACGGGATGGGTAGCGGCCAGCGCTCCGCCCGCACCTCGAAACGGCGCATCAGAGGCGCTCCAGCCGCTCGACAATCGCCGCGACGCCGGTGCGGACCGGGTCGATGCAGGGAATGCCGTGGGCCTCGGCCAGCGCTGCCATCTCGGCATCCGCGGCGGCGGGATCGAGGGCGGATCCGTTGACCGCAATGCCCACCATCTGCACGGCGGGGTTGGTGAGACGGGCCGCGCGGAGATTGGCCTCGATCGCGTCGGCAATCGCCGGGATCGGCGGGTTGAGATGGCCGCTGCCTTCGATCTCGGTCCGGCCGAGCTGGTGGCACAGCACCAGCGCGTCCGCCTGTGCGCCGTGGAGGAGGCCGAGGGACACCCCGGCATAGGACGGATGAAAGAGCGAGCCTTGCCCCTCGATCATATCCCAATGGTCCGGCTCGGCGGCGGGAGAGAGCACTTCGGTCGCGCCGGAGAGAAAGTCTGAGACCACCGCGTCGACTGCGATGCCCGACCCCTCGATCAGGATGCCGGTCTGCCCAGTCGCGCGGAAATCGGAGGCATGGCCACGGGATTTCATCGCCCGGTCAAGGGCGAGCGCCGTGAACATCTTGCCGACCGCGCAATCCGTGCCGACGGTGAGGCAGCGCTTGCCGGGGCGCGGATAGCCAGTGCCGCAGGGCAGCCCCGGCGGCGGTTCGCGGACATCGAGCACCCTGCGCCCAGTGCGGGCCGCCGCGTCGGCCACTGCGGGGATCAAGCCTATACGGGTGTGCAGGCCCGAGGCGATGTCGAGCCCAGCCTCCAAAGCCGCGACGCAAATCGCTATCCAGTCATCGGGCAGGGCGCCGCCGACCGGCGCGACGCCGATGACGAAGGTTCCGGCGCCCTTCGCGGCTGCCTCGGTCACCGTGAGATCCGGCAGGCCGAGATCGGCCGCGCAGCCCGGTAGCCGCATCTGTCCCGCGCAGTCTTCCGGCCGCCAATGGGCGACGCCGGAGGCGGTTTTGGCGTTCATCGGGTGGTCTACATCGCCGAGGAACAGCAGATAGGGTTTGCGCAGCGTGATCATGGCGATCAGGCGAGCTTGGCGCGGTATTGGGCGACGAAATCGCAGCCGACGAGGTCGACATAGGCGTCGATCAGCCGCTGCGTGACCGGGCCGAAGGCGCCCTCGGGCATCGCCACGCCATTGACCGATGCGATGGGGCAGATGCAGAGGCTGGTGGACGTGATGAACCCCTCCTCGCAGGTATAGGCGTCGTAGAGATCGATATCGACCTCGCGGAGCGGGATCGAGAGTTGGGCGGCCAGATCGATGGCGGTCTGCCGGCTGACGCCGGGGAGGACGAATTGCTCTCGCGGAGTGAGGATCTCGCCGTCGCGCACCAGGAAGATGTTGGAGCCGAGCCCTTCGCTGAGATTGCCATTGGTGTCGAGGAGGATCGCCCATGCCTCCGGGATCTGGGCGCGGACCTCGAGATCGCCCATGATCAGGTTGAGATAGTTGTGGGACTTCGCCCGCGGCGTCAGGCATTCCGGCGGGATGCGGCGCACCGAGGGGGTGATCACCTTGATGCCGTCACGGAACAGGTTGGCGCGCTCGGCCAGCGGCATGGGCAGGCATTCCACGATGACCGTGGGGCCATGGTGGTCCCAATTGTCGCCAGGGACTTTCATCACCCCGCGGGAGACCCGTTGGCCGACCCAAAAATCCTCACCCGGCGGTATCAGATGACGATTTCGTTGCAAAACCTCGTGGCTGATCGCAGTCATTTCCTCGGCCGAGAGCCCCGGGTCTAGGCGGAGCGCGCGGAGCGACCGGTAGAAGCGGTTGATATGCTCGTCGATCCTGAAGATGCGCCCGTCGAAGGTGCGGGTCATGTCGAAGGCGCCGTCGCCATAAAGCCATGAGCGGTCGCGGTAGGGGACGAGGGCCTGGCTTTCCGGCACATAGCGGCCGTTGAAATAGACCGTCCGTTCATTTGCGAGATCCATGGCACCCCCCAATCCGTTCCACGGTATCTGACACTGCACCAGCCGGCGGCGGAAGGGTAAATCGGTGCAGCGGCGCCCTTGAGCGAAACGGAATCGCGGCTGGCGCCGCGATGGGTCGATGCCTGGGCGCGGGCCGTCGCCATCCAGCTGGCCCGCGCGGGCCCCTGCGCCGCAGCCGAGGCGAAGGGAGGCGGCGGGAGCAGGGGTGCGGAGAGCACCGCCAAGGGCGGTTGGTTCCAAGCGTCGGTTAAAGCCCCTGTGGCCTTATGGAGCAGCCGGGCAGCCCGATGCGCGGTGCGCGCGCATGCTCGACCCCGCCGGGGTTTTAGGCGTCAGGGCAAAGGCGGTTCGAGACGGCCAGACCGATGGCGCGGATTTCGCCACTGCCTGGATTTGTGCGGCGAAATTTGCGGCAAGCGACAGGGGCTGCCCAGTCCTGCGGCGGAGCGCCCCGAATTCATCGCTTGCCCATGGGTCGATCGGGTGTCAGGCTAATCCTTAACGAGGGCGTTCCGAAGCCGCCCCGAGATAGAGGGGATCCATCATGACCAAGTTTCTGTTCGCCAGCGCCGCGACCGCGCTGGTCCTGACCGCAATCGCGCCTGGGGCGCAGGCGGCGGAATGCCCGATAAAGCTCGGCGGTCTGGCGCCGCTTTCCGCCCCCGGTACGGTGGTCGGCGGCGAGGCGATGCGCGACGCGATGCTGATCGCGGAAGAGGATATCAACGCTGCCGGCGGGGTGCTTGGCTGCGACGTCGATGTGGTGATCGCGGATACCGAGGGGCTGCCCGAGCGTGCCATTGCCGTGATGGAAAAGCTGATCACCCAGGACGGTGTGGTCGCGGTCGGCGGGGGTTACCACTCCTCGGTCGGCGTGGCCTCGAAGGACGTGGCGGATGCCCGCGGCATCCCGGTGGTCTTTGCCGAGACCTGGAACGACACGATCACCGGCGACAAGCAGAAATACATCTTCCGCATCGCGCCGCTGTCATCGTGGGCGTCCTCGACCATCTGGCGCTATACCCTTGAAGTGCCGGAGGTGAAGAAGGTCGCGATCCTGACCGAAAACACCGATTACGGCATCCCGGCCGCCGAAGAGACCACCAAGGGCCTTGCGAGCGGCGATGTCGAGGCGGTGACCTTCTCGGTCGATATCGGAACACAGGACTATGCCGGCATCGTCGAGCGCATTAAGGCCGAGAGCCCGGATATGATCATCACGCTGGCAACGGGCGAGGCGGGGTACAACTTCGCCCAGCAAGCGGCCGATGCGGGGATCGGGCCGCTGGACGTGCCCTTTATCGCGAGCCAGGTGTCCCTGGAGAGCAAGGCCTATTGGGAAAATGTGCCGGATGGCAACAAGGCCTTCGTGCAGCGTATTGGCCTACCGGAGACGAATTTCAACGAGAAGGCCAAGGCCTTTGCGGCGGTCTACAAGGAGCGCACCGGCAAAGGCGCCGTCGAGAGCTATGCGATGGAGGCCTATGACAGCATCGCGATCCTGGCCCAGGCGATCAACGAAGCTGGGAACACCGATGGCGATGCCATCGTGACGGCTCTGGAGAACATCGAACACGACGGGACATTGGGTAAGATCTACTTCCCCTACGGCACGCAAAAGGATCCGAGCGTCGACGGCAAAGGCGATGAGTGGTGGCACCAATGGCCCGATCCGGCGCTGACCATGATCCAGTACCAGGAAGAGGGACAGAACTCCGCCGAGGCGCCGATCGTCTACCCGGAGGCTTACAAGACCGGCGAGGCCGTCTTTGTAAACCAGTGATGGCGCTGGCCTGACCGTGTTGCCGGCGGGGCGTGGGGGCTCACCCCGCCGGCAGCTTATCCGGGAGGCTTCTGACAAGGCGGGGGGCGCGTGGAGTTTCCGGGGATCTTTTGGGCCGCGATTGCCTGGATGATTTTCTGGGGCGTGGTCGGCAGCCTGGTGATCCGCCGCCGCTATCTGGCCCGCGACCTCGACACCACCAACACCGTCTTTGCAGGCGCCATGGTTGGGGCAGCGACGGGTCCTGTCGGCTTACTGCCGCTCTGGATGTCGACGCCGCGCCTAGGCAATGCGTTGCTGGTCCTTCCGGGGATCGGCACAGTCGTGCTGGTCGCGGCGGCGTTCTCCTTCGCCGATCCCGGCAATGTCTGCGTGACGAATGGATCTTTCGTCGCTTCGCAAGTTTCGAACGGGCTGATCATCGGCATCATCTACGGCTTTATGGCGTTGGGGCTGACATTGATCTTCTCGATCCTCGGCGTGGTCAGCTTCGCCCATGGCGAGTTCTACATGATCGGGGGCATGCTGGTTTACTTCCTGACCGCGGTCTGGCTGCCTGGCATCCCGCCGGCGATGGCGGTCATGGCGGCCTGTGCCGTCGCCTTCGCCATCGGGGCGGCTTTCGAGCGGATGTTCCTGACGCCGATGTATCACGGCCAGATCGACCGGCCGGTCGAGTATGGGATCCTGGTCACCTTCGGCCTTGCCTTCACCTTGCAATATTTCGTGCAGGCGACGGCCGGCGCGAACCCGGTGAAGGCGCAGCGGTTCTTCGACTTCCCGCGGATCCGCTGGCCCGAGGGGGCCGATCCGCTTTGGATCAAGGCGAGCCGCGGGAACCTGACGCTGTTCGACACGATCTCGATCTCCAACCCCCGGCTGACGGCGGCGCTGCTCTGCATCGTGGTGCTGATCGTTCTCGTCTTCTTCCTGCAGCGGACCTGGACCGGCAAGGCACTGCGCGCGGTCAGCCAGGACCGGGAGGCCGCGGCGATCGCCGGTATCAACCCGGACCGGATGAACATGATCGCCTTTGGCATCGGCGGCATGATCGCGGCGCTCGCCGGGGCCGTGCTGGTGCAGGCGTTTTCCTGGCTGCCGCAGGTCGGCAACATCCCGGCGATGCGGAGTTTTGTGATCGTGGTGCTTGGCGGGCTCGGCTCGCTGCCCGGTGCGTTTTTCGGCGGCATCGCTGTTGGTATGGTCGAGGCTGCCGGTACCGGCTGCATCCCCGACCCGCAAAAGGCCGCGTCCTATATTCCCGCCTATGGCATGATCGTGCTGACCCTCACGCTGCTGCTGCGACCCACCGGGCTCTTCGGCCGGCGCTTTGCCAGCGGCGCCCATGGCAAGTTCTGAGGGCGGGATGCGCCAATATGTGCCCCATCTGCTGGCGCTGCTGATCCTGGCCTTCCTGGTCGCCTTCCCGTTCCAGTATGGCGGCGCCGATTACGACTACATCATGCACATCCTGATCACCGGCTTTTTCTACGCGATCCTCGCGTCCAGCTGGTCGATGCTGGCGGGGTATGCGGGGCAGTTCTCCTTTGGCCATATGGGCTTCATGGGGATCGGCGCTTACACCACGGCGCTGTTCTGCCATTACTTCTATCTCTCGCCGCGGCCCACTGGGCTCTGCGCCGAGATGGAGTTGGGTGGGCAATGGCTCGTGGTGGTCAACCCGATCGGCGTCACCTCGACGACCCTGACCCAGGACTGCCTTCGCCAGGCGATGTCGGGCTGGGGCGGCAGTGTCGAGGTTACGGCGATGCCGGTCCTTCTCGGCATTGTGCTGGGCACGCTGATGGGGGGACTGTCCGGTTTTCTCATTGGGCTCTTGGTGCTGAGGCTCCGGGCTGCCTATCTCGCGCTGTTTACGCTCGGCTTTGCCGAGATCCTGCGCGCCGCCATCTCGGCCGAGATCCAGATCACCCGCGGCCAGGCTGGGTTGGAGCTGCCCTCGCTCTTCCCCTCTGGCGTAACGCTGTTCGGCACCGACTATGCCCCGACCGACAAAGTTCCCCCCTACTTCGCAATGCTGGGCCTTTTGATCGTCTGCCTCGCGATCCTGCAGCTGCTTGCGCGGTCGCGCTTTGGGCTGTTCGTCCGAGCCCTGCGCGAGGATCAGGATGCCGCGGCAGCCCTCGGCGTGAACACCACCCGCTATAAGGTGCTGGTCTTCACCGTCACTACCATGATGGCCGCTGCCGCCGGGGCCGTGCAGGGGCATTATGTCGGCATCATCACGCCGAATGTCCTGTTCCTGCTGCAGATGAGCCTGGTGGTCGCGATGGCTGTGATCGGCGGGGTCGAGAACATCTTCGCCGCTGCTATCGGCGCGATCATCATCCAATTCGTGCTGGAGCTCTTGCGGAACAGCTTCGTCATCGGCCCAGTCGAGATCGATATGACGATCTGGCGCCTCGTGTTCTTCGGCGTCCTCCTGATGATCACGCTGCGGTTCTTCCGAAACGGGCTGATCGCGCCGGTGATCGACTACTTCGCCCGGGGCCATGTGGCTCAGGAAACCGTGGCCAAACGTGTCCGCGCGGCGGAGCAGGCGCAGACCGGGGCAGCGGAATGATCCACCTCCAGGTCACGGATTTGCAGAAACGCTTCGGCGGCCTCCACGTCCTTAAGGGCGTGAGCTTCGAGGTAAAGGGGCCCGAGCTGATTGGCCTGATCGGCCCCAACGGCGCGGGCAAGACGACGCTCACCAACATCCTCGACGGGGCGATCCAACCCAACAGCGGCACCGTCTACCTGAACGGCCAAAGGATCGATCAGCTTCAACCCTACGAGGTCGCGCGCACCGGCCTCGGCCGTACCTTTCAGGTGACCCGGTCCTTCCGCCGCATGTCGGTGCTGGAGAACCTCTATGTCCCGGCCCTCGCCATGGGGCGTCTCTCCGGCCGGCGCGCGATCCACGACAAGGCGATGAGCGTGCTGGAATTCCTGACCATGGAGCATCTTAGGAACGAGTTCGCGCAGGCGCTCTCCGGCGGTCAGCAAAAGCTGTTGGAGCTCGGCCGTCTCCTGATGCTCGACCCAGATGTGGTGATCCTCGACGAGCCCTTCGCCGGCGTGCATCCCCGGCTGATGGAGATCATCTACGCCTATATCCGCCGCGTGAACGGCGAAGGAAAGGCGATAATCATCATCAGCCACCAGATGGATTCGATCTTCAGCCTCTCCCAACGCCTGTTGGTCCTCAACTATGGCGACCTGATCGCCGATGGCCCGCCCGAGGCGGTGAAGCGCGACCCCTCCGTGATCGAGGCCTATCTCGGCACCGATGCGGAGGAGGAGGCGTGATCAGCACGAGAGAGGATGTTGTGCTGGAGATGGTCGATCTCTCGGTCGGCTATTACCGGGACCTCAACATCCTGCAAGACCTCCATATCGCATGCCGGCGCCACCGGATCACCGCGGTCCTCGGTGCCAATGGTGTCGGCAAATCGACCGCCCTAAAGGCGGCCTTCGGCTTCCTGACGCCGAACAAGGGCGACATCCTGCTGCGGGGCGAGAGCGTCTTAGACATCCCAACCCATCAGCGGATCCTGAAAGGCCTCGCCTATATCCCGCAGCAACCCGGCGTCTTCAAAGACATGACGGTCGAGGAGAACCTGGAGCTGGGCGGTTGGACCTTCCGAAAGGACCGCAAACAGGTCCGACGCAAGATCGAGGCGAATTTTGAGCGGTTCCCCATCCTCCGCGAAAAGCGGCGCCAGGTGACCGGCGAGCTTTCCGGCGGGCAACAGCGGATGGTGGAAATCGGGCGCACCCTAATGGCAGAGCCAGAGATGCTGTTGGTGGACGAGCCGACGGCGGGGCTGTCGAAGATGCTGGCGGAGGAGGTGTATGAGATGCTCACCCAGCTCGCGGTGTGGGACAAGCTCACAATCCTGTTGGTTGACCAGGAAATTCGCCAGGCCCTGAAGATCGCCGACTATGTCTACGTGCTGGAGCTGGGGCGGAACAAGTTCGAGGGTCCCGCTGAAGAGTTCAGTGATTTGGAGAGAGCCTTCTGGGTGGCATGACCGTCGTCGCCGACATCACGATCCGCGCCGCCGCGGATGCCGATTTCGATGCGGTGCACGCCTGTATCGTGGGTCTCGCGAACCATGTCGGGGAAATAGAGAAGATGCGCGGAACGCCGGAAACGCTGCGGCGCCATTCCGGCTTCTTCCGCACCCTCGTGGCAGAGCAGTCGGGCGCGGTCGTCGGCGCCGTGATGTTCTGCCCGGTCTATTCCAGCTTCCGTGGAGAATCGGGCGCGTTCATCCTCGACCTCTACGTCTCGGGCGCGGCACGTCAGGGCGGGCTTGGCCGCCGTCTCCTCCGCGCCGCATTGGTCGAGGCAGGCGCATGGGGGGCGGCTTACCTGCTTCTGAACGTCCACGCCAACAACACGGTCGCGCAGGGCTTCTACCGAAAGCTCGGCTTCACCAGCGACCCGGGGGAAGAGCAGCTTTGCCTCTCCGGCGCAGCGCTTGCGGCTTTGGAAGAAGCGCCGTGAAGGTGATCTTCCATGAGGCGCAGCGGGCGCACTACCCCCAGCATTTTCTCGTGGCTGGGTTACCGCGGCCGAGCCCCGAACAGCCTGCACGGATCGACGCGCTCCTTTCCGGCGCTTGCGCTGCCGGGCTCGAGGTCTCAGCGCCGCGAGACCATGGTCTCGGGCCCATCGCCGCGGTTCACACGTCCGAGTATCTTGCCTTCCTGCAGACCATCCACGATCGCTGGCAGCAACTGGATGGGGCCGCGCCTGAGGTGATCCCGAACGTCCATCCCGATCGGCGCATGGTGGGCTATCCCATCGCACCGGTGGGGCAGGCCG
Source organism: Pseudomonadota bacterium (assembly GCA_039513195.1). Taxonomy (GTDB): domain Bacteria; phylum Pseudomonadota; class Alphaproteobacteria; order Rhodobacterales; family Rhodobacteraceae; genus Thermohalobaculum. The sequence continues at coordinate 77,678 of JBCCRM010000012.1, read as the reverse complement.
GCTATCACATGGCGGATACGGCCTGCCCGATTGGGCCCGAGACCTGGAAATCCGCATATTGGTCGGCGCAGTCTGCCATCCAGGCGGTCGATGCCGTGATGGCTGGCGATCGGGCCGTCTATGCCCTTTGCCGCCCGCCGGGCCACCACGCGTTCGCTGACTTCGCCGGCGGCTTTTGTTTCCTGAACAACACTGCCGTCGCCGCAGAGCGGGCGGCCCGTCAGGGACTGCGGGTGGCGACGTTGGATTTGGACCTGCATCATGGCAACGGCACGCAATGCATCTTCTATGGGCGGGGCGATGTGCTGACAGTGTCGATCCATGCGGATCCGGCGGTGTTCTACCCCTTCTTCTGGGGTCATTCGGCGGAGCGGGGAGAGGGTGCCGGCCTTGGCGCCAATCTGAACTTGCCGCTGCCGCTCGGCGCTGGCGATGACGGGTTCCTGTCAATGCTGGACAAAGCAGCCGACCGCATCGCGGCATTCGCGCCGGATCTCCTGGTGGTGGCCCTCGGCCTCGATGCGTTTGCCGGGGATCCGTTTGGCGGGCTCGTGGTGACAGCAGAAGGCTTCCGAGAGATTGGAAAGCGCGTTGCGAGAATATCGCATCGATGTGTCTTGGTTCAAGAGGGCGGATATCTGAGCCCAGAGCTCGGCAACAACCTGAACGCGTTTCTTAACGGGTTCAAAGACGGCGCCGATGAGTCGCAATTAGTGTGATTCTTAGGCAACCAACCGCCGCGACCCCATCCCGCGTCGATGTTACGTCACAAAGATCGGGCGTCAAAAGCCTCCGATCCGTCGACATTCCGCCACGCCTGACCGAGAAAGTGAGCTCGTGACGCAGTGAAGTTGAGTCCCCACGCCGCGTCACTGTAAGAGTTCGCGTAGCGTAGTGCGGTCGCCCGGGTACCAGGGCGGCCGCATCCTTGTGGGTCTCCCACAGCGTCGCAGGTGTAACTGGAGTAACTGTTAATGAACATCGCGAGTATGCGTCGGCCTCGCCTACGGGTTCTATGGGGCTGTGTTGCAGAAATGCACGCTTTCTTGTGTTCCAACACAACCGAGGTCTCTTTGCACTCTCTGTCCCAGAGGGTGGCGCAAGCCGTTTGCCAGACAGCAGACTGCCTTTACGCGGCGGTTGTTCCGCAGCCCGCGCCGGTCCTGTTACCGGTCTGCATAGCTATGCGGAGGGGCTGATCGATGCACGACCAGGCCGTAACCCTCTCCTTTTCTGCGCATGAGCTTCGGATGCTGTGCGGCTGTCTCAGCCGCACCAAAGCCCGCTTTGAGAACATGCTGGAGACCGTCAACGATCCCGACCGTCGCGCCAGCGCGGAGCGAGAGCTGATGATCCTCGAAACACTCAAGGAGCGGCTGACCAGCCGCCTATGATTCCACCCACCGGTCCGCGCGCCTTATGCCTGCGGGCCGGCCACCGCTCCCCCCAGAATTCCGTTAACGATGCTGCAACCTTTGTGATCGGCGTGGCAGAGATGTGTCGTATGGGTTGCGCCGACGCAAACAATTTAACACTCAATTGATGGGCTATTGCGGGGAAATCTGGGCAGGCCGCCTCTGGCAAACCGCGCACACCCTCGCGGGAGAGTTGTGGCCCCCTGCGCGCCCCGCTCCCCGCCTCAGGCTGTGGCTCGCAACACCGGGTCGCGCGTGGCCGGATCGTAGGCGAGATTGGGCGCCAGCCAGCTCTCCGTCTCAGACAACGACGCTCCCTTGCGCGCGGCATATTCCGCCGCCTGGTCCCGTCCGATCCTGCCGACGCCGAAATAGGCCGCGCCGGGATGGCTGAAATAGAGGCCCGATACGGATGGCGCAGGCCACATCGCACAGCTTTCGGTCAGGGCGATGCCGGCATTCCTCTCAGCCTTCAGCATCCGGAATAGCGTGCGCTTCTCCGAATGGTCCGGGCAGGCGGGATAACCGTGGGCGGGCCGGATGCCGCGATAGTCCTCGGCGATCACTTGCTCGGGCGACAATACCTCGCCCGCCGCATAGCCCCAGAAGTCCTGGCGCACGCGCGCATGCATGAATTCGGCATAGGCTTCGGCCAGCCGGTCGGCAAGGGCCTGCACCAGAATGGCGTTCCAGTCGTCCCCCGCGGCCTTGTAGCGCCCGGCGATCTCATGCACCTCCGGCCCTGCAGTGACGGCAAAGGCGCCGAGCCAGTCGGGGAGCCCCGTCTCCACCGGCGCCACGAAGTCCGACAGCGCTAGGTTTGGCCGCTTACCGCTCTTGGCGCCCTGCTGGCGGAGCATATGGAAGGTGGCGAGCGGCGCGTTCCGCCTGGTCTCGCCATAAATCTCGATATCGTCGCCGCGGCTAGCCGCGGGCCAGAACCCGATCACGGCGCGAGGCGCGAACCAGCGCTCCGTGGCAATCCGGTCGAGCATCGCGCGGGCGGCGTCATAGAGCTCGCGCGCCGTCTCCCCCTGCGCCGGATGGTTCAGGATCGCGGGAAAGCTGCCCTTCATCTCCCAGGTCCAGAAGAACGGCGTCCAGTCGATGAACGGCGCCAAGTCGGCAACGGTGATCTCGTCGAAGCTGCGCAGACCGGTGAACGCAGGGGGGGGAGGCACGTAGCTCTCCCATTCCCCGTCGAAACGGTTGGCGCGGGCGTCCTCCAGCGGGATGGTCGGGCGCTCGGCGCTGCGCTTACCGCCGCCGGTGATGGCCGATTGCTGTGCCGCGATGTCCGCCAGGAACGGTGCCCGTGCCTCCGCCGAGAGGAGCTTCGAGACGACGCCCACAGCCTTCGACGCATCGTCGACATGCACCACGCCGTTGCGATAGGCCGGTGCGATCTTCAGCGCCGTGTGCTTCTTGGAGGTCGTGGCCCCCCCGATCAACAGCGGCAGGTCGAGGCCGCGGCGCGCCATCTCGTCGGCCACTTCGACCATCCGGTCGAGCGAGGGTGTGATGAGGCCCGACAGCCCGACGATGTCGCAATTCTCCCGAACGGCCGCGTCCAGGATCTCCTCCGCCGGGACCATGACGCCCAAATCGACCACATCGTAGTTGTTGCACTGCAGGACGACGCCGACGATGTTTTTGCCGATGTCGTGGACATCGCCCTTCACGGTCGCCATCAGGATCCTGCCCTTGGCGGAGGTGTCGCCGGTGCGGGCTTTCTCCTCCTCCATGAACGGGATCAGATGGCCGACGGCGCGCTTCATGACACGGGCGGATTTGACCACTTGGGGCAGGAACATCTTGCCTGCGCCGAAGAGGTCGCCGACCACGTTCATGCCGTCCATCAGCGGGCCTTCGATCACCTCCAACGGGCGGGTGGCCTGCTGGCGGGCTTCCTCCGTGTCCTCGATCACGAAATCGGCGATGCCATGGACCAGCGCGTGGCGTAGTCGGTTGGTCACCGGCGCCTCCCGCCATTTCGGGTCCTCCTTGGCCCTCGCCTCGCCCGATCCGCGATATTTGTCGGCGATCTCCAACAGCCGCTCGGTCGCATCGTCGCGCCGGTTCAGGAGGACATCCTCGACCCGCTCGCGCAACTCTCCCGGAATGTCATCATAGACGGTGATCTGGCCCGCATTGACGATCGCCATGTCCATCCCGGCGCGGATCGCGTGGTAGAGGAAGGCTGAATGCATCGCCTCCCGCACCGGGTTGTTGCCACGGAACGAGAAAGAGATGTTCGAGAGCCCGCCAGACACATGGGCATGGGGCAGCTCGGTGCGGATCCGCCGTGTCGCCTCGATGAACGCAACGGCATAGTCATTGTGCTCCTCGATCCCAGTTGCGACGGCGAAGATGTTAGGGTCGAAGATGATGTCCCAGGGGTCGAAGCCCGCCTGCTCTGTCAACAGTCGATAGGAGCGCTGGCAAATCTCGAATTTGCGGTCCGCAGTGTCCGCCTGCCCGTCCTCGTCGAAGGCCATCACCACCACCGCGGCGCCATAGCGGCGGATGGCGCGGGCTTGTTCCAGGAACGGCGCCTCGCCCTCCTTTAGGCTGATCGAGTTGACCACCGGCTTGCCCTGTACGCATTTCAAGCCGGCCTCGATCACCTCCCATTTCGAGCTGTCGATCATCACCGGCACCCGGGCAATGTCTGGTTCCGCCGCGATCAGGTTGAGGAAGGTGGCCATCGCCACCTCGCTGTCGAGGAGGCCTTCGTCCATGTTTACATCGATGATCTGTGCGCCGTTTTCGACCTGCTGCCGGGCAACCTCGACAGCGCCGACATAGTCGCCCGCCATGATCAGTTTTTTGAACTTGGCTGAGCCTGTGACATTGGTCCGCTCGCCGATATTGATGAAGCGGGAGATGTCGGTCATGCAGCGCTCCCGGCTTCGAATAGCTCGAGGCCCGAGAGGCGGAGGCATTTGGCCCGCGCCGGGATCGGGCGGGGGGAGACGCCTGCGACGGCGTCGGCCAGGGCACGAATATGTTCGGGCGTGGTGCCGCAGCAGCCGCCGACGATGTTGACCAGGCCGGCACTTGCCCACTCGCCCAGATGGGCGGCTGTCTCGTCCGGCGTTTCGTCGTAACCGCCCATTTCGTTCGGCAGCCCGGCATTCGGATAGGCAGAGATGTGGGTATCTGCAATGCCTGCGAGCGCGCGGATATGGGGCCGCATCTCCGCGGCGCCGAGGGCGCAATTGAGCCCGACCGAAAACGGCCGGGCATGGGCGATGGAAGTCCAAAACGCCTCCGGCGTCTGGCCGGTCAGTGTTCGGCCGGACCGGTCAGTGATGGTGCCGGAGATCATAATCGGTGGCACCTGAAACCCCTGGTCCCGAAGGGTTTCGATGGCATAGAGCGCGGCCTTGGCGTTCAGCGTGTCGAAAATCGTCTCCACGAGCAGGAGATCGACACCCCCTTCGATCAGCGCGCGGGCGGCCTCGCCATAGGCATCGGCGAGCTGGTCGAAGCTGATGGCGCGAAAGCCCGGGTCGTTGACATCGGGGCTTATCGAGCAGGTTTGGTTGGTGGGGCCGATGGCGCCGGCTATCCAGACCGGGTGGGGGGCCGCCTCCGCCGCCTCCCGGGCAAGGTGCGCCGAGGCGACGTTCATCTCGGCGGCCAGGTCTTCCATGCCATAATCCGCCTGGCTGATCCGCGTGGCCGAGAAGGTGTTGGTCGACAGGATCTCGGCGCCGGCTTCGATGAAGTCCCGGTGGATAGAGCGGATCAGGTCCGGTTGGGTAAGGGTCAGCAGCTCGTTATTGCCCACGACATCCTGGGGATGATTGGCGAAGCGCATGCCACGATAGCTGGCCTCGTCCGGGCGTGCAGCCTGGATCATGGTGCCCATGGCGCCGTCCATCACCAGGATGCGCGCCGCTGCTGCTTCCTTGAGGCGCGTGCAGGTCTCTTCACCGCTCGAAGCGTTGCTCATGGTCTCTTCCTCGTGCCGATCCCTGCGGCTGCTCTTTTGGGGCTCTGCCCTGTGCAGGTGCAACATTTGCATAGCATTTCGGCAGCGCTGGCTGCAACCGGCGGACCCGCCGTCGCGGACCGGGCCCCGCCCACCCACCCAAGACCGTCGCCCGGCCGGACCGTCGAGGAAGCCCCCAAGGCCCGGCCCGCGACCGCGCAACGGCAGGCATCGCGATGGGATTTAACGCGGCGCGGGACGCGATCCGAGCTTGGGGGCGGCCTAGGCATCGCGGCCAGGCGCAGGTCGTCGTGGGGTGGGCGGGGCTCGGATCGCGTCCCGCGGGGGGCCTCAGACGAGCCGGCTCTGCGCCACCGCCGCGCGTACAAAATCCGCAAACAGGGGATGCGGCGCCATCGGTTTCGACTTGAGCTCGGGATGGAACTGCACCCCGAAAAACCAGGGATGCTCCTGATACTCCACGATCTCCGGCAGCCGGCCGTCGGGCGACATACCGGAGAAGCGCAGTCCCACCTCCTCGAGCCTCTCGCGGTACTTGTTGTCGACCTCATAGCGGTGGCGATGCCGTTCGGAAATCCAGGTGTCGTCATAGATCTCCGCTACCCGGCTCCCCTCGGCAAGCCGCGCGTCATAGGCGCCGAGCCGCATGGTCCCGCCCTTGTTGTCACCCACGTCGCGCTTGATGGTGCGGTTACCGTCGAGCCATTCCTTCAAATGATAGATCACAGGCTCGAAGGATTTGCCGCCCCGCTCGTGGTCGAATTCCTCCGACCCCGCTTCCGGCAATCCCGCCAAATTGCGGGCCGCCTCGATCACTGCCATCTGCATGCCGAGACATATTCCCATATAGGGCACCCGTCGCTCCCGCGCGAATTTCGCCGCGAGCACCATGCCCTCGGTGCCCCTCTCGCCGAAGCCGCCGGGTACGATGATGCCGTGGAAGCCCTCCAGATGCGGGGCCGGGTTTTCCCGCTCGAACACCTCCGAATCGAGCCATTCCGCCGCGACCGAGATGCGGTTGGCGATGCCGCCATGGGTCAAGGCCTCGGCGATCGACTTGTAGGCATCCTCCAGCTGGGTGTATTTGCCCACGACCGCAATCCGTGCGGCACCGTCGGGGCGGTTGATCGCGTCCACGACCCCTTCCCAAACCTGCAGGTTCGGTCTCGGCGCAGGCGCAATCTGGAAGGCGTCCAGCACCGCCTGGTCCAGACCCACCCCATGATAGGCCAACGGTGCCTGGTAGACCGAGGCGAGGTCCATGGCCGGGATCACCGCTTCCGGCCGCACATTGCAAAACAGCGCCAGCTTGTCTCGCTCCTTGGTCGGGATCGGATGCTCGGTCCGGCAGACCAGCACATCCGGCGCGATCCCGATCGAGCGGAGCTCCTTCACCGAGTGCTGCGTGGGCTTGGTCTTCAACTCGCCCGAAGCGGCAAGATAGGGCAGCAGGGTCAGATGCACGAAGATGCACTGCCCCCGCGCCTTGTCCTGCGCGAATTGGCGGATCGCCTCGAAGAACGGCAGCCCCTCGATATCGCCGACGGTGCCGCCGATCTCGCACAGCATGAAGTCGACCTCGTCCTCGCCGATGCGAATGAAGTCTTTGATCTCGTCGGTCACATGCGGGATCACCTGTATGGTTTTGCCGAGATAATCGCCGCGGCGCTCCTTCTCCAACACCGTCGAATAGATCCGGCCGGAGGACACGCTGTCCGATTGCCGGGCCGGCACGCCGGTAAAGCGCTCGTAATGGCCGAGGTCGAGATCTGTCTCGGCACCGTCATCGGTGACAAACACTTCGCCATGTTCAAAGGGCGACATCGTCCCTGGGTCGACATTGAGATAGGGGTCCAACTTTCGCAGGCGCACCGAGTACCCTCGGGCTTGCAAAAGCGCGCCCAAAGCGGCTGAAGCAAGGCCTTTCCCGAGCGACGAAACAACGCCCCCGGTGATAAAGATGAACCGCGCCATGCCCCAGAACCCCGCAGATTTTGAGTCGCTGTGCCGACCCCTGTATTTAGCTCCACGGGGCCTGAGCGATACAAGATTCGGGATGCTCCGTCCAGTGTTCGCGGGGTGTTCGACATCTCGCCGAGCTGTCCATCCTGGCGGTGCGGACGGGAGCGTCGCGGCCGCGGGCCGAGCCTTGGGGGCATCCCCGCCATGGCGACTGGGCGCTGTCCGTCGGTGGGTGGGCGGGGCTCGGACCGCGGCCCGCCGTTACGGCGTTTCTCCCCCCCGGCGCTCCACATGGATCAGCCAAAGATTGCGCGCATAGACCACGAAACCGAACAGCTGCGCCAGGATGATCACCACATCCTCGCGCAGCGCCCCATAGGCCAAAAGCATCACGGCCCCGATGAGTGAGAGCCACCAGAACGACACCGGCATGACCGAACGTCTGGCCCGTTCCGAGGCGATCCATTGCACCAGCATCCTGCTCATGAAGACCGCTTGCGCCGCCAACCCGAAGATCGCCAGCCAGACGCCCGCCCAGCTGTCGACGAGTAACAGCCGCATGACCCAATGGACGTCCTCGGCGCCCATCACGCGTCCTCGTGCACCACATCCGCCAGGCGTCGCCGCCGGATCAGCCACCAGACGCCCAGCAGATCCTGAAACCCGACCAGCGCCCGGCCAAAATTAGTGTATTTCGACCGCCCGGCCTCCCGCGCCCGGTGGCTGACATCGACGAGTTCCACCGTATAACCCTCCCGCTTCACCAGGGCCGGCAAATAGCGATGGACATGGTCGAAGAAGGGCAGTGCCAGGAACACGGCCCGCGGGAACGCCTTCAGCCCGCAGCCCGTGTCCCGCGTCGCATCCTTCAAGATCGCCTTGCGCAGGCGGTTGGCGAAGCGGGAGGCCAAGCGCTTCGACACCGTGTCCTGACGGGCCACCCGCTGCCCCGCCACCAGACCGAGCCCAGGCGCAGCGTTCAACAGCGGTGCGACCAGTTTCGGGATCTCCGCCGGTGGGTTCTGGCCGTCCCCGTCGAGGGTACAAATGATCGGTGCCCGGGCCGCGATCACGCCGCTTCGCACCGCTGCCGATTGGCCGCAGGGTTTCGCATGGCGCACCTCGCGCAGCCACGGGAACTTGTCCCGCAGTGCAGCGATCCGCGCGCTTGTCTCGTCGGTGGAGCCGTCATTGACGAACACCGCCTCGAACGGGCCAAGCGGGCTGCAGGCCTCCGCGATCTCGCTGGCCAGTGGCTCGACATTCTCAGCCTCGTTCAACATCGGCGCGATCACGGTGAAACGTGGCTCCAAAGTTTCTCCTCCCCTCCGGCTCGGCCGCGACCATAGAGGAGCCCCCGGGGGCCGCCAAGCGGTCACTCGGCGCAGGCATTCCAGCGGGGGTGGTCGGGGGTGAGGAGGCGCGCGGTCTCGGTCTTGCCGCGGTTATAGTTGAAGTAGAAAACGTGACCCCGCTCGATCAGGCTGGGGGGTGTCCCGCTCCAGGAAGCGTCCAGATCCGCCCGCCAGCGGTCCTCGACCAGCGCCATAGCGCCCAGATCCGTCTCTAGCGCGCGGGCCATCGCGATCCGGTCGGTCAGCGCCGTCTCCGTGCCGTTGAGAAACACAAGGCTCGGCTCGCGATAACCGAGGCTCATCAGCGGCCGCGACGCGCAAGCCTGCCATTCCGCCGTCAGCGCCGCGATGCGGGGTGAGGGAAAGACGGTGCTCAGCCCTGGCAGGCCGAATTGCAGCACCGCCGGGAACAGCAAGAGGGCGGCGAGCACAGACGCGCCGGCCTGAGCCCGGGCGTGCCCGTCGAGGGCAGCGCGTCCCGCGGCGAGGCTCGCAAGCGCGCCGAGGGCCGCCAGTCCGGCTGCCACCCAGAGCACCCGGCCTTCGAGGACGATGGGCAGGGCCAGCAGCGCCACCGCCAGCACCACGCCGGGCCCGGCAGCCAACCCGGCCGCCAGTCGGCGCCAGCGCAGCGGTGCCGCGGGCGGATCGGACAGGACCCAGGCTGCGACCATCCCCGCTAGGGCCGGGTAGAGCGGCAGGACGTAATGGGGCAGCTTTGTCGGCACCAATTCCAGGATTACCCAGAACGGCACCACCCAGCCCATCAAGACCGGCACCCAGACGGTCTTCCGCCGTTGCCAAACCCAGCCGAGCGCTTGGGGCAGGAACGCCGCCCAGGGCCAAAAGGTCAGCCAGACCAGCGCCAGATAGAGCCCAGGCGGCCCCCAATGCTTCTCCTTGCCCTCCGCGACTTTGCCGAGCAGGTCCTCGCCGACGCTTTCGGCGAAGAAACCGCCGTCTGAGATCTGCCAGATGGCAATCAGCCAGGGCGCTACAAGGGCGGCCGCGAGCACCAGGCCGGGCAGGGGGCGAAGGCTCGCGATCCGCGGCGCCGTTCGGGTGGCCGCCCAGACCCAAATCACTGACAGTGCGGCGACGACTGGGACGATCGGGCCCTTCAACAGGGCTGCTCCGGCAATGGCGAGCCAAAAGACGAGCCAGGTCAACCGGGTCGCCGTGCCGGTCAGCGCCCGAGCCAACGCGCCGAGCGCTGCAGCGGCGGTGGCGAGCAGTGCTGCGTCGGTCTTCGCGATGGTGGCTTCGGCCGCGACCAGCAGAGTCGTCGCCAACATCGCCCCGGCCAGAAGCGCCGCATTGCGGCCGATCAGCGGGATCATCGCCCAAGCCGTCAGAAGGACGGCCGCAACGGCCCCAAGCGCAGAAGGCAGGCGATAGGCCCAGATCGGCGCCTCGGCCTCGCCGGCGAGCGACGCTGTCCCAGCCTGCAGCCAGTAGATGCCGATAGGTTTTTTCCAGCGCGGCGCATCCTGAAAGCGGATGTCGATATAGTCGCCAGTCTCCAGCATCTGCTTTGTGGCTTGGGCGAAGCGGGCCTCGTCCCGGTCGGTCACGGGTAGCGCGGCAATACCCGGCAGAGCTGTGGCGAGGGCGAGCAAGGTCAGCAGGAGCCAGGCGCGCCACGGTGGCCCACCAATCAGGCGATCCAGTGTCTCGCAGCAGCTTTGGCCGAGCCGCCGCAAAGGCGTGCTGGTTGGGCCTCCCCGCTGGGCTCCTTCCCCCTGCGCCGTGCCCGTCCGGTCTCGGGACGCACCGGACATCGCGGCCCAGCGAGGGTCAGTCTGCGCTCGGTGGCGTTTCAGGGGCCGGTGCTTGCTCGCTCGGGGCGGGCAATGGCGGCAACAGGCTGCTTGGGTCCTGGTCGGCCGCCGACGGCAAGTCGGGCAGTTGGATCGATCCGTCCTGATTGGTGATCCCATCGACGACCGAGCCTCCGCCCCCGCCGCCGCCTGCCAAAATGGTCAGCGTGATCGAGGTGGCGATGAAACCGGCTGCGAGCGCCCAAGTCAGTTTCGAAAGCGCGGTCGCGGCGCCGCGGGACGAGACGACACCGCCGCCGCCCCCGCCGATGCCGAGGGCACCACCTTCTGATTTCTGCAGCAAGACGACGGCTATCAGGCAAAGCGCCAGGATCAGATGGATGATCAGAATGACATTTGCCATCGAACGCTCTCCCTGTCGCTGCGGCTGCGCCCACTCACCTCGGCGAGGCTTCTACCGGGTTATGGAGCACCGCTGCAACCCATTTCGGGTGGCGCCTGCGCCTTGGCAAGGGGAGGGCTCCGGCGCGGCCGCCCTGGCCCCAGTGCCTAAGGCGCTTTCCGACCCGATTGCATCGGTTCTCGCCCTCTAAGGTATTGTTTTGAAGCATTTTCGCGAGACCAATCTGACTCAGATTGGCTGGAAGATGCCCTAGGCTCGGGATTCACAATCAGCACAGGACGGTTGCGGCGAGTTGGACGGTGGCTGACTAGGTTTCCTCGAGCTTGTCGTAGCGGGTTGCGACGCGGCGCCAGTCCTTGAGCCGCGAGAACATGCGCGCGATGGCGTTTTTGGCGCGGAAGGCAGCGCGGTCGTAAGGGGCGGGCCGCTTGCGGGTCGGATTGTTCGGGATGACCGGGGTCGTGCCGCGGTCGATCAGCAAACGGCGCAGGGAATCGCTTTCGTAGGCGGCATCGGCACATCGGTGTGCCTTGGCGTGGCTGCTGTCGAGCAGAAGGTCGGCGGCCGGCCCGCCCGCTCGCGACAGCGCCGGGAAGACGTCTTCCTAGACCCCGGCGCGCGCCCAGCGAACGAACCGATTGTAGAGCGTCTTGTGCGGCCAATAGGCCGGCGGCGCGTCGCGCCACCGGCATCCTGTCTTCGGAACGTGGATGATCCCGCTGATCACGCGCTGGTCGTCCACGCGTGGCACGCCGCGAGGCTTGTTCGGCAAGAGCGGCTGTCGTCGGGCAAACTATGCCTCGGAAAGCCAAAAGTGGTGCTCGGACATCGTAAACTCCCCACATTAGGAAGTTTGACTCACAGCAGCTCGATCCTGGGAAACCCCTTTATGGGTCCGGAGCCTAGGGCGCCGCGTCTGTCTCCCGGCTCCTGGCGCCATTCGCGCCCGCGGCGGGCTTCGGCATCCGCGCCTGTGGGGCTGCCGCGGGCGCCCGGCGGCCGTCCAACCAGCGCCTCGGTCGCCCCTCCGCCGCGGGCGCCGATCTTACCAAGGGCCCGGAGGATGTCGCGGCGGCCCTGGAAACTGCCCGTTCCGGCCGGGTCAGGCAGCGCTGATCCCACCATTCACGCTGATCGCCTGGCCGGTGATCTTCGCGGCGCCAGGGCCAGCCAGAAACACGGCGAGCGTCGCCAAATCCTCCGGATAGGTCGGGCCCAGATGCGCCAGCGGCCGCGCCTTTGCGAACAGCTTGGCGGAAAACCGGCCCTCCTCCATCAATCGTTCGGTGAGGGGCGTGCACTCTACCAGGCTCGGGGTGATGACATTCGCGCGGATGCCGTTGCGTTTGCCTTCGATGGCCAGGCCCCGAGTGAATTGCATGATTGCGGCCATGCCCGCCCCGATCACCGCTTCTCCCGGTGTCGCCACTTTCCCCGCGTCCGATGCGACATTGATCACCGCCCCGCCCCCGGCCTCGGTGAGGGCCGGCAATACCGCCCGGCCCGCATAGAGATAAGGCGCAAGATCCTCGGTCAGTGCCTCGCGGATATCGTCCAGTGACTGTCGGTGCAGCAATTCCGGCAGCCGCGTGCCACCGACCGAGACCATCAGCGTGTCGATGCCCTCCATCTCCGCGGCCGCGGTCCTTGCCATCGCCTCGACCGCCTTTGGGTCGGCGCAATCGGCCGCCGCGAAATCCACAGTCTCGCCGAGGCTGGCTGCTGCCTCGGCGCCACGCATAGGCGACCGGCCGACGATCCGGACCCTAGCCCCGGCCTCTGCGAACGCCTTTGCGCTGGCCAGCCCGATCCCGGATGTGCCGCCGAGGATCAGCACACGCTGCCGCTCGATAGGTTTCGCCATGCCCCTCCTCCCGATCCGCGGCGCCAACCTGCGCTGGGTGGCGGGCTCCGGTCAATGGACCCATGGCAAACGCCCGCCCCGGTGCGGGGGCGGGCGGCAAGCGAAAGAGAGAGATGGGTCCGCGCCTGTCAGCCTGCCTGCGGCGCCGGCCCGCCAGCCTCTCCCGCGCGCCGGTCGTCCATGAATTGGTCGAACTCGGCCTTGTCCTTGGCCGCGCGCAGCCGTTCGAGGAACGTCTCAAAGGCCGTCTGCTCGTCTTCCAACCGTCGCAGCGTCGCATCGCGATAACTGTCGAAGGCGGCATTGCCGGTCTTCCTGCCAAAGCCGTTTCGGTTCGATTTACGGTGCTTTTTCCAGCAACCCATGCGTCCACTCCAGATTATATAGCCAAGTAGGGCGAGGCCGAGCGGCCAGGCGAGGACAAAGGCGATCACCATGGCGGCGATCCAGGCGCCCTTGCCCTTGCTGTCGAGCATCGCTTCGGCGTCTCGCAGCCATTGAGAGAGTCGGTTCATCGTCTCGCGGTCCCTTTCGATGTGAATGTTACTCACATTCACATAGATGAGCGACCCACCCGCGCGCTTCAAGAGCTATCGGACGAAATATCGTCGGCAGGCAGCACGCCCAAACCGCGCAGATAGATCCCGAGCCCGGTCTCCAACAGATCCTCGGCCGAGATCGGCGCCCGGCGCGGTCCTGGTCGGCTGAACAGCTCAGCCGTGCCATGGGACAGCGCCCAGATGTGATACGCCATCATATGGGCCGGTGGGGGCGCGTCCCGGCGCGCTAGGCCGGCAATTGTGTCGCAAGCGGAGTAAAGGACCGAAAAGGCACGCTCGCTAGCCGCAATCAGCCCCGGATCCGGGTCATCCCGCCGTTCCCGTCGGAACATCGCCGCAAACAGCGCGGGCTCGGTGGCGGCGAAGCGCAGATAGGCCGTGCCGAGCGCCTCGAACGCTCGGATCGGCGCAGGCCGCCCGCCGTCCCAGGCTGCCTCCAAAGCTTCGGCAAACCGGTCGAAGCCGCGGCAGGCCACCTCCTCCAGCAGCGCATCGCGGTCCTTGAAGTGGCGATAGGGTGCCGCCGGGCTGACCCCCGCCGCCCGAGCCGCCTCGGCGAAGGTAACTCCGCCGGGCCCCTTCTCCGCGATCAAGCTTTGCGCGGCCGCCACCAAGGCTTCTCGCAGATTGCCGTGGTGATAGCCGCGCCTTCGGTCCTCGCCTGCCATGGCCGATGACATAGGCGAGGGTGTGGGACGGCGCCATCGGAAACGTTTCGGGGCAGCTTGGGCGCAGTCGGCGGACGCCGTATCCTCGGTGGCGATGTATGCCGAGGATTCCTTCTTTACGCTCGGGCCAGTTGCAAGGATCGGCCTGGTTGGCCTGTCGCTCGCATTGTCTGCCGCCACGCTGTTCCTCGCCTGGGGTTTGGGACGGGGCCGGCATTGGGGCCTCAGGCTGGCGCTCGGCGTTGGGTCGTTGTGGGCGTTCGCCTGGCTGTCGCCGCAGGTCTATTACCTCTACTACCAGGTTGTTCTCGATGGGCTGCCCTGGCAAATCGTGGTCAAGGCGCCGCCGGGACCGGCGGAGATTATCCGGCTGTTGGGATTTTCTGCGCGCCCGACACTCTCCGACCATGGGAAGGGGCTGTTGGGCTGGGCCCTCATCCTGCTCGCTGCGTGGCCTTCGCTCTACAGGCCGCTCGGCAGAAGATCCTGAAGATTACGCACCGGGGGCCGGTTCCCATCGGCGACGAGGGCGATGGTGTCGCGCAGCAGATACGCATAGCCGATCCGCTCACCGCCAATGGGGCGCGCCTCGACCGCTCGCAGCAGCAGGGCGCCGAGGCGGTAGCTGATCGCGCCGAGCCGGTCGATCTCGCTCGACAGCACAAAACGGCGCCCACGCTCCGGCAAGGTCTGCGCGCCGAGATCGACCCGGAGCGTGTTTCCGTCGCGATAGACCGCGCCTATCGGCAGTCCTTGATCCTCGATATCCGCAGGGCCGAGCCGTTCTTTGAACACTTCGCCCAACACAGGCGTGCCGGAGATATCGACCCGTTCCTCCGACACCGGCGACGGTGGGTATTGCGGCAGCACGGCCCGCCGGGCGCCCTCGGCACCCGTGACCGTGATGCCCGCGACGTCAAAGGCGCTGCCCCGACCGTCGCCAAACAGGATCGGCTCGCGCTTTCCGATACCGTCCGCACAGGCGGAGAGCAACTGCGTCGCGAGGACCAGACAGCCGACAAGAAGTCCGCGTGGGAACTTGCGGGCTGGCTCGGCGCTGTAACGTCGAGCGCATCGCTCAGCGCGGTGAGGTGCAGAGAAATCCAGTTTCACCATTGCGCTTTACGGCAGCCATTCGAGAACCTCTTGATCGCTCCGCAGTGTCACCCCCAGCGAGAGATACTCCGGCTCGTTCGCGCCATCGTCGATCCGCGCTGCGACCTCCCCCGCAAAGGGCGTCTTCGGCTTCACCCGACCATATTCATATGGGATCCAAGCGGAACCCGCCGCATTTTGGGTGAACAGCGCGACCAGACATGTGGCGTTCAGAAGCCCCATTTCGATGGCCAACGCAATGAGCAGGCCTCGGGTTGGGTTAGCAATGTCGCCGTTTGCCCCGCGAAGGGCTGGATCCCAGACATCGAGCCAAACATCGTATTCCGGCCGCGCGCTCACGATCATCACCGCCAAGTCGACCGCGTCCAGAGTGTCAGCCTGACGGTGGGAGATAAAGACAAGGGGCGACTTTTCCGCCCCTCGATAGGTCTCGCCGGCCCTAAGCCGGAACCACTGAACGGCATTACTTTGTCCGCCGATCGGACCGGGGATGGCTTCGAAAGCCTCCCGCCACAGAGGTACGCCTCGGGCAAGGTCCGGGTAGCGATAAGGCCAATACTCGGCCTCAGCCAGGTTCAGGATGTTCCCCAAAGACACGCTCTCCCGGTCGACGTCGCCGGGACGAGCGTATCACAAACCGCTAAGCTAGTTCTTTGCCTTGTCGACCAGTTGGTTGGCTTTGATCCATGGCATCATGCCGCGCAGCTTCTCGCCCACCTCTTCGATCTGGTGCGCGTCGTTGTTCCGCCGGATCGCCTTGAAGCTCGGCTGTCCCGCCTTGCACTCCGCCATCCAGTCGCGCACGAAGCGACCCTGCTGGATGTCGTCGAGGATCGCCTTCATCCGCGCCTTGGTCTCGTCATAGGGCAGGACCCGGGGGCCCGAGACATACTCGCCGAATTCTGCTGTGTTCGAGATCGAGTAGTTCATATTCGCGATGCCGCCTTCATAGATCAGGTCGACGATCAGCTTCACCTCGTGAAGGCATTCGAAATAGGCCATCTCAGGCGCATAGCCTGCCTCGACCAGGGTCTCGAACCCGCAGCGGATCAGCTCCACCAGCCCCCCGCATAGCACCGACTGCTCCCCGAAAAGGTCGGTCTCGCACTCCTCCTTGAAGGTTGTCTCGATGATGCCGGAGCGCCCGCCCCCGATGGCCGAGCAGTAGGAAAGCCCGATCTCGAGCGCCCGGCCGGTCGCATCGTTGTCAACCGCGACCAGGCAAGGCACCCCGCCGCCGCGGGCGAACTCGCTGCGCACCGTGTGGCCCGGCCCCTTCGGCGCCATCATCAGAACATCGGTGGTCGGCTTCGCCTCGATCAGGCGGAAATGCACGTTCAGCCCATGGGCGAAGGCAATTGCCGCCCCCTCCCGCAGATTGCCGTGGATATGGGTGGAATAGGTGTCGGCCTGCAGCTCGTCCGGCATGCACATCATGATCAGGTCGCACCAGGCCGCGGCCTCGGCGATATCCATCACGGTCAGCCCTTCCGCCTCGGCCTTCTTCGCAGAACCGGAGCCCGGGCGCAGCGCCACCGCCAAATTCCTTGCACCGCTGTCGCGGAGGTTCAGCGCATGGGCATGGCCTTGGCTGCCATAGCCGACGATGGCGACCTTCTTGTCCTTGATCAGATTGATATCGCAGTCGCGATCGTAATAGACGCGCATCTCCCTCGGTCCTTTCCTATTTTTGGGTCACGGCCCTGCCCCCGGGTGACCGCAGGGCCACCCGGTCTGGCGCCGCTGGTTAGCGGCGGGTGTTAGGGTTGTCCAGTCTCGGCGCCGTCCTGCTGGGCGACGTTGAATTCGATCACCTGGCGGCGCCAAAGCTCGTAGGAGCAGAGGTTCTGCGGCCGGGTCTCGTCCGGACCGCTGGCGAGGCCCTTGCTGATCATCTCCTGCGAGACGGAGGTGGCAATGAAGCTCGGCAGCGTTCGGGCCGATACGCCGCGGCGCACATCGTCGATGGAGAAGACCGGGGCCGCCTGGGCCTCCGCCGGGAAGTCGAAGCGGCGCATGAGCTGCGGGTTGCAGCTCCCGTTCTCCGGCGTCAGGCGCACGGCGGCATCGTCGCTTGGGTCGCCGTTGCGGTTCTCGTCCATGGCGAAGATCACCGAAACCGGCCGGCCAGCGGCGGGTTGCAGCGCCATGAAGATGTCGCGCACCGCATCGGGCTCCGGCACTGTAGCGATAGCAGTGCGCCCAACCTTAGGCGCGCCCGGCTGCGGCAGAGGCAAATTGACATCCTGCGCGGCGGGCTGCGCTTCGGCCTCTTCGGGGGGCGCTGCGGCGGCCAGGACCGGGGCGGCGTCCTCCGCGGACGGGGTCTCCTCATTGGCGAAGGCCGCTGCCGGGAGCAGTGCCAACTCCTCCGCGTCGAGTTCGGTGCCTTCTACCGCTTCCTCCGTCAACGTTTCCGCGGCCGCCAGGTCTGTCCCGATTTGTGGTTTGGAAGTCGGCGACGGCGTCACGGCTGCAGGTGCAAGCGCCGAGATCGTCTCCTCCGGCGAAGAGGAGGATGACGGCGCGCAAGCCGCCGCAGCCAGCACCAGGGACAGCGCCGCTGCCAGGGTGGGGCGCGGCGTCATGCCATCGCCTCGCGGCCACGCATCACGGCGGCGACACCGGTACGGGCGACCTCGACCAGGCCGAGGGGGCGCATCAGCTCGACGAAGGCGTCGATCTGTTCGCAGGTCTCGGCCAGCTCGAAGACGAAGCTCTCCAAGGTGACGTCGACCACCCGCGCGCCGATCAGCTCGGCCATACGGAGCGCTTCCACCCGCGCCTCGCCCTTCGACGCGACCTTCACCAGGGCAAGCTCCCGCTCGACATGAGCGCCTGCCGCGGTCAGATCTGTGACGCCATGGACGGGTACCATGCGTTCCAGTTGCGCATGGATTTGATTTATCACCGCTGGCGTGCCCGTGGTCACCACCGTGATGCGGGACCGGTGGCCAGTATGGTCGGTCTCCGCCACCGTAAGGCTCTCGATGTTGTAGCCGCGGCCCGAGAAGAGCCCGATGACCCGCGCCAGCACCCCGGGCTCGTTATCAACCAGAATGCTCAGCGTGTGCCGCTCCTCGTTTTCGGCAAGGACCGGGCGGAGGTTATAGGCGCTCTTGCGCGAGCTGCCGGGCTTCAGCGTCAGGGGCGACATGCCGATCTCCTGCAATGTCTGGGTGACCTATCAAAACTGTGTGGCCCCGCCAAGGCAGGGTTAACAAAACCCCTTGTCCGCCCGGAACAGCCCGCGGCCGAGGTCAGACCAGAACCGCGCCGCCCGCTTCGATCGCGCCCTCGGTCGACGCTTCGCCCAACAGCATCTCGTTGTGGGCCTTACCTGACGGGATCATCGGGAAGCAGTTCTCGTGCCTTTCCACCAGGCAGTCGAAGATCACCGGCCCGTCATAGGCCAGCATCTCCTCGATCGCCGCGTCCAGATCGGCCGGGTCCTCGCATTTGATGCCCTTGCAGCCAAACGCCTCGGCCAGCTTCACGAAGTCCGGCAGCGCCTCGGAGTAGCTGTGGGAGTAACGCTCGCCATGCAGCAATTCCTGCCACTGCCGCACCATACCGAGGCGTTCGTTGTTCAGGATGAACTGCTTCACCGGCGCGCGGTACTGCACGGCCGTCGACATCTCCTGCATCACCATCATCCAGGACGCTTCGCCGGCGACGTTGATGACCAGGCTGTCCGGGTGGGCGATCTGCACCCCGATGGAGGCCGGCAAGCCGTAGCCCATGGTGCCGAGCCCGCCAGAGGTCATCCAGCGGTTCGGATCCTCGAACCCAATGAACTGCGCGGCCCACATCTGATGCTGGCCGACCTCGGTCGCGACATAACGGTCACGGTGCTTGGTCAGCGCCTCCAACCGCTCCAGCGCGTATTGCGGCTTGATCGCCTTGGCTGAGGGCTCGTAGCGGAGACAGTTCACCGCCTTCCACTGAGCGATCAATTGCCACCAGGCCGAGATATCGCGGGTCCGCGAGCCCCGCGCCCGCCACTGAGACAGCGCCTGCTCCAGCACCGTCGCCACATCGCCGATCAACGGCACATCGACATGGATGTTCTTGTTGATCGAGCTGGGGTCGATATCGATATGCGCCTTGCGCGAGCCGGGCGAGAAGGCATCGAGCCGCCCGGTAATTCGGTCGTCGAACCGTGCGCCGATGCACAGCATCGTGTCGCAGCCATGCATGGTCATATTGGCCTCATAGGTGCCGTGCATGCCGAGCATCCCCAGCCAACTCTCGCCAGAGGCAGGATAGGCGCCGAGGCCCATCAGCGTCGAGGTCACCGGGAAACCGGTCTCGGCCGCCAATTCGCGCAGAAGCTGGCTCGCCCGCGGGCCGGAATTGATCACCCCACCGCCTGAATAGAGGATCGGGCGCTCCGCCTCCTCGATCAGGGTAACCAGCGCTTCGACAGCGTCGGGGTCTGCCTTGGTCTGCGGCGCATAGGTCGTGGTCGGCGCATCGGCTCTTTCCGTGTAGTGGCCGGTGGCGAACTGCACATCCTTCGGAATGTCCACCAAGACCGGGCCGGGGCGCCCATGGGTCGCCACATGAAAAGCGCGGTGGATGGTCTCGCCCAACCGGTCTGTCTCCTTCACCAGCCAATTGTGCTTTGTGCAGGGGCGGGTAATGCCGACCGTATCGGCCTCCTGAAACGCATCATTGCCGATCATGAAGGTCGGCACCTGCCCGGTCAGCACGACCATTGGAATGCTGTCCATCAGCGCATCGGTCATGCCGGTGACCGCATTGGTCGCCCCGGGGCCGGAGGTGACGAGGACCACTCCGGGCTTGCCGGTGGACCGGGCATACCCCTCCGCCATATGGGTCGCGCCCTGTTCGTGGCGAACCAGGATGTGGCGGATGTCGTTCTGCTTAAAGATCTCGTCATAGATCGGAAGCACCGCGCCGCCGGGATAGCCGAATACCACCTCGACCCCCTGATCCTTCAGGGCTTGGACCACCATTTCGGCGCCGGTCATCTCGCGGGACATCATTCGCTCCATCTCAGTCTCTCAGGTCGCATCGGCTCGGGTCATAGCATGCGCATTCGGTACAAACGAAAAAGGGCCCTCTCGGGGCCCCATGCGCGCAGCGTCCGTCGTGGTCTCAGACCACTCGGTCGGTGCGCGCCCTCCATACGATAAGAATGCTCATTCTTAACCTTCATCAGTTCCGAGGGCACGGTTACCGGAAACGATGCCGGGGTCAAGCCGATTTTCGACCCGTGCCAACACCGCGGCGAGGCGTTGCGCGCGATCGGTCTCGGCGATGGCCAGCCAGCCGGGCATCTGGTTCCGCGCCCAGGTGAGCTGACGCTTGGCATAGCGGCGGGTGGCGGTCTTTGCCTCCGTCACCGCATCGGCGAGCGTGCATTCGCCTTGGAGATGACGCGACAACTCCGCCACCCCAACTGCTTTCATTCCCGGTGCGTCCGGGGGCGCATCGGCCGCTGCAACTTCCTCGAGCGCCCCGCCGGCCACCATTTCGTCCAGGCGCAGATCGCAGCGGCGATAGAGCCACTCCCGCGGCGGGTCGATCCGGACCGCAACGCAGTCGCAGAGCGGCAGCAGAGGCTCGGTCGGCACCTGCCGCCAGGCGACGAGACCCTTGCCGGTGGCCTGCAAGACCTCCCACGCGCGGAGCACCCGGGCCGGGTTTCTGACATCGATCTGCGCCGCCGTCTCCGGGTCTTTATCCGCGAGGTCTTGGACCATCGCGGCGAGCCCTTGCGACGAGAGCATAGCCTCGGCTTCCTGCCGAACGGCGTCGGGCACCGATGGGATTGGCGCCATTCCTTCAGTCAAAGCGCGGAAATAGAGACCCGTGCCGCCCACAATGATCGGCACGCGGCCGGCCGCCTCGCAGTCCGCCAACACAGTCGGCAGATCGCGCAGCCATGCGCCGGCGGAGTATTGCGCCCGAAGCGGCAGGAACCCGAACAGGCGGTGGGGCAGGCGGGCCTCTTCCGCTCTAATCGGGCGCGCCGTCAGCACCCGCCAATGGGCATAGACCTGCTGGCTGTCGGCATTGACGACCGCACCGCCAAACCGCTCGGCCAAGGCCATGGCGAGCGCCGACTTCCCGCTCGCGGTCGGGCCTGCAATCAGGATCGGGCAGTGCGGGCGGTGGTTCAGCTTGCCCTCGTCAGGCCGGTTTCGGTTTTCCCAGTTCCTGGGACCGAACCTGCCGCAAGCAGGCGATGAAAAGAAGACTCAGCAGCGGCGCCGTCAACAGAGAGAAGCTGAGATCGTAGGTCAGGTCCAACGCGTGGATCGGCCCGGCCCAAAGAAGCGGCACCATCCAGACCAGGAATAGGCCCCAAACGACGGCACGGCCCATGGTCTCACTGCCGCGGATCAAGAAAAAGCACCCCGTCGCCGAAACCACTAATTCATAGTGCAGCGCATAGGGCGTCGCGATCGGCGCGGCGAACAGCAGGGCGGCGATTGCCAGGTCGCGGTTGCCCTCGGTCCGGCGCCAGATCCAGAAGATACCGGCGGCGAAGGACAGCGTGACGCAAGTCTGAATGACGGTCGCGGGCGTCTCGCCGAGCCCCAGCCATGTCAGGAGCGGGTGCCAACTCACCATCAAGGTCGAGATGTCGCGCGTCGTCACACCCTCTTCGCTATTGACGATATCCCAGGTGCTGGTGGCGCTTTCAACGAAGGCATACCAGCTCTCGATCCCTGCGGTCGGCAGCGAGGCGAGGATCAACGCCGCCAGCCAGAACGCGCCCCAAAGAAGCACCCGCCAGTGCCCTGCGGCCAGCAGCGCAACCGGGACCAACAGCGCCAGCTGCGGCTTCATCGCGATCAGCGCCAGCATCAGTCCGGCCAGCGCCGGCTTTCCGTCCCGGAGCGCGGCGAGGAGGCAGAGTACCCCGGCGCACCAAAGCGTCGACACCTGTCCCAGGACCAGGGTCATCATCACTGCGGGCGCGACCAGCACCATCATCCGCAATGGCGCCGATGGCGTTACGAACTGACACAGCGCGGCCGCAAAGGCCGCATAGCAAAGCAGCGAAAAGGAGATCCACGCGACTGAGAACGGCAACAGGCCGAACGGCGTCACCATCGCGAGGACTGGCGGCGGGTAGAGCCATGGCAGCCACCCGCGGCCGTGTTCATCGCTGCCCAACTGCTGCACCTGGCGCATCAGGTCGTAGTCGTAGGCCTCGCTCGGCAGGCCCGACAGCACCATTTTCGCAGCGCCCCAGAATGCCGCAAAGTCGACGGAAAGCGATTTGCCCTCGAAACCTGGTTGGTTTAGCTGCCAGACACCGCTCGCAAAGCAGGAGAGCACGATCAACCCCACCAAGCCGGATGTGAGGGCGACGAACAGCTTTTGGCTCCACAACGTCGCGGCTGCCGGTGGCACCTGTGACATCGCCGACTTCGTCTCTGCGGTCGAGAGGGACATCGGGCACCCTGGTCAATTGCACCTTCGGCCGGCAGCTTTGCCGCGGATTTTGGGCGAGATTGCGTCGCTCCTTTGCGGATCGCGTGATGGCGCCGCCGCCCGGCGCGTTGCGCCGCATCTGCCCCTTGCCCTGTGGACGAAACTGCGCTAACCGCCGCGACATCTCACAGGCGGAGGCGGGCTTTCGGGGGAGACATCCCTGCAGAGTCCACCGGTTGGGCGGCGACGCTCTGATCTCCGCCGAGGCGAAACCGGAAAGGATAACGGTAATGGCGCTGCCAGACTTCTCGCTGCGCCAGCTCTTAGAGGCTGGCGTTCACTTCGGTCACCAGACCCATCGATGGAACCCGCGTATGTCGAGTTTCATCTACGGCGACCGCAACGGCATTCACATCATCGATCTGACGCAGACTGTGCCGCTGCTCGACGCGGCCCTGAACGCGATGCGCGAGGTCGTGGCGAAGGGCGGGCGGATCCTCTTCGTCGGCACCAAACGCCAGGCGGCACAGCCGCTCGCGGACGCGGCACAACGGTCGGCACAGTACTTCATGAACCACCGTTGGCTCGGCGGTACGCTGACCAACTGGAAGACGGTGTCGAACTCCATCAACCGGCTCCGCGCCCTGGACGACCAGCTCGAAGGCGGGGCCATGGGCCTCACCAAGAAGGAGCGGCTGAACCTGGAGCGGGAGCGGTCGAAGCTGACCCTGTCGCTGGGCGGGATCCGCGAGATGGGCGGGTTGCCGGACATGCTGTTCGTGATCGATACGAACAAGGAACAGCTCGCGGTGGCGGAGGCGAACAAGCTCGGCATTCCCGTGGTCGCGATCCTCGACACCAATTGCGACCCGGCGGGCATCGACTATCCGATCCCCGGCAATGACGACGCCGCCCGGGCCATCGCGCTCTATTGCGATCTGGCCGCGCGCTCGGTGATCGACGGGATGGCCAGCCAACTCGACGCGGCGGGCTTCGATCTGGGCGAGCTTGAGGATATCGCGATGGAGGATTTGGATGGCGGGGCTCCGGCGCCGCAGGCCACGGATCCAGGCGCGGCCATCGATCCTCCGGCCGAAGGGACAGCAGCACCCTAAGCGCCTTTCGCGTCGGGGCGACCTGTCGTCGCTCTGTCGCAGAGCTGCGATAGCGCCAGGGTCACAACAGGCGAAACGCGCTGGCGCAGACGGCGCGGACACTTGAAAATGGAGAAGGCGGCATGGCGATCACCGCGTCATTGGTTAAGGAACTCCGCGACAAGACGGGCGCGGGCATGATGGACGCGAAGAAGGCACTGACCGAAACCGACGGCGATATGGAGGCCGCGGTCGACTGGCTGCGTGCAAAGGGTCTGGGCAAGGCGGCGAAGAAGGCCGGACGCACTGCCGCCGAGGGATTGGTGGCGATTGCTGTCGATGGTGCGACGGGCGTGGCGGTGGAGGTGAATGCCGAGACCGACTTTGTGGCCCGGAACGCGCAGTTCCAAGAACTCGTGGCTCAGATCGCGCAGATCGCGCTGACCGTCGACGATGTCGAGGCGTTGAAAGCCGCCGATATGGACGGAAAGCCGGTGTCCGAGCGGATGACCGATGCCATTGCGACAATCGGCGAGAATCTGGCTGTGCGGCGGATGGCCAAACTGACCGTATCGGACGGCACAGTGTCGTCTTATGTCCACACTGCCGCGGCGCCTGGGATGGGCAAGATCGGCGTTCTGGTCGGTGTGTCCGGCGGCGATGCCGCGAAAGCGTCCACAATTGGCAAAGATGTTGCCATGCATGTGGCGGCAACGAACCCGGCTGCACTCGATGTCGCCGATCTGGATCCAGCGCTGGTGGAGCGGGAGAAGCAGGTCCTGACCGATCAAGCCCGCGACAGCGGTAAGCCGGACAATGTGATCGAAAAGATGATTGTCGGCCGGATGAATAAATTCTACCAGGACGTGTGCTTACTCAAACAAGCTTTCGTAAAAGATCAGGACCTCACTGTCGAAAAAGCGGTGAAGCAGGCCGATGCCGACGCGGCCGTTACAAGCTTTGTACGGTTCGAAGTCGGCGACGGCATCGACAAAGGCCCAGAAGAAGATTTCGCGGCAGAGGTTAAGAAAACACTCGGCGGCTAATCCTTCGTCGCGTCCATCCGCTGAATTGTGGCGATGGACACAATTCTGCCACGATTTAGTGGCGCTAAAGGCACGCAATCTTAAAGAGTGCCGGTCGCGGGACGCCGTGACCGGCGCTTTGTTTGACACCCCCAGGGCGCCTTCCTACCACCTGTAGAACTATGACGCGCGAAAGAGCATGACGCTCGATCGGTGGGGAATACTGCTGTGTTCCCAGTCGAGCGAACAAACATGCTGTGGTTCGAGCAGGCCAGACGCGGGGGTGAAAGAAGAGCTTATGGTAAAACGTCGACCGATTGTATCGATTTCTATAGCAACGTTTCGCCGGCCCGAGGGGCTGCGGATCTTGCTTCACAGCATCAACGATCAGATCTTCGAGGGACCGGAACCTGATGTCCGGATCGTCGTTGTCGACAATGATGCGGACGCGCCGATCCACCGCTCCCATGGGCGGGTCGAGGATTGGTGCCGCTTCCCCGTCACCTACGTGGTCGAAGCCGAGCGGGGCATCGACTCCGCCCGCAATCGCGGCCTCAACACGGTAGCGCCCGAGAGCGATTTCATCGTCTTCATCGACGATGACGAGCGCGCGACGCCCACCTGGCTCGACAGCCTGTTGCGCACGCAACGCCAGACCGGTGCGGCGGTCGTACAAGGCCCAGTCACCCCAGAATACGAAGTCGAGCCCGAGGCCTGGCTGACCGCGAGCGGGCTCTACCAGATGGGCCCGTACGAGGAAGGCCAAACCGTCCTCTACGCCGCCACCAACAACACCCTGGTCAGCAAGCAGGCCATCGACCGGGCGCGCCTGCGCTTCGATCAGCGCTTCAACCTGAACGGCGGTGGCGATCACGACTTCTTCGACCGGCTGGTCGAAGCCGGCTTCGGTCCGATGGTCGGCTCCGCCGATGCCCACGTGATCGAAACCGTTCCAGCGTCGCGCACGCAGTTCAGCTGGATCGTGCGGCGTCACTTCCGGATCGGCAATTCGCTCGGCCTGATCAGCCGGCTCCGTGGCGGTCCGCTTGGCATGACCGAGCGGGTGATCAAGTCGGTCGGCCGCGTCGTCGTCGGTACTGTGAAGACGGTCCTCGGGACCGTGAGCTCGCGGGCCTTGGCGACCCAGGGTATCGGCGATGTCGCCTGGGGTCTCGGCGCGCTCTATGCGGTGTCCGGCTTCGACTATCAGGAATACCGTGCGCGGCCCGAATATGCCTCGGCGGTCGAGCCGAAGATCTCCGCACCGAAGATCGGTGCGCCAAAGATCGCGGCGGAGACGACGCGGACCTGAAACGCCCTGTTGGGCTTGAGACCCCTCGACCTCGGCCTCCTCTCGCGGCATCATCTCAGCGGCGAGAGGGGCAGAGGAAGCGGCGGCCATGGACAAGCGGATCGACTGGAACGCAGGCGCGGCGTGGATCGCCGGGCAGATCGTCCCGATTGCCGAGGCGAAGATCTCCGTCCTCGATTGGGGATTGACCCATTCCGACATCACCTATGATGTCGTGCCGCTCTGGAAGGGCGGCTTCTTCCGCTTGCCCGATTACCTCGGCCGGTTCGAGGCGTCGATGGCGGCGCTGCGGCTCTCGATCCCCCAGGGTCGTGCCGAGATCCAGGCGGCCCTGCATGCCATGGTCGCGCAATCGGGC
Source organism: Pseudomonadota bacterium (assembly GCA_039513195.1). Taxonomy (GTDB): domain Bacteria; phylum Pseudomonadota; class Alphaproteobacteria; order Rhodobacterales; family Rhodobacteraceae; genus Thermohalobaculum. The sequence continues at coordinate 51,388 of JBCCRM010000012.1, read as the reverse complement.
CTGCACGATGCCTATGTCGCCATGGTCGCCTCGCGCGGGGCGCCGCTGATCCCCGGCACGCGCGACCCGCGCAGCTGCGGCAACCATTTCTACGCCTGGTGCGTGCCGTATGTGTATGTGATCCCGCAGGATGTGGCGGCTCGGGGCGTGCATCTATGGGTCGCCAAGGACGTCCATCGGATCCCGGAGACCAGCGTCAGCGCGCGCGCCAAGAACTACCACTGGGGCGATTTCACCCAAGGCCTATTCGAGGCTTATGATCAGGGCTGCGACACCGCCGTGCTGACCGACCACGCCGGCAACCTGGCCGAGGGGCCCGGCTTCAATGTCTTTGCGGTGTCCGGGGGGCGTGTTGTGACACCGCGGGACCACTGCCTCCAGGGCATCACGCGTCGCACGGTGTTGGAGATCTGCGGTGAGATCGGGGTGGAGGCGGAGGTGCGCGACCTGCCGCTCGCTGAGTTCCTAGAAGCCGACGAGGTGTTCCTCTCGACCAGCGGCGGGGGTGCAACGCCGGTCACCCGCGTCGATGGCCGGATCCTCGGCAATGATCGCGCCGGTCCGGTGACCGAGAGGATCAGCGCCGTCTATCGGGACTGGCTGCTCTCGCCCCGCTTCCGCCAGCCGCTGATCGCCCACGCTTAGGCGTATGCGTGCCGCTATGGTAAACGCCAGGTTGCCTGGATGACACGCTCGCAGCTGCAATAGAACCGGTTTGGTCGGGCGCTTGAAAGCGGGCCTGGTTTCGGACAAATTGCGCGCGATCGAAATAGCGGGAGTCGCGAGATGTCGGAAGCTGCCGAGGCCAAGCAAGTCCGTCTTCTCTATCCCCGCGTTCTACTGAAAATCTCTGGCGAAGCTCTGATGGGGGACCAAGGCTACGGTCTAAACCCGCCAACCATGCGCCAGATAGCCGAGCAGGTGCGAAGGGTCCACGACCTCGGTGCCGAGGTGTGCTTGGTCATCGGCGGCGGTAACATCTTCCGGGGCCTCTCTGGCGCCGCCCAGGGGATGGAGCGGGCGCAGGCCGACTATATGGGCATGCTGGCGACAGTGATGAACGCCCTCGGCATGCAGTCGGTGCTGGAGGATTGCGGTGTCGACACCCGCGTCCTCTCCGCCATCCCGATGGACACGGTCTGCGAGCCCTATATCCGCCGTCGCGCCGTGCGGCACCTGGAAAAGGGCCGCGTGGTCATTTTCGCCGGCGGCACCGGCAACCCGTATTTCACCACCGACACAGCCGCGACCCTTCGTGCGATGGAGATGGATTGCGATGCGATCTTCAAGGGCACCAAGGTTGACGGCGTCTATGACAGCGACCCGGTCACCAACCCGGATGCCGAGCGCTTCGATTTTATCACTTATGAAGATGTGCTGATCCGCAACCTAAAGGTTATGGATGCGTCGGCCATTGCGCTTGCACGGGACAACGGTCTACCGATTGTCGTGTTCTCCCTCTATCAGGAGGGGGCGATGACCGATGTCCTGTTCGGGCGGGGGCGGTTCACTCTGGTCAAGGGGTGATGGCGCAAGGCCCGGGCGCGCGCGGCCTCGCCAAGGAACCATGCCCTCAGACTGGGAGACCAGCATGTCCGCAGAAGACATCGAGATAGACGTAGACGATCTGCAGCGCCGCATGGACGGCGCGCTCTCATCCCTTCGCCAAGACTTCTCCAGCCTGCGCACCGGTCGCGCCTCGGCAAATATGCTCGACGCGATTACGGTCGACGCCTACGGCTCTGCAACGCCCGTCAACCAAGTCGCCACGGTAAATGTGCCGGAACCGCGCATGATCACCATCAATGTGTGGGACAAATCGCTGGTCGGCACGGTCGATAAGGCAATTCGTAACTCGGGTCTCGGCATCAATCCGGTGGTGGACGGCACAATCCTGCGGCTGCCGATTCCGGAGCTGAACGAGGAGCGGCGCCGCGAATTGACCAAAGTTGCGGGCCAGTATGCAGAGAACGCTAGGGTTGCAGTGCGCAATGTCCGGCGTGACGGAATGGACCAGATCAAGAAGGCCAAAGCGGCGGGCATGTCCGAAGACGACCAAAAGGTGTGGTCTGACGAGATCCAGACCCTGACCGACGACGCGATCAAAAAGATCGATGCCGCGCTGGAGGCGAAGCAAGGCGAAATCATGCAGGTCTAACCGCGCAGGTTGTGGGAGGGAGCTGCAAGAGCGCTCGCCCGCGCGTTTCGGGACCGCACCGCTAGGAGCGAGCAGGTCGGATGGTGAGTACGAGACGGGGGACAGGCGCGGGTCCGCGCCATGTTGCCATTATTATGGACGGGAACGGCCGCTGGGCCGCGCGCCGCGGCATGGCGCGCAGCATCGGCCACCGTCGCGGGATCGACCGCGTTCGGGATGTCATCAAGGCGGCGCCGCCCTTGGGGATCGAGGTGCTGACCCTGTTCGCCTTTTCCACCGAGAATTGGCGCCGACCGAACTATGAAATCGACGTGCTGATGGGTCTCTTCAAGCGGTATCTGGTGCGCGAGGCCGATGAGCTCGATGCCGGCGACATCCGCCTGGTTTTCATCGGCGACCGCACCCGTCTGCCTTTGGACATCCAACGGTTGATGGATCAGGTCGAGGAGCGCACGAGACACAATGCCCGCATGACGCTGCAGGTGGCGCTCAACTATGGCTCGCGGGCCGAGATCGTGCGCGCTGCACAGCGTTTGGCGGTAGAGGTGGCGGCAGGCCGCCTCTCTCCCGACGAGATCGACGAGGCGGCGCTCTCGCAGCACATGTGGACCTCGCTGGTGCCCGACCCGGATCTGGTGATCCGCACCTCGGGCGAGATGCGGGTCTCCAACTTCCTCCTTTGGCAGGCGGCGTATGCCGAGTTTGCCTTCGTCGAGGAATGCTGGCCGGAATTCACGCCCGACAATTTCGCCCAGGTCGTCGGCAGCTTTGCGCATCGCGAGCGTCGCTACGGCGCTGCGACGGCCCGCGGCTGATCCCCCCGTGGCGGGGGCCGGTGCTGCCTGGCAGCGGCGTTTCGCCGATCTCGGTCCCCGCATTGTCTCTGCCATGGTCCTGGCGGCAATCGCCTTCGGGTTGCTCTGGCTGGGCGGCTTTTGGGCGGCGGCGCTGATCGCCGGCCTGTCCGGCGCAGCGATGTGGGAATGGCGCTCGATCACCGCCCATGGCGGCGGGCCCTGCGCGTTGTCGGTGCTTCCCTACGTCGCCGCGGTCGCCGTGGGCGTGGTGCTCGCGGGCTTCGTCTCTCCCACCGCCGCGTTCGCCGCGCTGGCCACCGGGGCCGGGATCGGCGTGGTCCTCGACACGGCGGCGGGGCAGACGCGCCGCGCCGGCTGGTCGGTCCTCGGCGCCGGATATCTGGGCGCCGCGGGAATCGCCTTTCTGTGGTTGCGGGAGACCGACCCGTTCGGCGTCGCGGCCAGCTTCTGGATCGTCATGGTGGTCGCTGGCAGCGATGTCGGCGGGTACTTCGCCGGGCGCCTCGTCGGCGGGCCGCTGCTGTGGCCGGCGGTCAGCCCGAAAAAGACATGGGCGGGCCTTGCGGGTGGCCTGGCGCTCGCGGGCTTCGTGGGCGCGATCTTCTCCTGGGGCACGACCGGCACCTATTACGATGAGGTCTGCATCGTCTCCGCCATCGCCGCGCTCCTTGCACAAGCCGGCGATTTGAGCGAGTCCGCGCTGAAACGGCGCTTCGGGGTGAAGGACTCCGGTCGCCTACTGCCCGGCCATGGTGGGGTTCTCGACCGTCTCGACGGGCTCACTGCCGCCGTCCTTGTCGCAGCCGCGGTTCTGTGGTGGCGTGACAAGACGGTTTTCGTATGGTCGTGATTGGTCTGGGAAGAGGGACACCATGCCAAAGCGAAAGCTCACCATCCTGGGCGTAACCGGCTCTATCGGTGCAAACACCGTGTCGGTGATCGAGAGCCTGGGGTTGGAGAATTTCCACACCGTCGCGGTCACCGGCAATTCGAATGTCGAGGGTCTGGCGGATGCGGCGATCCGGCTGAATGCCGACATTGCCGTCGCTGCCGATGCCGACCGTTTGGGCGACCTGCGCGATGCGCTGTCCGGCACCGGGGTCGAGGCTGCGGCAGGGCCGGAGGCTCTCGCCGAGGCGGCCAGCCGCCCGGCGGACTGGGTGATGTCGGCGATTGTCGGCGCTGCGGGCCTGGCCCCCACCCTTGCCGCCGCCCGTACCGGGGCAACCATCGCGCTGGCGAACAAGGAATGCCTGGTCGCCGCCGGTTCGATCTTCTTGGCGGAGATCCGGCGCTCCGGCGCCACTCTCCTCCCGGTGGACAGCGAGCACAATGCCATCTTCCAGTGTGCCGCCGCCGACCGCTCCTGCCCGATCGAGCGCTTGATCCTAACCGCCTCTGGCGGGCCATTCCGCACCTATACCCGCGAGCAAATGGCCGCCGTCACCATCGAGCAGGCGGTGGCCCATCCGAATTGGTCCATGGGCGTGCGCATCTCCATCGACAGCGCGTCGATGTTCAACAAAGCGCTCGAGATGGTGGAGGCCCGGCACCTCTTTGGGGTCGCGCCGGATCAGATAGAGGTGGTGGTCCACCCGCAATCGATCATCCACTCCATGGTCGGCTTCCGCGACGGCTCGATCCTTGCCCATCTCGGGCCCCCGGATATGCGGGTCGCCATCGGCCATACCCTGGGTTGGCCGGATCGGCCGAGCCTACCGACCGAGCGGCTGGATTTTGCCCGCCTCTCGCGGCTCGATTTCGAGGCGCCGGACCCCGCGCGCTTTCCCGCCCTCGACCTCGCGCGCGCAGCCATGCATCGGGGCGGCGTAGCCGGCTGTGTCCTGAATGCCGCAAAGGAAGTTGCGCTGGATGCCTTTATCGCCGGGCGCATTACGTTCCTCGCAATCGCCGATGTGGTGGCAGAGACCATGGACCGCCTAGACGGCCTTACTGATGCCACCGATCTCGGCGAGATCTATGCAGCCGATGCCGAGGCGCGTCGCGTCGGCTCGGATCTGGTCGCGCGCATCGCCGCCTAGCCCGTGTAAGGAGAGAGCATGGAAGTCTTGTCCGGTATCCCGCTGATCGGCGGTGGTCTCGCGATCATCGTGCCGTTTTTGGTGGTCTTGTCGGTGGTGGTGTTTGTCCATGAATACGGCCACTACATCGTCGGGCGCTGGTGCGGCATCAAGGCGGAGGTGTTCTCGATCGGCTTCGGCCGCCCGCTGTTCGGCTGGACCGACCGGCACGGCACCCGATGGCAGGTGGCGATACTGCCGCTGGGCGGTTTCGTGCGCTTCGTTGGCGATATGGATCCGGCCAGCGCCGGCCGTGCGGATGAGAGCGAGTTGACGCCGGAAGAGAGCAACCAAGCCTTTCACAACGCGACCCTTTTGTCTCGCAGCCTGACGGTGGCGGCAGGCCCGGCCTTCAACTTCGTCCTGGCCATCATCGTCTTCGCCTGCCTCTCCATGTGGCTTGGCAGAGCGTCGAACGAACCGGTTATCGGGAATCTCGAGCCTCCAGCCTCGGAGAGCGGGCTGATGATCGGCGACCGGGTGATCTCGGTCGGTGGCGAGGACATCGATGCCTTTTCCACCATGATGGCGGCGCTCGCCCGCACCGACGGTGAGCCGACACCGGTGGTGGTGGAGCGCGACGGCCAGCGAGAAAGCGTGACGATGCGCTACAGCGTCCCGCCGCGGGTGAGCACCATCCGCCCGGGCGAGCCGGCGAGCCGCTCTGGAATGCTGCCAGGCGATCTGATCATCGCGATCAATGGCGATAAGATTACCTCGTTCTTCGAGCTACAGGTAAAGACGTCGGATCTGGAGCCGGAGACAGAAATCCTCGTCGATGTCGAGCGGGATGGCGAGCCGTTGCAGTTCTCCTTCACGCCGACCCTTTTGCAACGGGCCCACCCGGAGACCGGCGAGGTACAGCCGCTGCCGACCATGGGCGTCACGGTCGAAAATCGCAGCGGCATCGACAGCACCCGGGACGCATTCCCGGCCCATGAGGCGGTGTTGAACGGCGCAAACCAAACCTGGCGGATCGTCACCGGCACGTTGAACTATCTGGGCGACATGATCTTCGCCAATGCCGATGTCAGCCAGCTCGGCGGCCCGATCCGCATCGCCCAGGTGTCCAGCGAGCGGGCCCATGAGGGGGTGGAAGAATTTATCTACCTGATCGCTGTTCTCTCCGCCTCGATCGGCCTTCTCAACCTCTTTCCGATCCCAGTCCTCGATGGCGGCCATCTGCTGTTCTACGCGGTCGAGGCCGTCATCGGCCGGCCCGTCGGCCAACTGGCCATGAAGATCGGCACCGTCATCGGTTTGTCTCTCGTCCTGTTGCTCATGGTGTTCGCAACGTATAATGATCTCTCGCGGCTCTAGGGCCGTTCTGCTGTTGAGGGACAGCCCGCCCACATAGCGCCGGATCACACGGGGCGTGACGGGCGGGGAGGAGAGAGAATGCGTTTGGCTCACTCGCCCGTGGTTCGCCGTCTTGCGCGAGCCATGGCGGCCTGCAACATGGCGCTTCTCGTCATGCTGCTGGCGGAGATCGGGCAGGCCCCGACCCCCGCCCACGCGCAGAGCCCCGGCGTCCCCGGCGCCCAGGCCCCGTCTCGCGATCAGTCCGTGGTCATCCGCGGCAACCGCCGGATCGAGGTGGACACGATCCTATCCTATATGCAGTTGCAGCCCGGTCAGCCGGTGACGGCCGAGGACCTGAACCTGTCAGTTCGTAGGCTATTCGACACCGGCCTTTTCCGCGATGTGCAAGTGCTGCCGAGCGACCGGGCCCTGGTCGTGCAGGTGGAGGAGAACCCATCGATCAATGTGATCGAGTTCGAGGGAAATGACGCCCTGAAGGACGAGGACCTCGAACAAATCATCGCGCTCCGGCCCCGGTTTCCTTTTACAGTGTCGGCGGCCGAGGCCGATGCCCAGGCGATTATCGAAATCTATCGCCGGACCGGGCGTTTCGGCGCCGAGGTCGAGCCGGTGGTCATCGAACGCACGGAAAACCGCGTCGATCTGATCTTCGAGATCTCCGAAGGCGCTCTGACCGGCGTCAACTCCATCGACTTTGTCGGCAACCAGGTGTTCTCCGACCGCACGCTGCGCGGCGCCATCGACACCACCGAAACCGGGCTGCTGTCGCAGTTCTTCTCGACAGATATCTACGACCCCGACCGGCTTGAGCTCGATAAGGAGCTCTTGCGGCAGTACTACCTCGAACGCGGCTACGCCGATTTCACCGTGCAGTCTTCAACGGCGGAACTGGCACCGGATCGGGAGGGGTTCTTCATCACCTTCACCGTCGAGGAAGGGCCGCAATACAATTTCGGCACCCTGGACGTCCTGGTTTCCGCCCGCGGCCTGAACCGCGACGATTTCCTGGAACTGGTCGACGAAGACCTGACCGGCACTGTCTATGACGCGACCGAGGTCGAGGAGATCGCCAACGCCCTGACCGATCTGGCGGCACAAAAGGGCTTCGCCTTCGTTCAGGTCCGCCCGCAGGTCGACAAGAGCGTCGAGGATCTGACCATCGATGTGAGCTTCGAATTGATCGAGGGCAGCCGCGTCTTCGTCGAACGCATCGAGATCGAGGGCAATGTCGCAACCCTGGACCGGGTGATCCGTCGCGAGATCGAATTGGTTGAGGGCGACGCCTTCGACGCGCGCAAAATCCGCGAGGCGCGGCGGAAGATCCGGGCGCTGGGCTACTTCTCCGGCGTCAATGTCGAGACGGAGCAGGGCTCCGCTGACGACCGTGCGGTGCTCAAGGTTCAGGTGCAGGAACAGTCGACCGGCTCGCTCAGCCTAGGTCTCGGCTTCTCGACCTCCGCCGGGCCCATCGGCAATGTGTCGATCACCGAGCGCAACTTCCTCGGCCGCGGCCAGGTGGTTCAGGCGCAGGTGACGGCTGCCGGCGACACGCAGGTGTATGATTTCTCCTTCACCGAGCCGCGGTTCCTCGACCGGGATTTGCTGGTCGGCTTCCGCACCTTCTTCATCCAGGACGACCGGTCGGACGAGTCGTCCTTCTCGATCAACCGGGCCGGTGTGACGCCGCAAATCGGCTTCCCGCTCGGCGAGAAGACGGCCCTTCGCCTGCGCTATAACTTTGCGCGAGACGATCTCGACGCCGCCAGCGATGCCTCCTCGGCGATCCAGGTCGACGAGGGCTCGCGCTTCAAGTCTTCGGTTGGTTACTCGCTCACCTATGACGAGCGGAACGACATCCTGGAGCCGACCGAGGGCTTCTTGGTCAGCCTCGATCAGGAGTTCTCGGGTGTCGGTGGCGATGCGCGCTTCATCCGCAGCCGCGGCAGCGTGAAGGGTTGGCAGGGTTTCATCGACGATGCCTTGATCGGCAGTCTCGAACTGGTCGGCGGTGCCTTCTTCGCCCTTGGCGAGGATGGCCAAATCAACGACCGCTTCTTCCTGGGTGGCGAGAGCTTCCGCGGCTTTGCCGATGAGGGGATTGGCCCTCGCGACTTGAACTCGGTCAACCAAGACAGCTTGGGCGGCAATTTCTTCGCGGTGGCGCGCGCCGAGATGTCCTTCCCTCTGGGTCTGCCGGAGGAACTGGGCATCTTCGGCGGCGTCTTCATCGATGCTGGTACCATCTTCGGGCTCGACCGCACCTCGTTCCCGGCGATCAATGCTGCCCCGGCAACGGTGATAGACGATGGCGCCGATTTCCGCGTCGCCGCCGGCGCCCTATTGTTCGTCGACACACCCTTCGGCCCTTTGGAGCTGAGCTTCGGCGTGCCGATCATCAGCGAGGACGAGGACCAGGAGGAGCTGTTCCGCCTCTCGATCGGGACCCGGTTCTGAATGGCCGGGCCCATGGCCGTGCGTTGCCGGCGGATGCTGATTGGCGGTCTCATGGCCGTGGTCCTGGCATCCGGCGCTGCGGTCGCCCAGCAAGAGGCCTTGCCGCCGCCGATCATCGTGGTCGACCGGGGCCGGTTGTTCGAGGAGGCGCTGCCAGCCCGCGCCTTGGCGGATGAGGAGCGCGCGCAAACCGCCGAGCTTCAGGCGGAGATCGACGATGTGCGCGGCAAGCTCAACACCGAGGAGGAGGAGCTTGCCCGCCAGCGCGGTGTGATCCCGGAAGACGAGTTTCAGACCCGTGCCCTCGCCTTCGAGGAGCGTGTGAACCGCGAACGCCGCCGCGCCCAATCGCGCGCCGAACGGCTGCAGGAGACCTTTCAGGACGCCCGGCGGCAGTTGGTCGAAGACCTCAATCCGGTGCTGGAGGAGCTGCGGGTGCAGGCCGGCGCGATCGCGGTGCTCGATGCCGAGGATGTGCTGGTTTACGATCCGGCAATCGACCTCACCGGTGCAGCGCTGGACCTTTTCAACCGACGCGTGAGTATGCCGGAGCTGCCCGATCTTGAAGAAGAGGTGATCCCCTCCGAAGCGGATCCGGAGATCACGCCCAACCGCACACCGCCCCGTGAACAGCCGCCAACACCCTCTCAGGATTGAGGGTTGACCTGCGATACCGGCCTTGCCAAGACGATGGCCTCCCATCCGATCAGCACGTGTATTGAATGACCCTCTCGACCAAAGAAGCCATCCGCACGGCGGATCTCACCCGCATCAAACGGGCTATCCCGCATCGTTTCCCGTTCTTGCTGATCGAGCGGGTAGAGGGCATTGTCCACTACGAGAGCGCGGTCGGGATCAAGAATGTCTCGATCAACGAGCCTCACTTCACCGGCCATTTCCCGCAAGAGCCGATCATGCCCGGCGTGCTGATCGTCGAGGCGATGGCGCAGACCGCGGGCGTTTTGGTGGTGGAAAGCCTCGGCAAGCTCGACCAGAACCTGCTGGTCTACTTCATGACCCTCGACAAAACCCGGTTTCGCAAGAAGGTCGTGCCCGGCGATGTGCTGGAGCTGCATGTCCGCGTGCTGCGCGGCCGCGGCAAGGTCTGGAAGTTCTGGGGAGAGGGCAAGGTCGGCGGCGAGATCGTCGCGGAGGGGGAGTTCTCTGCCATGATCATCGACGAGGACGACCGCCGCCGCGGGGCCGCCGGGTGAGCATCCACCCCACCGCGATTGTCGAGGACGGCGCCAAGCTCGGCGATGGGGTGCGGATCGGTCCTTACGCCGTGATCGGATCGGAGGTAGAGCTCGCGGACGGTGTGGTGGTGGAAAGCCACGGGGTCGTCGCCGGGCGCACCGCAGTGGGGGCGGGAACGCGGATCTGGCCCTTCGCCTCGGTCGGCCATCAGCCGCAGGACCTGAAATACCGCGGCGAGCCGAGCCGGCTCGAGATCGGCAAAAACTGCATGATCCGCGAGCATGCGACCCTCAACCCGGGGACCGAGGGCGGGGGTATGCTGACCCGCACCGGCGACAATTGCCTGTTCATGATGGGCACCCATGTCGGGCATGATTGTCTGCTCGGCAGCAATGTCATCATGGCCAACAACGCCACCCTCGGCGGGCATGTGGAAATCGGCGATTTCACCATCCTCGGCGGGCTCTCGGCGGTGTTGCAACGGACGCGGATCGGCGCCCATGCAATGGTCGGCGGTATGGCGGGGGTGGAAAACGACGTGATCCCGTTCGGCTCGGTGATCGGCAACCGCGCCGATTTGGCTGGGCTGAACCTGGTCGGGCTGAAACGCCGCGGCTTCGACCGCGATACGATCCACGCGCTGCGCGCCGCCTATCGTGCGATCTTCCAGGGCGACGGCGCATTGGCCGACCGGGTGGCTAAGGCCGCCGGGGAGTTCGCGGGGGTCGAGCCGGTCGAACAGATCATAGCCTTCATCCAAGCCGACCCGTCGCGCAGCTTTTGCACCCCCCGCGAGGCATAGGGCGGGCCGCGCCGTGCCTCCCGAGAACAGCGACCGTCCAAACCAATCCCATCAGCATGGCGACCCGGGGCCGCCGACACCCCTCGCCATCGTCGCCGGGAAGGGCAGCTTGCCGCAGCAACTGGCCGAGGCGCGGGCGGGCGCGGGGCTGCCCTATCTCCTGGTCATCTTCCCGGGCTGCGCGTTGCCTTGGATGCGGGACCACCCCAATCAGCACCACGAATTCGAAAGGGTCGGCCGGATCTTCGCGGCACTGGCGGAGTCCCGGGTGACCCATATCGTCTTTGCGGGGGCTATGCTGCGGCCCCGGCTGCGCCCGTGGCGGGCCGACTGGCCGGCGCTGAAGCTGTTGGCGCATTCCCTTCGGCTGCTGACGCAGGGCGATGATGCGATGCTGCGCGGCTTCGGCGCGGTGTTCGAGGCCCGTGGCATCCGGCTGATCGGTCCGCAAGCGGTCCTCGGGGGGGCCTTGATGGTGCCGGCCGGTGCCCTCGGCCGCGTCGGGCCGCGGCCGCAGGACCTGACCGATGCCCGGCGCGCGGCGCAGATCGTCGCGGCGCTCGGGCCGCTCGATGTCGGCCAGGCAGCGGCGGTTGCCGGCGGTCTCTGCCTCGGTGTCGAGGCGATCGGCGGCACCGATCTGATGCTTGCCCAGATCGCGGCGCTGCCGCCGGAACGCCGCCGCGCCGCCCGCCCGCCCTCGGGCGTGCTCTACAAAGGGCCCAAACCGGGGCAGGATCGCCGCTTCGACGTGCCGACCATCGGGCCGGAAACTGTTCGCGCCGCAGCCGCGGCAGGGCTCTCCGGCATCGTCGTTGCCGCGGGGGCCACGCAACTGCTCGATCTCGACGTCACGCGGGCCGAGGCCGACCGCCTCGGGCTTTTCGTCTACGCCGCGACGGACGAGGAGCTCGCGGAGGCGCCATGACCGCCGGGCCCCTCCTCTATCTGATCGCGGGCGAACCTTCCGGCGACCGGCTGGGCGGCACGCTGATCGCAGCGCTGAGGCGGGAGCGGCCGGAGCTGCGCTTCGCGGGCCTCGGCGGGCCGGAGATGGCGGCCGCGGGGCTCGCGCCGCTCTTCGACTATCGCGATCTCGCTGTGATGGGGCTGGCCGAGATCCTGCCGCGTCTCCCGACCATGATCCGGCGCCTGCGCGAGACGACCCGGGATGTATTGTCCCGACAGCCGGCCGCACTCATCACTATCGACAATCCGGGCTTTACCCTGCGCGTGGCTGAACGGGTCCGGGCCAAGGCGCCGCATATCACCACGATCCATTACGTGGCGCCCTCCGTCTGGGCCTGGCGGCCGGAACGCGCCCGCCACATGGCCCGGTACATCGACCATGTCCTCGCGCTCTTGCCGTTCGAGCCGCCGTATATGGAGGCCGTCGGGATGACCTGCGATTTCGTCGGTCATCCGGTCACCGAACGACCGGCGCCCGACCCTGCGGCGGTCGCGGCGTTGCGGACGGGACCGGGCCCGCATCTGCTCATTGCCCCCGGCTCCCGGCGCGGCGAGGTGCGCCGTCTTGGTCCGGTTCTGCGCGAGGTGGCGCAGCGGCTCCGGGATCGCGATGCCGGCCTGACTGTGACCATCCCGGTCGCCGAGACCGTCGCGACCGAGGTCGAGGCGATGTTCGCCCCGCTGAGCCCGCGCTTCTTGCGGCCAGAGGAGGGCCCCGAGGCTAAAGCGGCCGCCATGGCCGCGGCCGATGCCGCAGCGGTCGCTTCCGGGACTGTGACGCTGGAGATGGCCGCCGCCGGGACGCCGCATGTCTCCTGCTATCGCACCTCCTGGCTGACGGCTGCGATGGTTCGGCGCCTGGTCAAGGTGGACACGGCGCATCTGGTCAATCTGGTCGTGGGCCGGCACACCGTGCCAGAATGTCTGCAGGAAGCCTGCACGCCAGACCGGGTCCTCGCGGCCCTCACTCCGTTGCTTTCCGGGGGGGAGGCGGCGGCAGCTCAACGGTCCGATTTCCGCGTCGCGCTCGCTGCCCTGGGTGCCGACGGGCCGCCGCCGTCGACCCGGGCGGCACGTTCGGTGCTGCATGTGATGGATGCCCCCTTGCGGCGTCATCAAACCGTCACTTAATTGTCAAATATCATGGCAAACACGGAAATCGAACTGAAGTTCCTGCTGGACGAGGCGACCGAGAAGCGCCTCCGCCGGGCAGGCTCCGTTGGCGATATCGGTGCCGGACCGGCGAGCACCACGACCCTTGTGACGATCTACTACGACACGGCTGAGCGCGCTTTGCAGCGCGCCGGCATTGCCCTGCGCTTGCGCCGCAAAGGACGGCGCTGGGTGCAGACGGTGAAGGCCGGTCGCTTACTTCGGGCGGGACTGTCGGAGGCGACGGAGCTCGACTGTCCGGCCCCCGGCGGTCGCCTGGCGCTCGACGCGATTCCGGATGCTGGCATCCGCAAAGACGTGAAGGAGCGGGTCAATGGCCATGCCTTGTCGCCGGTTTTCCGCACCGAGATGCGGCGCACGGCCCGGCGCTTGACGGTGCCGGATCTGGGCGAGGTGGAGCTGGCAATCGACGCCGGTCAGGTGGTCGCAGGCGACCGCACCGCGCCCCTGCACGAGGCGGAGCTGGAGCTGCTCTCCGGCAAGCCTCATGCGGTGTTCGAAGCCGCCCGGGCCCTGTTTCCCAAGGGTGGCATGCGGTTTTCGAACCTGACCAAGGCGGAACGCGGCGCGCTGCTCGCGGATCATGGGGTGATCGACCTGCCGCTCAAACCGCGAACGGCGAAGCCAGTGGCTGTGTCGAAGGCGATGACGACGGAGGCTGCCGGGCGCGAAATCCTCGGCGAGTGCCTCGACCAGATCCAAGCCAATCTCGCTGTCGTGATGGCCTCCGACGATCCGGAGGGGCCGCATCAGCTGCGCATCGGGCTCCGCCGCCTCCGCACGGCTCTGACCCTTTTGCGCCCCGCCATGGGCTGCCCGGGTTTCAAGATCCTGAACGCCGAGGCGCGGTGGCTCGGCCGGGAAGTCGGGCGGTTGCGGGATCTCGATGTCGCCGGGGCAGAGCTGGTCGCGGCTGAGGCGGAGCGCTCCAACGACCCCGGCTTCGCGCTGCTGACCGCTGCGATGGAACAGGCCACCTTGGCCGAACGCGCCGATTTGCGGGCGCTCCTGGCCGAGGGGCGGGGCCAGCGCCTGGTGCTGGATCTTGCGCAATGCGTGACGACCCGCGGCTGGCTCGCGCCGCAGGACTATGACCAGACCGACCGGCTCGCCCGCCCGATCCAGGAGACCGCGGCCAAGGCCCTGAATGCGGCGCTGAAGCGTGCGGCGCGCCGCGCCCGAGGGATCGGAACGCTGTCGATCCCCGCTCGGCACGATCTGCGCAAGGCGCTGAAGAAACTTCGCTATACGACCGAATTCGCGGCGCCGCTGTTCCCAGCCAAGAAAGCCCGGCCTTTCCTGAAGCGCTTGAAGGCGCTGCAGACGGTGTTCGGCGATCTCAACGATGCGGCGATGGCGGAGGCGCTGCTCTGCGGCCCGGCGGCGCCGGCAGGCGGCGACCCGGAGGCGATGCGGGCTGCTGGCCGGGTCATCGGCGGTCTCTCGGCGCGGGCAGACCTCGCCTGGGACGGCGCGAAAAGCCGCTGGAGGACCTTTTCCGAAACCGCACCGTTCTGGCACTGACACTGCGGAGGCGGTTCCGCCCGGGCTGAAGCCCGGCCGTCCCGGGCGCCGCGTCGACCGCCCGGAGCGTGGTTGGGCCGGCGCCCGCGGCGTCCTGATGGGTCGGCGCGTGTTGGACTGCCGCCGGATCGCATCGCCGTTCCAGGGTCCCCAACGCAGCCGCGGTCGCGGGCGCCGTCATGCCACTGGCTGCGTGAGCGCCGTCATGCCACCGGCTGCGTGACGATCCGCAGGCTCGCGAAGCTCGTCTGGGTCGCATGTGGTCCAAAGAACCATGCCGACCGGGCAGTGCCTGTCTGCGCCGAGGCCGCGCATGAGTTGCCCCCGGTGCCTTCACTCTCTCCTATCCAGATCGGGTGTTGCGGTCTGGGGCGCGGCCCAGGGTAGATCTTCCGGGCCTCCCCAGCTCCCCAGCTCCCGCGCTAGAGCGCTGTCCGACCCGATTGCATCGGTTCTCACGCTCTAAGAGATGGTTCGGGAGCGTTTTCACGACGTCAATGTGACTCGGATTGGCTGGAAAATGCCCTAGCAGCTCCGAGACCCGTTTGACGCGCGGCATCGCCGCCCGCATCACCGGCCGCCCGCTGTCGCGCCGAGCTACGCTCCGTCTCGGACGTTGTCGCGCCTCCGATCGACCGACACGCCACTTGGAAGCGACCGGGCGCGGAGATCGGGCGTTGCCGAAAACGGCGGCGCAGGACAGGGATCCGCTGCCGTTGGTATCGAAACCGGCCCGGCACGCCCAGTGCGCGCTCGGCTCAGCCCAACACGCCGGTGGCGGTCAGCCGCTCGGCAATGTCGAGGAAGGCGCGGGCCTGTGGGCTCGACGGGTTTTGCGCCACGATCGGGGTGCCGCTGTCGCCGGCCACCCGGATCGAAAGGTCGAGCGGCACCTCGCCCAAAAACGGAATGCCGAGGCTCTCCGCCTCTTTTCGCGCGCCGCCATGGCCGAAGATGTGCTCCTCATGCCCACATTTGGAGCAGATATAAGTGGACATATTCTCGATCACTCCCAACACGGGGGTGGCGGTTTTCTTGAACATGTCCAGCGCCTTGCGGGCGTCCAAGAGTGCGATGTCCTGCGGTGTCGAGACCAGGATGGCACCGGTCACCTCGGCCTTCTGGCTCAAGGTGAGCTGCACATCGCCGGTGCCCGGCGGCAGGTCGACCAACAGCACATCGAGCCTGCCCCATTGAACCTGACCGAGCATTTGTTGAAGCGCGCCCATGAGCATCGGGCCCCGCCAGACCACCGCCTCGCCCTCGGCGACCATGAAGCCGATCGACATCGCGGTGACCCCGTGATTGCGAAGCGGCATGATGATCTTGCCATCCGGGCTCGACGGGCGGCCCGAAATGCCCAGCATCCGCGGCTGCGACGGTCCGTAGACATCGGCATCCAAGAGGCCGACCCGCTTGCCCGCGGCCGCCAAAGCGACCGCGAGATTGGCGGTGACGGTCGATTTTCCGACACCGCCCTTGCCCGACGCTATGGCAACGATGTGATCGACGCCGGGGACGCGCTTGTCGGCGGGCTCGCTCGGCGGGCGCCGCGGCTTGAGGTCGGGGGGCGGGCCTTGGGGCGCGGGACGCTGCGGAGCGCTCGGCGTCTCGGAATGCGCGGTCAGGACGGCCGAGACCTTGGAAACCCCAGGGACGGCCTCGACCGCCGCCTGTGCCGCCGCCCGCAGCGGTTCCATTGCGGCGCCCATCGCGGGGTCGACCTCGATGACGAAGCTGACCCGGCCCTCGTCCGAAACCGAGATGGCCTTGGCCATATTCGCGGCGATCAGGTCGCGGCCCTGCCCGGGATCGACCACGGTCGCAAGCGCCGTCACGACATCGTCGCGGGTGACGCTCATTCGGGGTCCTCGTTCCCCACGCCGATCTGGCCTTCGACCACATGTTCGAGGCCCAATTCCGGGATCGTCAGCACCATTCGTGCCGTGACCGGTCCGGTCGAGCCGGCTTCGGCGAGGGCGCGTTCGATCTCCCGCTGCGAGGTGACGCCCACCTGCTTCAGAAACTTCCGCATCGACATGTTGACGGCATCGTCGTTCATGTCTGTCTTCCCCATTGACCTCTTTCCGGTGGAGTGGAGTTGCCACTGGGAATTGTCAAGTTTGCGTGGCTGGCCAGGCGCGGGCCGAGCCCCGCCCACCCGCCTGAGGCTGGCGCTTGCGATCTCCGTCAAGGAGGCCCACAAGCTCGGCCCGCGCCGGCGCCTCGGTTGGGTTTCTTCCCCTGCTGCGAAGTCGTCGGCCTTTTTGCCCGACTGCCGCCGGCACAGGACGCCCTCGCACCGCTGAAACATGCCCGGATAGACCACGCTTCGCCGATCGAGAGGTGCCGGGCCATCGCCCTGCCAGGGGAGATCGGAAAAGGATGCCGTCGGTGTCCCAAAGCCAGCGACCGGGCGGCGCCGCGGCGAGGAGAATGCCTGGCCCTGGCCCCTAGAGCGCTTTCCGACCCGATTGAATCGGTTCTCGCGCTCTGAGATAAATTCGGGCGCATTTTCGCGACGCCAATCTGTGTCGGATCGGCCGGAAAACGCTCTAGCCGCTGTTCGCGGCGATGCCTTCGCCGCCCGTTTGCCCGGTGAGCTCGTAACGGTCGGGCTGCCGGGGCGACGCCTCTCTGGGCCATCCGGCCGCCCGGAGCGCTGGCGTCGTCATTCTGTGCGGGGGCCGGGTGCCACCGGCCCGGGACGGCGGAACAGGGCGGCGGGACAGCCCGCTTGATCCGGTCGGGTCCGCCGGCATAAACCTTGGGCGCTTGTGAAACACCGGCGGGGCCAATGACCGTATCGGAACTCGCCGCCGCCTCGCGAAGCTATGTCTTCGGCAAGATGCGCCGCGTCGAGGGGTATCTCGATCCCTGCGATGCGCTGGTCTACCAAACCGTGCTGCTGCACCAGCTCGGTCAGGGGTATCAGGGTGGCGGCGTGGAGATCGGCGTGCTCTACGGCCGGTCGTTCTTCCTCATGCGCCAGCTGATGCCCGAGTGCCGGCTGCTCGCCATCGACAATTTCAATACCGGACGCCGGGCCGACGGATCGAGCGCGCAAAAGGAGACGTTTCTGCGATTGGCGGAACGCTTCGGCGGGCCGCTGGAGCCGGATCTGGTGGTCGAAGGCGACTCGACGGAGATGGAGGCGCACCTGATTGCTGAAAAGCTTGGGCCGGTTCGGTTCTTCAGCATCGATGGCGGCCATCATTTGCGCCATGTCCGCCATGACAGCGCCCTGGCGGCAGAAGTGCTGTCGGCTGAGGGCGTGATAGTCTTCGACGATTTTTGCAATTTCGAATGGCCGGAAGTGTCTGCCGGCGCGTTCGATTTTCTCCGCCAGCATCCGGAAGAGTTTGCGCCTTTTGCGGTGACCCCGAAGAAACTCTATGTTTGCCGCAGCGCGGTCCAGGCGGCGTATCTGGCCTCGGTCCGCGAGGCCCCAGGGCTCTCGGGCTTCGTGCGGGAGGGACGAGGGCTGCTCGGCACGCAGATTATTGCAGTCAAGCACCCGATGCGAAAGCGCCTGGTATATGAGGCGTTGAGCCGGGTCGGCCTCGGGTTTGTCGCGGGGCTGCTCTATCCGTCCGGGTGATGGGTCGAGCTTTGCGGAATCGCGGGCGTTCCGCCCGCGATGGGTCGGTTCTCAGACCCGGTCCGGGCTGTGGACAGCCCTGACCGGGCGGGGCGCGCCGTCCCGCCACGGCGCTGGTGGCTTGCGGGTGCCGGCTGCACGGTGACGATCGGGCGATGCGCGGCAGCGTGTTGGATCGGCACGGAAGCGGGCTGGCGCTGCGGAAGACCTACGGGACGGTCTTGGCCGAGCCTGCCATCCAGGGGGCCTGCTTGGTTACGGGCCTGCCACGCTGCGCGTAGTCGCTCGGCGGGCTTGGGGCCCTTGACCCATTGGCCTCTGGATGGCGAGGCCAGGGCTCGATCTGCGTCTTGGCGTTGCAGCGATCCGCGCATGCGCTGTTCTGCGCAGTCTTAGCAGAGGTCTTCGGGTCCGGATCGACGGTCGGCACTGGCGCCGATATGCCAGTGCCGAACGCCCGTTAGGCCGACCCGAGACAGCGCCCCCAGAGCGGGCCGGGGATCGGCGCTGGCCGGAAGCAGCAGGGTGGCCGCAGCTCCGGTATGGGCCAGCGCGACCCCATGGGCGGCCAGTCGTCCGACCAGCGCGGAGAGACCATCCCAGGCGCGATGCGGGCGCCTCGCTTGATTGGCCGCCGCCGACTGGGTCGCCGCCCTTCCCAACGCTGCCGCATCCCCGGCCTCGCAGGCCGCCGCGATCGCCTCGAACAGCGCGCCCCGGTCCGGGAACGCCGTGTCGTCCGGGTCCGTCGGCCGCGGCGGCCCGGCGAAACCGCCAACCGCCAGGAGCGGCGGCAAAGGCGCCAGCCAGCGCAGGACCCGACCCTCCCGCGTTGCGAAGACGCAGTTTCGCCCATGCATCAGCGGGTCCACCGCCCCCTCCGCGGCGAGGCAAAGCGCCGCCTCCCGCCCCGGCGCGAACGCCACGCCGAACCCCGCCGCAACGGCGCGAAGAGCCCCCAGCGTCTCCGCCGTCGAAGACCCGGCCCCCAAGCCCGGCGCCACCGGCCGCTCGATTGCGATCTCTCCGCCCCAGCCGGCGGCCTTCTCGCCGAGCGCCGATAGCGCCAGCCGCGCCGCCGCCGCCGCCTTTGCCGTCTCAGGGCCCGGCACCGTGACGCCACCCAAAGCGGGGCGATAGGTCACCGCCGTCACCAAGGCCGGGCAGGGCAGCGTGACCACCGCCACCGGCCCATCCGGCCCGACCCGCCCTTGAGCGATCTCGCCGAAATGCCCGGCAACCGCCACGCGGGCGGTTTGCGGATTGACGCGGAGGTCGGTGCTCTGGTTCATGCGCGGAAGCAGTAGCGCGGAGCGGCGGCCATGAACAGCGTCGGGCGAAGGGCGGCGGCCCAGTGACCGGGCAAAGCGCACGGGATCACGGCGGCGATCTCGGCGCGGCGATCGCACGGTTCGGGCCGGGCGACTGGCTCGACCTCTCGACCGGAATCAACCCCGTGCCCTATCCACTGCCTGCCCTGTCGGCGGACGCTTGGACCCGCCTGCCCGACACTCCGGCGGCGGCGGCCTGCGGTGCTGCAGCCCGCGCCACCCTGGCGGTTCCGGACACCGCGGCACTCACCCTCGCCCCGGGTGCCTCCGCCCTGATCCGCGCCCTGCCGCGCCTCGCCCAAGGCCGCCGCGTGGCGATCCCCGGTCCCACCTATAACGAACACGCCGCCGCCTTCCGCGCCGAGGGTTGGCAGGTCGAGGACCGCCCCGGCCCCGGCACCGCCGCCTGCGTGATCGTCAACCCCAATAATCCCACCGGTCGCGGCTGGGAGCGCCACGAACTCCGCTTCCTCGCCGAGGCGATCCCGCTCCTGATCGTCGATGAGAGCTTCATGGACCTGACGCCGGAACGCTCGCTGATCCCCGATTGCGGGGCGGAGGGCGTGGTCGTCCTCCGCTCCTTCGGCAAGTTCTGGGGGCTGGCGGGGCTCCGCCTCGGTTTCGCGATCAGTGGCCCGCGCATGGCGGCGCGGCTGGCCGATGCGCTCGGGCCATGGCCGGTTGCGGGCCCTGCCCTCGCAATCGGTGCGGCTGCGCTCGCCGACACGGCGTGGGCGAAGGCGTCGCGCAAACGTATCGCCGCAGATGCGCAGCGCCTGACCCGCCTGGCCGAGGGGGCAGGCTGGCGCGCCGTCGGGGGCGCGGGGCTCTTCACGACCTTCGACACCCCGGATGCCGCGGCGGCCCAGACGCGCCTCGCCCAGGCGCATATCTGGTCCCGGATCTTCCCCTATTCCCCGCGCTGGCTGCGCCTCGGCCTGCCGGGGCGGGAGGCCGACTGGACCCGCCTCGCCACGGCCCTGGCCTAGGCGATGCTCGCCCTCGCCCTGATCCTCGATGCCGCCCTCGGCGAGCCGCGTCTGCTCTGGGACCGCATCCCGCATCCGGCGGTCTTGATGGGTCGCCTGGTCGGCTGGCTCGACCGGGGGCTCAATCACGGCCATGGTCGCCGCGCCAAGGGCACCCTGGCGCTGACGGGCCTGATCCTGCTCAGCGGCTCCCTCGGGGCAATCTTGGCGGCGCTTCCGCTGATCGGCCCGGCATTGGAGGTGTTGGGCGCCGCCATCCTGCTCGCGCAGCGCTCGCTGATCGAGCATGTCCGTGCCGTTGCCACCGCCCTGCGCCAAGGTCTGGCCGAGGGCCGCCGCGCCGTTTCGATGATCGTCGGGCGCGACCCGGAGACGCTGGACGAGGCCGCCACCGCCCGCGCGGCCATCGAAAGCGCGGCCGAGAACTTCTCCGACGGCGTGGTGGCGCCCGCATTCTGGTTCGCGCTCGCCGGCCTGCCGGGGATCGCGGTCTATAAGGCGGTGAACACGGCGGACAGCATGATCGGCCACCGCACCCGGCGCTACGAGGCCTTCGGCTGGGCCTCCGCCCGCTTCGATGACCTGCTGAATCTGGTGCCGGCCCGGGCCGCGGGTTGGCTGATCTGCCTCGCCGGCGGTGGGTGGTACGCGGCGCGGGTGATGCGCCGCGATGCCCGGCGGCACAAATCGCCGAATGCCGGCTGGCCGGAAAGCGCGATGGCCGCCTCGCTCGGCCTCTCGCTCGCTGGCCCGCGGATCTATGGCGGCAAGGTCACGCCCGATCCCTACCTGCATCCGGAGGGGCGGGCGAGCGCAACGCCAGAAGATATCGAGGCCGCCTGCCGTCTCCTCTGGCGCGCCTGGGCGGCCCTGCTGGGCCTCGCGGCACTGGTCTGGGCGCTGAGCTGACCGCGGACTCGGGCCACCCGGCGACACCGGGCTACCGATCGTCCACAGCAGCCTTGCAGAGGGTGTCCTAACCGGTGGGCGCGACGAGAGCATTTTCCAGCCAATCTGACTCAGATTGGCGTCGTGAAGCGGGGTCCGAACAATACCTTCTAGCGCGAGAACCTATGCAATCCGCTCGAAAGGCGCTCTAAGCGGGCATTGCCCAAAGAGGCGCAAGGGCGCCCAACCGCTCCCCGCGACCTCCCGGGCTTGAACCGGCACCTGGCAGCCACCGGCAGCGAGAGCCCGGGACCGCCGCGCCGCCATTCCCGACCAAAACACTATGCATATGCTTTGTGCATAGGATGTGCATGCGCCGTGCATACCCCTAAACCACTGACATCGTACGGCTTGCAGCATGGCGTTCGTGCTTAGTACTCGACCCCGATCTGCGCCTTGATGCCCTGTTCGCGGAAGGGGTGTTTGACCAGATCCATCTCGGTGACCAGATCGGCTGCCTCGATCAGCGCCTCGGCGGCATTTCGGCCGGTCAGCACCACATGGGTCATCTCTGGCTTTTCCGACTTTAGGAACCCGACCACCTCCTGGACATCCAAGTATTCGTAGCGCAGCGCGATGTTGATCTCGTCGAGGAGCACCATCGTCAAGCTCTCATCCCGGATCAGCTCCTTTGCCTTATCCCAAGCAGCTTGGGCCATTTCTATATCACGGGCCTTGTCTTGGGTCTCCCAAGTAAAGCCCTCACCCATGGTATAGAACTGGCAGAGGCTGCCGAAATTTGTCGAGATAAGGTTACGCTCACCCGTCTCCATGCCGCCTTTGATGAATTGTACCACCGCACAGGGCATGCCATGGGCAATGCAGCGGAAGATCATCCCAAAGGCTGCAGTGGATTTACCCTTCCCCTTGCCGGTATTGACAATAATCAACCCTTTTTTGTCGGTCTTAGTAGCCATGATCTTGTCGCGAGCAGCTTTTTTCTTGACCATCTTCGCAGTATGGCGGGCCAGGTCTTCGGGTGTCTCGGCGGTCATGGGCTCAACCCTCCTTCTTCGGCAGTTCGTCGCTCACGGAGATCCAGGCGACGCGTTCCTCCCTGTGCAAATGGCCGCGGGGCGCGAAATCGGCATGATCCTCCAGCAGGGCGGCATAGAAATGGATCTCGTCCGGGTATCGGTCGGCCTCGAAGGCCACTGGCGCCCCGCAGTTTGCGCAGAAGCGCCGCCGCACCCCGGGCGAGGAGGCATAGGCCGCGGGCTCGGTCCCGGTCCACCGCCACGCCCCATGGGGCACGCCCATGAAGGTGGTGAAGGGCGACGCGGTTTGGCGCCGGCAGCTCTCGCAATGGCAATGGGCGCGCCAGTTCTCCGGTCCCTCATACTCGAACCGCACCGCCCCGCAGAGGCAATGGCCGCGACGGGTCATGCGCGCTCCTCCGCGAACCGGGCCAGCATCCCCCGCGCGGCGTTTGATTTCGGCTGCCAAAGCCCTCGGTCCATCGCTTCCCTCAGCCGCTCGGCCACCTCGCGCAGGGCCGCGGGATTGGCCTCTGCCATAAAGCCGCGCAGCCGATCGTCGGCCAGCACGGCGTCATAGACCAGGTCGAAATGATGGCTCCGCACAGCGCCGGTCGTCGCCGCGAAAGCAAACATGTAGTCGATACTGGCGGCAATCTCGAAGGCGCCCTTATAGCCGTGGCGCTGCACCCCGGCGAGCCATTTGGGGTTGACGACGCGGGACCGGACGACCCGCCCGATCTCGTCCTCCAGGGTCCGAATCACCGGGCGTTCCGGGCGGGAATGGTCGTTATGGTAGACGGGCACCGTCTCGCCGGTCAGGGCCTCCACGGCTGTGGCGGCCCCACCCTCGAACTGGTAATAATCATCGGAATCAAGCAGATCATGCTCTCTGTTGTCCTGGTTCTGCACCAGCGCATCGGCCGCGCTCAGTCGCGCCTCGAAGGCTCGGCGCGCCGGCGCCCCCTCTGCCCCGGCGCCATAGGCGTAAGAGCCCCATTCGAGATACGCCTCCGCCAGATCTGCGCGGGCGGCCCACAGCCGCTCGTCGATCATAGCTTGCAGCCCGGCTCCGTAAGCCCCTGGTTTGGAGCCAAAAACCCGGTGTTGGGAAGAGCCTTCGGCCCGCTTCGCCGCAGCGGCGGGGTTCATCTCCGCCGGCTCGTCGAGCGCCATGACAGCCCGCGCCGCACTATCGAACAGGGCGATCTGCGCGGGAAAGGCATCGCGGAAAAACCCAGAGATCCGCAGGGTTACGTCGACACGCGGCCGCGCGAGATGATCCAGGGCCAAGATCTCGAACCCGGTCACCCGTCGGCTCGCGCCATCCCATTGCGGCCGCACGCCCATCAGCGCCAGCGCCTGTGCGATGTCGTCCCCGCCGGTGCGCATGTTCGAGGTGCCCCAGGCGGTGAGCAGCATTGCTCGCGGCCAGTCGCCCTGGTCTTGCAGATGGCGCTCCACCAGAAGGCTCGCGGAATGCCAGCCGAGCGCCCAGGCCGCCGGCGTCGGCACCGATCGTGTGTCCACCGAATAAAAGTTCCGCCCTGTCGGCAGCACGTCGGGGCGTCCACGGCTCGGTGCGCCGGAAGGGCCCGGGGGCACGAAACGCCCGTCGAGCCCGGTCAACAGTCCCGCTATCTCGGCCCCGCCGCAGGCGCGCAACGACGGTCGCAAGCTCTCCTCGATCCAGGCTAGAACCGCCCTGGTGCGAAGCCAAGTGGGGGCCGGCGCTGCGCCATCTATCAACCGGCTGCCGAGCCATTCCAGCCGTTCGACCGCGTCGCCCTTGGTGCGATATGGCCCGAACCCGCTCTCTCCCGGCGCGGAGGGGCCGCCGTCCGCGGTTGGGTGGGTGGGGGCGGGCGGTGGCCCCTCCGCGCCGGGAGAGAGCGTCGCCAAAGCTGGGCATACCGGCGCTGCCTCGCCGAGCGCGCAGTCCAGCGGATCGAATGTCTCGGGGTCGCAGCCGAGATCGCGGGCCAGGGCGCGGATCAGCGACGCATTCTCCCCCTCTCCATCGCCGCGCGGCGACCGGGCGATCGCAGCCAGGAGATCCGTCTCCAGCCGTCCCTCCGGCGAGGCGCCGAAGAGATGCAGACCGTCGCGGATTTGCGCCTCCTTCAACTCGCAGAGATAGGTGTCGAGGCGCGCTAGCGCGGCGTCCTCGTCCATGTCCGGCGTGATGCCGGCGTCGAGATCCAACCGGCTCTCGGACACCAGGCCCTGAATCTCCCGGCGCAAATGCGCGAGCCGCCGCGGGTCCAAACCCAGGGCGTCGTAGTATTCGTCCACCAACCCCTCCAGAGCACTCAGCGGCCCATAGGTCTCGGCCCGGGTCAGGGGAGGGGTCAGGTGATCGATCACTACCGCCGCGGCCCTGCGTTTCGCTTGCGTGCCCTCGCCGGGGTCGTTGACGATGAACGGGTAGAGATGCGGCATCGGCCCGAGTGCGACTTCCGGGAAACAGGTCTCGGACAGCGCCAGCGATTTCCCGGGCAGCCATTCGAGATTGCCGTGTTTGCCCACATGCACCGCCGCGTGGGCGCCCCACGCCTCGCGCAGCCAGAGATAGAAGGCCAGGTAGTTGTGCGGCGGAACCAGATCCGGGGCGTGATAGGTCTCGGTCGGGTCGATATTGTACCCCCGCGCCGGCTGCACCGCGACGACGGCATTCCCCATCCGCAGTACCGATAAGGCGAAGCCGTCTGGCCCGCAGAACGGGTCGTCCGCCGGCGCGCCCCAGCGGTCGGTCACGGCCTCCCTCACCTCCCGCGGCATATTGGCGAACCACGCTTCATAGTCTGTCAGCGGCAGGCGCACGCCCCCCGCGCGCGCCGCTCGGTCGGTCAGCCAGTTGGTCGGCCCCGCCTGGATCCTCGCCATCAAATCGGCGCCGTCCATGGGGGCATCTTGGATCCTGTAGCCTGCTTCGGCCATTGCCCGCAGAATACCGACGGTCGAGGCTGGCGTGTCCAGCCCCACGCCGTTGGCGAGCCGCCCGTCCCGGTTCGGATAATTCGCGAGGATCAGCGCCACCCTCCGCTCCGCCGCTGGGAGGCGCCGAAGCCGTGCCCAGGCGGCGGCAAGCGCCGCCGTAAACGCCACCCGGTCGTCCCGGGCATGGTAGTTCGCGATCCTGCACTGGGTCGCCCCGTCGGTATAGGCTTCGCCCTTGAAGCTGATCGCCCGCGCAAAGATGCGGCCATCGACCTCCGGCAGAGCGACATTCATCGCAATGTCGCGGGCCGAAAGCCCGGTGCTGGATCCTGCCCACGCTTCCTCGGTGCCGCCGGCGAAGACCGCCTGCAGCACCGGTACCCCGGGCGCGTCGAGGGGCGTGCCGGTCGTACTGCCCTGGGGCGCGCCGACGGCGAAGCTGGTCGCGTTGATCACCACGCTCGGCGGCGCTTCGGCAAACAGCGCCGAGAGCGTTGCGGCGGAAACTGGGTCCTTCAGGGAGGCGACGAAGATCGGCAGCGGTGCCAGGCCGTTGGCGAGGCATGCTCGAACCAGGCCATTGATTGGGTTTAGACCCGCCCCTTGCACCAAGGCGCGATAAAAGACGATCGGCACGACCGGGGCCTCGGCCGGCCACGCCGCTTGGGCGGCGCCCAGATCTGCAACCCCAGCGCCCGGCCAATAGACGCCTGCGCGCAGCAACGGTCGAGCTGCGGCGGGACGGCCATCGGCGATGCTGTTGGCTCCGGATAAGCCCTCCCTCCCTGGTGGGGGAGGGTTTGGGTGGGGGGAGGCACCTCTCGCCTGCCCATCCAGCAACCAGGCGGCGTAGCGCAGGAAGTTACCGGCATTTTCCGCGCCCCCCTCGACCAGATAGGCCCAGAGCGCGTCATAGTCCTCCGCCGAAACGGTCGAGATGCGCCGGAGCGCCGGGTCTTCTTTGTCATCTCCCGGCAGAGCAACAAAGGCAACGCCCGCCTCCGCCAGCCGTGCCGTGAACTGCTCGATCCCATAGGGCCAATAGCCCTCACCCCCCAGAACCCGGGCGATGACCAGGCGCGCCCGCGTCGCCGTCCGGTCCAGATAGCGATCCACCGACATCGGATGCGCAAGGTGGAGGAGCGAGGCGAGCCGCATCTGTGGCGCCTCCGCCCCCAAGACCGCCCGCGCCTCCGACAGGCCGGCCAATTCGGTGTCCGCCGCGCTGATCACGATCAGCGGCGCCGGCGTCTGGTCCAGATCCACCGGCTCCGTCCCGTCGCTGATCTGACCGGGCTGGGCGAGGAGCAGATGCATCAGAGGCGCTTTTCCATAAAGACGCTGGAGCCGTTTTCGGCGTAACGGCCGAACGGGCCGCGCCGGTGATAGCCAGCCCGTTCGTAAAGGCGGATCGCCTCCGGGCTCGCCTCGCCGGTCTCAAGCCGCACCAGCGGCAGCGACAGCGCCAGGGCCTCCTCCTCCAGCCGCCGCAGGATCGCCTGGGCGACGCCGGTGCTGCGGGCAGCCTTGGTGACGAAAACCCGCTTTAGCTCCCCATAGCCTTCGAGCGGCGCAAGCCCGCCGCAGCCGACCGGGCGCCCGTCTCGACGGGCGACCAGGAACAGGACCCCCGCATCGATCAGCTCCGTGGGCGAGAACGCGAACCGCATCTCCGGCGGGTAGATCGCGGCCAGTTCCGCCTCGCTCTCGCCGATCATGGCGAGCGCGTCGGCGCCGAGCCGGTCGTCCCGGGCGAGCTCCAGCGTCACGATGCCAGCGCCCTTTCGATTGCCGTTCGGTCGAGGCCCACTTGGCCGATCACCACCAACCGGGTCTGCCGCGGATCGGTGCCGAAGGGCCGGTCGAAATGCGTCTCGACGCGTGGGCCGACCGCCTGGATCACCAGCCGCATCGGCTTTCCTGCTACGGCGGCGAACCCCTTCAGCCGCAAGATGCCTTGGGCGCGGCTCGTCTCGGCCAGCCGCTGGGCGAAGGTGGTTGGGTCTTCGACCTCCGGCAGGCTTACGACAAAGCTCTCGAAGGCGTCATGGCCGTGATCGTGATCGTGATCGTGATCGTGATGGTGGTGGTCGTCGTCGTGATCGTTGTCGTCATGGTCGTCGTCGTGGTGATGGTGGTGATGCACCTCGTGCCGGGTGTCCAAGTCATCCTCCGCCCCGATGCCGAGGCCGAGCAGCAGATCCGGCCCCAGCCCGGCACCGGTCGAGCGGAGGAACGGTACCCCGGAACGGCTCCGCCCGCCGAGATCGCCGAGCAGCCCGTCGAGCGCCGCGTCTTCCATCCGGTCGGTCTTCGACACCACGATCAGGTCGGCGCAGGCGAGCTGGTCCTCGAACAGCTCCGACAAAGGCGTCTCATGCTCAAGGGTCTCGTCGGCCTCCCGCTGCGCTGCAACGGCTTCGGGGTCATGGGCGAATTGGCCCGCCGCGGCGGCCGGCCCGTCGACCACGGTCACGACCCCGTCGACCGTCACTTTGGTGCGGATCTCCGGCCAGTTGAAGGCGCGGACCAGGGGCTGCGGCAGGGCAAGGCCTGACGTCTCGATCACGATATGGTCTGGCGGCGTGTCGCGGCCGAGCAGCTTCTCGATGGTCGGCACGAAGTCCTCCGCCACCGTGCAACATATGCAGCCATTCGCCAGCTCGACGATGTCGTCTTCGCTACAGGTCGCCTCGCCGCAGCCCTTTAGGACCTCGCCATCGACGCCGAGATCGCCGAATTCGTTGATCACCAGCGCGATGCGTTTCCCGTCGGCGCGGGCGAGCAGATTGCGGATCAGCGTGGTCTTGCCGGCGCCGAGAAAGCCGGTGATCACCGTGGTGGGTATCTTCGCCATGGGCGTGCCTCAAACGGTCAGAGTTTCTCCGGTGCCGCGCCGGGTCTCCCACCCCGCGCGGTCGAGTTCGCAGTCGTCATGCGCCTCCTCCGGCCAGCCGAGGCAGAGATAGGCGATCAAATGCCAGTCTGGCGGTGTGCCGAAGGCGCTGGCCAGTCGGTCCGGGTGCAGGATCGACACCCAACCGAGGCCCAACCCCTCCGCCCGCGCGGAGAGCCAAAGCTGCATCACAGCGCAGACCACCGAATAGCGCCGCATCTCCGGCATCGTGGCAGTGCCGAGCCCGGCGCCCTGGTCGGTTCCGTCATCGCAGAAGACCGCCAGATGGATCGGCGCCTCGGCCATGCCCGAGAGCTTGAGGCTGGCATAGCGCGCTGCCCGCTCCCCCCCATAGCCCGACAGGGCGTCCGCATTGGCCTCCCTAAACGACTCCATGGCCGCGGCGCGGGCCTTCTCGGTCTCCACCAGGATCCAGCGCCAGGGCTCGGACAACCCGACCGAGGGCGCCCGGCCGGTCTGTTCCAACAGCCGGGCGACCAGATCGGGCGGCACCGGGTCAGTCCGAAAGCGCCTGACATCGCGGCGCCAGCGGAACAGCTGGTCAAGCTCCGCGCGAAACTCTGGGGTAAAGGCGTCGATGGGCATCGGTTGCGCTGGGTCGGGCCGGGACCCGCCTCGCATTCGGTCAGGCCGGGCCGTGTAGGCGGCTATGGGTGAGGCCCGTTCGGTCGAGCAGGTCCCGCCCCGCCTTTGCACCTGCCAAGACTGCGAGATCTGCGATCGGCGCCACCACCACCGCATACGCTGCGCCGAAAATCAGCATCGCGCCGACGTTGTCAGCCCCGAAACCCTGCCCATAGAACGCCGCCAATGCGACCATGCCACCCTGATACGCCACCGACAGCGCCAGCGCCTGGCGATAGGTCAGATCGACATAGGCCGTGCCGGGGGTGATGATCCGCTTTGCCAGCAGACCGATGCCGAACAGCGGCACCAGCAGCGTTGTCATAGTCATGAAGTAGTGCGGCAGATCGCCCGGCACGAACAGCGCCCCCTGTCCCAGTAGGCCGAGTGCTAGGCCAAGGGCCGCCGGCGCGATCCCGAAGATCAGGAACAGCGTTGTGCCGAGGATGAAATGCACCTCCGACACCCCGACCGGGTAGTGCGGCAGCGCTCCGAAAAAGATGAAGACCAGCGCTGTCGCGACCGTGATGCGGGCGACGAAGGACGTGGCGCTGTTATCCTTTAGGTCGTCGTCACAGAGTTTCGCAGCCACACCTGCCGCGCCCGCGGCGGTGGCATAGGACCGCAGCGTTTTTGCGCCGTCGACGACTCCCGCTTCGATATGCATGGTTATGTCTCCTTCCCCGTCATCCCCGACGGTCGGTTGCATGTAGCCTGGCAGGTCTCCTGGCTCGCGGTGTGGGTCCGGTGGTCCGGAACCCGTGGCTGCCCCGCCTTCCCAGCCCGTTGCGGGGCCAGTGGCGTCGTGGGGCGGCCCGACCGCTTACAGTCGCGGGGGCGGCTGCGGCATCGGGCCCCCGATCGGGGTTAGCCCTCACCGCATTCCCTGTTCGTCCGCGACCCGACGTGACGGGCATGCGCGGAACCAAGCCCTGTGACGGTTCTGCTAAACACAGGGCAGTGTCAAGCGGCGCTTGCAGCGCCCATTTGGGAAAGTGAGATCAGCTTCCGAAACCGACCGTTCGGTGCAGCCAATCGACCGCCTCTGACACATTGGCGACCTGGGGGCCGTCCGGCTGTGGCGGTCGGGGCAGCACGATTACCTGGGCGCTCAGCGCTTCGGCCGCGTCCAGTTTGGCCGGCTTGCCGCCAGAGTTTTTGGTCACGAGATGGGTAATGCCATAGGCACACATCACGGCAAACTCGGCCGCGTAGGAATCGGATGGGCGGCCCTGGATCGCATGGCAATGGGGCGGCAACGGCCCGGCCGGGTCGATCGAGCGGATCACCACGCGCAGATCGGGGCGGGCCAGGAACGGCTCTAGAAACCGTCGGCCGGTGGTTAGGAAAACGCGCCCGCCTGCAGGGATCGCCTGGGCCGCCTTGGCGAGGTCCGGCACCTGCAGCCAGCCTTGCCGCATCGGCCATGCCGGGCGCAACAGGCGCAGGCGCGGAATGCCGGCCGCCTGGGCCGCCTCGGCCGCATTCCAGGGCATCTGGGCGGCGAATGGGTGAGTGGCGTCGATCAACGCGGCGACCCGGTTCCGGCGCAGATAGGCAGCCAGCCCCATCGCGCCGCCGAAGCCGCCATGGCGGGTCTGCACAGCCACGGGATGTGCATCGCGGGTCGTCCCCGCGAGCGAGCCGGTCAGTGCGATGCCGGGCATGTCCCACAGCCGCCCGGCGAGGCAGCGCGCCTCGGCCGTACCGGCGAGGAGGAGGACATGCTTCATGCAAAACCCCGTCGTGCCTGGATGCTTCCCTGGCGGTCGACAACGATCACCTCGACCGAAACCGGCGCCCGGCGGAGGACGCTGAGCACCTGTGCTTGCGCGCGCTCTGCCACCGCCTCGGCGAGTGGGGGGCCGGCGATCTGCAGCGCCTCCAGCGCAGTATTGGCGGTGGCGATCCGAGGTGCTTCTGCCAAGGCGGCGAGGGCCGGAAAGTCCACCTGGCTACGGCGGGAATGCAGGTCCATCGCCCCTTGCGCCAGCTTGGTCAGCTTGCCGATACCGCCCGCGAGTGTCAGCCGCGGGACCGGGTGGGTGCGGAGATATTTCAGCATCCCGCCGGCAAAGTCGCCCATATCCAGATACGCGATCGCCGGCAGTGCCGGATAGAGGCCGCGGACCGCGCCCTCGCTGGTCGACCCGGTGGCGGCAGCAACATGGGCGAGGCCGTTGGCGCGGGCCACATCGATGCCACGGTGGATCGAGGCGATCCAGGCCGCATGGGAAAACGGGCGCACGATCCCGGTGGTGCCCAGGATCGAGAGACCGCCTTCGATCCCCAGCCGCGGGTTCCATGTCCGCGCTGCGATCTCCGCGCCGCCGGGGATCGAGACGGTCACCGTGAAGGCGAGCGCTGCGTCCCGTGCGACGGCCGCTTCGGCCAGCGCGGCCTCGATCATCTGGCGCGGAACGGGGTTGATTGCAGGCTCCCCCGGCGGTATCGGCAGGCCCGGTTTGGTGACGATGCCGACCCCTTCCCCGGCCCGGAAGGTCACGCCAGGTGGCCCCTTGGTGACCCGGGCGATGACCGTGGCGCCATGGGTGACGTCCGGGTCGTCGCCAGCGTCCTTTTCCACCCCG
Source organism: Pseudomonadota bacterium (assembly GCA_039513195.1). GTDB lineage: Bacteria > Pseudomonadota > Alphaproteobacteria > Rhodobacterales > Rhodobacteraceae > Thermohalobaculum. Next base: position 19,971 of record JBCCRM010000012.1, on the reverse strand, counting down.
GCCTCGGCCCATCCCGGCCCCTCCGCCCGGTGGATCACCGGAAAGGAAGGACGCTCGCCCTTCGGGAGTGTGATTGTCACTGGATCGGGAAACTGGCCGCCCAACAGCCGCTCCACCGCCGCGCGGACGGCAGCGGTGGCACAGGCGCCGGTCGTCCAGCCGGTGCGGAGCGGGCGGTCTTGCGGAGCGTCCATGGCGCAGGCTTTACTGCGGTGTTCCGCAGGCGAAAAGCGGGATTCGTGACCGCCCCGGCGCGGCGGTCGTGACGCAGCCGGCCGCAACAGGGTCGGCGCGGGGCTGCAGTGCTCTTAGAAGGCGCTTATGTTGGGGCGATGAGAACCGATTTGCTGCACATGCCGGGCGGTTGGCCCGATCTGGAGCCGGGCTGGGTTTGGCTGGTCGGGGCAGGACCCGGGGATCCGGGGCTGCTGACGCTGCATGCGCTGAACGGACTCCGCCAGGCAGAGGTCATCGTCTATGACGCGCTGGTCGACCGCGGCATCTTGGAATGGGCGCCCCCCGGCGCCGAGCTGCTTTATGCCGGCAAGCGCGGCGGTAAGCCGAGCCCGAAGCAGCGGGATATCTCGCTGCGGCTGATCGAGTTTGCGCGGGCCGGGCGACGGGTTGTGAGGCTGAAAGGCGGCGATCCGTTTGTCTTCGGCCGCGGCGGCGAGGAGGCGCAGACGCTGGTTCAAGCCGGCGTTCCGATCCGGATCGTGCCCGGCGTGTCGGCGGGCATCGGCGGGCTCGCCTATGCCGGGATCCCGATCACCCATCGCGACGTCAACCAAGCGGTGACCTTTGTCACCGGGCATGACCAGACCGGTGATGCGCCCGGGGCTTTGGATTGGACCGCGCTGGCCCGGTCCAGCCCGGTGATCGTGTGCTACATGGCCATGAAGACGCTGCCGAAGATCGCGGCGGCGCTGATCGCCGGGGGCCGCGATCCGGCGGAGCCGGTGGCGGTGGTGGTCTCGGCGACCACCCCCGCGCAGCGGGTCGTCGAGACGACGCTCGGGCGCGCGGTCGCGGATGTGGAGGCCGCAGGGCTCCAGCCGCCCGCGGTAATCTGTATAGGTCGGGTAGCGCTGATGCGCCAAGCCTTGGACTGGATGGGGCAATTGGCGGGCCTCCCGGTCCGCGATGCCGATCCGCTCGGCCGGGGCCGCGAAGATCGCGATGCGGTTTAACTGGACCATGCGCCGCTGGCGCATGGTCGGAGCCCCCCACCGCCCCCACCCACCCACCCGTGGGCGGTGGGGGGCTCGGGCGCCTGATGGACACGCTGTTCCTATCCGGCCCTGCTGGCGCTTCTTCGAGGCCCTTCGATGCGCGGCCTGGTGATCGCAGCCCCAGCCTCGGGCCAAGGCAAGACCACAGTGACCCTCGGACTCCTCGGTGCCCTCCGCCGCGCTGGCTGGGCGGTGGCCGCGGCGAAATCGGGGCCGGACTATATCGACCCTGCCTTTCATGCCGCCGCCACTGGGCGCGCTTCGGTCAATCTCGATCCCTGGGCTTGCGATGTGGGCCAGCTGCGCGCGCGCGCCGCGGCACAAGGCCCGGCGGATCTGCTGGTGGTCGAGGGCGCCATGGGCCTCCATGACGGCGCCGATGACGGGAGCGCCGGAGGCCGCGGCGGCACCGCGGATCTGGCGGCGGCGCTTGGCCTGCCGGTGGTGTTGGTCCTCGACGCAGCGGGTGCTGGGCAAGGGATTGCCGCAGTGGTCGACGGCGTCGCCCGATGGCGCCAGGATGTGCCCATCGCGGGCGTCCTCCTCAACCGCGTCGGCAGTCCGCGTCATGCGGCGCTGCTCCGCCGCGCGCTTCAAGACCGTTTGCCGGTGTTCGGTTGCCTGCCCCGGTGCCCGGTGCTGGCACTCCCCTCCCGCCATCTCGGTCTTGTTCAGGCCTGCGAGACCGAGGCGCTGCCGCATCTTCTGGCGGCGGCCGCGGCATGGGTGGCGGATGCGGTGAATCTCGACTCTCTCGCGGCGGCCGCGGGCCCTATCTCCGGCTCCGCAGCAACGGTGCGACATACGCCCCCGCTCGGCCAGCGCATTGCGGTCGCTTCGGATGCGGCCTTTGCCTTCGCCTATCCCCATCATCTGTCCGATTGGCGCGAGCAGGGTGCGGAGATTCTGCCGTTCTCGCCGCTCGCCGATCACGGGCCCGACGCTGCCGCGGATGCGGTCTTCCTGCCCGGCGGCTATCCGGAACTCCATGGCGGGCGTCTGGCGTCGGCGGTGCAATTCCGGGCGGGGATGGCCGCCGCCGCCGATCGCGGTGCCATAATCTACGGCGAGTGCGGCGGTTACATGGTGCTTGGCGAGGGGCTGACCGATGCCGATTGCCGCAGGCACCGGATGCTTGGACTGCTGGGATTGGAAACCAGCTTTGCCGAGCGCCGTCTCCATCTCGGCTATCGCCGCTTGCGGGCCCTCGCGGGCCCTTTTGGAGGGGCTGCTTTCGCGGGGCACGAGTTTCATTATGCGACCACGTTGTCTGCATGCGGAGAGCCGCTCTTTGCCGCCCAGGATGCCGCCAGCCGCGCACTGCCAGCAGCCGGGCTTACCGCGGGTCGCGTGATGGGAAGTTTCGCGCATCTGATCGAAGCGCTGTCGCCAGCGCGGCCCGGGGCAGGGGGGCCTCCTTGACCGATCGGCCGGGCGCTGCGTGACGGTGGGTGGGCGGGCCCCGGGACGCGCTGGCTCTGTGCTCAGAGGGCTCTCAGCCGCTCCGCGCCGGACGCAGCACATGGGCATAGGCACCGTCATAGAGCGCGCTGTCCCGGAACGCCGTCCCCCGCAAGGCCGGGCCGAGCAAAATCAGTGCCGTCCGTGTGATCTTTGCGGCCCGCACCTGCTCCCTGATCGTCGCGAGCGTTCCTTCCAGAAACTGTTGATCCGGCCAGCCGACCCGATAGGCCACCACCACAGGGCAGTCGGCTCCGTAATGGGGGGTCAGCGCCCTCTCGATCTCCCGCAGATTGCGGATCGACAAGTGGATCGCCAGCGTTGCCCCGGTGCGCCCTAGCGTCTCCAGGTCTTCGCCCGGCGGCATGGCGGAGGATTGCATCGCCGTGCGGGTCAAAATGACCGTCTGCGCCACTTCCGGCAGGGTCAACTCCCGCCCCAAAGCCGCCGCGGCCGCCGCATAGGCGGGCACGCCCGGCGTCACGTCATAGGGGATGCCGAGCGCCCGCAACCGCCGGATCTGCTCGGCAATCGCGCCATAGAGCGAGGGGTCGCCGGAATGCACCCGCGCCACCGCCTCGCCGCGGCCATGGGCTGCCCCGATCTCGGCGATGATCTGATCCAGCGTCATGGGCGCCGTGTCGATCACCCGCGCGCCCTGCGGCGCTTCCGCGACGACCGCCTGGGGCACCAGCGACCCCGCATAGAGGCAAACTGGGCAGGACCGGATCAGGCGCTGCCCTTTGACGGTGATCAGTTCTGGGTCACCGGGCCCGGCGCCGATAAAATGCACCGTCATCGCTGGTCCTCCGCCACTGCGGCACCCGTTGCCTCGACGGTGGTGTGCTTGGCCGCATATCCCCTGGGCGTATAAAACCGCGGCCCGTCGCCGAGCTCGACCACCCGGCTGACGGTCGAGCCGACGATGACCGTGGTCAGCATGTCCACCTCTTCGACCCGGAGATCCTCGAGTGTCCGATGCACCGACCGCTCCTCCGGCCGGCCGAGGTTCGCCGCCAGCAAAACCGGCGTCTCCGCCGGGCGATGCGCCAGCAAGATCTCCCGCGCCTCCGCCAACAGAACCCGCCGCCGCATCGAGACCGGATTGTAAAAGGCCACGACAAAGTCCCCCTCGGCCGCCGCGCGCACCCGGCGCAGGATATCGGCCCGCGGGGTCAACAGATCCGACAGCGAGATGGCGCAGAAGTCGTGGCCGAGCGGCGCGCCCGCCCGGGCAGCGGCGGCCTGCATCGCGGTGATCCCGGGCGCCGTCACAACCTCCACCCGCCGCGCTGCGGCAGAGATGCCATGCGCAGCCGCCGGCCGGTCGAGCAGTTCGAAGACCAGGGCGCCCATGGCATAGATCCCCGCATCGCCGGACGAGATCAGGGCAATCCGCCGCCCCTCGCCGGCGCGCTCCAGGGCATAGCGACAGCGCGCTTCCTCTTCGCCGAGCGCGAACTCCGAGCGCGGCTTTCCGCCCGCGAGCGGTCCCAGCAGGTCCAGATAGAGCGCATATCCGACAAGCTCCTCGGCCGCCGCAATCAGACGCGTCGCCTCGGGCGTGCGCCAGGCGCTTTGACCCGGGCCGATGCCGACGATCGCCAGATGGCCCCTCGGGCGCCCGGGCAGTGCTGCGATCGGCGCCGGCGCCTCGGCGATCGCGACGGTGGCCCTCGCAGTTTTGCGCTTCGCGAGGCGCAGGGTCGCATCGGATCCTGCGGCGGCGAGGGCCGCGCCTTCTGCCACGCCATGGCAGCCAACCTCCGAGAACACGATGTCAGAGGGGGTCGCGAGCCTTGGTGTCTCCGCTTCCAGCGCTTCGGCGGAAAAAAACGTCGTCGGCAGCGCCAGCTCAGCGGCAAGCGCCGTGACCGCCGCCTCGTCGGCTTTGAGGTCCAGCGACGCGATCCCGGCTAGTGTGGCCTTGTCGATCTCCGCCTCCGCCAGCGCCGCCTCGGCCAGCCGGGCCAACTCCTCCGGCGGGCAGTTCCGGGCGCAGCCGACGCCGAGGATCGCGGTGCGTGGGTGATAGTCGAGGGGCGGGGCATTCTCGACCTGCAACCGGACCGCACTCGCCCCGGATGACACGGCGATTTGGCCTGTGGCGACAAGCGGGGCAAGCCAATCCGGCACTGCGCCGGAGAGACGCGCTGGACAGCCCGCGAGCAGGGCCGCCATGGCATCCTTTGCGGCACTGGTATCGGCGAGGCGCCAACCCGGCGGCGGATCGTCAAGGGCGACGCCGAACGCGCTGTCTCCGGCCGTGGTGATCGCCGGAGCAACCCCAAGAACGTGGGCGATCCGCTGCGCCATGGCGTTCGCGCCCCGATGCCCGCCGATCAGAGGCACGACGGCGCTGCCATCCTCCGCGACGGCCAGGACCGGCGGCTCATCGCGTTTATCGGCGAGATGCGGTGCGACGGCCCGGATCAGGATGCCCGCGGCGCAGAGGCCGATCAATGGGCGGCCCGCCAAAAAGATATCGCGGATATGGTCGATCGCATTGTCGAAGAACGCGTCGCAGCTCTCGACGCGGCCGGTCAGCCCATGGATCTCGGCGTTGATGGCCTTGGTAACCCTCTGCGCCATCGGCACTCCGTTGGCAGAGAGGCAAAGAACCACCGGACCCATCGGTTATCTCTTGCCTCTCGGGCGGAGGCCTCCGGCGCTGCGGCTTGGCGCGCCGTTAGCGGCCATCGCGCCGATGCTGGGGGCTGGCGAAAGCGCGGCCATCCGCGCTCGATACGAGCGCGGTGCGGAGAGCCCGTAGGCTCTCCGTGCGCGGTACCGCGCATGGCCGCGCCTTGGCGCTTCGCTGCCGGCCGGAACGACGGGAGGCAGAGGCTGCAGGGCGCAGCCCCGCCGCCGCCATCCATCGGTCATCTGGTGAGCCAAGGATCCTCTCCGCGGTAGATCAGCAACATCGAGAAATAGGGCGCCTCTACCGGGGCCTCCTTCAAGGGAAGCGCACGGCATGCTGGCAGGCTCGCATGGGCCACATAGCCGGCACGCCCGGTCAGCCCCATCGCGTCGATCAGCGCCCGCAATCGTGTCAAATGCCGCCCCACCTTCAGGATCGCGACCGCCTCCGCCGCCTCGATCCGTGGGCGCAACTCCGCATCCGCCAGCGGGCCGGGCAGGATGGTCAGCGCTTCGTTCCGTGCTGCGAGCGGCCACCCGAGCGCCGCCGCACAGGCGCCGAGCGACGAGACCCCAGGGACCACCTCGATGATATGTTTACCGGAGAGCCGGGCATGCAGATACATGAAGGAGCCATAGAAGAACGGATCACCCTCGCACAGGACGCCGACATCGACGCCTCCCTCAAGATGCGCCGTGATCTCGGTGACCGCCGCGGCGTAGACGTCCTGGGCTGGGTAGCGGTTGGTGCGCATCGGCACCACCATTGGGATCTCGGTGACGTCATGGCGTAGATGGCCGGCGGCAATGGCCCTCGCGAAGCTCTCGCCATGGTCGGGTGCGGGATAGGCGACCACTGTCAGGCGGTCGAGCAGGCGCGCTGCCTTCAGTGTCATCAAATCCGGATCCCCCGGGCCGACCCCGATGCCGTAGAGCGTGCCGCTCACGATGTCTCGTCCTGCCGGATCAACGCCCATTGCGTAACCGGCATGAGCGGGCGCCAGCCTCGATGCGGGCCGACCGGCTCCGCGCGTGCGATCGAGATCCGCGTCAACGTGCCGCCAAACCGAGTTTGCAGCGCGATCAGAAGCGCTTCGCTCTCCAGCGTCACCGCATTTGCCACCAGGCGACCGCCCTGCGGCAGCGCAGCGATGGCGGTCTCAACAACCGGCCAACTGAGCCCGCCGCCGACAAAGACCGCCTGGGGTTCTGGCAGCCCTTCCAACGCTCCGGGTGCCGTTCCCTCGACCAGCCTCAGCTTCGGCACGCCCAGCGCTTGGGCGTTATTGGCCGCGATGGCCAGGCGATCCACCGCTGGGTCGATCCCAATGGCCAAAGCGTCCGGCGCGGCGCGCATCCACTCGACCGCGACCGAGCCGCAACCGGTGCCGATGTCCCAAAGAAGCGCGCCACGGGCCGGCATCAGCTTCGCAAGCGTCGCAGCGCGCACCTCCTGCTTGGTGATCTTGCCATCATGGTCGAAAGCCTGGTCGGGGAGCCCAGGCAGCCTCGAGAGCGGCATAGTCGGATAACCACGACACTGTACCGCAACCGTATGGAAGGGGGGCATCTTGGCGGCTGGATCGTTGCTCGCCCAGGCTGCGGCGGCGCCGCCTATCCGGGTCTCCCCTTCCCCACCAAGATTGCCGAGCACCGTCATTTCCGACGCGCCGAACCCCCGATCCGTTAACAGCCGCGCAATTTCACCCGGTGTTTCCGGTCCGGCGGTAAGGATCAGAAGCCGCGCGCCTGGCCAAAAGGCCGGGATCACCTGCGCGGCCGGGCGGCCATGGGCGGTGACCGTCTCGACATCCGCAAGCGACCAACCCATCCGGCAGGCCGCCCATTGAAAAGCAGAGAGCTGTGGGTAATAGGCGATTTCCGCGGGGGGGATCGCCCGGCCGATCCGAGCGCCGACGGAGTACCAGAGCGGATCGCCGGTCGCAAGCACAACGATTCGCTGGCCACGATGCGCGCGGAGCGTGTCGATCAGTGCGTCGAAGGGATGCGGCCAGGCGATGCGTTTGGCCGTCGCGTCGGAGATGAGCGCATGGTGGCGATCCCCTCCTACGATGATCTCAGCGGTCTCTACCGCTCGCCGAGCCGCTGCGGAGAGGCTGGCCATCCCGTCCTCGCCAATGCCGACAACGGTGAGCCATGGTGGGGCGGCGTCCATCATCTCCTGGCGGCCTCGGGGCTTGTGGGGCGCGGCCATCTGCGGGCGGGCCGCCCGCAGATGGCCGCGCGCGCGCTGCGGCATCCTGGTCCCATCGATATCAGCGCCGGGAATGCGGCTGGGCTGCCGGTCAGTTCAGCCATAGTCGACCGAACTGCAGGCGCCGCCCGACCTCGCCTTCGCCAAGACGCTCGGCGTGCTGGGATCGTCATTGGGACACCGCGGCCGCCAGGGCGTTGACCGCCGCCGAGGCCATCGCCGATCCGCCGCGCCGGCCACGCAGGGCCAGGAACGGCACCCCGCGTGGATCCGCGGCGAGGGCCGCCTTCGACTCAGCCGCCCCGACGAAGCCCACCGGAAAGGCCAGGATCGCTGCCGGCTTCGGCCAGCCGTCATCCAACAGCTCGAGCAGGTGGAAAAGCGCCGTCGGCGCATTGCCCACAGCCACCACCGCTCCGCCCAGCCTCTCGCGCCAAAGCTCCACGGCCGCCGCCGACCGCGTGTTTCGAATAGCCGCCGCCCGATGCGTCACATCCTCGTCGTTCAGGGTCACCACGACGTCGACACCGGGCGGTAGAAGGCGCCGGATCACGCCGGCGGCCACCATTTCGCAATCGCAGAGCACGGGCGCACCAGACGTCAGGGCCGCTCGCGCAGCGGCGCCCACAGCCGGGTCCCAGGCCAGCCGGTTGGGAACATCCGTCATCCCGCAGGCATGGACCAGCCGGATCGCCACCGGCCGCAGATCGTCCGGCAGATGGTCGAGCCGCGCCTCTGCCGCCACCGTTGCAAAGCTCTGGCGATAGATCTCCTCTGGGTCGCGCTCATAGCGAAGGGGCGGCGGCAGGCTCATGCGGCCGCCCTCAATGCGTCTCGATGCCCGACGCCGAGGATCCAGGCTTCCTCCCGCGCCACCAAATCTCGCTCGCAGGCCGTCAGGTCCGCCGAGCCAGCGAAGAGAGGCGCCAGCCCGCCAGCGGCATCGAGGCGCGCAAAGGCCGCGGCGTTGACCCGGACCTGGGCGCGGTCCTTGATTTCGCCATCCCATCTCTGCGCAGCCACGGCATCGTCCAGAAGCGAGGGATAGATCTCGGCAATTGCGCTGCCGCGCGGCGGCGCCAGCCCGGTCTCGAACGGCCAGATCTCGACCCGCCCTACAAACCGCGGATCCTGCCGCAAGCGTTCGAGCGCTGGCAGGCCCAACAGGATCTGTCCGCCCACAGAGCCGGTGGTGAAGAGCTTCCAGGTGGGCTGCGCGCTCCGCTGCCGCATCTCGACGATGCGCCGCTCGGCTGGGTGGTCGATGCCGTGGCGCGCACGGCCCTTCATGGGAAGATCGGCGATCCCGCGCCCGACGGGACAGCCCCAAAATGGCCCAACCCCGTCGAAGAGCCGATTGATCCGGGCCGCGACCTCGAACCGGTTGTTGGCATTGTTGGGACCGTCTTCGATCGCGTCCGCCAGCCACTGCCAAAGTCTCAGCGTCTCCGGGCTGCCGGTCACGCGCGCCGCCAAACCCTCCGGATAGCCGAACGGGAAGTCGAAGCCCGCCAAAATCCGTCGACCCGCCGAAAGCTCCGCGGCGAAGAGATCGGCCAAGGCGGCGATCGCGGCGGCTCGGGTGCGGCAATAGACGGGCTCCTCCACCGACACCCTTTGCCCCTGCCGCCGCGCGACTGCCCACCAGATCGCGTCCGCGACCGGGCGTTTGGGCGAAGGCACCGCGCGGGCCGACCAATCGACGATCACATAGGCGTCGAAAAGCGGATCCGCCGTCATGCGTCGCTCTTGATGTGCTTGCGCACGCTTTCCGGCCCAAGCGGGTGGGCTGCATGGGGATAGGGTGGGTGGTGGTGGTCATGCCCATGGTGGTGATGGTGATGGCCGTCGCCATGACGGTCGTGCCCATGATGGTCGTGCCCATGACCGTGGTGATGCTGCCCGTGGCCATGATCGTGGTGATGACGCCCGTGCCGATCTCCGTGCCCATGGTGATGGTGGTGTCCGCCACCCGCGTCCTGCGCTAGAAGCCGACACGCCCCAGTGCAGAACGACGCGCAATGGCCGCAGTCTGCAACGTTCGAGCCCGGCGCCTGTGCGCCCTGACCCTCGACATGGTGGTGGTGGCTCTCCTGCGGCATGCCGACCTCGGCCTCGAAGCCTAGGACCTGCGTCCGGTACTTGCACATCCCGCAATTCATGGCCGGCGGTCCGTCCAGGATCTCCGTGACCCGTTCGGCGAAGGTCGCGATCACCTGCGGATGGTCGTTCAGATACCCCGCCTTGATGATCTGAAGATCGGGATGCGCTGCCGCCACCTGATCGGTGAACCCATAGATCCGGTCGATCAGGATGCCTGTGAAGAGGAAATAGGGAAACACGACCAACCGCCTGAAGCCGAGGCGCGCGGCGCGCTCCAGGCAGGGTTCGACCAGCGGGAAGGTGACCCCGGAGAACCCGGTCTCGGCCCAGCCAAAACCCATCCCCTCCCACAACAGTCGGGCAATCTTGGCGACATTTCCATTCGCATCGGGGTCCGATGCACCGCGCCCGATCACCACTAGACAGGTCTCGTGCGCCGGCACCTGGCCATGGGTGGCATCCGCCGCTGCCATCGCCGCATCGATCCGGGCCGCGGCGGCGGCGAGCATCCGGGGGTCCACCCCCAGCTCTCGCCCGTAATCGACGCGGATGCCATGCTCCGCCGCGTAGGTGTTCAGCACGGTCGGGATGTCGTTCTTGGCATGCATCGCCGCGAACAGCATGCCCGGCACCGCCAGGATGCGATCGCAGCCCTGGTCTCGCAGCCGGTCCAGGCCCAGCCGGATCACCGGATTGGCGAACTCCAAATAGCCGTACTCCACCGGCCATTCCTTGAAGCGTGGGCGCAACCCACTGGCCAACTGCGCGAACTCATCCACCGCCGCCTTGCTGCGCGAGCCATGGCCGCAGAGCATGACCCCGATGCGGCTCACCGGCGCTTGCCGCGTCGGGCCAGGAATACTGCAATCGCGCCCGCGAGCAGGGCGATCCCCAGCGCTTCCGGCGCGTGGCTGTGGCCGGAATTGTCGCCGATATGCATCCCATGGGCCAGCGCGCTTGTAGGCAGAAGGACGAGCGAGGCGGCGAGGATGCGGGCGGTCTGGCGGGTCATGGTCTCTCCTCCGTGCGTCGGGCCTGCATCGCGGCCATAGCGGAGGGCGCGGGCCGTCGGGCCCGATCAGATCAGCTCCGCCAGCGGCCCCCTGTTTGGGTCGGCCCGGTTCGGATCCGCTCCGCACCCCGCCGGGCGCGCTGCTCATTGCCACCTGCTTAGGCGCGCGCTATCCCCGCCGCAACACCGAATCGCGCCCGGCCGCGGGCCGCATGGCACAGCCACGGAGCCGATGACGCGGATGACCTCTGCAATGACGATTTCGGTCTCTGCAGCGCGCCCTTGCCCGTGGACGCGGCGCGGAGAGATCCGCAGTCCTATCACATGCCCGCGCCCGACCCGCGTTGCGGCGCCGGTGCCGTGATGCTGCCGGACCTCTCGATCCCGGCGCCGGACGAAGCCTTGCGTGCCCGTGTCCGCGCGGCCATCGACGCCAAGACCAAACCGCCGGGCAGCCTGGGCCGGATCGAACGCCTGGCCGAACAGATCGCGGTCGCCCAGGGAACCGAGGCGCCGTCGACCTCCGCCCGGCTCTTCATCTGCGCGGGCGACCACGGCCTGGTCGCGGAGGGGGTGTCCGCCTGGCCGCAAGAGGTCACCGCGGCGATGGTGCAGAACTTCGTGGCAGGCGGCGCTGCGGCGAATGTCTTTGCGCGGACGGTCGGGGCCGAGGTGACGGTGGTCGATGCCGGTATCGCCACGCCCTTGGCCGGCGCACCCGGCTTGATCCGCGCAGGCATTCGCGCCGGCACCCGCAACGCGGCCCTGGAAGACGCGTTGACCCGGGCCGAGGTCGAGGCGGCGCTTGCCTTCGGTGCCCGCCTGGGTCAGGAGGCGGCGGGCGATGGCACCCGCGTCATAGCGCTCGGCGAGATGGGGATCGGCAACACCGCCACGGCTGCGCTCCTAACCCAGGCGCTCACCGGCGCGCCCTTGGCGGAGATCGTCGGCCCCGGGGCCGGGGTGGGCCCCGGCGGGATCGATGCCAAGCGCGCGATCCTGGAGCGGACCGTCGCCCGCCGTCCCGGACGACTTTCCCCCGCCGAAGCGCTGGCAGCTTTCGGCGGTCTCGAAATTGCCGTGCTCGCCGGCATTCTGATCGGGGGCGCCGCAGCCTCCGCCGTGGTGGTGGTCGACGGGTTTATCGCCAGCGCCGCTGCCCTCGCGGCCCTCGGCGCGCGGCCGGAAGCGGCCCATGCCTGCATCTTCGCGCACCGCTCGCGGGAGCCCGGGCATCGCGCGATCCTCGACGCGCTCAATGCAGACCCGCTTCTCGACCTCGATATGGCGTTGGGGGAGGGGACCGCGGCGCTCCTCGCCCTGCCATTGCTGACGGCCGCCGCCGCGATGCTGCGGGAGATGGCGACCTTCGACAGCGCTGGGATCACCCGGTGAGCCGACTGGCGCAAGACGGGCGAGCCTTCCTGACGGCAGTTCAATTTCTCACCCGCCTGCCGGTACCTGATCCGGGGTGGGAGGACGGCCAACTCCGCCGCGCGCTCGCGTGGTTTCCCGCGGTCGGCGCCGGGATCGGTGCAGTAGGCGGCGGCGTCTACTGGGCCTCTGCGCCAATTCTGCCGCCCGCCCTGGCGGCCGGCCTCGCCCTCGGCGCGATTATCTGGCTCACCGGCGCCCTGCACGAGGACGGTTTGGCCGACACTGCCGATGGGCTCGGCGGGCATTGGGATGCCGACCGCGCGCTGGAGATCATGCGCGACAGCCGCCTCGGCAGCTATGGTGCGGTCGCGCTGATCCTCAGCCTCGGTCTGCGCTGGACCGCTCTGGCCAGCATTGCGGCTGGGAATGCACCCTTGGCTTTGGTGCTCGCCGCCAGCCTCGGCCGGTTTGCGATGGTCGCTGGGGCGGCTGGGCTGCCACCCGCACGGCCTGGTGGGCTCGGCGCCATGCTCGGTTCAGGCCCGGGTGCGGGCGGTCTGGCCATCGCCGCAGCGGTCCCCTTGGCGCTGGCTGGCGCTTTGGGCCTCGCGGGTGTCGCCGCCCTCCTGCTCGGCGCGCTGACGGCCGCCACCCTCGGGTGGCTCTTGCGCCGCCGTCTCGGCGGGCATACGGGTGACGGCCTCGGCGCTCTCGGATCCGTCGCCGAGACCGCTGCCTTGATCGCCCTTGCCGGAGCTCTTGCATGATCGCAGACGCGTTGATCCTCCTCCGCCATCCGAGCGTCGCTGCGCCGCCGGGCACCTGCTATGGCCGGACCGATCCGCCGCTTGCGGCATCGGCGGCCGAGGAGATTGCCGCCGCCCTGCGCGCGCTGCCCCCGGGCCGGGCCGTCGTTGCGAGCCCCGCCGGGCGCTGCCGGCAACTGGCCGAGGCGATTGCTGCGTCTTGGGATGTGCCGCTGCAGATCGATCCGCGCTTGCGGGAGCTCGACTTCGGCGATTGGGAAGGGCGCCCTTGGGCCGAGATCGACCGGGCAGAGAGCGATCCATGGGCCGCCGACCCGGAACACCGGGCGCCGCCGGGCGGAGAGAGTTTCGTCCGCCTGCGCGACCGGGTCGACGCGGCGCTGGCCGATCTGGCGCCGGCCGCGGCCGTCGTGACCCATGCTGGCCCGATCCGGGCCGCCAAGATGATCCTCACCGGTGCGAGCTTCGCCGACGTCTTCGCCGAGCCGGTTCCCCATGCCCGCCCGCTCCTGGTCGAGGACCGGAGGCTCGCTTGGCCCATGTCTCCCTGATCCTAGGTGGCGCGCGTTCCGGCAAATCGGCACGGGCCCTTGCGCTTTGCGCGCCGCCCCGGGTGTTCGTTGCGACGGCCGAGGCGCTGGACGACGAGATGGCCGACCGGATCGCCGCCCATAAGGCAGAGCGCGCGGGGGATTGGGGTTTGGTCGAGGCGCCACTCGACCTGGCGCAGGCGGTCGTCGATGCCCGGCCGGGCACGACGCTGCTGGTGGATTGCTTGACGCTCTGGCTCTCCAATCTGATGCATCACGAACGGGATGTTGCAGCGCAAACCGATAGCTTGCTTGCGGCTTTGGCGGGGATGGAGGGGCGCGCCGTGCTCGTCTCGAACGAGATCGGCATGGGCCTTGCGCCGATGAACGCGCTCGGCCGCGCGTTCCGCGATGCTCAGGGGCGTCTGAACCAGCGGGTCGCTGCAGCGGCCGACCATGTGGAATTCGTCGCCGCAGGCCTGCCCTTGGTGCTCAAGGATGGGCGGCCGTGAGCCGGCCGGCGCGGGCGCTGATGCTGCAGGGCACTGGCTCGAATGTCGGCAAATCGATGCTGGTTGCCGGCCTCGCCCGTGCCTATGCCCGCCGCGGCCTCTCGGTGCGGCCGTTCAAGCCGCAGAACATGTCGAACAATGCCATGGTAACTGCTGATGGCGGCGAGATCGGGCGCGCCCAGGCGCTCCAGGCGCGGGCGGCCGGCGTCGCGCTTTCGGTCGATATGAACCCGGTGCTCCTAAAGCCTGAGACCGAGCGCGGTGCTCAGGTCGTCGTCCATGGCCGCCGCCTGACCCACGCGACGGCACGGGACTACCAGCGGCTGAAACCCACCCTGATGGCGGCGGTTCAGGAGAGCTTCGGGCGCCTCACCGCCCAGGCGGATCTGGTGCTGGTCGAGGGCGCGGGCAGCCCGGCGGAAATCAATCTGCGGGCGGGCGACATCGCCAATATGGGTTTTGCCGAAGCGGCGGGCGTACCGGTGATCCTCGCCGGAGATATCGACCGCGGCGGTGTGATCGCCCAGATCGTCGGCACCCAGGCGGTGCTGCCAGCCGCCGATGCGGCGCGGATCAAGGGGTTCCTGATCAATAAGTTCCGCGGCGATGTCAGCCTCTTCGACGACGGCTATCGGGCGATCGAGCGCCAGACCGGCTGGCCCGGTTTCGGCGTCGTTCCCTGGTTCGCGGGGGCGCATCGCCTGCCGCCGGAGGATGCCGCCGATCTCCGCCAGGATCGCGCTGGCGGTGCGATCAAGATCGCGGTGCCGCGGCTCTCGCGGATCGCGAATTTCGACGATTTCGATCCCCTGGCGCAGGAACCCGGCGTGACGCTCCAGATGGTGCCGCCGGGTCGGGCACTGCCCGGTGATGCGGATCTGGTCATCCTGCCGGGGACCAAATCGACCCGCGGCGACCTCGCCATGCTGCGGGCGGAAGGGTGGGATATCGACCTGCAGGCGCATCACCGGCGGGGCGGGCGTGTCCTCGGTATTTGCGGCGGGTACCAGATGCTGGGCCGGTCGATCGCGGATCCGGACGGGATCGAGGGTCCGCCAGGCACCTCGCCCGGCCTCGGTCTGCTGGATGTGGAAACGGTTATGGTACCGGACAAACGCTTGACGGAGGCGGTGGGGCGGCACCTGGCTACCGGCGCGGATGTGACGGGCTACGAGATCCATATTGGCCGGACCGAGGGGCTGGATCGGGTGCGCCCGGTGCTGGAACTCGGCGCACGGCCCGAGGGGGCGATCAGCGCCGACGGCCTGGTCGAGGGGCTCTATCTGCACGGGCTCTTCGCTGCCGACGGGTTCCGCGCCGCGTTTCTGGGGACTTTGGGCGCGGCGGAGACGGGTATGCGCTACGGCGCCGGCGTCGAAGCGACGCTGGATGCCCTCGCAGACCACCTGACCGCGCATCTCGATTTGGACGGCATGCTGAGCGTGGCGGAGACGGGATGGGCCGCGATAGCAGAATGATGCGGATTTATGGTTCCGCCCGGGCTGTCGCCCGGCCGTCCCGGCGCCGCGTCTGTCGTCCGGCTCGTGGCGACGGCGGTGCCCGCGGCGGGTTTCGATAACCCCGCTTGTGGGACGGCCGCAAGGCGCCCGCGGCGATTCCAAACGCGCCTCGGTCCGAAGCGCGCCGCGGGCGAGACTGTGCCAGGCAGGGCGGCGGCCGACGCGGCGCCCTGGACACAGGGGCCAGTCGGGTCGTCCAGAGAGTGCCCTTGGGAGGTCGCGCTGCCGCGTTGACGCTTCCGTGACCGGCCGTCTCTTTGGTTGACACGACGGCTCTGGCGGCAATGGTGATGGTGCGGCGCAGTATAGCATAGCCACGGGCCAGCCGAGCCGCTCTGCACCGATCCCGCGATACCGGTCGACCGATCCGGAGGAGATCAAATGGCCCTCACGATCCCCGGTGCCTTGCGCGGCGAGAGACCGCGCGACGTGGTCCGCCGCGGCACGATTATCGCGGCCATCGCGTTCCTGACACTGATCGACCTCTTCGGCGCCCAGGCGTTGCTGCCGGGCCTGGTCGAGGCCTATGACGTCGACGCAGGGACCATGGGGGTCGCGGTCAATGCCTCGACCATCGGCATGGCAGCCTCCGGTCTCGCGGTCGCCTGGTTCTCGAACCGCATCGACCGGAAGAAGGGCCTCTGGATCTCGCTGGCGCTTCTGTCGATCCCGACCTTCCTGCTTGGCCTGACCGACGATGTCACGGTCTTCTTCTGGCTCCGCGTGCTGCAGGGCGTTTTCATGGCGGCGGCGTTCACTTTGACGATGACCTATCTCTCGGAGCAATGCGATGTCACGGCAGCCGCCGGCGCCATGGCGGCGTATGTTACCGGCAATGTCGCATCGAACCTGTTTGGGCGGCTATTGACCGCTTCCAGCGCCGATCTCTTCGGCATTCCCGGCGCGTTCTGGACCATGGCGGCGCTGAACCTGTTGGGCGCGCTCCTTGCGGTGGTCTTCGTCGGTTCGTACTCCGATGTGAAAGCGCAGGGCGAGCCGCCGCTCGCCGCTTGGAAGGCGCATCTGGCGGAGCCGGGCTTGCGTGCCGCCTTTGCCATCGGGTTCGTGCTGCTCTTCGTCTTCGTGGGCGTTTTCACCTATGTAAATTTCGAGCTGGTCGGCCCGCTCGGCATCGATCCGGCCGCACTGGGCGTCGTGTATTTCGTGTTCTTGCCGGCGATTTTCACCACGCCGCTGGCCGGCAGGACCACCCGGCGTTTCGGGGCAAAGCCGGTCTTTTGGGCCGCCTCGGCTGTGGCCGGCTTGGGAATCGGGCTGATGCTGCTGCCCTCGCTGATCGCGGTTCTCGCCGGTATGGCGCTGGTCGGCGCCGGCACCTTCTTTGCCCAGGCCGCCGCCACCGGCTATGTGGGCCGGACCGCCACGCGCAACCATGCGGCGGCCAATGGGCTTTATCTGACAGCCTATTATTTAGGCGGGTTGGCTGGGGCGGCGCTCCTCGGCGAGGTCTACACCGCCGCCGGCTGGCCTGTGACCCTGGCCGCGATTGCCGCTGCCCTGGCGCTCGGTTGCGCCCTGGCCACGCAGATGACAGAACCAAGCCCAGCACAACCGACGGGCGACAGCCCCTGACCGGGCCGGGCCACGGAGACGAAGGGGCAAAGCAATGCGCAAACCGCGGCACGAGAAATCGGTCAACATCGCGCTGCAGGGCGGCGGCGCCCATGGCGCCTTCACCTGGGGCGTGCTCGACAAGCTGTTCGAGGATGACCGGATTTGGATCGAGGCGATCTCCGGCACCTCCGCCGGGGCGATGAATGCCGTCGTCGCCGCCCAGGGCATGTATGAGGGACAGGCCCCCGGCGCCCGCCAGCGGCTGGAGGAGTTCTGGCGCGCGATCTCCGAGGCTGGCAAGGCGAGCCCCTATAAACGAACGCCGATCGATATGCTGATGGGGAATTGGAGCCTCGACACCTCGCCCGGTTACCTCTTCATGGATGTGCTGAG
This sequence comes from Pseudomonadota bacterium, assembly GCA_039513195.1. Lineage (GTDB taxonomy): Bacteria > Pseudomonadota > Alphaproteobacteria > Rhodobacterales > Rhodobacteraceae > Thermohalobaculum. Next base: position 2,631 of record JBCCRM010000012.1, on the reverse strand, counting down.
CCGGATGGTCTCTCCCTATGACCTCAACCCGTTGAATCTCAATCCGCTCCGGGACTTGGTCGAGAAATTCGTCGATTTCAACAAGGTACGCGACTGCGAGGACATGGGCATCTTCCTGTCCGCCACCAATGTCGAGACCGGGCGCGTGCGGGTTTTCGAGCGCTGCGAGATCACCAGCGATGTGGTGATGGCTTCGGCCTGCCTGCCCTTCATGTTCCAGGCAGTGGAGATCGGGGGCGCGCCCTATTGGGATGGCGGTTTCATGGGGAACCCGCCGTTGTTTCCGTTCTTCCACCACTCGCCGTCGCAGGACATCGTGATCGTGCAGATCAACCCAGTGCTGCGCGAGGGGGCGCCGCGCTCCGCCCAAGATATCGCGAACCGGATGAACGAGATCACCTTCAACTCCTCGCTGCTGCATGAGCTCCGGGCAATCGATTTCGTGAAGCGCCTGCTGGAGAGCGGTAAGATCGAGGAGCATGAATACCGCCGGATGCATGTCCATATCATCCAGTCGAGAAAGCGGATGCGGCCGCTCGGCGCCTCGTCGAAGCTGAACACGGAATGGTCGTTCCTGCGGCACCTGTTCGAGATCGGGCGGGACGCCGCGGCGAAATGGTTAGGGGGGCATTTCGACGATATCGGCAACCGCTCCTCCGTCGATGTGCGGGAGATGTTCTCCGGCGTCGGCATCCTGCCCCACGACTTCGAGAAACCGAAACCGACTTCGAAACAAAAGGTGTCGCGATGAAGCCTTTCCTTCTCTGCCTTGCGCTGATCGGGTTGGCCGGACCGGGTTCCGCCCATGTGCTGGAGGGGCCGACGGCTCCGAAGGGGATGAAGCTGTTGCCAGGCGGCGAGTTCGCGCTGGATGCGGAGACGCCTTCGGTGCCCGGTCACTCCCTGCGGGTGCGGTTCTTCGAGGTGGAGCCCGGGGGAGTGATCCCGGTGCACAGCCACGAAGGCAGGCCCGCCATCGCGGTTGTGATCGAAGGCGAGATGACCGAGCACCGTTCGGACGAGGAAGGGCCGGTGGTGCTCGGCCCCGGCGGGATCTCGTTGGAGGATAAGGGCCTGAAGCATTGGTGGGAGAACACCGGCACAGTGCCGGCGCGGATCATCGGCTACGATCTCTACAAGCGCCCGGAATAGCGGCGCTTGCGCCGCGCGGCCCGAGGCCCCGCCCACCCACCCGAACCCGGCGCTCGGTCGGACCGTCAAGGAGGCCCCCAAGCCTCGGGCCGCGCGTCGCGAGGCTGGAGAAAGGAATGCTCTGGGTTCACCACGGAGATGGCGTGCCATCTCGCCGGCCACCCCCGCCCTAGATGCCTGAGCGACCGGCATGTCCGGCGCAAGGGGTGGGTCCTCGCCATGCCCGCAGGCGTTGCCTGCTTAGCGTGGCTGCGGTCCCGCGTGCCGCGCCCTTGCGCCGGTCTCGCCGGCCGCTCCGGGACGGCATCGGCGACGGTGGCTCCGCGGAGATGGCAGCCGCCCCCCTGGCGTAGCCCGGCGAGGCGGCGCCCGATGCCGGAAGAGGTTGCGTTTGCGTCGAACCCGGTCCTTCGCTTCTGGGATCGCCGTTGCCAGCGCGTTGCGGTGCTCGGGCGTCTGTCGGCTGGTGCGCTGATGGGACGTTGTTCCGGTGCACGGTGTCGTTTGCCCGAGTGCCGGTTCCGAAGAGGTGGGGGCCGCCTAGAGAGCCGTGACTGCGTACAGGAGCCCGTGGGATAGCTGAGACGCCGATGATGGGGCCGCTGGAAGCAAGCTACCAAGCCCTGGCCGTCCTCGTGTCGTCTAGAGTGCAGGAACCAATGCAATCGGACTGGAAAATGCGCTAGGAGAGAGTCCGAACTTTTGTGTGCGGGGTACCGGTCCATGCTGAGAGGAAAGGACAGCGTGGACCATGACGAAGAAGATCGATGAGAGTGTTCTGGACGATCTACTGAAGAATTGTGAGCGGCCGGAGGACCTGCTGGGCGAGGCGGGCTGATAAAGGACCTCAAGAAGGCGCTGATGCAGCGGCTGCTCGGTGCCGAACTGACCGAGCATCTGGGCTACGAGCACGGGCAAGAGCCACCGATCGTGCAGACGAACCGTCGAAAAGGGATCAGCCGCAAGACCTTGAAGGGCGAGGACGGCACCTTCGACCTTGAGGTCCCGCGCGGCCGGGAGGGCAGCTTCGAGCCCCGCCTAATTGCCAAGGGGCAGACCCGGATCGACGGGCTCGATGACAAGATCATCGCCCTCCACGCCCGCGGCATGAGCGTGCGCGACATCCGCGGCCATCTCGAAGAACTCTACGGGCTCGAGGTCTCGCCCGATCTGATCGGTCGGGTCACCGACGCCGTGCTCGACGACGTGAAGGAATGGCGGGCGCGGGCGCTCGATGCCGTTTACCCGGTCGTGATCTTCGATGCACTCAGGGTGAAGATCCGGGACAAGGACAGCCGGATCGTGAAGAACAAGGCAGTCTATCTGGCGCTCGGCATAACCGGGGATGGCCAGCGGGAAGTTCTTGGTCTCTGGATCGCCGAGAGTTGGAGGGATCAGGATTTGATCCAGTGGATCAAATCCCCCGACAACGGGAGCGAAGTTCTGGCTCTCCGTGATGAACGCACTCCGGAACCGGGG
>JBCCRM010000011.1:0-141882 GCA_039513195.1 Pseudomonadota bacterium | reverse complement strand
GGTCGTCTTGCCCTGGATTATTTCAATGACGAGCGCGCTCTTACGCTTCGCTGTCCACCGCTTGATGTCTTCGCTCACTGTCTCGCTCATCGCTACCTTTTCTCCTATGTAGCATGAGCAGGATTTCACTGGGTCGATACAGGTCCGACGGGTTGGCGGAGTTGGCCTGACGATGTGAAGACCCGGATTGTGGCTGAATCGTATGAGCCTGGTGCTTGTGTTTGCAATGTCGCCGAGCGCCATGCGATTATGCCGCAGCACCTGTATTCTTGGCGCAGTCTGGCGCGCCGGGGCAAGCTGGACACCCGCAAGAACCTACCGGAGTTCGCAGCGCTGTGCTTCAATGACCGGGATGGGTGAGGAGGGATCACGATGCGGCAGGCGGGCTTGTTCGGACTTTCGGATCATTTAGAACGGCTGAGCAAGGACGGCGACCCGCTCGAGGTTCTCGAGTCGACCGTGGATTTCGAGTACTTCCGGTCCTGGCTTATCGAGGGGCTCGGCTATGGCGACGGCTCCAAGGGTGGTCGGCCGCCGTTTGATCCGGTGTCGATGTTCGAGGCGCTGATCCTGCAGGCGCAACACAATCTCTCCGACGCCCGCATGGAGTTCATGATCCGCGACCGGCTCTCCTGGATGCGGTTCCTCGGCGTCGATCTCGGCGCGCCGACGCCGGACGAGAACACGATCCGCCGTTTCCGCAATCGGCTGACCGAGACGGGCACGCTCAAGCGGGTGATGAAGGCCTTCGACTGGCAGCTGAAGAAGAAGGGGTACATCCCCATGGCCGGGCAGATCGTTGATGCCTCGCTCGTGCCGGCGCCCAAGCAGCGCAACACCGAGGCCGAGAAGGCTGCGATCAACGACGGCAAGTCGGCCGCCGAGATCTGGCCAAACGAGCTCAACAAGGCCGCTCAGAAAGACACGAACGCGCGCTGGACACTGAAGATCGGTGGTAAGATCCGGTATCGTCCGGACGGTACGCCCGTGCCGCAAATCGCGCTGCCGGTGTTCGGGTACAAATCCCACATCTCGATTGACCGGCGATACGGGTTCATCCGCGAGGCGGCTGTGACCAGCGCATCAGACGCGGATGGCCGGATGCTCCGGCACCTCGTCACAACGGAGAACACCTCGTCCGAAGTCTGGGCTGACTGCGCATACCGTTCGGAGAGGAACGAGAAGTGGCTGGCCAAGAACGGGCTGACCAGCCGCATCCACATGCGCAAACCGAAAGGACGCCCGATGCCGGAGGCAACGTCACGGGCGAATGCTCGAAAGTCGTCCGTGCGCGCCCGGGTCGAGCATGTCTTTGCCCATCAGAAGAACCGCTTTGGACTGTTTGTGAGGACAATCGGCATCGCCCGGGCCGAGGCGAAACTGACGCTGGCCAACCTGGCCTACAATTTCGACCGTTTGATCTTCCATGGACGCAAGACAGTCATCGGATGAGTCCGTCCAAAATCGAGGGAAAACCCCGTTTCAGCGCCTCCGGCGGCAAAGCACCACATCCGTACGGCGGTCACGCCAACGACAAACCTCAGATCAGCCGGTTAATGCGGGTGTCCATCTGGTCCTGAGCTTCTGGATTGGGTCTGGATCGGGTATTCCGACTAACCAATCACAGAGGCCAGAACCGCGCAACTCCTGCCGCTGTGGGCGAGCCGCTCGAACAGCCAAAGCTGGTCAGATGCGGAAGCCTCATGAAATCAGGCGGGTGATTGCTGGTTGCACGCATGACTTGTCCCCACCCTCGACGTGGCCAGTATCAATTAAACACGTGGGGTGAGCGTTGTAACGGCTCCGCTTCGCCAATTGGATTGCCCAGAGATCAATCTTGATGACGGCAAACAAGATGTTCAATATCCGTTTTCATAGTTTTATCGGTTGAGCTTAGGCGCAGGCATATGCTGAGATTTATTCACACGTCGGATTTGCACCTGGGCCGTACGTTTCGAGGCCGCCCGCCAGACCTTGCAGAGCAGTTGGCGGAGGCGCGCTTCGACTGTATTGGCCGCCTGGCCGGCGCGGCGCGATCACACGGCTATGCCACTGTGCTCCTGAGTGGCGACACCTGGGATAGCGAGCTTGCCTCCGACCGGGTGTTGCGTCAGTCGCTGGATCGGTTTGCCGAGCAATCAGATATCCGCTGGGGCTTGCTGCCCGGCAATCATGACCCGCTCAGCGCGGGCGGGCTCTGGGATCGGGTCGCTGCTGTTGCTGTACCAAACCTGCATCTGCTTCTCACGCCAGAACCCGTCGAGCTGGCCCCGGGCGGATGGATACTGCCCGCCCCGTGTAACAGACCCGGAGGCCCAGAGGATCCGACCGAATGGATGGCCGACGCTCGAACACCTGAAGGCGCAGTCCGTATTGGCCTTGCCCATGGGTCCGTGCGCGATTTCAGCTCGGACGGAAGCGGCGGCATCATCGCGCCCGACCTTGCGGAGCGAGCGGGTCTGGATTACTTGGCCTTGGGCGATTGGCATGGCTGGACCGCGTTCGGGCCCCGCACGCTCTACTCAGGTACGCCGGAACCGGACAAATTTCGAGAAGGGTCGGGCCATGCGTCCGCGGTTTCAATTGCCGGACCCGGCGCCGTGCCCGACATCCGGAAATGGCCCGTCGCGCGCTTCTATTGGTGCGAAGTCGATTTGGACATCAGCGTGGAGCCGGATGCGGACGCCGCCCTGACCGCGGGCCTTCCGGCAGATGTGGCCCGCCGTGATGTCCTCCTTTCGCTGCGGTTGTCTGGCTCGGTTCGGCCGCAGGCAAGGGCTGATTGGACCCGGGCGGTGGGGGACCTGCGGCTTTCACTGGCCGAACTGAGGCTGGACGACAGCGCTCTCCAAACCCTGATGGAAGCGGACGATCTGGACCTCATCGACCGTCAGGGCGCCTTGCGCGAGGCGGCGAACGCATTGAAGGCCGCCAGCACGGATGACGCCCAGACTGCCGAGGAGCGCGCTGTCGCCGCCCGCGCGCTGGATCTGCTGTTCACATGGGCCCAAGACGCAGGACAAGCCCGATGAAACTCCGCGCGCTCAGGGTCCACAACGTACGCCAGTTCGGCGGGCGCGGCGTGGCGCTGGAAGGGTTGAGCGATGGCCTGAACAGCTTTGCCGAGCCCAATGAGACTGGCAAATCCACCCTCTTCGATGCTCTTCAAGAGCTGCTTTTCAAGAAGCACAGCTCCAAGGACGAGCATGTTAGGACGCTGCAACCTTACGACGGCGGGAACCCGCATATCTCGGCCGATCTGGAAACTGAATCGGGCCTTTATCGGGTCGAGAAGCGGTTCTTAGCCGGTCCTGCCTTCGCCAGCGTGCGCGACGTGGCCACCGGGCGTGAGATCGCGCGGGCCGATGCCGTCACCGAATGGCTGTACGCTACGCTTGGGATGGGCGACCGGGATGCAGGGCCTGCAGGTCTTCTATGGGTCCGGCAGGGCCGGTCCTGGCATCAAAGCGGTGGCCGCGAAGCGCGGAGCACGGCCCTGGCCAGCATCGTAGCCGACCAGCTGGACGCCATGACCGCGGGGGAGCGGATGCGCATGGCGATGGACCGCGCAACGTCTGAACTTGCCCCCTTAGTCGACGCGCGCGGCAAGCCCAAACGCGGCGCGGCTTGGGCCGAGGCTCTGCAACAGGTGTCGGATCTGGAAGAACGTGAAGTCGACCTGGCCGCGCAGATCGAGGCGCTTGGCCGAGAGCTAGAGGAACGTAACCGTTTGCGCCGCGATCTGGCAGCACGCAAGGACGACCCTGAGGAGGCCCAGCGTCAGGCCGCAAAACTCGCCACGGCCGAGCAGGCGGAGCGGGAGGCAGGCGCGCGGGCGGCCCGGCTTCCTGGTCTGTCTCAACAATTAGCTTCGAAGAAACAGCTCAGGGGCAATGCCGAACAGGATCTTGAGCGGTTCGTCCAGGCACGGGATGTGGCCCGCCGTGCGGAAACCAGATTGGCCGAGATCACGCCGGTTCTGGACCGCTTGCAGGCCGAGCTTGCTGCGGCGGAGGTCCATCAGGCGACGGCGCGCGACGCGCGCGAGGCAGCGGCTGCGGTGCAGCAAAACGCAGCGCGGGACGTCCAGCAAGCGCTGAGCGCCGAGACGCGCCAGTTGGCCGAGTGCCGCCTAACTGAGCTGCGTAAGACCCGTGCAGATGCAATAGCGGCGGTGGATGCCACACGGGCTCACCGAGCCGCGGCGGATCTGATCATGCTCGACCAGCTCAGGCTCGCCGCCATCGAGGACGCTGCTCGCGCGCTGGATCGGGCACAGGCCAAGGCCGATGCGCAGGCCACGACAATAGAGGTGGCCTATCTGCCCGCGACCTTGGCCCGGATCCGACAGGATGGTGCGCCGTTGGAGGGCGGGGTGCCGCTACAGGTCCGCACCAAAACCCCGTTGGAGATAGACGGCGTTGGCGTGCTGACGGTGTCGCCGGGCGGGCTGGCTGCGGCGCAGGAAGCGTCCGACAGCGTGGCGTCCACGAAGGCCAGTCTCGCCGAGTTACTGGCCAAGGCGGAGGTCGACACAGCCCGGGCCGCGCGCACGATGCATGCCCGCAAGATCCGACTTTTGCAGGATGCCGAGGCCCAAGAGGGGCTTCTGGCCACGCTAGCACCCGACGGGCTGGACGCGATAGAAGACGAGATTGCCCGTCTCGAACTGCAAACGCAGGAAACTCAAGTCACCGACGGGCCCGATCTCGACCAGGCCCGAACTACGCAATCAGCCGCAGAAGCAGCCCTACGCACCGCAGAGACCGAATTGCAACGCGCCCGGCAAAGCTGGGAAGAACAAGCCGAAAAGCTGCGCGCCGCCCAACAAACACAGAAAGAGTTACAGACCCAACTAGAGACCGTGCTGACCACGACAGGCCCCGCCAAGGACTGGGACGCCAAGTTCTCCGCCTTGAGCGGCGCCGTGGGATCTCACCAGGTCGATACCGAACGACTGCAGGCAGAGCTTGCGGAACTCGCCCATGCGGAAGATCAGTTGCGCCTGGCCCGGGCCGAGGTCAAACGACTGAGGGATGCGCTGGAGAACCGCGACCTCGAGATCCACCAGATCCAACTTAGGCTGGCTGCGCTCGACGCCCGGTTTGACGGAGCCATGACCGAGGGGCTTAGCGAACAACTGAGCGGCGCCCGGGAAGCGTTGGCCGCCGCCCGGGCCCGTCTGGACCAGATCGCGCAGCACGTCGGCGCCCTGCAACTGTTGGACACCGAGCTGAGACGGGCGCACCGAGCCATGCGCGAGACCTATTTCGAGCCGGTGAACCGGGAGTTGGCTCCGTTGCTGGACCGGGTCATGGCCGGCGATAAGCTCGCTTTTGATGAGGACAACTTCCAACCAGACCGCCTTCTACGCGATGGCCGCGAGGAAGACGTCGCGCGCCTCAGCGGTGGCACCCAGGAACAGATCGCCATCCTCACCCGGCTCGCCTTCGCCCGCCTTCTGGCCCGCAACGGGCGGCCGACGCCGGTGATCCTGGACGATGCGCTAATCTTTACCGATGACGACCGCATCGAGGACATGTTTACCATTCTCAACGCGATGACGGCTGACTTGCAGATTATTGTTTTCACCTGCCGCCAACGGGCTTTTCGTGACCTCGGCGGCAATGTTCTATCGCTGACAGATTGGACCCCGGATGATTGACGAGACCGCAAACCCGCCGAGTTCGCAACTTGGGGCTACGTCCTCTCCAGAACTGATCGTGAACGCGGTTGCGCGGGTGAACTTCGCATCAGCGCAGAATTCGGTTGCCGTCTTGAGATCAGTCGAGATCTCTAACCCAGGCGATCAAGCCCTGGATGACCTGACGCTGGAGCTGGTGGCCGATCCCGGGTTTCTGCGTCCCAAAACCTGGCGCCTGGACCGGGTCGACGCCGGTGCGACCGTCCGGATCGAGGATGGCAAACTGGCATTGGACCATGGGTTTCTTGGCGGGTTGAACGAGGCTGAGCATGGGCATCTAATCTTCAGCCTCACGCGCCAGGGTCAGACGCTCTTGGAGACAGAGTTTCCTATCGAGCTGCTTGCCCGCGACGAATGGGGCGGGTTGGCGGATATGGACCATCTGCTGGCCGCCTTTGTCTCGCCGAATGATGCCGTGGTGGCCGAGATCCTCAAAGAGGCGGGGCGGATACTGGAACACGGCGGGCACAGCCCCTCGCTGAATGGATATCAGAGCGGCGATCCTCGCCGGGCTTATATGCTGACCGCGGCGATATGGTCCGCCATCAGCGGGATGGGGCTGACCTATGCGGAACCACCACGCAGTTTCGAACTGAGAGGCCAGAAAGTGCGCGGTCCGGGGCGGATCAAGGACGAAGGGCTTGCCACTTGCCTTGACCTGTCCTTGCTGATGGCAGCCGCCGTCGAAGCCGCTGGACTGAATCCAGCCGTGATCTTCACCTTGGGGCACGCATTCACCGGCGTCTGGTTGACGGAGCGCACTTTCCCCTCTGTCGCCGAGCCAGACATCACCGAACTGCGCAAGGCCATCGTGGCCCGAGAATTCGTATGCTTTGAGACGACGCTGCTGACGACGCGCCCAGCCTCGGGTTTTGCCGATGCCATCAAAGCCGCGGCTCCGCGCCTAGCCGAAGAAGCCGAACCTGAATTCGACCGCGTCATCGACGTTACCCGCGCGCGGTCGGCGGGGATCAGGCCACTCGCCAGTCACCGCACCGAGGCGCAGGCGGCAGACACGACCGCGGACACTGTGGCACCTGCCGCTCTACCGCCAATGCCGGACTTCGCCCTGATGACGGGCGAAAGCACGGATGAAGCCCCGACCACCGCCAAGGGCCGCATCGAACGCTGGCAGCAGAAGCTGCTGGATCTCTCGCTCCGCAACCGCCTGCTTAACTTTCGCGACACCCAGCAATCCGTGCCTTTTCACTGCCCGGACGTGCCAACGCTGGAGGATATGCTGGCTTCCGGGAAATCCCTGCGGGTGATCTCGCTGGATGAAGAGAACCCCATTGGCGATAGGGACCCAGACCTGTTCCTGCGCGAGACTGGCAAGCATATCCACCATGACTTCTCTCTCGCAGCACTCGACCGGCGCGAGGTCTGCGTGCCACTGCCCGAGACGGCCATGCGGGCCCGCCTGACCACACTCTATCGCAAGGCGGCCAGCGACATGGCCGAGGGCGGGACCAACACGCTTTTCCTCGCCTCCGGCTTTCTGCGTTGGAAACGCACGCCCGAAGATACCCGGGTCTACCGAGCGCCTCTGCTCTTGCTGCCCGCAACCTTGAGGCGTCGCAGTGCCCAATCAGATTTCTCTCTGGTGCATCACGAGGATGAGGTCCGCATGAACGCGACCTTGTTGCAGTTCCTCCAGCGGGATTTCGATATTCGGGTGCCAGGGTTGGAAGGCGAGCTGCCGACCGACCACAGCGGCCTCGACCTACCGGCAATCTTCGAGATCATGCGCCTTGCTGTCAGAGAGGTGCCGAGCTTCGAGGTGGTTGAGGATCTGGCCCTCTCAACCTTCTCCTTCGCCAAGTATTTGATGTGGAAGGACCTTGTCGACCGCACGGATCAGCTCCGGCAGAACCGGTTGGTCAAGCATCTGGTGGACAATCCAGAGCAAGCCTATCCGAGGTCAGAAGACGGCATTCCCCAGGCTGAAGAGATCGACCGGCGCTATGCGCCGTCGGATCTGGTCACACCCCTGCCTGCCGACAGCTCGCAACTGGCGGCCGTCGCGGCGGTGGCCGAAGGCAATGACCTGGTGATCATCGGCCCGCCTGGCACCGGAAAGAGCCAGACCATCGCAAATGTCATCGCCAACTGCCTGGCGCAGGGGCGCACGGTCCTGTTCGTGGCGGAGAAGTCCGCAGCGCTTGACGTTGTGCACAGACGCCTGCGCGCATTCGGGCTTGGCGATGCCTGTCTGGAGCTGCATTCGAACAAGACCGACCGGCGCACGGTGCTCAGCCAGCTTCGCGCGGCATGGGACCGAGCAGTGGTGCGGGGAGACTGGGAATGGGTAAAGGTCACGGGCAACCTTCAGGTGCGCCGCGATGAGTTGAACGCCTATGTGGCGGAACTCCACCAACCAGGCACTCAAGGCTTCAGCATATTCGAGTCCATCAGCGTCGTCGCCCGCAATCCTGAGGCCGTGCCGCTGGAGATCACCTTCGCCAATTCGGACGCACATGACGCCGAGAGCTATGCCAATCTCCTGCGGTGCGCCGAACATGTCGCTCGGACTTTCGAGATTGTCGGTAGCGCCGAGGGACTGGAATCCATCAGGGCAACCGAGTGGTCGCATCGCTGGCAGAGGGAATTGCTGAGCGCGGCCGAAGGACTGCGGAGCGCAACTCTGGATCTGAATGAGAAGGCCGGAGCGTTCCAACGCAGCCTTGGCATGATACCGGGCATGATCACAGCGACGGATGTGGCCACGCTCACACGGTTTGCGACGGCAATAATCAGGGTATCGCGAGAGGACTATACGATCGCGGTCGACGAACGGCTGGATGAATTTCAGGACAAGCTCACGGAGCTGGAGAACGCCATTGCGGCCTTGCGTCGAGAACAAGGCCGGTTGTCGGCAGATTACAGCGAGACCGCAATTGCCAGCATGCCGCTGTCCGATCTCGACCGGGATTGGCGCGAGGCAAATGCCAAAATGTGGCCTTTCTCATTCTTCGCAAAACGCCGTGTCCGCAAGTTGATGCAGAGCTATGTCGATGGTGGGAGGGTGGCGCCGGACACGGATCTCCGGCTATTGCAGGCTGCGGCCCAGCAGCTTGACGCGGTTAAGTCCTCGCCCCTGAAGAACCTGTCGCAGTTTCGGGAGACCGCAACGGATACTGCCGCACTAGGCACACACCTGCATCAGGCCGTCGAGTTCCGGACCGCATTGGCGGAGTTCGGACGGATCGCCTCGGATTCAGGCGCGCTTGCCGCAGCGATCGGTCCCCTGCTCGCTAAAGGCGGAGATGCGTTGCCAAGTGCCGAGGCAGCGACGACATTGATCGAAAGCGCGAGCAGCCACGACCAAGCAAGCTCAGCCTTTCACCAGGTTGCAGGAGGTGACCTGTCATCCTCCGATTTGCAGACCCAGGCAAGCGAACTCTCTGGAATTGTCGCCGCAGCGCCGCGCCTTGCAGACTGGACACGCTGGATTGCCGCGCGCGGACAGGCCGAGGGGTTGGGCCTCGCATCCCTCACCGCCGCATTGGAGGCCGGGAGCATCACACCCGAGCATGCGCCCGACGCGTTCCGCACGGCCTACATGGCATGGTGGTTGCCGCTGGCCATCGACCAGCGCCCCAACCTCCGGACCTTCGCGCATTGGCAACAGGAGGACCGTATCGCGAGCTTCCGAAAGCTGGACGAGGCCGCCCAGACATTGGCGGCGGAGCAGGTGATCCGGGCTGTCGCGCACGGACTGCCAGCACGGGATGGGGTGCCACGCAAGTCCGAACTGGGCACGCTGCGCCATCAGCTTGGTCTGCAACGCCCCAGCATCTCGATCCGCAAACTGATCAGCGCGATGCCGCAAACGTTCACGAAGCTCTCGCCGTGCGTGCTGATGTCGCCGCTGTCGATTGCGCAGTACCTGCCAGCAGATCACGCGCAGTTCGACGTGGTGATCTTCGATGAGGCTTCTCAAATCACGACCTGGGACGCAATCGGAGCCATCGCGCGCGGTCGGCAATCCGTCATCGTCGGTGATCCGAAGCAGCTGCCACCAACCAACTTCTTCGGCCGTGCGGACAGCGAGGACGAGGATCTGGAGCAGTACGAGAAGGACTTGCCCAGCATTCTGGACGAGGCGTCAACCTCCGGCTTGCCTCAACTCGGATTGAATTGGCACTATCGCAGCCGTGACGAGACGCTGATCGCCTTCTCCAACCACCACTACTACGGCGATGCGTTGGTGACCTTCCCGGCCCCCAGCACAGGGTCCAGCGCTGTGCGATTCCAGAAGGTCGAAGGCGTTTATGCGCGCGGCAAGGGCCGAACCAATGAGGCGGAGGCGAAGGCGATCACAGCAAACCTGGTCGACCGCCTGAATACCGAATTGGCCCGAACGGAAGGCGACCGCTTCACCTTCGGCGTCATAACCTTCAACTCGCAACAGCAGGAACTGATCCTCGATCTGCTCGACGCCGCACGGCGGGACAACCCGCGTCTGGAGTGGTTCTTCGAAGATGCCCGCGAGGAGCCGGTGATCGTCAAGAACCTGGAAAACATCCAGGGGGACGAGCGGGATGTGATGTTCTTCTCGATCACCTTCGGGAAGGATCTCGCCGGCAAACTCACGATGAACTTCGGTGCCGTGAACAGCGACGGAGGTGAGAAGAGGCTCAATGTGGCGGTGACGCGGGCGCGGACAGAACTGCACGTGTTCGCCTCGGTCACGGCAGACATGATCGACCTGGGACGCACGCGCTCGCTCGGGGTGCGTCATCTCAAAGCCTTCCTCGACTTCGCCGAACGAGGTCCTAACGCGCTGCCGGGGATGGATGAGGGCTCGCTTGGCCCCACCGAAAGCCCGTTCGAGGAGGCTGTTGCCGAGGCCCTTCAAACCCGCGGATGGAAAGTTCTTACCCAGATCGGTGTCTCGGGCTTCCGCGTGGATCTAGGAGTTGTGCATCCTGACCGAGCCGGTGCCTATCTGGCCGGGATCGAGTGCGACGGGGCAACCTATCATCGCTCGGCAAGTGCACGGGACCGGGACCGGACACGCGAGGCCGTGCTGCGAGGCCTGGGTTGGGAGATTGTGCGGATCTGGTCCACAGACTGGTTTGCCAATTCTTCGGACACGTTGGCCAGGGTCGATACCACGCTCACGGATCTGCTCGCGCAATCCCGGGCCGGGGATCAGGCGGCACGAGAGGCGGAGGCAAAGGCAGAAGTTGCCCAAGCGGAGGCGGAGCATCAAGTGAAAGCTGCTCGGCAAACTGAGGTTCATCAGGAAGAGCAAGAGATTCCAGCGACACCGGAACAAGTGCCCACCGACAAGCCGGATTTGTTTGCGGATACGCCCGAGTACCCCCTTCCCGAAAAATCCGAACCGGCAATCGCTGCCGAGGCCCCCGCCCCCGCACCACATCAGGAACCAGACCCAATTCAAGCAACGTCGCTTATGCTGGGCCCAGAACGCTTCTATCTCGCTGACTACGTTCGGACGTTGCAGACGCTGATCACCGAAATCCTGGAAGCGGAAGCACCGATCCGCGAGGATATTCTGGTGCGCGCAATCGCGCGCCGGCACGGCTGGCAACGCGCCGGGCGCCGGATCCGGGAGCATGTGCTCCGCTGTCTGCCCCAAACAGAGATAACCAATGAGGGCGGGCACCGCTTCTACTGGAAGCCAGGAACTGTCGCTCGGATGCTTCCCTATCGCGGTTTACGCGAACGTGCCGTCCGCGAGATCCCGCATGCTGAGATCATCGGGCTGATCGAAAGCCAGCCAAACGTGGCGAACACAGAAGACCCGGCGAAGGAACTTTCCCTCTTGATGGGGCTATCACGCCTGACCGAGGACACGCGCGCTTATCTGGAGAGCTGTTTGAAGGAGGCAGCTGATGGCGGAGGCGCCGTGTAGTGAAGGTGCGGAATAACAACCACAACAACTTCATCAAGCGCCTTGAGCCGCCAAATTATTGCGCGTGACGTGGTCGCGAATTACCCCATGTGGAGCCGTCGGAAAGGACCCGCGAGGGCGGTGCGGGTCCATGGGGCTAAAGAGATGACATATGCTCGGTTATTGCTTTCCGCTCAGCCTCGGAACGCGGGAGGCCAGCGTCATGCTCCAGAATCGCGGCGCGTTCGACAATGGTGTCTAGGATGTCTGGGTCGATGCCGGGGGTTGAGGTGAGGTCGATTAGACTAATCGCGGCCGCTGGTGATCGCGCGTACTGCGTCAGCCGCGACACCCGCGACAAGGTCGGAATTTCGGTCGGTGGATTTACTGCGTGACCGGCCAGGACACGGCCACTCACGGCCGGACCACGCGCCAGGCTTCTTTGACTGCTCGCCCGGCAATCACTGTCCCTGGCGCCGGGATGACCCAGTTGTGTGCTTCTAGAACCGTCATCAGTAATCTGATCCTGGCGGTTTCGCGCAACTGATTTGGTCCAAACCGGGCGATATCGCGCAGGCTGATCACGGGCTCGCGTCGGCGATCGACAAGCCAAGTCCGGAGGATTTCGGCATCCCTGATCTTGTCCGAAATTGGGCCCGTGGCCAAAAGCCTTTTCGCTTCAGCGAGATACCACTCTATGAGCGCAATCGCGTCGGCCATGACGCCAGGTGTGATTTCGTCCGCCTCGGTATCCTCGAACAGTGTCATAATCCCAGCCAATCGCGCCGCCTGTTGCGATGCCTTGGACGCAACGGTCGTGATCGCCTCGAAGGGGCCACCGGGCAACTGCCCCTCTTCTACGTCATTGTGGAAACGCAACAGCCTGGCCTTGGCCTCCATCGACAGCGCGAGAACGCGAGGCGACGACTCCCGAACGTCCCATGGGCCGCGTTCCAGCAATGCCTGAATTCGCCCGTGGAAGTCGCCCAGGGCCGTCGCTGCGTCGCGACGGGGTTGCGACACTTGCGACGGATCTTCGTTTCTGATCCGGGTGCCGATCCGGCTCTCGGGCCAGACGATCAGAGTCCGCCCCAGCCAGCCCTGGCCGACAAGCACTTGGTCCGCCAGCACGTCTTCGGCGACGATGGGCTGAATCATAAGGTGCATTGTCGCCCTGCGGTGCAGGAAGGTGATGGTTTCAACCTTCGCCCGGGACCGGGTCAGTGGCGCGCCCTCCCAAAGCTTAGACAGGAAGGTCGCGGTCATCAGGCGGGTCTCGGGCCGCATGGCGTGGCCACCGAAAAATATTCCACCCTCGTCCGAAATAATGCCGATCGACGGCTGGCCGTGCTCGAAATGCGAGACCATCCCCTCTGCCGTTAGGTCCTCGAACAGGATGTGCGGTGCAACCGGCTGGGCCGGCGGATCACCCAGCGCCGCAAGGTCGGCCTCTTTGTCGACCAGATCGTCCATGCTGCGCAGGATCTGAGTTCGCTGCGTCGAGTAGACCTCGAACTTCTCGCGGTACCGGCGCTTTCGTCATTCGTAGTCTGCCAAACGCTGTTCACTGTCGTCGCGGACGGCTTGCAGGGCGAGTTTGTCTGCCGTCGACTTCCGCTCGCCCGATGCTGCTATTGACAGACAGTAGAGGCTGAGCGGGGCGTTACCGGACAGGGTTTCAACATCGGCCAGAGCCTGGGTCGAAAGGCTGGCAGTGGCGAGGACGCTTTGCAGGCCCAGAGCTGCCGGCGCCTGCGTGATGACCTCGATTGCCGTGACCGCCGCTTTGAAGGGACCAAGATGGTCGCGCGGAATGTCTGCTGCCGGCGGCCGGGGGCGGTGAAGAGGGATGGGCAATGGATCGGTCGATCGCGATTCCGGCGCACTGTCCCGCTGTGAAAATCGGCTGGCGACCGTTTCTAAACCCGGCGCCGGCACGAACATGCGTTCGGCAATACTCTCCCGATTGCCTGAATGTTCAGACATCATAATCAATCTCCAATTTGAAAGTCTGTCGAAGGCAGGCAGCGTCAGTGATTCATGGGTGGTGCGGTCTGGACGCGTTGATCGTCCAACCAGGCATCAATGTCGCTGGTTCGGTAGCGAACGGACCGCCCAATCTTGATGTATGGCGGGCCATCGCCTCGAACCGCTGCTACTTCCAGATAACGTTTGGTGATGCCATAGTGGGTCTCGACACCGCGACGATCAAGCAGCAATGTGCTGATTTTTCCTTGTAAAACAACGCCTGTCATATGTCGTCCTTTTCAAGTTGCGAGTCCGCTACCAACCAGAATGCAATTGACGGGCGCGGGCTTCGAAGACGATGAGGCGAAGAATGTCACCGAAGATGCCGCGGATGGCAGGAACTCTCGATGATGCGCGCCGGGTTGCATCAGCCGGCGCTGCAAATCTTTTCGTCTAAAATTATTGACAAATCGTAATCATATCTCTTGCTCAGATTTGGCATGCGATTCGTCTGTTTGTTTTGAAACTGAGGGCGCCACGACATCAGGTCGTTCCGCTAACTCCAGCCCGGTACTGACCTGCTGTTGCACGTGGTCTGCCCATGCCGCCGCTGCCGCAGCGCGCTCGTCGAGCCGCGGCTCCAGATCGTAGATCGACCGCAACCGCTCTGGTCGATGGTTGAGCATTATTTCTGCCAGCTCCGAGTCGATCCGCAGCCTGGTCAGACCCGATCGGAATGAGCGCGGTAAATCATGCAGTGTCCAATGTCCCTCCAATCCAAAGGCGCTGGCCGCGACCCTGATCTTTGGCTCAAGCTTCGACCAGCCGGAGATTGGCGCGGCCCCGTTTGTTGAGAACACCCACGGGCAACCGTGGTGCCGCGGAACGGCGTGAACGATTTTTCTGGCGACGAGCGGCAAAGGCACATCATGGGCCAGACCGTTCTTTGCGACCGATGCCGGGATGGTCCACCAGGACCAATCGTCAGACAGATCCTCATAGCGCATGCGCGAGGTTTCCGTCCGGCGCTGCCCCGTCAAAATCAGGATTTGCACCAGCGATGACATCAGCCGCTGACCAAGCGATCCTTCCGACCGTAAAGATGGGCAAGAGTGAAACAGCCGCGCTAGATCGACATCGGATAGCATTCGACCGGGCCTTTTCAGTCGATCGGTGCGCGTCTCCCTCCGCTTCCGCATGCCTGCCAGCGGATTTGCTGAAAGGCGCCCCTCGTCCACCGCCCAGTTTAGGAAGGTAGTCGTCTTTTGCCTTAGCGATCGCGCAGCGCCGGACATCCCCGAAAGCTCGAGACCATTCACGATCCGCATGACGTCATGGCGCTGGATGTCCGTAAGCAGCACATCTCCGAGCACATCGCCCATCTCGTCACTGTCGCCCAGCAGGCGTCGCCGAAGCGCGCTAATTACATTCTTACGGTCCCGGACATCGCGCCGTTCGAGGAACAGGTCATAGTCGCGGATGGCTTTGCTGAGGCCTAGAACCTGAGAACGCTGCTCGGCATCCGATGCGGCTTGCTTTCGTTCTGCAATCGGATCGCAACCCGATGAGACGGCCCCACGAAGCCGGTCGGCCTCGGATCGCGCATCCGGTAATCTCATGCTGGGATAGGACCCTAGGGTTAGACGTCGCATCTTGCCAGCGCGGCCTTTGCAGGGGTGGGCGGGGCTCGGCGCTGCGCCCGCGCGGGAATTGACAGCAAAGCCTGCGCCGCCTTACACAGCCGCCGGGACTTGGGTGCGTAGCTCAGTTGGTAGAGCACAGTGTTCACATCGCTGGGGTCATAGGTTCGAATCCTGTCGCACCCACCAGGCCCCGCCCGTCCGGAATGGCATGCGACAGGGCCGCGCCGCCCACGCCACCCATCCAAGCTGAGAGACCGCCCCAGCGGATGAGGAGCGCCCGATGACCTTCACCACCAGACCCGAGATCGCCGGCACCTTCGGGGTCGCAGCATCGACCCATTGGATCGCCTCGGCAGTCGGGTTCGGAGTGCTCGAACAGGGCGGCAATGCCTTCGACGCGGCCGTTGCCATGGGTTTCACCCTGCAGGTGGTGGAGCCGCATCTCAACGGTCCGGCGGGTGAGGTGCCGATCCTCTTTCACACCACCGAGCGTCCGGGCATTCGCGTCCTTTGCGGGCAGGGCACCGCGCCGGAAGGCGCGACGATCCAGCACTACCGCGACCAGGGGCTGACCTTGATCCCGGGCTCGGGCCTGCTCGCCACCGTGATCCCCGGCGCCTTCGATGCCTGGATGCTGCTCCTCCGCGACCACGGCACGCTGCCGCTCCGCGAGGTCCTCGCCCCGGCGATCGGCTATGCCGAGAACGGCCACCCGCTGCTCGCCCGGGCCGCCGATGCAATCGCCGGCGTAGCACCCTTGTTCCGCGCCGAGTGGCCGAGCTCGGCGCAGCTCTGGCTGCCGGGCGGCAGCATCCCGCAGGCAGGCCAGATGCTGTGCAATCCGGCGCTTGCGACCACCTGGACCCGGCTTCTCGCCGAGGCAGAAACCGTCTCCGGCCGCGAGGAGCAGATCGAACGCGCCCGCGATGCCTTCTATCGCGGCTTCGTGGCCGAGGCGCTCGGGCATTTTGCCCAAACGACGGAGGCGATGGACGGCACCGGAACCCGCCGCAAGGGTGTGCTGACCGCCCAGGACATGGCCGCTTGGCAGGCGACCTACGAAAACCCGGTGACCCTCGATTACGGGGCCTGGACCGTGGCCAAAACCGGGCCTTGGGGCCAGGGTCCGGCGATGCTTCAGGCGCTCCAGATCCTCCGCCACGCCGGGGTCGACGCGATGGACCCGCTCGGCGCCGACTTCGTCCACAACGTCGTGGAGGCGGTCAAACTGTCTTTCGCGGATCGGGAGGCGCATTACGGCGACCCGGCCGACAGCGACATCCCGCTCGACACCCTGCTCTCGGACGCCTATGGCGCCGAGCGGGCGGGTCTGATCGGGGCAGAGGCGTCGCAGGACCAGCGCCCGGGCATGATCCCAGGGTTCACCGAGCAGGCAGAGGCCGCCATCGCCCGGGCCGCCCGCGAGATCGATGTTCAGGTCGGCGCCGATGCCGGCGAACCGACCATGGCGCATCTCGCTGAGCGACCCGGCGACACGGTCCATATCGATGTGATCGACCGCTGGGGAAACATGGTCTCGGCCACGCCATCTGGCGGCTGGCTACAATCCTCGCCGACCGTGCCGGAACTGGGCTTTGCGCTCAATTCGCGGGCGCAGATGTTCTGGCTCGACCCCGGTCTGCCGTCGAGCCTCGCGCCGGGACGGCGGCCGCGGACAACGCTCTCGCCCTCGATGGCGCTGAGGGATGGGCGGCCGCAGCTCGCCTTCGGCACCCCGGGCGGCGATCAGCAGGACCAGTGGCAGCTGATCCTGTTCCTGCGCCATGTCCACGGGATCGAAAACCTGCAACAGGCGATCGACGCGCCGCTGTTCCATTCGCAGCATTTCACCGCGTCCTTCTATCCGCGCCAGGCGCTGCCGGGGCGTATGATGATCGAGCCGGCAGCGGGCGAGGCGGTGATCGCGGATCTTCGCGCGCGGGGCCATCTGGTCGAGGTGGCGGAACCGTGGTCCATCGGGCGGCTGACCGCGGCCAGCCGCGATGCGGACGGCGTGCTGCGCGCCGCCGCAACGCCGCGACTGATGCAGGCCTATGCCATCGGCCGTTAGCGGCGGCCCCGGAAAACCGACCGCCCGTGGCGGCTGCGACCGGGATCGCCGTCGCCCTCGGACCTCCATGGGGCCGACCGGCGAGCCGGGCCGGCGGGCTGCGCCGCGTCCCAGGCCGCCGCGCCATCCGCCAGGGCCAGTGGCACGCCGGGCGCCCGCGGCGGAGGGCCAAAGCGCGGCGCCGGGTGCACCGTCGCAGACCTCTGCACAACCTCTGCCGCATGGAACACGGGCGCCGCGAGGGACATGGTTGCGGCGCCTCGGCCGACCTGCAACGCTCTGGCATCGCAACCAACCGGGCGAATCGCAGACCCGGGACCTGCGATGGGGAGGACCGGCGGCATCGCGCGAGCCCCCCATCCATGCTTTGAGACGGGAGGCTAGCCATGTCAGATTTTTGCAAACCAACCCGGCGGGGCGCCCTGGCGCTTGCGGCCGCGGCCGTAACCCTGGGCCTTTCCGGCCCGGCGGCAGCGGCCGATGTCAGCTTCGAGGGCGAGACGGTCGAATGGATCATCCCGTTCAAGGAGGGCGGCGGCTCCGACAAATGGGCCCGGTTCTACGCGCCGCTCCTCGCCGAAGCGCTGCCCGGCAATCCCACCATCGTGGTGAAGAACATGCCCGGCGCCGGATCGACCAAGGGTGCCAACTGGTTCGCCAAGAACGCCGACCCGGACGGGCTGACCATACTCGGCACCTCGGGCTCGACGCAGTTCCCGTTCCTCCTCGGCGATAAGCGGGTCAGATTCGACTATGCCGATTGGAATGTGGTCCTCGCCTCCGCCACCGGCGGCGTCGCCTATCTGCCCCCGGACCTGGCCGAGCAATGGGCCTCCGACCCGCAGGGCCTGATCGACAGCACCCAGTTCATCTATGGCAGCCAGGGCGCCACCCGCCTCGACCTGGTGCCGCTGCTGGCCTGGGAGATGCTGGGCATGAAGGTCGAGCCGATTTTCGGCATCAAGGGCCGCGGCGAGGGCCGGCTGATGTTCGAGCGGGGCGAGGCGAACATCGACTACCAGACCTCGTCGGGCTTCCTCGGCAAGGTCACGCCGCTGGTCGAGGAGGGCAAGGCGGTCCCGATCATGACCTGGGGCGCGCTGGACGAGGAAGGCCAGATCGTCCGCGACCCGACCTTCCCGGACATCCCGACCTTCAAGGAGGTCTATACCCAGGTCAAAGGCACGGAGCCGTCGGGCCCGGAATGGGATGCGTGGAAGGCGTTCTTCGTCGCGGGCTTCCCGGCCCAGAAGATGGTGTTCCTCCCCGGCGACACCCCGGCGGAGATCACCGATGCCTATACGGCGGCATTCCAGGCGGTCACGGCGCGGTCGGACTTCGCGGAGATCTCCAAAGCCCGCCTCGGCGTCTATCCGCAATCGACAGGCGAGGCGGCGAAGGTCAAGCTGACCCAGGGCACCGTGGTCGACCCGGAGGCCACCGCCTGGATCAAGGGCTGGCTGAGCGAGCGCTACGGCGTGAGCCTCGACTGATCCGGGAGCACGCGGCGGAGGGGCGGCTGCGTCGGCTCTGCCTCGGGCTGCCCCAGGCCACCGAACAGGAAGCCTGGGGCGATCCAACCTTCCGAGTGCGGGGGAAGATCTTTGCGATGGCAAAGCGCGGTGACGGGCTTTCGGTCTGGGTCAAAGCGCCGGAAGGCGCGCAGGAGATCCTGATCGGGGCCGCGCCGGAGCGGTTCTTCCGCCCACCCTATGTCGGGCATAAGGGCTGGATCGGCATCCATCTCGACGCCGGGATCGATTGGGCAGAGACCGCGCGTCTGGTCACCCGCAGCTATCGCCTGATCGCCCCGAAAAAGCTCTCAGCCCTTCTGCCGGACGATACCTTGCCCGCTGCCCCGCCGCCCAGTGAAGACGCCTAATCCCGCCGGGAGAGTGCCATGGAGCTGCTCGACACCGCCTTCAAGCGCAGATCGATCGAGCGCACCGGCGCAAGGCTCGCGGCGTTGGTCGATCCGGGGGCTCTGGAATACGGTCGCTCAGCCCGCGTATCGACCAGTCACGAACTCGTCGGTGACGTCTCGCTGCCGGCCCCTCGCCAAGCAGAGGCGCCGGAGGTGCAGATACGCCGTGCTCCGCAGGTCGTCGCACTCTGGGCCTGCCGCTCTGCCGGGCCCGGAGGGTCTCGGCCGCGCTCCTCGATTTGGGGTGACGAAGGGGAAAGCTGCCGGCTCCTCTTCCACCCAAAACCATCAAAAGACGAGACCGCCAGATCAGATGGCGGCTGAGACAGCGGAAGGAATGCGCCTGCCATGGAACTGCTCGACACCGCCCTGCCCGCCCTCAACGAAGCGTTTTCGCTGATCCTGCAGCCCCAGCAGATCCTCTACCTCGTCCTCGGCGTCTTGCTCGGCCTATCGGTGGGCGTCTTTCCGGGGCTGGGCGGGATCGCGGGGCTCAGTCTGGTACTGCCGTTCCTCTTTGGCATGGATCCCGTCGCGGGGCTCGCGCTGATGGTCGGGCTGGTGGCGGTGATCCCGACCTCCGACACCTTCGCCTCGGTCCTGATGGGCATTCCAGGGTCATCGGCCAGTCAAGCCACCGTTCTCGACGGCTTCCCGCTGGCGCGAAACGGCGAGGCAGCGAAAGCGCTCGCCGCGGCCTTTGTCTCGTCCCTCTTCGGCGGGATTTTCGGGGCGCTGGTGCTGACCTTCTTCATCCTGATCGCCCGGCCCCTGGTTCTGGCCTTTGGGACGCCGGAGCTTTTGATGGTGACGATCCTGGGCCTGTCCATGGTCGGCACCCTCGCCGGGCGCATCCCGCTGAAGGGCATCGTCGCCGCCGGGCTCGGCATGATCGTGGGCGCCATTGGTGCGGCGCCTGCCCTCGGCTCCGCCCGGCTCAGCTTCGAGGATTGGCCCTATCTCTACGACGGTCTGCGCCTGGTGATCGTCGGTCTCGGCATCTTCGCGGTGCCAGAGATCATCTCGCTGCTGCGCCAAGACCGCGCGATTGCCCGTGGGGCAACGCTCGGCGCGGGCTGGGCGGACGGTATCCGGGCCTGGTGGCAGAACATATTCCTGTCGCTGCGCTGTTCTGGCATCGGGGTGGTGGTGGGCGTAATCCCGGGCCTCGGCGGCTCGGTGGTCGATTGGATCGCTTATGGCCACACGGTACAGACCACGCGGGACAAGTCGAAGTTCGGGCAAGGCGAGATCCGCGGCGTCATCGGCCCGGAAAGCTCGAACAACGCAAAGGAGGGCGGCGGCCTGGTCCCCACCCTGCTGTTCGGGATCCCGGGCTCGGGCTCCATGGCGGTGTTCATCGGGGGGATGATCCTGCTTGGCTACGAGGCCGGGCCACAAATGATCTCCAACGATCTCAACATTACCTATACCGTGGTCTGGTCGCTGGCGCTCGCAAATGTCATCGGCGCGGGGATGTGCATCGGCCTCTCCGGCCCCATCGCGCGGCTGACCACGATCCGCTTCACGCTGCTGGCGCCGTTCCTCTTCATGCTGATCGCCTTCGCCGCCTTCCAGTCGCGCCAGTCGCTGGGCGACCTGGTCGCGCTGGTGGCAATCGGGCTTCTCGGCATCTTCATGCGCCGCTTCGGCTGGTCGCGCCCGGCCTTTCTGATCGGCTTCGTGCTGTCGGACCAAGCGGAGGTCTATACCTATCAGGCAGCCCAGCTCGCCTCGATCAGACTGCGCAACGGGGTCGACGAGATGCTCGGCTATCTGTTCTCGCCGGTGGTACTGATCATTCTGGCGATCACGGTCTTCTCGGTCTGGATCGCGGCCCGCCAGGCCAAGGCGATCCTGCCAGAGGGCGAGGGTAAGACCGGCGGCAAACGCGCCCCGGTGATCTTCGCGGCGTTCCTCACCGCGTTCCTGGCGCTCGCCTTTATCGATGCCATGACCGTGGAGGTATTCAACGACAAGATCTTCCCGGCGGTCGTCTCCGGGGTCGGGCTCCTCTGCGCGCTGGCTATCCTCTGGCAAATGCGCCGGGCGCCAGAGAATCATGCCCTCTTCACCGATGGCGAAATCGCGGGGGAGGATGCGGCCGCGCCCCATGGGCTGTGGTCGACGCTCGCCTGGTTTCTCGGGCTGCTGGTGCTCTCCGCGGTCTTCGGCTTCGTGGTCGCGTTGGCGCTGTTCTTTCTGGGCTTCCTAAAGCTCCGGGCCGGAGCGGATTGGAAGTTGACCGGCATCCTCACCGCGGCAGGCATCGGGTTCATCGTTACCATGGCGGGGCTTTTGAACCGCGACTTTCCCCCGGGACTGCTGCAGGATTACGTAAATCTTCCCTGGCCGCTTGGATAACGCCGAGGAGACCCATGGCACAGACCGCAATCCCCTTCCTCTTCATGCGGGGCGGCACCTCCCGCGGGCCCTATTTCAACCGCGCCGATCTGCCGGCGGACCGGGACGCGCTGGCCGAGGCGTTGATCGGCATCCTCGGCGCCGGCCACCCGCTCAATATCGATGGGATCGGTGGGGGGGCGGCGGTGACGACGAAGGTCGCGATGCTCTCGCCCTCCGACGACGACTGGGCGGACGTGGACTACTTCTTTGCCCAGGTCGCCGTGGCCGAGAGGCTGGTCGATTTCAAACCCACCTGCGGTAATATCCTCTCCGGCGTCGGGCCGGCGGCGGTCGAGATGGGCCTGGTCCCCGCGGCGACCAAGACGGTGGTCAAGATCCGCGCGGTCAATACCGGCGCGCGGGTCGAGGCGGTGTTCGCCGCCAATGACGGTCGCCCGGTCTATGCGGGCGACACCGAGATCGCCGGCGTGCCGGGGACGGCAGCGCCAATCCGGCTAAACTTCATGGAGGTCGCAGGATCGAACACCGGGGCCTTCCTGCCCACCGGCCAACGGATCGACGAGATCGCCGGCCACCGGGTCACATGCATGGATGTCGCCATGCCGATGGTGATCGCACGCGCCGAGGATTTCGGCATCACCGGCTACGAGACGCGCGACGAGATCGATGCGGACGAAGCGCTTTTCGAGCGGATCGAGCCGATCAGGATCGAGGCCGGTCGCCTGATGGGGATGGGCGATGTGACAAAGTCCGTGACGCCCAAATTCGGGCTCCTGGCCCCGCCGCGGTCCGGCGGGGCGGTGGCCGCGCGCTATTTCATGCCCTGGGCCTGTCACCCCACAATGGCGGTCACCGGGGCGCAGTGCCTCGCCTCCTCGCTGCTCCTGCCCGGGACGGTGGCGGAGGGCGTGGCGGCGAGACCCGACGGCAGCCCGGTGGAGGTGGTGATCGAGCACCCTTCCGGCCAGATCGAGGTGGTGGTGGACTATGCGCCCCAGGGCGACGGGATCGCGGTTCGCTCCGCCGGGCTGGTCCGCACCGCCCGGCTGCTCGCCCGAGGAGAGGTTTTCGTGCCCGAGGCGGCCTGAGATTGCGCGAGCAAAGCGATGCTCTGCATCGCTGGCCCACCACCACCCCCAGCCACCCACCCTTGGGCGGTGGTGGGCCGGAAGCGTGTTCGAGTTTCAGCGTCCCCTTTCGCATCACCACGAAAGTCATGCCCGCCTCCGACCGCGGGTGGGTGGGTGGAGGGAGGAGGCGGGCATGACCACCCTCTCGACCTTGCGCCCCGCCCGGTGCGGGCGTTAGCTGACGCCATGGGAAAGGACGACACGGATCTCGCGGCGCTCCTCCTCGACGCCATTGACCGCGGCGAGTTCGGCCCCGGCACCCGGTTGACCGAGATGGATCTCGCAGCCCGGTTCGGTGTCAGCCGCACCCCGGTGCGCGAGGCGTTGAACCGGCTGGAAAGCCAGGGCGTGGTCGGCCGGGATGCCCGCCGCGGCATGGTGGTGGCAGCGCTCGATTACGATCAGGTCGGCGAGCTCTACGATCTCCGCGAGGTGGTCGAGGGGCTTTCCGCCCGCCTCGCCGCCCGCCGCGCCGCGCCCGCCGAGATCGCGGTCCTGCGCGATATGGTCGAGGCCGATCGTGCCCATATCGACGATCCCACGGCGCTGGCAATCGCGAACAAGAAGTTCCACCGCCAGCTCCACCGCGCGTCCCACAATCGATACTTGATCCAGATGCTAGAGGGGATGCGCCGTTCCCTGGCGCTGCTGTCGGGCACGGGACTTGGCTCGCCGGGGCGGGGTGCGGCCTCGCTCGCCGAACACGACGCGATCGTCGGGGCGCTGGAAGCGCGGGACGAGGATGCCGCCGAAGCTGCCGCGCGCCGCCACATCGCCAATGCCTATCTGACCCGGGTGCGCCTGACGGCAGAGGGGTGAACCGGTCCTTGCACGCATTGGGCGAGCCCCGCCAGGAAAACACCCGTTGGGCAATAGCCGACCAAATCCCTATGCATATGCTTTGTGCATTCGATGTGCATACGCCGTGTATGGCGAAAAATGTTGGATTTCAGAGGGATCCGACCGACATTTCAATGCCGCCTATGTCGATGCGTTAGGATCGGATCGCCCTCACCCGGTCGGGCGCGATCCTTTGGTCGCGCAAACGAAGCCGGCGCTTAGGCGTCGCCTTACCGGAGCCAGCGCGCGGCGAGCGGCGCCCCGATGATCACCACAATCAACCGGGTCAGATGGTGCGTCACCACAAACGCCATATCGACCCCTGCGACGATGGCAAGGACCACCATCTCCGCCTGACCGCCAGGGGCGAAAGCCAGCAGCGCCTCGACCTGCGGCGCGGCCCCGGTCAGGAAGACGCCCTCTGCGAAGATCAGCGACAGAACCGCGAGGATCAGGCAATAGCCAAGCGATGCCAATAGGATACGGCGTACTTCTTCGATCGTCGTGCCGATATAGGAGACGCCCACACCCATGCCGATGAAGAACTGCGCGGCCCAGACGGCCTCGGCCGGGGGGCGGTGCTCCAAAACGCCGCCGAGCGCAAGCGCGCCGGAGACCGCCATCGGCCCAAGGATCGCCGCACCGAAAAGGCCGACCCGCTTGCCGCCCCGCCAGCCGATCCAGGCGGCCGCGAGCATCAAAGCGAGCGCATGCCAGGGGATCTCCAAGACCGGCGCACCGGGCGGGTTGTCGAGCCCCATACCGAACAAAAAAGCCAGTAAAAGCGGCATGATAGAGACGATCACCAACACGCGCGTCGCATGGACAAGGGCGAGGGACCGGACATTCCCGCCGGCCTCCTGCCCGAACAGGATCATGTCCTGAAGGCCACCGGGCATGGCCGCATAATAGGCGGTCACGCGGTCGAACCCGCAGAACCGCCGGAAATACGGGTAGCCGACCAGTCCGATGATCAGAACGAAGAGCGGGACCAACGCAAGGCTCAGCGCCATCCCTCCGGCCCGGTCGATCAATCCCGGCGTCAGCGAGGCACCCACGGCAATGCCCAGAATGGTGCGCATCGCCTCGCTAACGCCCTTCAATGCATAGAGATTCAGTCCCGCGAGTGCAGCGGCCAAACAGGCGAACATCGGTCCGAGAAGCAGTGGAAGCGGCAAACCAGCAGCCGAAAACAGAACGGCACCGGCGACCGAAATCGCCAGTGTAAGGGCGTGTGTCCGGATCGAGGCTGCGGCTGGATTCCACTGCATACCGCTGTGTGCATAGGGCTCGGGAGGAGCAGACGCAACGCGCGACCGCGCGATTGCTCGGCCGAAGCACTTTTCCGGCGGACCAACCCGCTAGAGCATTTTCCAGCCAGTCTGAATCAGATTGGCGTCGTGAAAATGCTCCAAAACAACACCTTAGATTGCGACGACGGATGCAATCGGGTCGGAAAGCGCTCTAGGCATTCGCTGAAGCGCGGGAACCGCAGCACTCAACCAGCGTCGACCGGCCCCTGGAGTTCCGGAAAGGAGCGGGCGGCAATATCTAGAAATCGGACGGGTTTACGATTGCGCCTATGCAGCACAGTCGCGGGCTGGCGATGCGCTGGCGCTCACCGAGCGAGAAGACGCCGCGACTCCCGCCGGGCATGTGGCAAAATCCGCGCCCGCGGCGCGGTTGCAAGCGCCACAGCCTGTGGAGACGCCACCGGCGCCCGGCAGACTATCCAAAAGCGCTCGCGCCTCAACGCCGCCGCGCGCGCAGAAATCGTCACATGCCGTGCGGTAGTCGCGGCGGCCCGGACGGCCCGGCTTGCCGGGGCGGAACAAACATTGGGACCGTCACTGCCCGCGGTCCCGGAGGGACGCCGGATCCGTCGCCAGCAGAAAGTAGCGCCGTGGATACACCGAAACTGATCGGTACTCTGGGCGCGTCGAGGGCAAATGGCCCTGAAGACCGACAAGCGTCCCGACCGTGCCAATGAGGGCAGCCAAGATCGCTATAACTTTCCGTCTCCCAGCGAAGGGCAGCGCAGCCGCCGCTATGACGACCAATCCGGTCCATCGCTTGCCGGGCATTATATTCACAGCGGCCGAGGCCGACGAAGCGTCTAACCGTGAGCGTCATCAACCGATGGAGCTAGAGCGCTCTCCGACCCGATTTTATCGATTGCCATGCCCTAAGGCATTGTTCAGTCGCATTTTCGTGACGCTGATCTGATCAAGACTGGCTGACAAATGCTCGAGGGAAGCGGTGGCACCAGGCCGATCCCCCGGCACGGCACCGGGCAGCAACTACCTTTCAGCCAAAGGCAAGGCTCCGATCCGGCCCCTATGCAACCACCCTGACTTTCCAAGCCGCTCGGACCGGGCACAGGGACAATCCAACCCGCTCGACGGCGGCCAGAGCAATCCCATCGTGCCTCGATCATACCCGGCAAGAACTGGCATTTGCTCCTCCGGCCGCCGACGCAAAGGGCAGCCGGTTTTCCGTCGTGAAAACAAGCGTCGACGGACTGTCTCATCTTTGGAGAGGGAGAGATGGTGGAACGAACATGCTCAGCGCGATCGGATTGCTCTCGCCACCGGCACTGCGGCGGACAGGGGGCAGGCCGGCGCGGAGAGTGTCCTGGTCCACTCGCTGGTCAACTGGAGTCTTTGCGAGCACCGGGTAGCAAATCCCCGCAGTCCTGCTAAGCGCCAGCACAAAGGACTTGCGAAAGGTCCGTTGCGAGCTCCGGGTAGTGCAACCATCGCATGTCAGCAGGGCGCAAGACGCATGCGAACGTCGACGGCCATGGCGACTGGAACGAGCATGCCAACAGCGCCCATAGTTAGGCGCCCGCTCCGTTTCACGATCGTCGGGTCCCGATCACAACGCCACGATGCCGCGCCGGATCGCGACCTCGGAAACCGATGACCTGAGCTGAGGCTTCCCGCCAGCGCCCGGCCTCCCTAGGCTCGGCCGTGGGGAGGACCAGCCAATGCCAGCCAAATCCGCCGACCAGCTCCGTAGCGCGCGATGGTTCGCCACGAAGGATTTCCGGGGACTGCACCACCGTTCCCGGGCGCTGCAGATGGGCCTGGACCCAGAGGATTGGGAGGGCCGGCCCATCGTCGCAGTGGTCAACACCTGGTCCGAGATCAATCCCTGCCATGTGCATTTCCGCGAGCGGGCCCAGGATGTGAAGCGCGGCATCCTGCAGGCGGGGGGCACCCCGATCGAGCTACCCGCGCTGTCGCTGGCCGAGACTTTCGTGAAGCCGACCACCATGCTCTACCGCAACATGCTGGCGATGGAGGTGGAGGAGCTGCTCCGCTGCCATCCGGTGGACGGCGCCGTGTTGATGGGCGGTTGCGACAAGACCACGCCGGGCTTGGTGATGGGCGCGATTTCAGCCGGGCTGCCGATCATCTATCTGCCCGCGGGACCGATGCTGCGGGGGAACTGGCGGGGCAATATCCTCGGCTCCGGCTCCGACACCATCAAGTATTGGGAGGAGCGGCGCGCCGGCACGATCTCGGCCGAGGAGCTGGCGGAGGTCGAGGCTGGAATCGCCCGGTCCTATGGCACCTGCATGACCATGGGCACCGCCTCGACCATGACCGCGATTGCCGAGGCGTTGGGACTGTGCCTGCCGGGCGCAAGCTCGATCCCCGCGGCGGATGCCGGGCATATCCGCATGGCGGCGGCAACGGGCCGGCGGATCGTCGGCATGATCTGGGAGGAGCTAGTCCCCGCCCGCATCCTTACCCCCGCTGCGGTCGACAATGCAGTCACCGTTGCGATGGCAACCGGCTGCTCGACCAACGCAGTGATCCATCTAATCGCCATGGCGCGGCGAGCGGGGGTTGCGCTGGACCTCGACGACTTCGACGCGAAGAGCCGGACGACCCCGGTAATCGCGAATATCCGCCCCTCCGGCACGCGGTACCTGATGGAAGACTTCTTCTATGCCGGTGGGTTGCGGGCGCTAATGGCGGTGCTGGGCGACCGCTTGGACGGCAATGCGCTCACAGTGACCGGGAAGACGCTCGCCGAGGGCATCGCAGGGGCGGAGGTGCACAATCCGGACGTCATCCGTCCCTTGGAAAATCCAGTCTATGCGGAGGGGTCGCTCGCAGTCCTGCGCGGCAACCTGGCCCCCGGCGGTGCGGTTCTAAAGCCCGCCGCTTGCGATCCGAGGCTGCACCGCCATGAGGGACCGGCGATTGTCTGCGACAGTTATCCGGACCTGAAACGGGTGATCGATGACGAGGATCTGGCAATCACCCCCGACCATGTCCTGGTCCTGCGCAATGCCGGGCCGCTCGGCGGGCCGGGGATGCCCGAATGGGGCGCCCTGCCGGTGCCGAAGGCGCTGCTGCGCCACGGGGTGCGGGACATGCTGCGAATCTCCGATGCGCGGATGAGCGGTACCGCCTATGGCGCTTGCGTGCTGCATGTGGCGCCGGAGGCGCATTTGGGCGGCCCTTTGGCGCTGTTGCAGACCGGCGACCGAGTGCGGTTGGACCTCGCCGCGCGCCGTCTGGACATGGTCGTGGACGAAGCCGAGATCTCCCGTCGCCGGGCCGCCTGGCGCGCGCCTCCGCCGCCCTATCACCGCGGCTATGGCTGGATGTTCGCGAAACATGTGGGCCAGGCAGACCAAGGCTGCGACTTCGATTTCCTGACCCGTGATTTCGGCGAGGCGCCGGGCGAGCCTGTGATCTTCTAAGTCGAGCGCCGCGGCGGATAGTGGCGCTACTGGATCGACCGAGACATTGAAACCCGCTGGCGAGGTTGACCAGAAGAATGGTAACTCATTGCGATGTCGATATAAGTTGACCTATCTCAAAGCGTGCCTAGTGGTACGAAATGAAAGCGTCGCACCACCAGAGAGTGGGGCGCCAAGCCCCACGCATGGCATCATTCCCAGAAGACGACGCCGCGATAGATCCGGCGCTTTTTCTTGCCGCCTTCGGACGGGTCGTTCTCAGTCGGCACAGGGACCTCTTCCACCCGGATTTCCTCCGGCGTGACGTCGAGAACGGTCGGTGGCGGGGTTGCGTCTCTCTCGGCAACCAGCGTCTGCGGACCGGGCTCGATATGCTCGACTGTCTCGATCTCGGCGACCGGCACGGGCTTCGGTTCCGGCTCCGATTGAACCGTCGGCAGCTTTGCCTCCGTCGCCGCAGCCTCGACCTTCGCCGCAGCTCTCATCAGCGGCTTGTCGAACAGGCCCAGACCGATAACCGCCTTCTTGTAGCCCGCACGGCTGATCGGCGGTCCCAGCAACAACAGAATGTCGCTCTCCACCGACTTCGCGATGACGCTGTGCGCGGCATATTCGACGAAGATTGAATCGAAATCGAAACTCGGATCGTCCAGGACCCGGGTGACCGACAATAGATTGTCGGCATAGTCGGTCACTTCCTCGACATCGAGGAGATCGTAGGGCGCCTTCAGATTGTGGTAGACGCCAGCCGCCGTCCGGTAGACGCAGCCGTAAAGCATGTCGTGCTGATCGGTGATCTTGTCGAGTACGGCTTCAACCGACACTGCGCAGTCCTCTCAGTTTCTTCGCGCCTTTGCGGCGAATGACCACCATCCGCGAAGCGCTGAGCGCTATCGCCAGGACTTCGAAACTCCGGTTCTCGTAAATCGCCATGGGAAAGCAGTCGCTCTCGCCGAGATCTTTACCGAGCCGACGGGCAAGGTCGAAGACATTGGCAAAAACCGCCACGATATCCTCAGCCAACTCGTTGATTTCCAGGATTTCGCCTTGCTCGTTGAACAATGCATAGCCCGCGACGGACTCGTCGGCTTTGATGCGGTCGATCTCTTCGCACTCTTCCGCACTCAGGAACGCGGCGACATCCGTCCGCTCGTCTGTTAAAATCATTTTCGTTCTCCTGCGGGCGAGCGGCGCATTGGCCTGGCCCGCCTTCCCCGACACCACTCCGCGAGAGCGGTCCCAACGCTGGCCGCAGGCGGGATCCGTACGGCCGAGCCACCGCCATCGCCCAATCGAGGGCGGCAACCCACGACCTTTGGTGTCTCAGGGAAACTCGGCAGAATTGTGGTGATCGGACCGGACGTAAATATTCCACTAAGCCAATTAGAATAATTAACAGAACTCTACAGATCATTGCTTCTGCGACACATTCAGGTCTCAAGCAATCTGAAATTCGTTTAGAAAATAGGCGGCGTCAGCCTGCACAAAATCATAACAAACGGCAGACAGAACTTCCACGGGCCCTGGCCTGCCAGTGCATAGCGCGCCGCTAGGCTGTGCAGCATGTCCAGTCTGATCGCCCAATGCCCCGCCCCCACCGCGCCCAGCCTCACCCGGCAAAGCGTCTGGCCATGGCTGCTCTTCACGGCCGCCGGCCTCCTCCTGGCCATCGAGCCCGCCCGGTGGCTGGCAGAGAGCTGGGTCGACCCGGCCTACGCCTCCTCCGGCGCGATTGTCTTCGCGCTGGTCCTCGGCCTCTTCGCTTGGAGCGCCACCAGCCCGCTGCGCCCCGGTGCCCCCCCGCGCCAGGCGCGGATCGCGCTCGGCTTGTTGGGCATCTCGGCCCTGGCCCGGCTGACCAGCCAAGTGCTGGCGATAAACACCGTAGGCGCTTTCTGCCTGGTTGCCGACGTCTACGCCCTGGCTCTCCTCGCGCGCCTGGATCGGCGAGAACGTGCCGTCTCACCCGTCTTCCTGGCGCTTCTCTTCGCGTTCTCGCTGCCTCTGGAACGGATCCTGCAGCGGAGCATCGGGTATCTGCTGCAAGAGTTCTCGGCCGATGGGGCCTGCGCTGTGCTGGGGCTCGTCTATCCAGAGCTCCAGTGCCACGGCGTCCGCCTGATCCTCGGCCGAACGGATGTGCTGGTCGACCTTCCCTGCTCCGGTGCTCGGACCTTGCTGCTGGGCTTGACCGGCTATGCCGTGGCCGCGAGCCTTTGCCGGCCTGGCACCGCCTGGGCGGCCTTTGGGCTCGGCGTGACCCTCGCCGCCGCGGCAATCGCCAATGTGGCCAGGATCAGCGTGCTGGCGGTCGGTCTTGCGGACCCCGCGAGTGTCGGCGGGATCGATGTGATGGCTGCTCCGTGGCATGATCTGATCGGCCTCGCCGCCCTGTCCCTAGTCGCCACCGCCGTCCTGCTCTGGGCGCTCAACACGCGGCCAGCCAGTCCCAGAGCGCGCGCCACTGCATTGCCGCGCGTGGCGCCGGAGGCAGCCCATGCCCTCGGCGTGCTGGCGCTCAGCCTCGCCGTCGTGATTGTCTCCCTGCCCCGGACACCCATAGATGTGGCGGAACCGGCGGTCCCGCGATCCCTGCCCCTCGCCATCGGTGGTGAAGTCGGGCGCCCTGTCGCCCTGACCGCGCGGGAGCATGCGTTCTTCACCCAATTCGGCGGATGGGCGGCGAAGGCCGCTTATGGCGAGCACGGGCTGATGCTGGTGTCGACCTCGTCGCCGCTGCGCCATCTGCACGCGCCGGAGGATTGCCTGCGCGGCCTCGGCTTTGAAGTTGCTTATCTCGGCACAGTCTTCGAGCCGGTCCCGACCGCGCATTACCGGGCCATCGCCCCGGATGGGCGGCGCTATCAGGTTGCGGTCAGCTTCGTCTCCGACCGTGGCGAGATGGTGCCCAATGTTGCCACCGCCGTCTGGCGCTGGCTGCAGGGCGACGCCCGGCGCTGGACAGCGATCCAGCGCATCACGCCGGGAGATGCGGCCCCCGTCGCCCATGCCGCTTTCACCGATGGGGTGCTCGCCGCCCTAGACCTTTCCGCCATCGAAGGAGCCCAGCCATGAGACCGTTGCTTATCCTCTGCCTTGCGCTTTGCCTGACCCTGCTCTCGCCGCTGGCCCGCGGAGCCTTGCCGGAGGAGGAGATGGGCGGCCATCTCCTCGGCGAGGCGGGCGGTCAGACCATCGCGCTGCCGGTTCTGAAGACCGAGATCACCGGCCGGATCGACGGCGATCTCGCAACAGTGACCGTGCGCCAGATCTTCGCCAACCCCTCCGCCGTGCCGATGACCGCGCAGTATCTGTTCCCGCTGAACAAGGACGCCGCGGTGCATGCCATGCGCATGGAGATCGGCGAGGAGGTTGTCACGGCCCGCATCGCCAAGCGGGCAGAGGCCCGGCGCGCGTTCAAGGCGGCGGAGGCTGAGGGCAAGACAGCGGCGCTGCTGGAGCAGCACCGGCCCAACATGTTCACCCAGGAAATCGCCAACCTAATGCCCGGGCAGCCAGTGGTGGTGACGCTGACCTATAGCCAGGCGGTGCCCCGGCGCGACGGCGCCTACGAGCTGCGCGTGCCTCTGGTCGTCGGCCCCCGCTACATGCCGGCAGGGGAGACCCGGACCGCCGAGGCCCCACCTCATATCGACGACGACCGCCCGGCGGTGGAGGCGTCTGGCACCTGGCGCTTCGATGCGCCGCCCGCCTATCCACCAGTCCATGGCCTGACGATCCCGCCGGTGGTGGATGCCGACCGGGTGTCCATCGACCTCTCGCTTGCCGCGGGTATGGCGATCCAAGCGGTCGAGAGCCCGACCCATGGCCTGCATGTCACTGGAGAGGAGACCGCACGGCAGATCGGGCTTTCCACCGGCCGCACCGTCGACAACCGCGACTTCGTGCTCCGCTATTCCCTGGCAGCCGCCGCGCCGCAGGCGGGCGTACTGACCCACAGCGATGCGGAGGGCGGGACCGTTGCTCTGCTGCTCGAACCCCCGAAGGTCGCGCAAGAAGGGCAGATAACCCCGCGCGAGATGGTCTTTGTCCTCGACACCTCCGGCTCCATGTCCGGTGCACCGATGGAGGCGACCAAGACCTTTATGCGCCATGCCCTATCGACACTAAAGCCCGCGGACAGCTTCCGGATCATCCGCTTCTCGAACCAGGCCAGTGCATTCGGCGCCCAAGCTCTGCCCGCGACGCGGCAGAATCTGGCCGCCGGCACCCGCTATGTCGATGGGCTCAGCGCCAGCGGTGGGACCGAGATCCTAAGCGGACTTGAGGCCGCCTACACCGCGCCTAAAGCACCGGGTGTGCTGCGGATCGTGGTCTTCCTCTCCGACGGCTATGTGGGCAACGAGATGGAGATCCTGCGCCTCGTCTCCACCGAGACCGGTCAAGGACGCCTCTACGCCTTCGGGGTCGGCACCTCCGTCAACCGCTATTTGATCGAGGAAATGGCGCGCACGGGCCGTGGCCTCTCCCGCATCGTCGACCCAACGGCAGAGAGGCAGGAGGCAGCGATTGCTTTTGCATCCCGCCTCGATGCGCCTGTTTTGACGGATCTGGAGATCGACTGGGGCGACCTGCCGGTGCAGGACGTGACCCCGGCCTTTCTGCCGGACCTGTTCGCGGGCGACTCGATCCGAGTGCTGGGACGGTTCGTGGGCACCGCCCCAGCCAACATCACGATTAAGGGCGAGGCGAACGGCCGCCCGGTCTCGCTGCCTTTGACCGTCGATCCCACGCAACCCGATTCTGCGGGCGGCAGCGCCATTCCGCTAATCTGGGCACGGTCGCGCATCGCCGACGACATGCGCGAGATGACGGTGCCGGAGCCGTTCCGCCGCTCCGGCCTCTCCGATCCGGCCCTGCAGGCGCGGGTCACGGATCTTGGCCTCAGCCATGCGCTCGTGACGCAGTGGACCTCGTTCGTTGCGGTTTCGGAGAAGATTGCAAACCCCCGACCGCAAGACACGGTCGCCGCGGATGTGCCCCTACCGATGGTCGAAGGCGTGACCGAGCATGCCTATCCCGCCTCTACATCGACACAACGGGCTCAGGCCACAGGCGCACCCATGGTCGCCTTCAGCGGCGGTGCAACGCCGGAGCCCGCGCAGATCCTCGGCCTTTTGCTCCTGCTCACCATATTCGCGGCAGCGGCCTTGCTCCGCACCCGGCGGGCTGTGTGATGGAAACCGCAGACGATGCCACGGTCGCCCGCTTGGCGCATGCCACCGCTTTGCCCAACTCGCCTGATAGGGCACAACCGAAACGCGAGCCAGGCAAGACGGAGCCCGCTTTGTCGCATACGATCCTGATCGTCGACGACGATCCCGACATCCTGGAGGTCACCCGCTTCGCCCTGGAACGCGCGGGCCTGCTCACGATCGCCGCCAAGGACGGGCTCGACGCCCTGGCGCGGCATGGGGAGACCGAGCCTGACCTCGTGGTGCTCGACATCAACCTGCCGGAGATGGACGGGCTGGAGGTTTGCCGCGAGATCCGCAAGAGTTCCGACGTGCCGATCCTGTTCCTCTCCTCCCGCGACGAGGAGATCGACCGGATCATCGGGCTCGAAATCGGCGGCGACGACTATGTCTCGAAACCCTTCAGCCCGCGGGAGCTGGTGGCCCGGGTGAAGGTGATCCTGCGCCGCGCTCGCACCGCGCCGGCGGAGGAGGCAAAGGCCGAGATGATGAGCGTCGGCGGCATCACGCTGTGGCCCGACCAGCATGAGGTGCAATTCGAGGGGCGGCCGGTGTCGCTGACCGCGACCGAATTCCGGCTCCTCTCGGCGCTCCTGGCCCGGCCCTTGGTGGTGCGCGACCGGCAGGCGATAATCGACCTGGTCCATGACGGCGCCATCCACGTCTCGGACCGGACGGTGGACAGCCACATCCGGCATATCCGCGTCAAATTCCAGGAGGCCGGCTGCCAGAGCGTAATCGAAACCGTCCACGGCGTCGGCTACAAGCTCGGCTCCGGGCAATAGGGGCGTGACGGGCGAACCAGGCATCCGGCGGAAGTACCGCCCGCGGGTGGCGCTGGTTCTGATTGCCGTCAATCTGGTCATCGTGCTTTTGCCGTTGGCGAGCCTCGTCTTTTTCCGCATCTACGAGAGCCAGCTCGTGCGCGAGACGGAGACCGAGCTGATTGCCCAGGCCGCTGTCCTCGCCGCCGCCTACAAACAGGGCATCTGGCGCGAGATCGACGACCCCGACGGCTTCGGGACGCCGGTCGAGCCCGTGGATCTCTCCCTCGACGACGAGCCCTATGCGCCGGTGCTGCCGCAGATCGATTTGGCCTCCGGCCCGATCTTGCCGCCGCGCCCCGATGCGCGGGTCAGTCTCAGCGGCCCGAGCCGGCCGGTGGCACGGATCGGCGAGGCGATGAGCTCCCTGTTCCTGGAGGCGCAGAGGGCCACCCTGGCGGGGATGCGGCTCCTCGACCCCAACGGCCGGGTCATCGCCGGACGGGCCGAGATCGGCCTGTCGCTCGCCCATGTGCCGGAGGTCGCAGCCGCGCTGGCCGGCCGCCATCGCAGCGTGGTCCGCGAGCGCGTGGCGGAGGAGCCGGCGCCGCCCCTCACCTCGATCAGCCGGGGCACCGGCGTACGGGTCTTCGTGGCCTTTCCGGTGGTGGAGCGCGACCGCCTCTGGGGTGTCGTCTACATGTCGAGAACGCCCAACAATATCTTCTACCATATCTATCATTCGCTCGACCGCTTCCTTGCGATCGGCGGCCTCATGGCGGGCTTTGCGATCCTGATCGCCTGGTTCACCTCGCGCACGCTGTTACGCCCGATCCGCGCCCTCTCCGGTCAAGCGCAGGAACTCGCGGAGGGCCAGCGGCGCACGATCCATCCCCTCGCCCATTACGGCACCAGCGAGCTCGCGACCCTGGGCCAGAGCTTCCTCGACATGGCCCAGGCGCTGGACAAACGCAGCCAATACGTTCGCGATTTCGCCACCCATGTGAGCCATGAGTTCAAGACCCCGTTGACCGCGATCCGCGGCGCGGGGGAGCTGCTCAGCGAGCACCACGACAGCATGGACCAAGCGGAGCGGCAGCGCTTTCTCGACACTATCGAGGCCAATGGCGCGCGTCTCAAGGCCCTGGTCGACCGGCTCTTGGAACTGGCGCGCGCCGACAATCCGGAGGCCCAGGTCGGGCGCGCCGACCTCGCAGCAGAAATCGAAAAGCTGCGCGCCGACCGCGCGAAGCTGGTCCCCGTGATGAGCGCGCCCCGCCCGGCGGAGGCAGCGATAGCGCCCGAGAGCTTCCAGATGATCGCCGGAAATCTGATCCAGAACGCCGAGGAGGCCGGCGCCACCTTCATCGAGATCGCGCTCACCCGCCAGGGCGAGGGCTACGAGATCCGCTTCCACGACAACGGCCATGGCGTCTCGGCGGGGAACCGCGGCAAGATCTACGAGCCCTTCTTCACGACGCGGCGGGAGGCTGGGGGGACCGGCCTCGGCCTCGGCATCGTACGCTCCTTGGCCGAGGCGCATCATGGCAGCATCGCTCTGCTGCCGCCCGACACCGAGCGCCAGACCGGCGCCACATTCGCGCTGCGGCTCCCCGCCTGAACCCGGGCACCCCTCTGGCGCTCGCGGCCGCGCCACATGCGCCTATGTCAGACCCTCCGCCGCGGGCGATACCGCCGCCACGAGCCGGGAGGCCGACGCGGCGGCCAGGACGGCGCGCCCGTCAGGGCGCGGCGGAACCGCAAGAGACAAGAGGATCGCGCTCGACCGCCCACAGCCTCGGCATTTCACCGCGCAGGAGGAGGGCTCAGAGCCCGAGACAAGGTTCTTTCGGGCGCATCCCTTTTTCCTCCTTCGTCTCTAAACCGAGCGCCTCGAAAAGCCGTCGGACATCCCTTTGGTTCGCGCAGAGATAGGCGGGCGTTCCACGCGCCAACTCCCGGCACCCGTCCTCGGTAAGTGCGGCGCCCTTTTGCGCCACTGGAACGCCGGTGCCGCAAGCGATCCGGTCGAAGGTCCGCGGCGCCAGCAACCAGCTCAGCGTGTAGGCGCGGGTCTTGTCATCCGCCAAGCGGTTCACATAGACCTCGATCAGAGCGGGATCGGGGTCCTTCATCAGGTCCGCTCTGACGCCAGGGTGCTGCCGGTCTTTCAGCGACGCCTCATCGCTCGCGAGGCGGGCATAGTCGCCAAACAAGTCCTTCGTCCGGAGACCGCGGGCACGCCAGGACTGGACAAAGGCCATCACCGGCGACAGCACCTCCCCAAGGACCAAATGCCCACCGCCATAGGGCACCGGGGGACCCTCCTCCGCGGCGAGCAACAGCACTCCAACCCTCTGCTCGGGCGCCACCGAATGGATCGCGCGGATCAGATCATAGGCGGTCTCCAGCCCCGAATTCTCGAAGGCGCCGCCATCGATGACGTGAACGCCCTCCCCGTCGTCGACGCCGAGGCGGATCCGCCCGGGCGGCGATACGATCGGAAAGCGGGCGCTCAGGAACATCGCGGTCTTCAGCGCGGGACCCGGCTCTTGCGTCAGGTCGGGCATCTCGCGCCGCTCGGTGCCCGGCAGGGCCTTGGCGAGCCTCTCCTCCTCCTGCTGCCGCCACCGGGTCTGTATCGCTTCGGTCAGGGTGGTGGGCTGATCCTGCCTCTGATCCTGCACCTCGGCGTCGACCGAACAGGGTATGCCCGGCAGCGGCGCCGCCTCAGGATCCTCAAGGCGCGCCTCCAGGCTGCAAAACGGCGCCAGAACCAGGCGGCGCCCGCTGGACACTTCGGTGGTGTTGAAGACAAGTGCCGGCGGACCCTCGCCAGGCTCCGCAGAAGGGTCCCAATACCCAGCAACATGGCGCGAAAGCAGGTTGTCCTCGGACCCGAGACATCCCGCCCAACGGCTCAGCCGCCCCTCTACCGCATCCTCAATCGGCCGCGACCGGTCGGCGACGCCCACAAAGTCCAGCCGCCATCCCAACACAGTGCTCGGCAGCAAATCGGCAAACACATCTGCGAAGAGAAGCCGCGCCCCGAGTGGCGAAAGCAGGTCCTGGCGCAGCGCCGCGTCCACACCGGCCACGGCTGTGATCTGCGGGCAGACATGATCGCCCGGATCACCGGTTCTGGTCCGCAAGGCCTCGGTCACCGCGGCGTAGAGCCCGCCACCGACGGCCCCGCCCGACACGCCGCTGATCGCA
Source organism: Pseudomonadota bacterium (assembly GCA_039513195.1). Classification (GTDB taxonomy): domain Bacteria; phylum Pseudomonadota; class Alphaproteobacteria; order Rhodobacterales; family Rhodobacteraceae; genus Thermohalobaculum. The sequence continues at coordinate 104,453 of JBCCRM010000011.1, read as the reverse complement.
AACAGCTGCCGGTCGAAGCCCGTCCCGGCATGGTCATGGATCTGGGCCAGCAGATTGGCTGCGTGGAACGCCGCGAAATGTCCACCGCCTTGCGCTGCGACCAGGATCACCCGCTCATCATCCGTGATCCCACGCGCCGCCTTCCAGGCCTTAAAGGCCGAACCCACGTCTCGGAGCGTGGGCCGGTCAGGCGCCGGCTCGACCGTTCGCACCCAATGCTGCTCGTTGAGGTCGGCAACCGACAAGACCACCCAAAGCCCGACCAGGGTCCAGATAACCGGCCAATCCAGGGTCAGATCCCATTGGCTAAGCAGACAGATGATACAAACGGCCGATCCCGCAAACAGGAAGATCAGCGACACCGGACCCAAAATCTGCGCCAGAGAGGCGCCCGCCCCGGCATAAAGCAACCCGTCGACAAAGGTGAAATAGAGGAACGCCAGGACCGTTAGACCGACCCCTATCCCACCCCAGCCGATGACCACGACCCCTGCAGTTTCAAGTTCCGCAATCTTTGGGTCGCGCGGCTGCTCGCGCAGCGCGGGCAAGAGCGACAACAGCACCAAACTTGCATAGATCAACGCCCCATAGGTGGTCAGCGGGATCCGCAGATCCTCTGCCCGGACCGTGTCCACCAGCCGCGCGAGTGGGTCGGGGTAGACCCAGGCCAAGATCCCGCCGAGCGCGAGCAGACCGGGCCCGACGATCGATCGCCAGTCCTTCTGCAGCCGCAGCCGACGGGCTGCAAAGACGAAAACCAGATACAGCACCGTCGACAACAGCATCACGCCATAGGCGCGCGCAATCAGAGCATCGGCCAACTGGGCCGCCCCGGGCGTGCCCGCTTCGTCAATCACCGAAACAGTCGGGATCATGAAGACCGTATCCCGCGCCAGCCCCAGCAGCAGTGCCAGGCAAATGGCGACAATCACCGGCATCGCAACCTCGACCGCGACACCGACCGTTTGGACAGTCCACCATCCCCTGGCGGCGTGACGCCTAAGCTGAAGCGCCAGCAAAGAAAAAGCCAAACCCAGCGTGAAGAGCGCCACGGTGAAGAGGGTCGCGACCTCGGTCTGAAAGGCCTGCAGTCCGATTGCCCCTGCCAGGATCTCGTCGAGCGTCTTTGCCACCACTGCGCGAAGGAACCCCCCGATCAGTGCCAGCATCGGGGCTAGACCGATCAGGCGCGGCGCCCAAATCGCCGCCGCTTCGAGCTTGCTGCCGGGGGGCGGCTCGATTTCCTTCTTCAAGAGGAAGGCCTGAAGCAGCCTGCGAGAGAAGAACCAAAGCGCAGTGGACCCGAGATAGATCGCCAGTGCCGTCAGAATCAGCCTCAAACCGGGAACCAATGCCCGACCGCTCAGCAAACCTGCGCGATGTTCTTCGATGACGTAGATGAAAATCTCGTGGAACTGGTCGAGCCGCCAAACCAAAATGCTCACCAAGGCCGATAGGATCGCCGGGGCCCAGATCGCCTGCCTGACCGTGCCGAGGGCGTCGAGCCACTCCAAACTCCAATCGGCGGACACGGTGCGGAAGCTCTGGACGAAGAGCAGAAGGAAAAAGGTGCCTAAGGCTAGCAGCGGCAGGAACGCCACGACCCAAGTCGACGCTGCCCAAAGCCATGTCACCATCGTCGCCAATTCCCCTGACCGGTGTTCGAGCGGGCCGTAGCGTAAGATGGGCGCCGCGTGCCAGCAAGTGACGGACGTTACAGGAAGGCTTAGATGCCAACCGGGGCGAGCTGGGTCGAGAAGAGGGCTGGTAGCTCTGGCCAACGCCTGAGGCAGTCGCGCAACGGCGCGAAGTTCTCCGGGCAGAGCACCCCATCTCGCCACAGCGGAGTGCGATCCACCATCACCGTGGCATCCAGGACCATCCAGCAGATCTCGCCCGGCGCATAGGCGCCGCAGGTGTGGAAATGCAGCATCCTGGGCGAATTGAAGACCGTGTTGGCCCAACGGTCCGGGTCCTCCGCCGCCGGGCGCGCGTCAGTACAGCCCGGGTGGAAGCCCGCATGCCAGGAATGCACAGCCAGGGCCTCGATACCGAACGTCGCTGCGACCCTTTGGTAATGCGCATGGATACGCGCCGTCTCCGCCGCGGGACCGTCGAGGCCGGCGATCCGGCCACCCTCGATCTGCGCCATCACTGGTTCGGCGATGGGGACCCAAGCGGGGTCGTAGACACGGGACCCGGTCGGTGTCAGATACCGGGCCAGCGCCACTTGGCCGGAGAACCCTTCTGCGGGCACGGGTTGCGGCACGCCGAGGGGGAAACGCCTCACCGCGACCTCGCCTGCTTCCGGCAATCCGCCGGGGCCAGAGACGCGGGTGCCCAATGGACAGGTAACCTCGATCCGCCCAGCGCCTCGCAGCACCGCGTTGACTGCCGATTTCAGCGCCGCCATTGCCCGGTGATCGGTTCGACCGAAGACAGACGCCAGGTCCCCGGCCCGCCGGGCATAGCTCATCGCTACGGTCTTGCCGGGATAGCGGTCCTCGAACCGGTCCTGATCGCCGATCCGCGCGAAGAAAATCACCGCATCATGGGCGGCTATGGACGCCGCGATCTCGGCTGGCTCGGCATTGGTCGGCGCGCCGACCACCTGAACCGTGGCAGTGGCGCCCATGGCCCGCGCCTCTGCCGCTACGGCCTCCGGCGCTGCGCGGTCGTACCAGCCAAGGGCCGGGTCCTCCCGCAGAACCAACAGCCGCTGCCCCGGCTGGATCTCGGCGCAACGGCTCAGCAGGTTGCGCACACCCTCGGCGAGGCCCTGCAAGACCGGGTCAGCCCTTGCGATAGGCAAAGGCCTTGCCAAAGCGCCATATTAGGTAGTCGCCACAAGTAATTGATTCATGGAATGGTTCATGCCCCGGACCGAAGACCTCTCGGGAGTCGATCACTGTCTCTGGGTTCGGGTCGAAGGCCAGCACCAGCGACAACCTCTCGCGGCCGGAGGCGTTCACCACCCGGTGCGGCGTCGATTTGAAGGCCCCATCGGTCCAGCGAGCCAGCAGATCGGCGACATTGACGATCAGCGTCCCGGCGATCGGTGGCGCATGGATCCATTCGCCCTGGGCCGTCTGCACCTGCAGCCCGCCGACCTGGTCCTGGCACAGCACCGTCAGAACCCCGAAATCCGTATGTGGGCCGACGCCGAACTGATCCGCGCCCGCGGCTGCATCCTGCACGGGGTAGTAGACAAACGACGCGCGCGACAGCGGCCGCGATGCCGTGCGCAGGAAGAACTCTGGCGCAAGGCCGAGCCCCAGGGCGAACCCCCGCATCAGGTGGTGGGCCACGCCATGGGCACGCTCGAAATAGGCCATCGCGGCGGGCGCGAGATCGGGCAGAAACGCCGGCCAGCGATTCGGCCCGCGCAGCGGATGGTCCTGCGGCGTTTGCCCTTCGGCATCCTGATAGCCCCAGATAAAGCTCTCCTTCAGATCGGGCTTCGCGCCGTCCTGCATCTTCGCCCCGCCTTGCCCGATCCAGCCGCGATGGCTGCCGGAGACGCGGACGGCCTCTTTCTCCGCCTCGGGGCTACGGAAGAAGCGATAGGCCGTCTCGCGGGCCGTTTCGATCACAGCGTCGGGGATGCCGTGGCCAGACACATAGAGGAACCCCAGCCCCTGGCTCGCGGCATACAGCGCCGCTGCCACCCCGGACGGGTCGGACCCTTGACGCAGGGGGGCGATGTCGATCACCGGGATCGCCCCTGCATCCACCCGTTTCGCCTCAGCATAGGCCATGGCCATTCCCCCTACTCGCTCGTGTAATACCCGACCACATCGCCCTCGGTCGTCACGCCGAGCCCATTGATGCTCCGGTTCACATAGTTGAAGTAGCAGACGATTTGATTGGCCTCCAGGATCTCGCCATCGTCGAGCCCCACGGCTCGGAGCCCAGCGATATCCGCCTCCTCCATCGTGCTGGGGGTTAGCGTCAGCTTCTCGGCATAGCGGAGGAGCGCCAACTCCCGCCCCGCAAAGACCGCCTCTGGCGTCCGCGCCCGAAGTGCAGCCTCCACCGCATCGGCGCGCGCCTCGTCCGCCATAAGGTGCCGCGCATTGGCCCAATGGTTCGCCAGCGAATAGGTGCAATCGTTGAGGATCGAGACATAGGAGGCCACCACCTCCTGCAACCACATCGGCAAGGTATTGCCAGGATCATGCAGCGCCGCCCGATAGAGCGTCATATGCCCCCGCATCGTGTTGGGCCGGAGCGAGTGCACGCGCAGGACATTGTCCACGGTGCCGTGGGGCGTGCGTGCCCCCGCGAGCGCGTCCTGCAGATCGGCATCGGCCTCCGCATCGGCGATCATCCGGATCCAGGCGCTCATGCTCGCTCCCTATTGCCGCTCATCGGCGCGCATCTGCCGCTCGACCCGGCGCACGCCCCAGGAGACGAGGAGGATCAGCGCCAGATATTCCAGCACCAGCACCGTATAGATCTCCAGCGGCCGGTACTCCGTCACCACCAGTTCGTTGGCGCGACGGGTAAGCTCCTGCATGCCGATGACCGATACCAGAGACGACATCTTCAGCACGAAGACGAATTGGTTGCCGAGGGCGGGCAGAATGCGTCGGATCGCCTGGGGCAAGATCACATAGCGCATGGTGTCGACATAGCTGAGCGAGATGGAGCGCGCAGCTTCCACCTGCCCCTTGGCGACCGATTGGATGCCGGCCCGGAAGATCTCTGCCTGGAAGGCACTATCGCTGAGCGCGAGCGCGATCACGCCCGCCCAAAAGACGCCGATCGAGATATCGGCTACCACCGGCAAGCCGTAATAGACCCAAAGGATCAGCACCAGCAGAGGGACGGCCCGCACGGCCTCCACATAGACCCTGTTCACGGCCCGCAGCCACGGATTGGTCGAGAGGCCCGGCAACGCCACGAGAAGCCCGACGGTGATCGAGATCAGGATGGCGGTCAGGCTCAGCAGCACCGTGTCCCAAAGCCCGCCAATCAAGAATTGCAGATTGGTTTGCCCCTGCGCCGTACGCGGATCGACGACATACCAGCCCCAATTTCCAGAGCAGCCGGAAAGCGCGCAGACGCCACCGAGGGTGGTCGCCCAGCGGATCGCCCGGGCGCGAAAAGCCCTCCCCCTGAATGGGGGAGGGTTTGGGAGAGGGTGTGCCATGGTCGGCGGCTCTCCACGGGCCCCGGAGCACCTCTCAATGCCCAAGGATCTGCTCCAGAAACCGCTGGCAGCGGGCGGAGGCCGGCGCGGTAAAGAAGGTCTCCGGCGCCGCGGTCTCGACGATCTCGCCCTTGTCCATGAACACCATCCGGTCGGCGACCCGCCGGGCAAAGCCCATCTCATGGGTCACGACGATCATCGTCATGCCGGACCCCGCGAGTTCCGCCATCACCTCCAGCACCTCCTTGATCATCTCCGGGTCGAGCGCCGAGGTCGGCTCATCGAACAGCATGATCCGCGGCTCCATGCAGAGCGAGCGCGCAATCGCCACCCGCTGCTGCTGCCCGCCAGAGAGCTGGGCCGGGTACTTTTCGGCCTGCTCCGGAATGCGCACCCGCTCCAGATACGTCCGGGCGCGGGTCTCCGCCTCGGCCTTGGAGAGCTTGCGGGCTCGCATCGGGCCGAGCGTCAGGTTCTGCAATACTGTCAGATGTGGGAACAGGTTGAATTGCTGGAACACCATCCCGACCTCGCGGCGGATCGTGTCGGCTGTGCGGTCGTCCAGCACGGTGCCGTCCACGGTGATCATCCCGGCGTCGTGCGCCTCCAACCGGTTAAGGCAGCGGATCAGCGTCGATTTGCCAGAGCCGGAAGGGCCGCAGACCACCAGCTTCTCGCCGGCCTCAAGCGTCAGATCGACATCGCGCAGCGCCTGAAAACTGCCGAACCGTTTCGACACGCCCGCCATCTCGATGATCGCCTGCCCCGCCACCGGCTTCTCCGCCCTCGCCCAAGCCCCGGTAATCAGAGAAGCACGGCGATGCTGCGCAGCACAAGCGCCGCAGCGGCAGCCGAGGCTTGCGTCCCGGCCAGTCAGCCGCGACTGTGAGTTCTGAATGAAAACAGGGAGACTGCCATGCGACTTCTCAATGCCATCGCCGCAGCCTTGGTGCTGACCGCGCTCGCGGCGATGCCGGCAAAGGCCGCCTCGGCGCTGCAAGATATCCTGAATGGCGGCGTGCTAAAGGTCGGCACGACAGGCGATTGGAACCCGATGACCATGCGGGACCCAGCGACCAACAGCTATACGGGTTATGATATCGACGTGATGGCCGCCCTGGCGAAGGATCTGGGTGTCGAGATCGAGTTCGTACCGACGGATTGGAAGACCCTGGTCAATGGCGTGGTCGCAGGAAAGTACCACATCACCGGCTCCGCCTCGGTCGCGCCGAAACGCGCCAAAGTGGCCGGCTATTCCGAGAGCTATTTCTCCCTGGCCACCGTGCCCCTGATGCTCGCGAAGAACGAGGGCAAATTCAAAACCTGGGCAGATCTGAACAAACCCGATGTCACGGTGGCCGCGACGCTCGGCACCACGCAGGAACAGCAGGTCAAGAACTTCTTCCCCGAGGCGACCCATAAGATCGTAGAGGCGCCAGCTCGCGATTTTCAGGAGGTGCTGGCCGGCCGCGCGGATGCCCACATCACCTCGAATGTCGAGGCGTTCAAACTGGTCGAACAGTATCCCGAGATGATGATCGTTCCGGTGAAGCAACCCAAAGCACGCACACCGATCGCAATGCTGCTGCCGCAGGACGACCAGGTCTGGATCAACTATGTGAACACCTGGATCGAGCTGCGGAAGGAACGGGGCTTCTTCGACCGGTTGGCGAAAAAGTGGAAGCTGTCGAACTGACCGGCGCGCCCGATGCTCACCCTCTATTCGATACCGGAGAGCCTCTATTGCTCCAAGCTCAGGGTGCTGTTGCGCCATAAGGGCTTGCCCTGGCGGGAGGTAAGCCCGCCGGGCGGCACGGGTTCGGAGGAGTTTCGGGCCTTGGTGCCGGCTGGAACGCTGCCGGCCATCGCCGATGGCGATTTCGTCTTGGCCGAGTCCGAGGCGATTGCGGAGTATCTGGAGGAGCGGTTCCCCGAGCCCCCGATGATGGCGCCGGATATCGAGAGGCGCGCACGGATCCGCGAACGCTCCCGCTTCCATGATACGCGGTTGGAACCGGCAGTGCGCCTCCTCTTCCCGCTGATGCGCGCGCCATGGCCGGATCCGGGCGCGGTCGGCAAGGCGGCCCGGCTGATCGCCCGGCGCCTTGCCGAGGCGGAGCCGCTATTGCTGCGCAAGGTCATGTCGACCGATCATCTCTGCCTCGGCGATTGCGGCTATCCGGCGAGCTTTGCCTGGATCGATGCCCTGGCGCTCGAATTCGACATTCAACTCGCCTGGCCCGCCGGCGTCCTCTCCTATCGAGGCTGGCTGGCCTCTCACGAATCTGTGCGCGCGGAGCAAGTCGCCTATACCCCCCATATCGAAGCCTGGATCAACGCAAGAAGGGCGGAGCGTAGCGCAGATGCCGTCCCCAGGAGGCCTGAGCCTGCCGGCGGTTGCTTAGGCACGCAAAGCGGCTAGCACCAAAGCGCGTCGCGTGGCGGCTCTACCCGGGGGACCAGGCCCCAAGACCACCGAAGGTCGCCCGTGCATTCTCTAGCGGCCCAGAAGAATCGGAGCGATCAAACGCACCTGCAACGATATCTCAGCCGATACAACCAGAAGCGCCCCTCGACAGTGCGCATGGCTTGGGGCAGCCTGCGGGCGAGCAACGCGGCGGTCGGGGAGAACGGCGATGTGGATGCGACGGACGGTGTTTTCGATGGCGATCCTGGGCCTCGGGCTCGGCTTCGCGGGTGCTATGCCAGCGACGGCCTGGGCGGGCGACGTGCTGGATCGGATCAAAGCGGAGAAGATCATCCGCTTCGGCTTTCGGGTCGACGCGCCCCCGTTTTCCGCCATTGTCAACGGCGAGCCCTCGGGCTTCTCGGTCGATCTCTGCAAACTCTTGGCCGGGACCATCAAGGACCAGGACCAGCTTCAAGATTTTACAGCCCGCATGATCCCGGTCGGAACCGGGCAGCGCTTCGACGCGTTGGCGGCAGGCGAGATCGACGTGCTTTGCGGCGCGACGACGACGACGCTTGAGCGGCGGGAATTGGTGTCCTTCTCGATCCCCACATTTCTCACCGGCGTCAGCGTCGCAACGCGAAAGGATGCACCGGCGTCTCTTCGGAGCGTCCTGATCGACAACGACAATCCGGCGGTCACGGATACGGAAGTGGCGGAGGCGCTCCGGGGCGCCCGCCTCGGCGTCCGACGCGACACCACCGCAGCCGATTGGCTGACGACAGGACCCCTGGACGGCGTGCCGGATGTTTCGCTGAGCTCCTACGACAATCACGCAACCGCGATGCGAGAGCTGCGCGATGGGGTTATCGATGCCTATTTCGCCGACCAAGCGATCTTGTTCGGATTTCTCAAGGCGAATGACGGCGCGGATTTCGTCGTCTCGCAAAAGACGTTTACGTATGAGCCCTATGCCTTGGCACTACCCCGCGGCGACGAGGATTTTCGGCTGCTCGTGGACCGGGCGCTCAGCCGGATCTACAAGGCGGATGGGATGGTGGGGCTGATCGAGCGGCATTTCGGACGCGCCTCGCCGAGTATTCTGCTGTTCTACCTGCAAACCGCTCTGCCGGAGTAGACGCGTCGCCGCCTATCTCCCGTCGGACCGCAGGGTATCGGTGGCGGTGCCGAGAACGGTCTGGTCGATCTTGACACCAAGACCGTAACCCGGCGCCTCGGGCAGCCCAATCGTTCCATTCTCCGGTCGCAGTGGATTGCTCACCAGCGGAACATCTGGGCTGACATAGTCATAGAGGCCAAACACCAAGTTTTCTGGCAGCGTCTGGGCGAGATGCGTCACGCAAGCGAGGAGTATTCCAGTGCCGTAATAGTCCTCGATCCGCATCGGAATGCCGTAGAGCGCGCCGAGGCCAGTGATCGCCCGCGCAGCCTCCAGCCCGCCGACACCGCTGAGCTTCACTGTGGCGACGTCCATCACCCCGTCCTCTGCGGCTTGGATGAAGCGGCGGGGACCGTCAATGGCCTCGTCGAGCATGAAGGGCAATCCGGTTCGCCGCGCGATCCGGCGGCAGTCCTCATAGGTCTCGCAAGGGTTCTCGACCATCGGCGAAAGGTCGCGAATGGCGGAAAGCACGCGCATAGCATCGTCGGGCAGCCAACCGCGATTGGGGTCGAACCAGACGCGCTCATGGGGCGCCAGGGTCTCCATCACCATGCGGATGGCGGCGATGTCGGCCTCCGGCGCGGCTGCACCGAGCTTGACCTGGAACCGGCTATAGCCCGCGGCCCGATGGGTAGCGAGGGAGGCCAGAATCGCTTCCCGGCTTTGGATACGGACCACGCCGAGAAGTGGCAGACGCCGGGCGACCCGACCGCCCCAGAGGTCGACCAGCGGCAGTCCGTGAGCCTTCGCAGCCAGATCCCAGAGGGCCGTTTCGAGCGCAGTTTTGGCATTGCCGTGGCCGCGAAGCGCCGCGCCGATATCGCCGATGATCGCCCGAACCTGCCGCGGATCGCGATCGAGCACCAAAGGCGCCACATGCAGAATGCCGGCCCGTGCCCCGGCGCTGAGCGCGGGCGCGTAGTAGGGCGGCGCCGAGCACACTTCGCCCCAGCCGGTCAGTCCGCAAGCGGTATCGAGCCGGACCACGAGTGTTTCGAGTTGTGGGTCGATCCGCTGCGCGGCCACATAGCGAGTGAGATCCATGCCGACCGCCATGGGCACGGCGTGAAGCGTGAGCCGGTCGATCTTCATGGGAGGCTCAGGCCCGGCCCGGCGCGGTGCGGCCCGAGGGCCCGCCCACCCACCGACGACCGGCGCCCGGTCGAACCGGCGGGGAAGCCCCCAACCCTCGGGCCGCACCGCGCCGGGCCTCACCGTCCCTCATCGCTTCTTCAGCGCGATGCCTTGGCCCGCCTGATCCGGTTGGCCGAGAGGCAGATGAGCCGCCGCGGCAGCGTCGAGCCGTGCGACCACCCGTGGCGCCCATCTTTCAATCCGCCGCTCCCGGAGGTTGAAGCCGAGGCATTTCACCTCGTTCGTGGCCGAGAGCGCGCCGTCGCTCTCCCGCCAGACGCGGTGGAACAGGATGTATCGCTTGTCATCATGGTCGAGGAGCTGCGTCGTCACCCGGATCGCCGCGCCGAGCGGCAGCTCGTCGAGGTAATGAACGTGGTTCTCCACGATCACATATTCATGACCCGCCCGCGCCTCCATCCCGTCGGGCGCGTTGACGAGGTTCCAAAACCCCCAATTGGCCTGGTCGCAAACAGTGATGTAGTGAGCGACATTCATATGCTCGAACTCATCGATCCATTCGGGCTTTACCCGGGTCTCGAAGAGCGTCAGCGGCGCGGGCACCGGCTCGGTCCAGTGCATTCTCAGCGCCCCTGCCACTTGGGTGCGCGCTTTTCGGCGAGCGCCGCGACACCCTCCGCCGCGTCGGCCGAGGCGTATACTTGTCGATAAACCGGCAGGTCCCCGCCCCGCATTGCGGCGAAGGCGGCCTCGACCCCGTGTCCCTCGGTCGCCCGGTCGATTTCTTTGATCGCCTGCAGCGACAAGGGGGCGGCGGCCGCGACCCGCTCGGCGAGCACACGGGCTGCGCCCATTAGATCGGCCGGCGCCACGACTTCGTTGACCACACCCCAACGGGCCAGTTCCTCCGCCCCGGCCCTACGGCCGGTGAACAGCATCTCCATCGCCACCGCCCGCGGCAGGCAACGGGGCAGCCTGATCACCCCGCCGCTGTCCGCGATCAGGCCGATGGTCGCCTCGGGTAAAGCGAACTCCGCATGATCTGCGGCGACGATCAGATCGGCGGAGAGCGCCAACTCGAACCCACCGCCGAGCGCCATGCCATTGACCGCAGCGATCACCGGTTTCTTCAAGCCCCAATATTCGGTCAGCCCGGCGAAGCCTCCGACGCCTTGATCGGCATCCGGGGCCTCGCCTGCCGCGGCGGCTTTCAGGTCCCAACCGGCAGAGAAGAAACGCTCGCCGCCGCCGGTGACGATGGCGACCGAAAGGCCATCATCCTTGGCCAGCGCCAGGAACGCCGCGCCGAGTGCCCGGCTCGTCGCCGCATCGATGGCATTCGCCTTCGGTCGGTCCAGGGTGATCTCCAGCACCCTGCCCCGCCTCTCGCTTCGCACCGGGTCGATCATGCGCCGTCTCTCCCCTTCGTTTGCCGCCCAAACGGCGCGGCCCAAGGCATGGGGGCTGCGCTGTCCTCGGCAGGATGCGCCGCGGTTCGGTGGGTGGGTGGGCCTTGGGCCGCGCCGTGCTCACGTCCAGTCACGGCCGATATGGCGCACCCGGCCTGCAAAAGACCTCTCATGCGCTCGGTTCCGGCGGGATCAGCACCAAACTGCCCACATGGCTCTTCTCGAGAAAGGCGGTCTGCGCCTCGCGGATCTCGGCCAAAGGCCAAGTCTTTGCGGCGAAGGGGCGGACCTTACCCGCCCTGACCAGCTCCAAGAGCCGCGCGAAACTGCCCTTCCGGAACACCGTCGAGCCGAAGAGGGATAGGTCCTTCAGATACAGCGTGCGCATATCCAGGGTGACCATCGGCCCGGCAATCGCCCCTGCGGTCACATAGCGTCCGCCCCGATCCAGCAGGGCCAGGCAGGTGCCGAACCCGTCCCCGCCCACGACATCGGCGGCGAGCGTAACCGCCCGTCCGCCGGTGGCGGCCTGCACGGCCGCGGCGAGATCCGGCGCGCCCCGGTCAACTACATGGTCGGCGCCCAAGCCGCGCACCTGATCCGCCTTCGACGGGCCGGAGACCGCGACCACCTCGGCTCCGAGCGCCCTCAGGATCTGCACCAGATAGCTCCCCACCCCGCCGGATGCCCCGGTGACCAGCGTCAGATCGCCCTGCGTCGCACCGGCAACGGTCAGCATATTCATCGCCGTCCCGCCGGAGCAGGGCAGCGTCGCGAGATCGACATCTCCGACCGCCAAATCCTCCGGCAGAGCAAAGACATTCCGCGCCGGCATGGCGGTGAATTGCGCAAAGGCACCATCGCGCTCGGCGCCCAAGAACCCCGCCGTCGCGAGCCCGTCCGGGTCGTCCGCATCGGCGTAATAGGGGTTGCAAAGCACTCGCTCGCCAATCCGCGCGGTGTCGACCGCCGAACCCACCGCAACGATCCGGCCCACGCAATCGGCCCCCTGGATCCGAGGAAACGCAAGCCCGCCGGTCCAATCGCCCATGCCGGCCTCGCTTACACCCATACCGGCTTCGCCGCCCTCGGCCGTGGTGCCGCCGGTGACGTCCTTGTTGTACCAACCGATCCGGGTGTTGATGTCGGTGTTGTTGATGCCCGCGGCCGCCACCCGGATCAGCACCTCATCCGCGGCGGGTTCGGGCACCGGCACGTCATGGCGCAGTTCTAGCCGGTCGAGGCCGCCATGGCCGGTCAGAACCACCGCCGTCATTCGGTCCGGGATCATCGTTAAGCCCCGAGTGGCCGCAACAGCGAACGGCTGATGATATGGCGCTGGATCTCCGACGTTCCCTCCCAGATCCGCTCGACCCGGGCATCGCGCCAGATCCGCTCCAAGGGCAGATCGGCCATCAACCCCATGCCGCCGCAGGTCTGGATCGCCTGGTCCACGACCCGGCCCAGCATCTCCGAGCAGAAGACCTTCGCCATCGCGCAATCCGCCGCCGACGTCGGCAGGCCCTGATCCACACGCCAGGCAGTGTTCATCAGGATCAACTCGCCGAGCCGCAGATCCGTCGCCATGTCCGCCAGCGGGAAGGAGATCCCCTGGAACTTGCCGATCTTCTGGCCGAATTGCTCGCGGCTCGCAGCCCAGTCGAGCGCCACGTCGAAGGCCCGCTCCGCCCGCGCCTGGCAGGTCGCCGCGACGGTCAACCTCCCCGGGCCGAGCCATTCGTTCACGACCTCGAAGCCGCGGCCCTCCTCGCCCACCATCTGCCAGTCGCCGATACGGGCATCCTCGAACCGAATGATATTGTTGTAATAGCCGCGATGGCCGACATGGTCGTAGCCCTTCGCGACCTCCACGCCCGGCTGGTCGAGATCGACCAGAAAGCATGAAATCCGCTTCCTGAGGCCCTTCGCGGTTTCCTCCTCGCCGGTCGCGGCGAAGAGAACGACAAAATCCGATATCTGAGCATTCGATGTGAAATGCTTGGTGCCATTGACAATCCAGTCATCGCGATCTGGGATCGCGCGGGTCTTCATGCCTTTCAGATCTGACCCCGCTTCTGGCTCGGTCATGGCGATACAGTCGCGCTTCGTGCCCTCCATCACCGGGCGCAGGAAATGGGCGACCTGCTGGCCCTTGCAGGCGGCGAGGACATTCGCCGGCCGGCGCACGCATTCTGCCAGGGCGAGTGAGGCGCGGCCGAGACCCCGTTCGACCAAAGTGAACGACACCGCGTCGAGGCCCGCGCCCCCCACCGCCTCCGGCATATTGCAGGCGTGAAGGCCGATCTCGATCCCCTTCTGGCGAATTTCAAGCTCCAGCTCACGGGGCAGTTCGCCAGTCTTCTCCAGCAGATGCTCATGGGGGATCAGCTCCCGCTCGCAAAAGGTCTTGGTGGTCTCGTAGAGCATCTCTTGCTCGTCGGTCAGGGCGAAATCCATGGCGTCCTCATCGGGCGGCATCATTGGTGGCAAAGCGGCGAAAGGGCCTGCCGTCGCAGCGGTCGGGCAGGCTGGCGCGGGCCGGGCCTTGGGGGCGGCCCAACCGGTCCGACCGGGGGACCACTTCGGTGGGGTGGGTGGGGCCCGGACCGCGCCGGCACGAACGCCCTGCCATCAGTCCAACCCCGCATAGCGCGCCTGAGCCTCGGCCAGTGCGGCCTTCAGTCCCCGCTCGGCGGTTATGCGAGAGAACGCAGCGTATTCCGGCACCGGCTGGGCACCCATGATCGCCACCTGTTCGAGGTAGTAGTCCACTGCGCTGCGCATCCCCTGCATCTCATAGACCCGGTTCAAATACATCTTATGCATCCGCTGCATCTCCCGCGGCAGGCGCGCCATCAACGTGGCCTTCTTCCGCACCGCCGCCTCGAACGCCCCTGGCACGACGACGTCGGTCACCAACCCCATGGCTTTCGCCTCCTCGGCCGAAACCTCCCGCCCGGTCAGCAGCAAATCCTTCGCCGCCTTCATCCCCACCAACCAGGGCAGAAACATGCAATGGCCAGAGACGCCGTACCGCACCTCGTTATAGCCAAGCATGGTGTCCTCGGTGACCAGCGTGACATCGCAGCAGAGCGACAGCTCGAACCCCTTACCGATTGCGTGGCGATGGACCGCCGCGATCACCGGCTTCGAGATCCTCCAGGGCGTCGTGAAGCTCTCGAACTGCCGGATGTAATGCAGTCGATAGTCGTAGATCGAGGAGCGGTCCTCTGCGGCGTCCTCGTCCAGATCGTGGCCCGCGCAGAACCCCCGTCCCGCGCCGCGGATCACCACGACATTCACCGCCTGGTCGCGCTCTGCGCGCCAAAGCCCCGCCTCCAGCTCGGCGATCAGGGCGAGGTTCATGGCGTTCAGCTTCTCCGGCCGGTTTAGCGTCAGCCAACAGACACGCTCGGCATCGACCTCGTAGAGCAGGTGGCGATAGGGGGTCTCCGTCACGGCGCTGCTCTTTCGGAAAGGCCGAGCTCCGCGAGCACCGCGGCGGTGTCCTCGCCCAGCCGGCGCGGCGGGGCGGATATGCCGCCGGGCGTTGCGGAGAGCTTCGGGGCGATGCCGACCTGACGGATGCCGTCTGTTTCGACAACCATCTCTCGGGCTCGGGTCTGCGGATGCGCCGCTGCCTCCGCAAGGCTCAGCATGGGCGCGACACAGGCCTCCTGTCCCTCAAATGCCGCGATCCACTCGTCGCGGGATCTAGCCGCAAACGCAGCCTCCAGCTCCGCCCGGATCCAAGGCCAGCGCCCCCGATCCGCAAGTGCCTCCGCCAGATCGGCCCGACCCAGCACGGCAAAGAACCGCTCGGCAAAGACAGTCTCAAGGGCCGCCACAGTCAGCCAACCGCCACAGGCGCAGCGATAGGGCCGGAAATGCGGCGCCTCACCGGTGTACCTACCACGCCACCCCTCCGGATCATGGCCACCGCCGAGCGCGGTGGAGATCAAATCCGTCATCAAGACCAGGGTCGCATCGGTGATCGACACATCGACATGCTGCCCCCGCCCGGTGCGCGCCCGGGCGATCAAGGCCAACAACACGCCGACCAGGGCCATCATGCTGCCCGCACCATTATCAGCCAAAATGTTCTGCGGGTTGACCGGCCGGTCGGCCTCATCCCGGATCAGGCTCAACGCGCCGGAGAGCGCCAAATAGGTCAGGTCATGCCCTGGGGCGTCTCGCAGCGGCCCGGTCTGTCCAAAGCCTGAGATCGAGCAATAGATCAGCCCCGGGTTCCGAGCCGCGAGAGCCTTATAGCCCAAGCCCAGCTTCGCAGCCTTGCCGGGCCGCATCTCCTCGACGAACACATCGGCGCGGTCGGTCAGGCGCAGCACCGCCTCCCGCCCCTGCTCGGTTTTCAGATCGAGGGCGACGGATCGTTTGCCCCGCATCGCCGCGTCATAGCGCTGAAATCGCATGGCGGTGTAGGGATCATCCGCCGTACCGCCCGAATAGTGCTCAAACCCCGGCTGCACCGGGCGAACGACCTGGGTCACCTCCGCGCCGAAATCGGCCATCAGCATCGTGGC
The DNA here is from genome assembly GCA_039513195.1 of Pseudomonadota bacterium. Taxonomy (GTDB): domain Bacteria; phylum Pseudomonadota; class Alphaproteobacteria; order Rhodobacterales; family Rhodobacteraceae; genus Thermohalobaculum. The sequence continues at coordinate 88,657 of JBCCRM010000011.1, read as the reverse complement.
TAGCGGGCCCGGCGCATTGCGGCTGAGATCGACCACTTTCAGCCCGTGCAGGGGGCGGAGATCAGCCATCGCCCACCTCCAGGCTCAAAACCGCATCGACCGCGCAGACACCGGATTGCCCGACCAAGATCGGGTTGATCTCGACCTCCTCCAGCCGTCCGGCCTGCGCCTCCGCAAAGCGGGCCAGAGCCATCAGCGCTGCAACCAGGGCCTCCCGGTCTCCGGCAGGGCGTCCTCGCCACCCGACGAGCTTGGCGGCGATCTTCAGGCTGTCGAGGGCGGTTTCGACCTCGGCCTCCGTCACTGGAAAGGCGATCACCGCATGGTCGTTCCAAAGCTCCGCCTCGACCCCGCCACCGGCGATCATCATCACAGGGCCCACGAACGGGTCGTGGCGGACCGAGGCCATCACTTCTGCCACCACATCCGCTGCCATTGCCTCCACCAGCACGTCGCTCAGCGGGATCCCCGGCACCTTGCGCGCCATGGTCTTGCGCATCACAGTGACCGCCTCGGCGACTTCCACCGCCGAACGCAAGCCAAGCCGCACGGCCCCCGCTTCAGTCTTGTGGAGGAGCCGCGCATCCACCGCCTTCAGAGCCACCGGAAACCCAATCGCCTCCGCGGCAGCGGCGGCCTCGTCGGCGGCCACCAACCTGCCCGCCGGCACGGGTAGACCGGCCGCTGCCAGCAGAGCCTTGGCCGCCGCCTCGTCCAGCCTTCGGGGCGCGGCAGGCGCAGGCAGGGCATCCAGCCCCAACGCCTCCGCTTCGGCAATCAGGGTCTCTCGCCTACCGCGCCACCAAGCTGCGCGGTCCAGCGCCACCAGGCATTCCGACAGCCCTTGCATCGGCGCGAGCCCCAGCGCCACGGTCTCTTCCCGCGCTGCGGCGGGATAGCAGTCCACCAGCGGCGCGAGCTGCATGGCCGCCACATCGCGGCCCCTACAGGCCTCGGCCAACGCCTCCAACTGCGCCGCGTATTCAGCGATGTCCCACATACCATCGCGCGGGTAGTTCTGTACCATCATCGCGATATCATACCCCTCCGCCATCAGCGCGTCATAGATCGCCGCCTGCCGGGCCCGGTCGTTCCAGGCGGCCATGGTGATATCCTGCGGGTTCCCGGGTGTCGCGATCCCGGGCAAGATGGAACGCAGCCTCTCGACGGTTGCGGGCGAGGGCTGCGGCATCTCGAACCCCGCGGCGCTGAGATGGTCGGCCAGCAGCACGCCCATGACGCCGGAGGCCGCGGTGACCAGTGCCCGCCGACCCTTTGGGATCTGGCCGGAGTGAAACAGCTTCAGAACCTCGAAAAACTCCGACACGCCGGTGACGCTGACAATGCCGAGCCGGTCGAACAGCGCCTGCCAGGCGGCTCCTTCGCCGGCCATTGACGCGGTGTGGGAGGCCGCAGCCCGCGCCCCCGCATCCGTGCGCCCGAACTTCATGGCGACGATGGGCTTGCCGAGGCGGAGAGCTTTGACCGCTGCCCGGCGGAGCGCACCCGTATCGGGCAACCCTTCGAAGGCCAGGCCCACGGCCGTGACGCCCGGATGGTCGAGCAAGTAGTCGACGCAGTCGGCCACCGTTGTCTTTGCCTGGTTCCCGCAGCCGAGCATATGCGTCATCTCGAGCCCACGGTCGGCGAAGACCGCGTCGCAGATCAGCCCACCACCTTGGCTGACGATGGCGACCCCACGCTCGGTATGGCGGACGCCCAGATGGTCCATCATCGCCGCCATCGGCTCGACGCAGTTGATCAGGCCCAGCGTGTTCGGCCCCAGCGCTGCCATGTCGCCGACGGCCTCCAGGAACTGCGCCTGGAAACCTGCGCCCTCCGCCCCCGTCTCGGCAAAGCCCGCGGTCATGGCAACGACCGCCCGGCAGCCCCGGTGTCGAAGGGCGGCGATGGTATCGATGGCGGCCTCGCGGCGGATAGCCAGGAAGGCGAGATCCGGCGCGCCTGGCAGATCCTCGACGGCGGGGAAACAGGGAAACCCCTCCAACATACGGTACTTCGCGTTCAGGACCCAGGTCTCGCCGGCAAACCCCTGCTCGCGGTGATATCGCAGCGTCGCCGACAGGTTGGAGCCCCCGACGAACACCACGGCTCGGGGTCGGAACAGCGGCTCCAGGGGATGCTGGGCGGCGATGGGTCCGTGCATTGGGGGCGGTCACTCCGGATCGGGACTCCGAAGCATAGCGCGGCCAGCGTCGCTGGGCTTGACCCAAACACACAGTTTTCTGATACAAAATGACAGCAATGCAACCGGGTCCGCACCGCATCGAGGTCGTGATCGCAGAGGGGTTCTCGATGGTCTCCCTCTCGCTAGTGACTGACCCGTTGCGCATCGCCAATCGCGAAAGCCCGCGGCCGCTGTTCCGCTGGCGTTTGCTGAGTGCCGATGGCTGCCCCGTGCGCAGCTCGAGCGGGCTGACCATGGCCGTGGATGGTGGGCTGGATGAGCAACGGGCGGAGGCGGTGGTGTTGATCGCTTCCTACGGCCCGGAGCGGATGCTATCCGCGCGCCTCGGCGCCTGGCTGCGCCGCCATGCGGCCCGCGGTACGCTGATGGGGTGTGTCGAGACCGGTGCGATGATCTTTGCCGAGGCGGGGCTTCTGACCCGACGCCCTGCGGCGGCCCATCACGAGTCGATTGCGGGGTTCCGGGAACGGTATGGAGATGCCCTCTTCGCCGACAAGCTGGTCGATTTGGGCGGCGACCGCTGCTCCTCTGCCGGTGGGGTGGCGACTTTCGACATGACCCTGGCGCTGATCGGGCATTTCGCCTCCCGCCCCTTGGCGCTGCGCGTGGCCGAGGTGTTGAACTACCGGCCCATGGGGCAGGAGCGTGCGGCCGGCGCCTTCGGGCGGGATTGGGCGCTGCCGCGGCTGAACCGGGACCTCGCCAGGGCGGTCGAGCTGATGATGGCCAATCTAGACCGGCCCTTGCGAGTGACGGAGATCGCGGCGCGGCTTGGTTTGCCGGATTGGCGGCTGCGACGGCTCTTTCACCGGTATCTGCGCCGGGCGCCATCGGCCTACTACCTAACGCTGCGCCTGGACCATGCGCGCAACCTGCTGCGCAACTCGCACGAGCCAGTCGGCAAGATCGCGCTTTTGGCCGGATTCGACAGCTCCGAAAGCTTCTCCCGCGCCTATCGCCGGCAGTTCGACTGCGCCCCCTCTACGGACCGCGCGCCGTAGGCGATGGCGGTCACCCAGCCATAATGCAAGGCAGCTACGCCCGCGGCGATTAAGCCGACCGCGATGACGGGTACTGCCGGATCGTTCGGTCCCCCGGCGCGTCGGCACCGGATCGCGCCCGCCGGCGATCGGCGCCGCCAGGCCGATGCAACGGCTGGGGACCTAACGCGAATCGCTGTTCGATAAGCAACTCGATTAAGAACTGCAGGGCTGCCGCATCGCCGATATCCTCCTGGGCAACTCGCAGGCCAAGGCCGAGGCAGCGCGGGCGATCCTAGGCGCACTTCGGAGTGCGCCTCGAGTGCCCATGGGCCGTTCTGTAGCTTCGACATCAACGCCCGGGACCCGGCGGTCCGATAGATCTTGCCGCGGCGGGTGATACGGTGCCCCAATATCTGCCAACGGGTCGCAGCGCATCCGATGGTGAAGGGCCGCCCCTACACCAAATGTGGGCAAAACCAAGTAGGCAGTGTCGCTGGCGGCAGGGAGCGGTTCGTCGAGCAGGCGCTTGTCTCCCCCCGACCTGTCGCGAAGCGGTCGAGGGATCAATGCGGTGAACTGGTGATTGGGAAAATCGACGATCGCTATTAACACGCGCAGGAGGCGCCGGGTGAGCGTTTCGCGGGCGACGCGGTGCGCGTCTTGATCGACACTGGCCGCGCCGCCGCTGCCGATGGATCGACCGAGGCGGCACCGCTAAACTATTTGGTCCGGGCGGCGGAGAGATGTGCATCTCCGATGCGTCCCGGTATGCGGACGGGGATTGAAACACATGCGAGGGCCGCGAGCCCTGGCACGCGGTGTTTCAGGCGGTGCGGGCTCTGGCGACGCGGCCGCGCCCGGTCCAGGTCGTTGGGGGTCAGGACAGGGAAGTGAGCCCAGTTTCGATGATCTTCAAAGCCCGGAAGGAGCTGGACCGATAGCAAGGCTGCGAGCGACTGCGGAGGATGCCCCGCATGACACGGACCCCGACCGGGCCTAAAGGCCCGCCCGGGTCGGGGCCGCCGCGACGGCGGTTGAGGCCAATGGACAGATCCGCGCACGCGGCGGAGGGCCTAATTGAGCGCGGGTTTCACCGCCTCAGGCGCCCGGTCTTGCCGCTCCCCGCCGACCGACCCAGCAGCGCCACCGTCGACCCACCGCCGCGGGCGCCAGAAATGCCACATGCCGGGAGGGTGACGCGGCGGCCGGGACGGCCGGGCGTCAGCCCGGGCGGAACGCCTCCCAGAAAAGCCGCGCCTCAATCAATGGGGACACAGGGCTGTTCAGGCGAGCGGCGGAATGCCGGACGAAAAATCGAGGAAGGCGGAGCAACCAACCGAGATCACGCCGCGGCGGTAGACAGGCGCTCCAGCACGGCTGGGATCTCATCATAGTGGCCAACGACCGCGTCAGGCGCCAAGACATCCAGCGGCTCGGCGGCGAAACCGAAACGCGTCAGCACGCAGGGTACACCCGCGGCCCGCGCCGTCTCCAGATCCGTCCGCGTGTCGCCAAGCATCACCGACCGCCCAGGGACAGCCCGGATCCGCCGCGCCGTCTCGCGGAAATGCTCAGGATCGGGCTTCCTCACCGGCAGCGTGTCCGCGCCCAGAACCGCGGCGAACCGGTCCAGGACCCCAAGCTCGCCGAGCAGGATACGAGCCAACCGCTCCGGCTTGTTGGTACAGACGCCAAGCGCCCAGCCCGCGGCGGCCAGGCGCTCCAGACAGGGCACCACCCCATCGAAGAGCCGTGTCTCGACCGCAATCGCGCCCTCGTAAGCTGCCAGCAGATCGGGATAGATCGCCTCGGTCAGCGAGACCTCAGCCAGACTATCCGGATCCCGCCCGGCCTTGGCGAGCGCGCGGCGGATCATCGACTTCCCGCCCCGCCCGGCGAAGGACCGATCCTCCGCCAGCACCAGCGCCGGCAACCCCCGAGGCGCCAGCGCGACATTCGCCGCCGCCAGCAGATCAGCCGCCGTGTCGGCCAGCGTGCCGTCCAGATCGAATATCGCCCCGCGCATGGCGGCCCCTCCTCGCTCGGCGCGCCCTCCAGGGGCGGCCCTCTCTCTGGGCCGACGCCAGGCGCCGGGTCAAGCCCGGAGAGCGGCGACCCCCATCCTCCACAAGCTGCAAGACCATGAAATCTTTTCTGATCGGCCCGGGTCTTCCGCATCGCCGCAATTGTCAGTAAACGAGCGCCATGATCGAGACGCGCCGCCCCCTCGCCATCGTCGTCCTCGCCGCAGGCAAGGGCACGCGCATGCGCTCCGCCATTCCGAAAGTACTTCACCCGATTGCGGGCGCGCCGATGCTGCACCATGTGCTGCGCACCGCGCAGGCGCTGTCACCTGCGCGGCTGGCGGTGGTCGTTGGCCATGGCGCCGAGGCGGTCGGCGAGGCGGCCCAAGCCCTTGTTCCAACCGCCGCGGTTTGTCTGCAGGCCGAACAACGCGGCACGGGACACGCAGTGATGGCCGCGCTGCCAGCGATCGCCGGGTTCGAGGGCGACCTGCTGGTCCTCTATGGCGATGTGCCCGCTCTCTGCCCCGCCACACTGGAGGGGCTGATTGCCGGCCTCGGCACTGGGGCGGGTATCATGGTGCTCGGCTTCGAAGCCGTGAACCCGGCCGGCTATGGCCGCCTGGTAATCGACACGGACGGCACCCTCGCCCGGATCGTCGAGGCGAAGGACGCGAACGCGGAGGAACTGGCGATCACCGCCTGCAATTCTGGCGTCATGGCGGGCGACGCCGCCACCATTGCGCGGCTGCTAGAGAAAGTCGGCTGCAACAACGCCCAGGCCGAGTACTACCTCACAGACCTGCCCGGCATCGCCGCAGCAGAGGGGCTGACCACCCGAACGACGTTTTGCCCAGAGGCAGAGACCCAGGGTGTCAACGACCGGGTCGAGCTCGCCCGCGCCGAAGCGCGCTTCCAAGCGGAAGCCCGGCGGGCCCATATGCTGGCCGGCGCCACGCTCACCGCGCCCGACACCGTCCATTTCGCCTGGGACACGCTGCTCGGCAAAGACGTTACCGTCGGCCCAAATGTGGTCTTCGGCCCAGGCGTCCGGGTGGGAGACGACGCCGACATCAAAGCCTTCTGCCACCTCACCGAATGCGAGATTGCCCCGGGCGCTGCCATCGGCCCGTTCGCCAGGCTGCGGGGCGGTGTTGCCATCGGCCGGAACGCCCATGTGGGCAATTTCGTTGAGATGAAGAATGCCGAGTTCGGCCCCGGCGCCAAGGCGAGCCACCTGACCTATGTGGGCGATGCCGTTGTCGGCGCGGAGGCCAATCTGGGCGCGGGCACGATCACCTGCAACTATGACGGCACCATGAAGCACCGAACCGAGATCGGCGCCGGCGCCTTCATCGGCACCAACACTGCCCTGATCGCGCCGGTCAGCGTTGGCGACAACGCCTATGTCGCAACGGGTACGGTGGTCACCACAGATGTCCCGGCCGAGGCACTCGCCATCGCCCGGGTCAAGCAGGACAACCGAGAAGGCACCGGCAGGCGACTGCGACAACGGCTCCAGCAGCAAAAGGCGGAAAAGCAAGCCGCCCCAGACGGGCAATAGCCCCGCAATGAGGTCACGAGCATGTGCGGCATCATCGGCGTCGTGGGGCAGCTAGAGGCGGCGCCCCGGATCCTAGACGCGTTAAAGCGCCTCGAATATCGCGGCTATGACAGCGCCGGCTTGACCACGCTCTCTAACGGCAAGCCGGAGAGCCGGCGGGCCGTCGGCAAGCTGAGCGAGCTGCGCAATCTTGTGGCCGCCGATCCCGTGCGCGGCAGCATTGGCATGGGGCATACACGCTGGGCCACCCATGGCGCAGCGACGGTCCAGAACGCCCATCCCCATAGCGCGGGGTCGGTCCATGTGATCCACAACGGCATCATAGAGAACTTTGCCGATCTGCGCGACGCCCTCGGGAAAAAGGGCATAACCTGCAGGACCGAGACCGACACCGAGGTGGTGGCGCAGATGGCCGCCCATGCTTTGGGCCAAGGCGCGACCCCGCTCGAGGCGGTGCGGATGACCCTCGCGCAGCTCAAAGGCGCCTTCGCGCTGGTCTTTCTGTTCGACAACGAGCCCAACCTGATGATCGCCGCCCGGCACGGCCCGCCGCTCGCCATCGGCTGGGGCGAGGACGAAATGTTCGTGGGCTCCGACGCGCTGGCGCTGTCGCCGATGACACCGCGGATCAGCTATCTCGACGACGGAGATTGCGCGGTTCTAACCCGTGCGGGGGCGGTGATCTACGACGCCGAGGGGGCCGAAGTGCGCCGCGGCATCAGCACCGTCTCGGTCGAGCAGGCGCTGATGGACAAGGGCGCGCATCGCCACTTCATGGCGAAGGAGATCCACGAACAGCCGGGCGTTCTCTCTCAGCTCCTAAGCCGTCCGGCGCCGGGGGAGCGCCCGGCCATTGCAAGCCTCGCCGAGGGGGTGGATTGGAAGAACGCGAGCCGGGCGATCCTGGTCGGCTGCGGCACTGCCTCCTATGCCGGGCAGATTGCGAAATACTGGTTCGAGAAGCTCGCCAAACTACCGGTGGAGCTCGATATCGCGTCGGAGTTCCGATATCGCGACCATCCGCTGACCGGGGACGAGATCGCGATCTTCATCTCGCAATCCGGCGAGACAGCGGACACGCTCGCGGCGCTGCGGCACATCAATGGCCAGGTGCGCCAGATCGCCGGTGTCATCAATGTCACCGAGAGTTCCATCGGGCGGGAGGTCGACCTGGTCCTGCCGACGCTCGCGGGGCCGGAGATTGGCGTCGCCTCCACCAAAGCCTTCACCTGTCAGCTCGTGACGCTGGCCCTGGCCGCAGTGACCGCAGGCAGGGTGCGCGGGCATCTCGACGCCGCGACCGAGGCGAAGCTTATCGAAGAGTTGATTTTCGTGCCGCGGCTGATGGCCAAAGCGCTGGAGCAGGAGGCCAAGATCGCGGAGGTCGCCCAGGACATCGCGCAGGCCCGTGACGTCCTCTATCTCGGTCGCGGCGCGATGTTCCCGATGGCGCTGGAAGGCGCATTAAAGCTCAAGGAAATCAGCTACATCCACGCCGAGGGCTATGCCTCGGGAGAGCTGAAGCACGGCCCCATCGCGCTGATCGACGAGGCGGTACCGGTGGTTGTGATGGCCCCGCGGGACGCGCTGTTCGAAAAGACGCTCTCGAACATGCAGGAGGTGATGGCCCGCGGCGGCCGGATCGTTTTGGTGACCGATGCGCCACAGGCCCAGGCTAGTTGCCAGGGGGTCTGGCGGGTCATCGAAATGCCGGAATTCGCCAGCAGCTTCGCTCCTATCGTGTATGCCGTGCCGGCACAACTGCTGGCATATCACGCGGCTGTGGTCAAAGGGACCGATGTGGATCAACCGAGGAACCTCGCCAAATCCGTGACTGTCGAGTAGGATGCGGGCGAAAAAACAGATTACGAATGAGGAACGGGCAGATGCGGAATTTTGTTTGGATCGCGGGGGCGTTGTTGGTGGCCGCCTGCGCGGAACCCAAGGTCGAGGCGCCGAAACCGACGGTGCCGACCAACCTGACCAGGGCCGATTGTTACACGGTGGAATTGTTCGATCCTGTCGAGATCGAGGTTGCGGCAGAAGATGTCCCGCCGGAGTATTCGCGGTTCCTCGGCGACTGGCATCAAGGCGCCTGGAACGGCCAATGGTGCCACGATCTGATGGTGACCAAAGTACATTTCGATGGGCGCGCCGAGATCTTCGAAATGCATGCCCCGTTCGAGCCTCTGGGCCAGCCAGCAACCGCGTTCAGGCGGGTCGGCCGGATCAACGAGAATGGCGAGCTGCGCTTTGCCTATGGCACAGAGACGCTGACCTATACTCTGGTGCAGGGTAAGCTGATTGCGAAGCGGTCGGGGATCCATGGCGACATGCAGGCGGTGCTGACAAATCGGAACGCTCCGGCCGATCCACCGGAACCGCGCCCAACCGAGGCGGGCGTGGCGTCCGAGGAGCTCTCAAAGCTCTGATACGACCATTCGGGCTGGATTGGGGCCCCGGGATGCTGAGCCACACCTGCAGTTCCGCCCCGGCCTCGCAAGCGGGCCGGGACGTCCGGGCCGCCGCGTCAATCACCCGGCAGGTGGCAAGACCCGCGGCCGCGGCGGACTGCAGTTTCGGCGCCGGTGGAGCCGCCCCGGGCGCCCGCTGCATCTCCACGCTCACCGATCCCGAAGCGCGCCGCGTGCGCCGCATCTCCAACCGGCGTGCGGGAGACGCGGCGCTACCGGTCGGCGTTAGCCGACCATTCGTGACCGTCGCGCCCGAGTGTCCGGCAGCTTCGCGCTCAGCCTATCCGGCCCGCGGCGGCAGCCTTCAAGACACAGAAGCGCAGTCGTCACGGCAGTGACGGCCATGGCCTCCCTGCCTGGTTCAGCGCAGCGGGATCCAAACCTCGTTGCGCCGGAACGCCACCCTGAATGAGCTGTTGTACTTCGTCGCCTGCCAACCGCCCGCCGGCGCCTCACCCTGCGCCTCGACCCAGGCCGCGAGTTCGCCTTGCGCCTCCGCCGCATTCCGGCCCTTCAGCGTTCCCCTGAACCGCCGCACGGCGATCCGCTGCGCCGGTACGGTAAAGACCACCACCTCCGGATCGTCCGGCACCGGCGCGGTCTCGGGGGTCACGCCGTCGGTCAGGATGATCGCCGTCTCCCACCCTTCCGCCCGGCCAGTATCGACCACCGGCTGGACGGATGTGGGCACAAGCCCGACCGGCGACGCGATCAGAGGCCGGTGCCGGCCAATCGATTTGCCGTCCGAATTCGCCCCGGCGAGGTAAGCCTCTAACCGCCGATAGCCGCGCCCGACGGCGAGGTCGTAGCCTGGCCCTTCATCCACCGTCGCCGCCACCACGAATTCCGGATAGTTGCGGATCTCATTACCCCCGCTCGCCTCGACAGCCGTCACATCGCCGAGCCCGCCGCCACTGGCGCTGATCGGCTGCGTGGCCCCTTGGAAGACCGCGCATCCTGCCAACGCCGCAAAAAGCGCGGCGAACCCGAGACCAAGCCCAACCCGACAGATCCCTTTCCGTTGCCTCAACATGCTCGACTCCTTCGTGTTTTCCTCCGACATAGCGCAGCATAGCAGAGCTGGCCCTACGGGTCCGCATCTGTCGAAACTGCGCCGCTCGAGGCCCGCTCGCTGTCGCGCTTCGAGCCGTCGATGGCGAGGCGCGATCAGATCAACCGCTCGCGGAGCGCACGGCGCTTCAGCTTTCCGGTCGCCGTCGTCGGAATGTCATCAGTGAAATGCACCGAACGCGGCGCCAGATGTGGGCTGAGCCGCTTGCGCACATGGGCGATCAACTCCGCTTGCAGTGCATCGCCCGCCTCGGCACCGGGTGCGAGGCTGACGAAAGCGTGCACCACTTCGGTTCTGACTGGATCCGCCAAACCGACACAGGCGGCGAGCGCCACCGCCGGGTGGCCGGTGAGGCAATGCTCGATCTCGGTCGGCCCAATGCGATAACCGGAGGAGGTAATCACGTCATCGCTCCGGCTCGCGAAGGTCACATAGCCGTCCGCATCCATCACTCCCTCGTCCCCGGTCAGCATCCAGTCACCGATGAACTTCTCCGCCGTCTTCTCCGGCGCATGCCAATAGCCGAGGAACATGGCCGCATCGCCGCGGCCAATGGCGATCTCGCCCACCTCGCCGGGCGGAAGCACACGGCCGTCTGGGTCGATGATCGCGACCTCCGAGCCCGGTATCGCCTTTCCCATCGAGCCGGGGCGCACCTCCATGACGGAGGCACAGTTGCCAAGCACGATGTTGCATTCGGTCTGGCCATAGAACTCGTTGATCGTGAGGCCAAGCGTGTCCCGTCCCCAGGCGAGCATTTCGGCGCCGAGGCTCTCGCCGCCGGAGCCGATGCTGGTCAACGCCAGGGGAAAACGTGCGGGATCCGGCACCTGGCGCATCAGCTTCAGCGCGGTCGGCGGCAAGAAGACATTGGTAATCTGGAATCGCGCCATCAAGTCGAAGGCGCGCTCCGGGTCGAAGCGCTCCATGCGGTGGCTGAGGAGAGGCACACCCGCGCGCAGGCAGGGCATCGCGATATTGCAAAGGCCGCCCATCCAGGCCCAATCGGCCGGCGTCCACATAGCGCTGTTTTCCTGCGGGAAGAAGTTGTGGACCAGCTGCACGCCCGGGACGTGACCGAGTAGCACTCGATGGCCGTGGAGCGCGCCTTTCGGCGGGCCGGTGGTGCCAGAGGTGTAGGAGAGGAAGGCCGGCGTTTCGGGCCCGGTCTCGACGGGCTTGAGGCTGTCCGAAGCGGCGTCGAGCCCTGCGGCCAGTTCTTCTGCCCCGAACTCCGGTCCATCCGCGCAGAAAATTGCGTCCAGCCCATGGTCGAGCCCAGCAACCTTCTGCAGATTGATCCGATCCGTGACGAGCATGCGCGCGCCGCTATCAGCCAGGCGAAAGGCCAGCGCATCGGCACCGAAGAGCGTGAACAGAGGCACGACGATCGCGCCAAGCCTATAGGCGGCCAGATGGGTCAGCAGCACCTCCGGCGACTGAGGCAGCAACACCGCGATCCGGTCGCCCTGGGCAAGGCCACGGGCGGTGAGAAGATTGGCGAGACGGTTCGCAAGGCGGTCGAGATCGCCGAAGGTAAAGTCGCGGACGCCATTCTCCTCCAGATGGAGCAGCGCCAGACGGCCAGGCTGAGCGGTCGCCCATTTGCCGACCATATCCTCTGCAAGGTTGTACCGCGCCGGAATATCCCAGCGATGTGCGGCGCGGATCGCCTCCCATGTCGCGGCGCGCGCGATCTCGACCATCGCGTCCCCCCTTTGCCGTGGCTGGGCGCGTCTCCCGCCCATTGGCCAGCATCCTGATCCTGTGCGCCCGTGGCAGGTAAGGCCAAAGCACTGCTTTGTCACATGTTACCGCGCCCAAGCTTCAGCCGAAAGCGCCCGACCGGGTCCTCCAGGGCGCCGCGTCTGCCACCCGGCCCCCGGGAGCGACAGCGCCCGCGGCGCGCTTCGAGACCTGCGCCCTTGGCAACGCAGCGGGCGCCCGGCGGATTAGCCACAGGCGACTGGGTCGCTTCTCCGCCGCGTGAGCAGACAGTGCCAAGAGCGGGGTGGCAACCGCGGCGGCCGGAACGGCGGCGCGTCAGCGCCGGCGGAACCGCGGTCGCGCAGGCAGGCCGACTTGCCGACGAGCCATATCCCAAACGGACCTAGCAAGCGATCAGGCCGCAGGATTTGTCTCCGCCACGGCCGCGATCTCCATCGCACGCGCCACCAGCCCGGCTAGTTTCGGATAACCTGGGTCGAGCAACCAGGAATTGGTCGCCTGGCCCATCTGATAAGCGCAGATCGCCGCCACATCGCTGCCATCAGGCGCGGCGCCACCATGAAAACCCTCGACCGGGGCTGCCGCCTCCATCGCCGCGAAGCCGCCGCGGATCTGGCCCACCAGACGCTCCTGCCAAGCCGGCCAGTGGAACTCCTCCGGCCTACGGTTCTTCTCATAGACGAGGGCGACTATCTTCTCGGCCGTGGCATGAGCCATCGCCAGGCGGTTGAGGCAATCGCGCCGGGGAACGCCGCCCGCGGGCACCAGGCGCCGCCCCGGCGGCGCCGTCTGCTCGAGCCAGTCGCAAATCGCGAAACTGTCGATCAGCACCGTGCCGTCGTCGAGCTTCAGCGCCGGTACCCGCGTGCCAGGATGCACGGCCGTGATAGCCTCGACATCCTTCGGCTCGGTCATTGCGAGCCCGATCTGCTCGACCGTCCGACCTTGCAACGCACACCAAATCGCAACGCGCCGTGTGAAAGGCGACAAGTTCCGGCCATAAAGAATCATTTTTTCCTCCCCTCGTTCCGCGGGAGACTAGCGGCTCTTCGGCGGTGAGGTGCGGGCGCCTCTCTGTCGCAGATGAAAGAGCGGCATCAGAGCTGCGAAGACGGCCCCAACAGCGCCAAGGGCTGTGGTGGCGGACACCGAGCCAGCACCACCGACCGCGCCGACCCGGACGCTGGCCCACTGTCCGCGCGAGCCGATGACCAGGATGCTCAGCGTCGCGATGATCCAGGTGGCGGCAAGGAAGATCTGGATGGCCGCATAGACGCGGATCCGGTGGCGCCGCAGCCAAAGCGCGACACCGGCCGCAGTGGCCAGCAGGAACAACAGCGAGACGGCCGCCGCCGTGACCGGATCCTCCGCCACCAGGACAACCGCCATGATCAGGACCGAGCAGGTCGCAGCGAGCTGCCCGCCGAACCCTCCGCCAGCGTTCCAGTGAAACGCGTCGTCCCGACTTTCCTCGGCGCCGATGCTGCGCCTCCGCGTTTTCTATGCAGTGCAAAGACTATTCCCGGAACGCGGCAAGCGCGAGAACATCGGTTTCTTGCGCCGAGCGATGGCTGCCCATAGATTTCTGCCAGGAAGACGAGGACAAATGCAGACGCCGCCACTCATAGATCCCTTCGCCCGGGCAATAACCTATTTGCGCGTGTCGGTTACCGACCGCTGCGATTTTCGCTGTGTTTACTGCATGGCCGAACATATGACCTTCCTGCCGAAGCGGGAGCTTTTGAGCCTCGAGGAGCTCGACCGGCTCTGCACCGCCTTTGTCGAGCTTGGCGTGCGAAAGCTGCGGGTCACCGGCGGCGAGCCCTTGGTGCGGAAGAACATCCTGTGGTTTTTCGAGCGGATGGGGCGGCATCTCGGCAACGGGCTCGACGAGTTGACCGTGACCACCAACGGCACGCAGCTCTCGCGCTTTGCCGAGCGGCTCGCCGAGATCGGGGTGCGGCGGGTCAATGTCTCGCTGGACACACTCGACGAGGCGAAGTTCGCGCGGGTCACGCGCTGGGGCCGTCTCGCGCAAGTCTTACAGGGGATCGAGGCGGCGCGGGAGGCGGGCCTGCGCGTCAAGATCAATGTGGTGGCGCTGAAGGGTACGAATGACGGGGAGATCCACCGCTTGGTCGAATGGTGCGCCGATTGGGGCCTGGATCTCACCTTCATCGAGGTGATGCCGATGGGCGATCTCGGCGGCGAGGATCGGCTCGATCAGTATTACCCGCTGGATCAGCTGCGGCAGGACCTGGCCGAGCGCTGGACCCTGACGGACACGGCAGAGCGGACCGGGGGCCCGGCGCGCTATGCGCGGATCGGCGAAACCGGGCAGAAGATCGGATTTATAACGCCGCTGACCCATAACTTCTGCGAGAGCTGCAATCGGGTCCGGCTAACCTGCACGGGGCAGCTATATATGTGCCTCGGGCAGGACGACGACGCGGATCTTCGGAAGGTCCTGCGCTCGGGCGGCGATGACGCAAGGTTGCAGGACGCGATACGCAGCGCGATCGCGCGCAAACCGAAAGGCCACGATTTCGACTACTCCCGCCAGCGCGTCGATGGCGAAGTGGCGCGCCACATGTCGGTAACAGGGGGCTAAACCGACTGTCTATGCCTGTGGATTTGCGGAATCGGGCGCCGTTCCGGCCCCCGATGATATGACACTCGGGCGCGGCCCGGGCCTTCTGGCCCGGATCCGCGCGGGCGCTTCGCCCCGAGCGCAGGTGCATTTTCGACAACCGCCGACGGAAGGGGCTGAGAAGACCGGCAGGGCCGATCTTACCGAAGCATCCCCCGAAGAACCACGCGCGCGTCAAGGACAAGCCGCGCGTGCCGCGCGGTCGCGGTGCCCGCGATCCTTGACCCGCGCCCGGTCTTCGGATCGACGAGATTTCTTGTCTCCCGCACGCCCAACCGAAACGCTCTGCATTGCCCTTGTGCAGAGGATATGCATGCGCCGTACACGGCGAAATTTTATGAAAATCAGATGTTTCCCGAGGCTGGCCAGGACCGATGCCGCGGTCCATGCTACGTATGGGAGAGCAGCGAAGGAGCAGGGCAATGCGGGTTTGGTTCGGATGGACGATCGCGGGTCTGCTGACCGCTGGCGCCGCCATGGCCCAGACCAAGGCCGATCCCGAAGGTGAGAGCGGGTTCGCCCCAAAACCCGTGGTTGCGGCCGAGCGGCACATGGTCGCCGCCGCCCATCCCTTGGCGGCGGAGGCTGGGCTGGCAATGCTCCGGGCCGGCGGATCGGCCGCCGATGCAGCCATTGCCACCCTGCTCGCGCTGACAGTGGTTGAGCCCCAATCCTCCGGCCTCGGCGGCGGCGCCTTCGCACTGGTTCACGGACCCGATGGACTGACGAGTTGGGACGCGCGCGAGACCGCGCCTGCCGCCGCAATGCCGGAGCTGTTTTTGGAGGGAGGGGAGCCCCTGCCCTTCCTTGAGGCCGTAGCGTCAGGCCGCTCGGTCGGGGTGCCAGGACTGATGCGCCTGATCGAAGCGCTCTACACCCGCCATGGAAAACTCCCATGGGGCCGCCTGTTGGCCCCAGCCATCCAGTTGGCAGAAAGGGGTTTTTCGGTTTCCCCAAGGCTTGCAGCTTCGGTCGCGCGCTCTGCCGGACGGCTCGCGGCCAGCGATGCCGCCGCTGTGTTTCTGCCCGGGGGCCGACCGTTGGCCGAAGGGGAGAGCTTTCGCCAACCGGCCCTGGCAGAGACGCTACGGACCCTGGCGGCGGAGGGGCCCGGTGCATTCTATGAAGGCGCGATTGCCGAGGCGATTATCGCCGCTGTCGGGCGAGAGCCACGGCCTGGCGCGCTTAGTCTCGACGATCTCGCGGCCTATCAGGCAGTCGAACGCGAGCCGGTCTGCCTCGACTTTCGCGACCGATGGCGGGTCTGCGGCATGGGTCCGCCGTCCTCCGGTGCCACCACGGTCGGGCAGATCCTGGGTCTGATGGAACGCTTCGACCTGGCGGGACTGACGGTGGAGAGCCCGCGGCTTTGGCATTTGTTTGCCGAGTCCTCGCGGCTGGCCTATGCCGACCGGGCTCGCTTTCTCGCCGATCCCGACCAGGTATCGGTTCCGGTCAAGGGTCTGCTTTTCCGGGATTATTTGGCCGAGCGCGCACGCCTGATCAGCCTGGTGCAGGCGGCCGAGGGCAAGGCGGAGGCGGGCGATCCGCCCTGGCGGGAAGGACGGCAGATGGCGCCGGATGCGGGGCTGACCTCGGCGGGGACGACACATCTCTCGGTGATCGACGAGAGCGGGCTTGCGCTCAGCATCACCGCCTCGATCGAGACCGCCTTCGGCTCCGGCCGGATGGCGGCGGGCTTCCTCCTGAACAATCAGCTCACCGACTTCTCCTTCCGCCCGACCGGGGCCGATGGCACGCCGATCGCGAATGCCCCAGCGCCAGGGAAGCGGCCGCGCTCCTCGATGGCGCCTAGCATCGTCTACTGGACGGCGCGGCCGAGCCAACCGCATCTGCTGGTCGGCTCGCCCGGCGGCTCGCGCATCCCGGAATACGTCGCGCAGAGCCTTTTGGGGCTGACGGTGCTGCGTCTCGACCCGGCTGAGGCGGCCGCCCTGCCGCATATCTCGCAGCGCAATCGCGGCGGGGTGGTGTTGGAGGAGGGGCGTGGCCTTGGCGAAATGCGCGAGGGATTGCAGGCGCTGGGTCACGATGTCTCCGAGGCGCCGATGACCTCGGGGCTGCATATCATCAGAATCGGTCTTGATGGCGAGCTGGAGGGTGGCGCCGACCCGCGGCGAGAGGGTGTCGCCCTCGGCGACTGAAGCGCCGCCTCAACTGAAACAGGCCGCAATGAAGGCCGACTGCCGGGCCTGCGCCTGCCGCGCGATGGGTATGTCGAAGGCATCGAAGGCATGCACACCGCCAGGGTAGATCGCCAAGTCCGCCGCCACCCCGGCAGCCTGCCAACGGGCGGCCATGAACAGGCTATCGTCGAGCAGCGGGTCCATCGTTCCAATCTGAAACAGCGCGGGCGGCATGCCAGAAAGATCCGCCAAAAGCGGCGACACTGCCGGATCGGCAGGGTCGTGCCCGCCGAGCAGGTTGCCGGCAAACCAGGCCACGACCGGGGTAGAGAGTATGAGATACCTATCCCCCCAACGTTGCATCGACGGCGTCATCCGCAGATCGAACATGCCGTAGTTCAGCACAGCCCCCAGGATACGCTCGGCAAGCCCGCGCGCCTTTAGCCGTTGCAAGACAACAACGGAAAGATGAGCGCCAGCGCTGTCCCCACCGATCACCACTGGGCCTGACCGGTTTTCGAGCAGCCAGAGCGCGGCGGCCTCGCAATCGTCCGCTGCGGCGGGCCAGGGATGTTCCGGCGCGAGCCGGTACTGGACCGAGACCACATCGCCCCCGGTTTCAGCGGCGATGCGCTGGTTCGGCAAATCGGCCTGGTCTGGCGCGCCAATGGTCCAGCCGCCGCCATGAATATGCAGATAGGTCCCAATGGCCGCTCCGGCCGCCGGCGAGAGCCGCACGCGGCCGCCGCCAGGCAAATCCTGCCAACGGGAGCCTTCTAAGGGCCCGGATTTCGGGAAGATCCCCCGTCCTTCAGCCCGGGCCATGCGGATGAGGTCAAGCGGCACCTCCATTGGCGTTGGGAGACCATCGAGCGTCGCCGCGAGCTCCGCATTGAAGGCCACGGTTTCCGGCGCAAGGGCAGCGTCGGCGAAGGGCGAGACGGCGTCCTTCATGTCCAGCGGAACAGCGTTCTCAGCACCCGGCCGGTCCCGATTTGCGCAATAGCCGCAAGCGGGTCGGCGGAACCCGCTTCAGCTCGAGCCCCGTAAAGACATGCAAGGTGTTGAGATCGTTGTCGATCACCGCATGGTCCGATACCCAGCCACCCATGACCAAATAGGTGCGAAGCAATGGCGGCATACGCTTCATGGCAATCTTTAGATCCGGTTTTCGCAGCCGCAGCATCTTGGCGAACCGGAACACTTTCGGCGCTTTGACCCGGGGCAGCCAGCGTTTCGGCGCCAAATGCCTTTCCTTTAGGAGCGCGAAGGCGTCCATGTAAGCATCCGCGTCAACGCCCTGGAAGCTCGAACAGCCGAAGACGAGCTCCACCCCCTCGCGGTCGACATAGGCGGTGTTCGCCGACCAGGCGACGCGCAGAATGTCGGGGTCGCGATAGGCGGGATGGATGCAAAAGCGCCCCATCTCCATCATCTTTCCGGGAAACTCCGTAAGCTTCGACAGCTCGTAATACTGGGCGGAGTAGCAGCGGTCGATTTCGGACCCGTTCGCAAGCGGCAGGATGCGAAAGCAGCAGACCAGGATGCCGGTCTTCACCTCCTCCACCATCACATGCTCGCAGTCCGGATCGAACATATCCTGGTCGAGACGGTCTTCCCCCTGCGCCCCGAGCCCGCGATCGGCGATGAAGGCGAGATAGCGGAGGCGCTGGCAGGCGCGCACATCCTCCGCGGTATCGGCCAGTCGCGATTTGTAGCGCCCCGACCCAAATATCGGCATCGTCACTGCTCCGTCACCAAGGGATCCATGCCCTTAGGCCCAGGTCCGACTATATACCAATCGGCGAATGACACGATTATGACGCGGCCCAAGAGAAGCAAAGGGAAAATCTGGAATGGTCGAGAAAGTGGTTCGATCCGATGCGGAGTGGCGCGAGATTCTCACATCCGAGGCCTATCGGGTGTTGCGAAGAAAGGGCACGGAGCGGGCCTTTACCCATGACAATTTCCCGAAGGAACCCGGCAAGTATCACTGCGCCGGCTGCGGGACGGAGCTTTTCGACGCCGCCCATAAGTTCGAGAGCGGCACCGGCTGGCCAAGTTTTTTCCAACCGGCCCACGAGATGGCGGTGGAGGAGCACGAGGACCGGAGCTGGTTCATGACCCGGACCGAGATCGTCTGCGCCCGCTGCGATGGCCATCTGGGCCATGTCTTCAGCGACGGCCCGCGGCCGACCGGCCTGCGCTATTGCATGAATGGGGTGGCCCTGTCCTTCGAGCCTGAGGGTTGAGGCCAGTTCCGCCGGGTGCCCGCCGCCTGCCGGCGGCATGGTGCCCGCCGTCCAGGGCGCCGCGTCAGGCGCGGGCCACCTGGCAGCCTCCGTGCGCGCGGCGCGCTGCCAAGGGAGGCGCGCATGGCACCGCCGCGGGGCGCCAGCGGCCTCTCGACAGGCGAAGGTCTCCGCAACCGCGCCGCGGGCGCGTTCCGTGCCACCGGCCAAGACGCCGTCGCGGCGCCCTAGTGGCGGTCAGTGAGTGGGTCCTGTTTCAGGCCGTCGCGCGTATCAGCCAGATCCGGCCGGGCATTCTGACCCAGCCTTCGCGAGCATAGGGAGTAAGCGCGGCCCCTAGCGCCGTGAAAAGCGCGCTCTTCTGGATCCTCAGGTCCCAGCTTGTCTCCTCCGCTTCTCGGATGCGCCGGGCCAAAGGGCCTACCTTTGACATCACGGCCGTGGCCCGCTGCACCGGGCTGCCGTCGCCTGACACACCGACCGCAAGCTCAACCGCCTGCTCCTCTGCGGTGATTTCCGAAAACCCTGCATCCTTCAGAATGTTGCGAAACCGCGCCTCCTCCGCCCAGGCAAAGGGCCCCGGCGCACCGGGCACGGGCGGCTGTGCGGACGGGCCAAGAATGTCGTCGGCCACCTTCGCCGGCACTGCCGCCCAGGGATTGGCCTTCGGATCTGACCAGACGACGAGCAGCGCCCTACCACCGGGCCGCAGCGCCGCCCTGAGATTGCCGAGTGCCGCGGCCGGATTGTCGAAGAACATGCAGCCGAAGCGCGAGAAAAGCGCATCGTAGCCGCTCTCGAAGACGTACGTCCCCGCATCGGCCTCGATCACTTCGGCCTGCGTCAGACCGGCGATCCGGGCTCGTGCCATCGCAACCAGTTCGGCTGAAATGTCGACACCTGTCGCGCGCCCTGTCGCCCCCACAGCCTCGGCGATGCTTGCCAAAGTCGGTCCACTGCCGCAGCCAAGATCGATCACCCTCTCACCGAGCTTCGCAGCGAGTGCAGAAAGACCGATATTGCCCACACCCTCCAACTGCCGTTCGAGCGCTGCGACTTGACCGGCCCAATCACGCCCCATCCGCCCGGCCCAATCAGCGGCTTCGGTCATCTTCATGCCTCCTTGACGCCATTAGCCCAGAAGATACGTCGGCCGAGGGAGTGGGAACAGGGGGCAGTCATGGCGTTCGACGCATTACGGCAGATGGAGACTTGGGTCTTCGACCTGGACAACACGCTTTACCATCCCTCCGCCCGGCTCTTCGATCAGATGAACCGCAAAATCAGCGCCTACATGATCGATAGGCTCGGCGTTAGCGAGGCGGAGGCGGATCGCCTGCGTACCGTCTATCTCGAACGCCACGGCGCGACGCTGCACGGGCTGGTCGAGGATCACGGGGTCGACCCGGACGACTTCCTCCACCATGTCCACGAGATCGATCTCTCTGCGCTCAAGCCCGATCCGGATCTGACGGCGGCGATTGGGAACCTGTCCGGGCGGCGGATCATTCACACCAACGGCGCCCGTGCCCATGCCGAACGGGTGCTGGCAGCGCGCGGCCTCTCCCATCTCTTCGACGAGGTCTATGCCATCGAGGACAAAGACCTGGTCCCGAAGCCGCAGGCGCCCGCCTATGACAAGGTCATTGCCGCGGCCGGGTTTGACCCGGCTCGCGCTGCGATGGTCGAGGACACCGAACAGAACCTCGCGGTGCCAAAGGCCCGCGGCATGGCAACGATCTGGGTCTGCCATCAGGATCGCAAGCGCGCGCCTGGCCATGTCGACCATCGGGTCACCCGGCTAGCCGCTTTTCTCGGGTCGCTCTGACACCACCACCCCCAACGAGGCTGCGCGCACCGCCCCGCGGCCCGCGGCGGGTGGGTGGGGGCGGGCGGCGGGTCGGGGCGTGCAGCCTCGCATAGTCAGAACGTCACGCTCCCCATCAGGTCGAGTACGTGGACCGGCACAGGTGCGACAGCCTCGACGAACTCGTCCGCCGACTGCGCTAGAAGTGGGAAAGTGCGGTAATGGCAGGGGATCACGCTGTCGAACTTGAAGAACTTCTTGCAGGCCCAGGCGGCTCGGCCCGCATCCATGGTAAAATGCCCGCCGATCGGCACAATCGCATGGCTCGGCGCGTGCAGCTCGGCGAAAAGCGCCATATCCGCCATCACATCCGTATCGCCCATGACATAGACGGTCGTGCCGCCGCCCTCGATCATATAGCCCGCCTCGGCGCCCGTGTAGATCGGCGCACCGTCGGGGCCGGAGGCGGAGGACGAATGCACCGCATTCACCATCGTCACCCTCACATCGCCCAAAGCGACCGTGCCGCCCTTGTTGAGGCCGATGCCTTCGATCCCTTCTTTTGCGGCGATCCAGGTCACCCAGTCATAGATGCCGACGACCGGTGCCCCGGTGACCTTCGCGATCTCCGGCGCGTTCGCAGCGTGGTCGCCATGACCGTGGGTCACCAGGATATGGGTGGTGCCTGCCACTGCCGCATCGAACCCAGCCTCGTCGAAAACCGGATTGCCCCGCAGCCAGGGATCCAGCAGCAGCACCTGATCGCTCACTTCGATCCGAAACGACGCATGCCCCAACCAGGTGATCTTCATCTTCCCCCTCCTTCCCCGTGATTCTCGCAGCTGCGAAAGCCTCTGCGAGGCACCCGCACCGCGCAACGCCGTTCGCCACCGACGGGCGGAAAGACCGCCGCTTGCGGGCGCATCCGCGGGCGGCTAAACCACGCTCTGCTCTGATCAATCCCGGAGACTGCCAATGTCGGTCGACAAAGACACCGTGCGCCGCGTGGCGAAACTCGCTCGGATCGCCGTGGCCGAGCAGGAGCTCGACGGTCTCGCGGGCGAGCTGTCCGGTATTTTGGGTTGGATCGAGCAATTGCAGGAGGTGGACGTCTCGGCGGTGGAGCCGATGAGCGCGGTTACACCCATGGCGCTCAGCCGACGGGACGACATCGTGGCCGATGGCGGCATCCGCGATCAGGTGCTCGCCAATGCGCCCGAGACGCGAGAGGGATTTTTCGCTGTCCCGAAGGTCGTGGAGTAAGCGATGGAGCCTGCGAGCCTCACCCTTTCCGCCGCCCGGGATGCGCTACAGTCCGGTGCGCTGACCGCGCGGGCGCTGACCGAGGCCTGTCTCTCGGCGATAGAGGCAGGCGCGGGTCTCAACATCTTCAGTGCCGTGACCGCCGATCGCGCCCTGGCTATGGCGGACGCGGCCGATGCCCGGCGTCGGACCGGCGATGCGCCGGCGATGCTCGGCGTTCCGATCGCGGTGAAGGACCTCTTCTGCACCGACGGTGTGCAGAGCCAGGCGGGCTCGCGGATCCTGAATGGCTTCTTGCCCACTTATGAGAGCACGGTGACCGCCAAGCTCTGGCAGTCGGGCGCGGTCATGCTCGGCAAGGTGAACATGGACGAATTCGCCATGGGCTCCTCGACCGAAACCGCGTGCTACGGCTCGACGATCTCGCCGTGGCGGCGGCGAGGCGATGACGCGCCGATCACCGCGGGGGGCTCTTCGGGCGGCTCGGCCGCGGCGGTGGCGGGCGATTTTTGCCTCGGCGCGCTCGGCACCGATACCGGCGGGTCGATCCGTCAGCCCGCGGCCTTCTGTGGCATCGTCGGGCTAAAGCCGACTTATGGCCGTTGCTCGCGCTGGGGGATCATCGCTTTCGCATCCTCGTTGGACCAGGCGGGGCCGCTGACGAAATCGGTGCGCGACGCCGCACTGATCCTCGGCACGATTGCTGGGCATGACCCTAAGGACAGCACCTCGGCCCCGAGGACCGTTCCAGATTTCGAAACCGCGCTCTCCGGCGATCTGCGCGGCAAGCGGATCGGGATCCCGGCGGAATACACGGAGGGACTGAGCCCGGAGATGCAGGCGCTGTGGGACCGGGGCGCCGAGATGATGCGCGATGCGGGGGCGGAGACCGTGCCGATCAGCCTGCCTCATACCAAATATGCGCTGCCCGCCTATTACATCATCGCGCCGGCAGAGGCCTCGTCGAACCTCGCCCGCTATGACGGGGTCCGCTACGGCCACCGGGCCGAACTAAGCCAGGGCGATGGGATCACGGAACTCTATGAGAAGACCCGTGCGGAGGGCTTCGGGCCAGAAGTGCGACGCCGGGTGATGATCGGTGCCTATGTCCTCTCGGCCGGATATTACGATGCGTATTACATCCGCGCGCAAAAGATCCGTGCCCTGGTACGGCGCGATTTCGACGAGGCGTTCGGGAAGGTCGACGCGATCCTGACCCCCTCCACCCCCCGGGGGGCCTTTGGCCTGGGGGAGATCGCCGACCCAGTCGAGATGTATCTGCAAGACATTTACACGGTGCCAGTGAATTTGGCCGGGCTGCCGGGCATCTCGGTTCCTGCGGGCCTGGGCGGAGATGGCTTGCCTTTGGGCCTGCAGGTGATCGGGCCGGCCTGGGGCGAGGGCATCGTCCTCGACACCGCCCTCGCAATAGAGTCGCGCGCCGGCTTCGAAGAGAAACCGACGCGCTGGTGGTAGTACGGTGCGAGATCCGGGCGGCGGATCTGGAGGGTTACTGCACCAGCAAGAACGCAAAAAAGCCCACGAATGCCAGAAACGCAGCATCGCCACGGCGCGCCCCGAACACCAACGCAGCCAAGAAAGCTCCGATCAATGCGAGGGCTACGCTTCCTTCGGGAACCGAAGTCACCGAGAAAGCGAGATAAGGTGCAGACTCAAGCATAACGTCACACTCCGACGACAGGCACTCAAACACGCAGCACGACCTGTCCTAACCGACACACAAAACGCCGCCCCACATCGTTGGGACGCCTATTTTTTAACCTAAAATTGACAAATTCTCCAAGTGCGTCCGGCCGCACTAATTGGGTTTGTGGCTTCTCTGCACGTTCAAAGAAGGGTATAGTCCATTGATTTAAAATGAGTATTTTAGGATTCAGGGGATTCTCGAAGGTTGGAGATTGTTGCGCCAATTGCAGTTCGCAACGTTTCCGAGATGGGCAAAATTATGTTCTAGAACGAATCGCAATAGCCGGGGCGAAATGTCCCCCGATCCCAGAAAGCGCATCGTCAGCGGAGTACGAACGGTCAGAGAACCTGCAAGTCCCCTGCCATCGAGCGGCCGTCGCGGCCGGCCTTCATCTCGTAAGCAACCTTTTGGTTTTCATTCAGGGTTTCGAGCCCGGCGCGTTTCACAGCGGTGATGTGGACAAACACGTCCTTGCCGCCGGCATCGGGGGCGATAAAACCAAAACCCTTTTCAGAATTGAACCATTTTACGGTTCCGGTGGGCATATCTGAATTCCCTTCAACGTCTCGCAGGCGGATTGTAGGTCAGCCTGCTCGGTCGTGGTCGATGGGCTTCGGGCTCTCCGGAGCCCGCAGCAAGAATGCGCAACAGCATCCTGGCGGCATTAGTTGCCACCCCGAAGCAGCGATAAACCGGGCGCGCAGACCACGGATTACCCCACAATCTGTCGAAAGGTGGTACGCGGATTGCCGAGTCGCCGCAATCACTCAGATCGCCTCTAAGTGGAATCCGTTTACCAATTTCGGAGGGTTGACTCAGACGCTCGCCTGAAGGGCCACAAAAATTGCAGCACCGCAGCCATACAGCATGGCCCATCGACGCTGCCCGAGAGCGAACAGCGCTAGCGTCGGCAAAACGATCGCGTAGGCCACACCATTGCTGGGGTCCAGCAGCATGTCCGCGCTAATATAGTTGCCACTCGCTGATTTAAGGTCCATCTCGCGCTCCGCACTCTACTCGTTTGCAAAATGTTTACATTCTTTCAGGTAGTTTTGCGATATTTTGCAACTTCTACCTGCGAATGACAGGACAACCTGTGCAAAAACTGACACAATTTGACCAAAGCAAGGCGGCACGCTCTGCGACTTTTCGCGACCCTCGGTAATCCAGAGGCGTTTTCCCAACCCTCCGCGCAACCGAAAGCCACTGTACGCCACCGATTCTACGCATTTCCATGGCCAAACCGAGGCGAATGACGGCAACAATCGCAAAAAGTCCGGCGGTGCCAGCGTCGACGCGCCCTAGAGCTGCAACGATCTCGTGGGCCAGGCCGCCCAGCGTTTCAGCGAACGGATCTGGCGCCTCCCCCGGCACGGCGAGAAACCGGAAGTCCTCAAGTGTCCAGTCTTTCTCCCACCACGGGGTGGTGTCGCAGTTGCGCATGGTCCGTCTCCCACATCGCGCCGCAGTAACGAGATCTTAGGGCTGTTTGCCGCGCGGCCGGCGCCCCGATCCGGAACGGTCCTGCGCAGCTTCGGGACGGAGTGTCCCCCACCAGCCCCTATGCCTGCCCCTGCGCACAGGAACTCTCCGCTGGCGGCGGGGGCCCGGCTTGCATAGGCTCCGGGCAACTGTCGTGCATCGGTAGGAGAGTCGCGGATGACCACAACCTCCGATCCCGTCCGGAGCCGGCGGCGAAAGGCCCGCGAGCCGCAGGTGCAGGCGGCGCCATCGGCGACGGCCTTCACTCTGACGAACCCGTTTCCGCGTATGGAGGTCTTCTCCGCCGACGAGGTCGCGTCGCTTCACAACGCCTCGCTGCGGGTGCTGGAGGAGCTTGGCATCCGCATATTGTTGCAGGAAGCGCGGGATCGGTTCCGCGATGCGGGTGCCATTGTCGACGAAGAAAGTCTGATGGTCCGCATCGGCCGGGAGATCATCGAGGAGGCGCTCTCGATCGCGCCGCCGGGTTTCACCTTCCACTCACACACCGATGGTCACGACATGCCGGTTGGCGGGCGCTCCCTGATGTTCGGCGCCGGTGCCGGCTGCCCGAACATCACCGACCTGGAACGTGGGCGCCGCCCGGGCTCGATGGCGGATTTCTGCGAGGGGATGAAGCTGATCGACAGCTTTCCCATGATCCCCAAGCTCACCGCGGTGGTGGAGCCACAGGACATTCCCATCGCGATACGCCACCTCCACACCACCCGCGCGCAGCTCTCACTGAGCGATAAGATGCCGTTCGCCTATGCCCGCGGGCAGGGCCAAGTGCTCGACTGTTTCGAGATGGTCCGGATCGGCATGGGCCTCAGTGAGGAGGAGTTTCGCCAGAAGCCTTGCCTGCACACCGTGATCAACACCAATTCGCCTCGGCAGATCGACATTCCCATGGCACAGGGCCTGATCGATTTCGCCGAATGGGGGCAGGTGGCAGTGGTGACGCCGTTCTGCCTGTCGGGCGCAATGGCCCCGATCACGATCGCGGGCGCCCTGACGCTCAGCCATGCGGAGGCCCTGGCCGGTATCACCCTGACGCAATTGGTGCGCCCTGGCACACCGGTGGTGTATGGCGCGTTTTCGTCCAACGTCGATATGCGTTCCGGCGCGCCGGTCTTCGGCACTCCCGAGCATATGCGCACCAATTTCGGCGCGGGCCAGTTGGCGCGCCATGTAGGACTGCCCTGGCGCTCTGCCGCCGGGACCGCCGCAAACACCGCCGATGCGCAGGCGACCTATGAAAACCAGCTCGCGCTCTGGGGCTGCCTGCTGGGCGGCGCGAACATGATCTTCCACTCCGCCGGGTGGCTGGAGGGCGGGCTCACCTTCTCCATGGAAAAATTCGTGACCGATCACGAGGTTCTGCAGGTCGTTGCCGCGGCGATGCAGCCGGTCTCGGCCGATCTTGGCGAGATCGCTTTCGACGCTATTGCGGAGGTGGAGCCCGGCGGGCATTTCTTTGCGGCCGCTCACACCATGGAGCGTTACCGGACAGCGTTTTACGAGACGCAGGTTTCGGACTGGTCGAATTTCGGCCAATGGACCGAGGCCGGGGGCAAGACCGCGACCGAGCGGGCTCATGAGATCTGGAAACAGGCGCTGTCGGAATGGCAGCCGCCGGCCCGCGACCCGGCGGTGCTGGAAGCGCTCGACGCCTATGTGGCAAAACGGACCGAGGAGGGCGGGGCCTCCCCCGTAGACTAAGACCAGGACGAAGGACCAAACCATGACCCAGACCGCGGATGCGATCATTATTGGCGCCGGGGTGATCGGCACTGCCACCGCTTTCGAGCTTGCAAAGCTCGGCTATCGCACGCTGACCGTGGACCGCAACGCGCAGGCGGGGCATGGCTCGACCTCAGGCTCCTGCGCGATCATCCGGATGCACTACTCGACGCTGGACGGGACGGCCTTCGCCTATGAGGGCTATTTCTACTGGCGCGATTGGGCGGATTATCTGGGGCTGCCTGCCGCGACGCCCCTCGCGCAATTCCGCGAGATAGGCTGCTTGGTGATGAAGACCGAGGCCAACGGTCACCTGGAAAAGCACATGGTCAATTCGCAAGCGATCGGCTGCCCTTACGACGAATGGGCCCCGGAGAAGATTGTTGAGAAACTGCCGATCTATTCGCTTGACCGTTTCCACCCACCGAAACGCGCCGAGGATCCGGGGTTTGGCGAGGCGACGGGGGGGGCAGTGCCGGGCGGCGTGTTCTGGCCCAATTCCGGCTATGTCACCGATCCGGCACTGTCGGCCCAGAACCTAGCGGATGCGGCACGGGCGAAGGGATCGCAATTCCTCATGGGCCGCATGGTCACCGAAATCCTGACCGAAGGCGGGCGCACCAAGGGGATCCGCCTCGACGATGGCAGCGAGCTCCACGCGCCCGTGGTGGTCAATATCAGCGGCCCGGCCTCAGGGAAACTCAACGAAATGGCGGGCGTCACCGGTGACATGACCATCTCGACCCGCCCGCTGCGGCAAGAGGTGGTGCATGTCCCCGCGCCCGCGGGCTTCGATTTCGAGGGGGAGGCGCCGGTCGTCTCCGACAGCGATATCGCCTGCTATTGCCGCCCGGAACACGGGAACAACATCCTGATCGGGTCGGAGGACCCACCCTGCGACGACCATGTCTGGGTGGAGGATGACACCGCCTATGACCGCGACTTCACCGAGCAATGGAAGACCCAGGCGATGCGCTATGCGCAACGGGTGCCGACGCTCGGCATCCCCAGCCAGATGCGGGGTGTGGTCGACCTTTACGACGTATCGGACGATTGGATCCCGATCTACGACCGCTCCAGCCTGCCAGGGTTCTACATGGCCTGCGGGACGTCAGGGAACCAATACAAGAACGCGCCGATTGCCGGGAAGATGATGGCGGCGCTGATCGACCATTGCGAGAAGGGCGGCGACCACGACACCCAACCGCTGCAGTTCACTCTGCCCCATATCGACCGCCAGATCGATGTGGGCTTTTACTCGCGTAAGCGGCCGATCAACAAGGAATCGAGCTTCTCGGTCCTTGGCTGACGCGGCTGCCCGGTTGCCTTTCCGCGGGGCTGTGGCAGGGTAAGGGGCATCCAAGGAAGCCGCCCCTCTCACGCCTGCCGGAGCGTCCCGCTTGCGCCTGCTCGTCGTCTATTGCCACCCGGACCCGGACAGCTTTTCCGCCGCCCTTTGCAACAAGGTAGTGGCGGCGGCCGAGGCGGCGGGGCATCAGGTGGACCTGCTCGACCTCTATGCCGAGGGGTTCGAGCCGGTGATGCACCGCGCCGAGCGCCAGGCGTATCACGACGCAGGCGAGAACGAGCGCCCGGTGGCCGAGCACATTGCCCGACTACGCGCAACCGACGGGCTGATCTTCGTCTATCCGACCTGGTGGTACGGACAGCCCGCGATGCTAAAGGGCTGGCTTGACCGGGTCTGGGTGCCGCATGTGGCCTTCACCATGCCGACCGAGACACAGCCTATCGGGCGCGGACTGACCAATATCCGCCTGATCGGCGTGGTCACGACACTCGGCTCGCCATGGTGGTGGTGGCAGCTTGGCATGGGCGCGCCGGGGCGGCGAATCCTGCTGACGGGGCTCGGCGCGATTTGCCACCGGCGGGCCCGGAAGTTCTGGCTCGCGATGCACAGCATCGACACAGCCGGCGCAGACAAGAGAAAACGGTTCCTGCAGCGGGTCGATTGGCAGATCCGTCAGATTGCCTAAGGAGGGGGGTTCGCAATGCGTCGCCTGATGCCGGATGAGATCCACCCGCCGTTTTCGCGCTATGCCCACGGGGTCGCGGTTCCACCCGGGGCGCGGCTTGTGGTCTGCTCCGGCCAGCTTGGCATCGCCGCGGACGGCACGGTGCCCGACGGGGCGGAGGCTCAGACCACCCTAGCGCTGTGGAACCTTGACGCGATCTTGGCGGAAGGCGGGATGACCCGCGCCGACATCGTGAGGCTGAACGCCTATGTCACCGACCGGGCGCATCTGGCGGGATACATGACGGCCCGCAACGCGTTCTTCGACGGGTTAGAGCCGCCGGGCTCGACCCTGATGATTGTCTCCGGCTTTGCCCGCCCAGAATTCGTGGTCGAGATCGAGGCCATAGGGGCGGCCCCGCCATGAACCCCCTGCCGCATTGGCGCGACATGACGACGGAGGATTTCTCCGCCGATACCTCTGACTGGATTGCCGTCCTGCCGATCGCCGCCATCGAGCAGCACGGCCCCCATCTGCCCCTTGCGACCGACGCGGTGATCGCCGAGGGGATGGTGGCCCGCGTCGTCTCTGCCCTGCCGCGGGGCCTGCCCGCGACCTTCCTGCCGGTGCAGGAGGTCTGCAAATCTAACGAACATCTCGATTTTCCCGGCACCCTGACCGTGGGATGGGACACGGCGATCCGCACTTGGCTGGAAATCGGCGCCTCGGTCGCGCGGGCGGGTCTGCGCAAGCTCGTGATCGTCACCTCCCACGGCGGCAATGTGAACCCAATGGGTATCGCCGCGCGGGAGCTGCGGGTCGAACACGGCCTGATGGTGGTCGCGACAGCCTGGGGCGCGACGGCCGAGGCGGCAGACCTGTACCCGGCGGAGGAGGCCTCCTATGGCATCCATGGTGGGGCTGCGGAGACCTCGATGATGCTGGCGCTGCGCCCGGACCTCGTGCGCATGGAGAGGACGGAGGACTTCCGGACCGCACAGCTCGATCTCGCGGCCCGACATCAGCATCTGCGGGCTCACGGCCCGGCGGGCATCGGCTGGATGGCCCAGGACCTGCACCCGGCGGGCGTGGCCGGCGATGCGACGCAGGCGTCAGCAGCTGCGGGAGAAGCGCAGCTGACCCGCCATGCGGAGGCGTTCTTGGCGCTGCTCACGGAAATCCACGCCACCGACCCCACCACGCTCCTGCGCCCAGGCCCGCTCGGCGATCTGCCCAGCCTTTAAGCAGCCACTCACCGCTTTGCCCCAGCGAAGGGCATGGCGGCCACCCCCGAACCGCATGACTGCTTTTTTCCTCGACAGCCCGAGGGTGCCACTTACCCTATCGCTCAGAATCGTTAAGGGCCTCGGGCCCAGACAGGTTGGGAGATGGCGATGCGGAACATCCTTTCGACGGCGGGTCTCCTCGCGGCGCTGGCGGTAGTCCCGGCGGCGGCGGGCGAGCTGGGTACCCTGCGTTTCGGCACCAATTGGGTCGCGCAAGCGGAGCATGGCGGATACTATCAGGCCGTGGTCGACGGCACCTACGAGGCCTGCGGGCTGACGGTCGAGATCATCCCTGGGGGCCCGCAAGTGAACGGCCGCGCCCTGATGATCGCCGGCAAGATGGACGCCTATATGGGCGGCAACATGCTGCAGCCCTTCAATGCGGTGGCCGAGGGCATTCCGATCATCGTGGTCGCCGCGAACTTCCAGAAAGAGCCACAGGTTCTGATGACCCATCCAGGCCGGGTTGAAAAGTTCGAGGAGATCGGATCAGAGGACATGACGGTCCTGACCGACGACGGCTCCTTGCAGACCTGGTACCAGATATTCGTGAAGAACGCTGGTTTCAAAGAGGAAAACCGCGCGCCGTATACCTTCAATTCGGCGCAATTCATCGCCGATAAGGATGTCGCGCAGCAGGGCTATGTGACCTCCGAACCCTATGCTATCGAGCGGGAGACCGGCTGGGCGCCCGATGTCTGGCTGCTGGCCGACTACGGCTTCACCAGCTATTCGACCACCATCGAAATGATGAAGCCCTTCGTTGAGGCGAACCCGGAGAAGGTGAAGTGCTTCGTCGATGGCACGGCGATCGGATGGTACAATTATCTCTACGGCGATAACGCCGCTGCCAATGAGAAGATCAAGACCGACAACCCGGACATGAGCGACGGGCAAATCGCGTTTTCCATTGCTGCCATGAAGAAATACGGCATCGCGGATTCCGGCGCGGCGTTGGAGGTCGGCATCAATGCGATGAGCGACGAGACCATGGAGGCGTTCTACACTTCGATGGCAGAGCTCGGCGTCGTGCCGAAGGATCTGCCGTTTACCGAGGCCTATACGCTCGACTTTGTGAACAAGGGCGTCGGCCTCGACGTGAAGAAATCCCTCCTCGGGAACTGATGGCTGCCCCGCTGGTCCAGCCCCTGGCGGCGCCAGCGCCGGCGCCGCTCCTGTCGCTCGACGGCGTCACGAAGGTCTTCGCCGGGCAGGTCACTGCGCTGTCCGGCATGTCGTTGACGCTGGGCGGCGGGGAGTTCGTGTCCCTCCTCGGTCCCTCAGGCTGCGGAAAATCCACCGCGCTGCGGCTGATCGCGGGGTTGTCGAACCCCACCACCGGGCGGATCGCTTGGCATGGCGAGGCGGCGCCCGATATTGGCTTTGTGTTTCAGGAGCCGACCCTCGCGCCCTGGTCCCGAGTGTTCGACAATGTCTGGCTGCCCTTGCGCCTGAAGGGCATGGGCCGGGCAGAGGCGCGCGACGAGGTGATGACCGCCCTTTCGGCGGTAGGCCTCGACGGGTTCGAGCGCGCCTTCCCGCGGGAGTTGTCGGGCGGTATGAAGATGCGAGTCTCCATCGCGCGGGCCATGGTCACCCGGCCAAAACTGCTGCTGATGGACGAGCCCTTTGCGGCGCTGGATGAGATCACGCGGTTCCGCCTCAACGATGACCTGTTGCGGTTGCAGGCGGATCTTGGCTGCACGGTCGTTTTCGTGACCCATTCGGTGTTCGAGTCCGTCTTCCTGTCCAGCCGGATTATCGTGATGGCCGCGCGCCCCGGCCGCGTGTTCCGGGAACTGTCGGTCGAGGCTCCCTATCCGCGAGACCCGGCCTTCCGCACCTCTGCCGCCTATGCCGCGCAGTGCCGGGAAGCATCCGACGCTCTGCGTGGCGCGATGGGGGATGCATGAGCCTCGCCGAGATCCAGCCCATCGACCAGGAGGAGTTGGCTCGTCAGCGGCGCCAACAGGCAGAAAAGATCGGGGCCTGGGCCCTGCCCGCCATCGTCGTAATCCTGACCGTGATGGGTTGGGACTGGATCGTCCGCTCCAACGAGATCCCACACTATATCTTGCCCGGGCCCGGTCGGGTCTGGGACACGCTGGTGGCGGACTGGGGCATCCTGTCCTCGGCCCTGCTGGTGACGCTACAGATCACCTTCATGGCGCTTACCACCGCCGTTTTGGTGGGCGTCGGGCTCGCCATCGTCTTCTCGCTCTCGAAATGGGTCGAGATGTCTTTCTTCCCCTATGCGGTGATCCTGCAAGTGACGCCGATCATCGCGGTGGCGCCGCTGATCTTCATTTATGTGGGCTCGAAATTGCTCGGCCTGTTGATTTGCGCCTGGATCGTGGCCTTCTTCCCGATCCTGTCGAACACCACGCTGGGGCTGAATTCAGCGGACCATAACCTGCGCGACCTCTATCAGATCTACGGCGCGACCCGGTGGCAACGGCTACGCTATCTGCAGATCCCGGCAGCGATGCCATACTTCCTCAGCGGGCTGAAGATCGCGGGCGGGCTCAGCCTGATCGGCGCGATTGTGGCAGAGTTCGTGGCGGGCACCGGCGGCATCGGCTCGGGCCTCGCCTTCCGCATCCTCGAGGCGAGCTACCGGCTCAACATCCCGCGTATGTTCGCAGCCGTCCTGCTGGTGGCACTGACGGGCGTGGCCATCTTCGCGGTGGTATCCCTGATTAGCCATCTGGTGCTGCGCCGTTGGCATGAGAGCGCGCTGACGCGGGAGAGGTGAGGCATGCGCCGGTGGGCGGACCAGATCCCGGCCTCGGGGCCCTACACGCTCGCCGATGCACGGGTTCCCGCCGCGGTGGCCGATGGGCTGGGCGCAGCGGATGCGGAGGGGTTCGTCCGCGCCGATATTGGCATCGATGGGGACAAGATCGGGCCGCCGATCGGGCCGCGGATCGACATTGGCGGCGCCGTCGTCTTACCCGCCTTCGTCGATTGCCACACCCATCTGGACAAAGGGCAGATCTGGGCCCGAAAAGCCAACCCGGACGGTACCTTCGGAGGGGCGATCCACGCAGTTCGCGCCGACCGAACGACCTTCTGGACTGCCGAAGATGTCCGCACCCGCATGGATTTCATGCTCCGCTGCGCCTATGCCCATGGCACACGAGCGGTACGCACCCATCTCGACACTGGCGACCACCGCACGCAGTCGAGCTGGGCTGTCTTCCGCGAGATGCGGGAGGTTTGGGCGGGCCGGATCGCGCTACAGGCCGTCGCCCTCGTCTCGGTCGAGCAAGTGGCCAAGCCAGGCTTTGCCGAGATTGCAGATCTCGTCGCCTCCTCCGGTGGGGTGATGGGCGGGGTCACCTACCCGATGTTCAATCTCGATGGGCTCCTAGATCAGCTCTTCGATATCGCAGGCAGCCGGGGCCTTTCCTTGGATCTCCATGTCGATGAGAGCCTCGACCCCGGCTCCGCCACACTGCGAAAGGTGGCCGAGGCAAAGGCCCGCACCGGCTTCGACCGCGCGGTCACCTGCGGGCATTGCTGTTCTCTCGCCATGCAGCCGGAGACGGAGGCGATGCGCACCATCGAGCGGGTAGCTGCGGCTGGGATCGCGGTGATCTCACTGCCGCTCTGCAACCTCTACCTCCAGGACCGTGCGGCGAACCGCACGCCGCGGGCGCGGGGCGTTACCCTGGTGCACGAACTGGCAGCCTTAGGCGTGCCCGTCGCCTTCGCCTCCGACAACACGCGGGATCCGTTCTATGCCTATGGCGATCTGGACATGCTGGAAGTGATGCGGGAGGCCACCCGGATCGCCCATCTCGACCACCCGGTCAGCGCGTGGCCGGCGGCGTTCTCGCGCATTCCGGCGGCAGTAATGGGGATTGGCGGCGGTGTGGTTGTCCATGATGCGCCTGCCGATCTGGTGCTGGTCCCCGCCCGCGGCTGGACCGAGCTTCTCTCTCGCCCACATCCTGACCGGCTGGTGATCCGCGATGGTCGCGCAATAGCCGCCGAACCGCCAGACTATGCCGAGCTCGACGGTCTCGCCGGGCTTGCGAACCCCCTTGCCGCGGAGGCCCGATGACCGCCGACATTCAGGGCGCCAAGGCCGCCCTCGCCCATCTCGACATCGACGAAAACGCAGCCACCGTGCGCCAAAAAAGCCGCGACTTCTTTTGGTATTCGCCGGTGCTGAAAGACCGGCTGGATGGCGTCAGCGCCGATTTTGTGGTCACGCCCCAGTCAGAGGCAGAGGTGATCGAGGTGATGCGCGTCGCCCATGCCCATCGGGTGCCGGTGACCGTCCGCGGCTCCGGCACCGGCAATTACGGGCAGGCCATGCCGATTGCCGGCGGGATCGTGCTGCATATGAAGGCGATGAACGAGATCCGCGAAATCGCCCCCGGCCGTGTGATTGCGGGCCCCGGCACGATCCTCGCCGATCTCGACCGACGGACCCGGGCGGAGTCGGGGCAGGAGTTGCGCATCCACCCCTCGACCCACAACACGGCCTCCCTCGGCGGGTTCATCGGCGGCGGCTCCACCGGTGTCGGCGCGATCCGCTGGGGCGGTCTGCGCGCCACTGGCAACATCCTGCGCCTGCGGCTGGTCACCTGTGAGGCGGAACCGCGGGTGGTGGATCTGACCGGCGAGCACATCCAAAAGGCCAACCACGCCTATGGGGTCAATGGCGTGATCACCGAGATCGAAATGCCGCTCGCCCCCGCCTATGACTGGGTGGACCTGTTGGTGGGCTTCGACGATTTCATGGAGGCGAGCAGCTACGCCTATGCCCTCGCCCATGAAGATGCAATCCTGCTGAAGCAGCTCGCGACGGTAGCTGCGCCGGTGCCCCATGACTATTTTCTGCGCCACAAGAAGTTCCTGCGCCCAGAGCACTCCGTCGCCGTGGTGATGGTGGCGCCCCATGCGGTCGAGGCGCTTCTGACTTTCACGGAACGCTGGAAGACGGCGGAGATCGCCTATCGCTCCGACCGCGATGGCCGCGACGGGCTGCCGCCAGCCTTTGAGCTTTGCTGGAACCACACCACCTTGCGCGCGCTTCGGGTCGACCCGTCGATCACCTATCTGCAGGTCCAGTATGGTGCCGAAGATCCGCTCGCGAGCCTCGCGAAGATGACTGAGCTCTTCGGCGACGAGGTGCCGGGGCACACCGAGTTCACCCGCTTCGACGGAACGGTGGCGATCGGCGGGCTGCCGCTGGTGCGCTATACGACGGAAGCCCGGCTCGACGAGATTAATCGCCTTCACGAGGCCCATGGCTGCGCAACCTTCAACCCCCACCGCTATACGCTGGAGGAGGGTGGGATGAAACGCTCCGACCCTGTGCAGCTGGCGTTCAAGCGGGAATGCGACCCGGCCGGTTTGATGAACCCGGGCAAGATGATCGCTTGGGACGACCCGGATTGGGATTTCTCGGACGAGCGGTTTTACATCTTCCCCAGCCTCGCCAGCTAGGGCGATGCGGGTCCTTGTGCTGTATGCCCACCCCGTCGCGACCAGTTACGGGGCGGCGCTTCACCGGGCGGCGCTGGAGGGGTTGCGGGAAGCCGGGCACGATGTCGACGATTGCGATCTTTACGCCGAGGGGTTCGACCCGGTGATGAGCGCCGAGGAGCGGGCGGGCTATCACGACCTGGCCACCAACCGCGCACCGGTGGCAGGGTATGTGGATCGGCTCCTGGCGGCGGAGGGCTTGGTGATCGTCTCGCCGATATGGAATCTCGGACATCCGGCGATCCTCAAGGGCTTCTTCGACCGGGTGTTCCTGCCTGGGGTGACTTTCGCGATCAGGGACGGGCGGCTCGGTTCGTCGGCGATGCGGCTGAAGGCGCTGGCGGCGGTGCACACCTATGGCGGCCCGCGGGGATTGATATGGCTAACCGGCGACCCGCCACGCCGAGTCGTCAACCGCTTGATCGGGAGCCTGGTGGCAGCCGGTGGGACCAAACGATATCTCACCCTCTACGGCATGAACCGGGCGAGCCAACGGGACCGCGAGACGTTCTCGTCCAAGGTGCGGCGCGAGATGGCCACCCTTTAGAGCTTTTTCCAGCCCATCTAACTCGGATTTGAGTCGCGAGATTGCACCCAGACGATACCCTCCAGGGCGAGAACCGATGCAATCCGGTCGGAAAGCGCTACAGGCCGCCGCGTTTGCCGCTGCCCTGGATGGCACGGTCTCACCCGCGGCGGGCTGCCGCCGAAGGCCCTTGTGGCAATGCCGCGGGCGCCTGGGCCGTCCCACACGCACAGGTGCCGACCCCTCCGCCGCGGGCGCCTGTGCCGCCACATTCCGGGCGCACGACGCGGCGGCCTTGGTAACGGCAACGCAGTCCGGCCCGCATATCACCTGCAAGCGTTGCCGTGACACCTGGCCGCGACCAGGCGCAGCCTCCCGCCAGTCCATCGCCCGACTGGCAACCGCCAAACCTCGACAGATGCCGCATCAACAGTGCCAACGCCGCTCTGACGCGGCAACCCACCCGGCCGGTGGCCACCCATGAGCCACACCGCCGCCAGCGCTACTTCCGGCCGCGCTGCCGCGGGTCCAGGGCATCCCGCAGTCCGTCACCCATAAAATTCACGCTGAGCACCGTCAGCGAAATCGCCAACCCCGGCCAGAGCACCCGGTCCGGGCTGAGCTGCATGAAATTCGCACCGTCGTAGAGGAGCCGGCCCCAAGTTGGGAAATCCGGCGGGAAGCCGAGGCCCAAGAAGGACAGAGCGCTTTCCGTGATGATCGCATTGGCGACACCGAGGGTGGCCGAGACCATGATCGGACTCAGCACATTCGGCAGGATATGGCGCAGGATGATCCGCCAGCTTCGGGTACCGATGGACCGGGCGGCGAGGACGAATTCCCGTTCCTTCAAGCTAAGGACATCGCCGCGCACGATCCGGGCAGTTTGCATCCAACTGGTAATGCCGATCACGAAGACGATCAGCAGGAAGATCCCAGCCTCCGGCCCGATGGCTTTCCTCAGCGTATCGCGGAACAAGAGGATGATCACCAGCAACAGCGGCAGGATCGGCAGGGCCAGGAACAGATCCGTTAGCCGCATCAAGGCGCCGTCCATCACCTTGAAATAGCCCGCTAAAACGCCGACAAGCGTACCGATCATCAGCGAGATCAGCATCGCCGCCACGCCCACGGCGAGCGAGACCTGCCCACCCGCGAGCACCTGGGCGAACATATCCCGGCCCAGATTGTCGGTCCCCATGGGATGCGCCCAGGATGGGCCTTGGTTCTTGTTGACGATGTCGAGATGCTGCGGATCCACGGTGTGGATGAAGGGTCCGAGCGCCACCGCCAACACAATGAACACAAATACAGCGACGCCGAGCAGCGCGCCGGTGTGCCGCCGGAACTGCCGCCACACATCGCCCCAGAGCGAGCGCTGCTCGCCCATCTCCGCATCCTGCATGGCCCGCTGATCGACCGATGTGATGGGCGCGTCAGTCATAGCGGATCCGCGGGTCGAGGATGCCGTAAAGGATATCGGCGATCAGATTGAACAGGACGATCAAGATCGCGAAGATAAAGGTCAGCGTTTGGACCAGTGGGATATCCGCCCCCTGAATTCCGATGATCAAAAGCTGCCCTAACCCGTTTACCCGAAAGATCTGTTCCGTGATGATTGCGCCTCCGAAGATCTGTGGCACGCCGAGCGCGATCACAGTGATCACCGGGATCAGGCTGTTGCGCAGCACATGGATCAGCAGGACCGCGCGCTCCTTCATCCCCTTGGCCCGCGCTGTGCGCACATAGTCCTGGTTGAGATTGTCGAGCATCGAGGCCCGCATGAACCGGCTGAGCTGTGCGGCGTTGAAGAGCGCCAGCACCATCACCGGCATAATCATCTGCCGGATCTGAAAGACGAAGCTGTCCCAATCCGTAACCTTATGGGTGGTGTCGTAGATCGACGGAAACCATCCGAGATAGACCGAGAAGACAATGATGCAGACCAGCCCGGTGAAGAAGGTCGGGATCGAAAAGCCGACCATCGAGAAGAAGGTCCCGAACTGGTCGAACCAGGAATACTGGCGGTAAGCGGAGATGATGCCGATCGGCAGGGCGATCAGGATCGCCACCACATAGGAGAGGCCGACGACCATCAGTGTCTGCGGCGTACGCTCGATGATTAGATCGACGATCGGCGAGCGGGTCGCCCAGGACGTGATGCGCAACCGCTCCTCGGCATTGCCGATTTGGATCCCGAAGGCTTGGTCGAGGATGTTGAGCGGCTCGTTGATGAAGAATTGTTCCAGCCACTTCAGGTAGCGGATGAAGAAAGGCTCGCCGAGGCCCAAGCTTTCACGGATCTTCTCGCGCACCTCTGCCGGGATCGTGAGCGGCAACTGCCCGGTCGGGTCGTTGGGCGCCAGGTCCAGGATGGCGAAAATGACGAAACTGATGAACAGCAGCGTCGGGATCGCCAGCAAAAGCCGTCTGATGGTATAGCGCAGCATTGGTGGCTACCCCTCCCTTCGGGCAGGTCGCTGCCAATTCCCGCACCCCGCAGGCCGAAGTGTCGGACCGCGCGATATCCCGGGCTCGACCCGGGACATCGCTGGAGCCGGCCAGCGCGGTCGAGGTCCCGGGTCAAGCCCGGGACCTCGCCAGGTCCAGGCGCTCCGCATCACTCGGCGCGGGACCAATCCTTGATGTTCCACATCTCACTGTCCCAGGAGTTCATCCGCACCCCAGCGAGCTTGTTCGAGATGGCCGAAACATTGCCGCGGTGGATCAGCGGGATCATCGCCCCTTCCGTCACCAGCATGTCGTTCATCTTCTTCGCGATCTCTGCCCGTGCATCCAACCCGGCCGTGGTCGCGAGCTCTGCCACCAGGGCGTC
This sequence comes from Pseudomonadota bacterium, assembly GCA_039513195.1. Lineage (GTDB taxonomy): Bacteria > Pseudomonadota > Alphaproteobacteria > Rhodobacterales > Rhodobacteraceae > Thermohalobaculum. Next base: position 49,428 of record JBCCRM010000011.1, on the reverse strand, counting down.
GTATTCCGGGTTCTGGAAGCGCGGCATGTTATCGCCCAGCCACTGATTGTCCGGCGACGGAACCTCAGAGGAATGCCAGTTCGCCATGTATTGTTCCGGATCGGCGCCGGGGAAGTTATTGGTGTACATCTCGATATCGGCGAAGAACTTTTGGAACGTGTCCGGCGAGCTCTGATCGCCGCCGAAGAAGACCGACGCATCGATGTTGCGCAGCTCGGTCTCAACCCCGATCTGGCTCCACATCTGTTTGATCAGCGCTTGGGTGCCCTGCCGCACCGAGTTGGTGGAGGTTTGGTAGAGGATCGAAAGGCGAACGCCGTCTTTCTCGCGAACACCATCGCCACCCGGCGCCCAGCCCGCATCGTCCAACAGCTTGTTGGCCGCATCGATGTCCTGGGTCTTGCAGGCGTCATTGGTCGTAGAGGCATAGATCGCCGGCGCCGGAAGCACATTGCAGGTGACCTGACCCGCCGGCCCATACCCCGCATCGACCAAAATCTGCCGGTCGATTGCAAGGCTCAATGCCTTCCTGACCGCCGGGTCTACCAAGAAGGGATGCGGATGCGCGATGGTGCCCCGCTCCTCGCCAAGTTCCGGATCGGGGTTGGTAAAGTTCACCATCAGACGCTCGACCGAGGTGCCGAAGGAGTTGACGAGGGTCCCCTTGCCGGCGGCTTCCATGGCCTGCAGAATCTCAGGCTCGACCTGCAGGTTCCAGGCATAGTCGAATTCGCCGGTCTCAAGCACCGAGCGCGCCGCCGAAGCCGCATCGCCGCCGCCCTTGAACAGGACGGTTTTGAAGGCAGGCTTGCCTTCCTCGCGGAAATTCTCGTTCATCTCATAAACGACGGTGTCATTGGCACGGAACTCCGCCACCTTGAACGGCCCGGTGCCGATCGGGCTGAAATTCTGCTCGGTGCATTCCGGGGCCTTAGCGCCCATGCAGTTCTCGAACTGCGCCTTCTGGATCACCGGTGCCTCGGACCCGACGAAGGGACCGTAGGGAAACGGCTTGGCCACCGAAAAGCTGATCTTCACAGTCCGCGGATCGATCGCCTCGAAGCTCTCCACATCGGTGAAGAAGGACGCGGAGGAACAGCCGCCCTCTGGATGCACGCAATACTCGCCGGAGAAGACCACGTCCTCGGCGGTGACCGGCGTGCCATCGGACCAAAGCAGCCCTTCTTTCAGCCGCCAGGTGATCGATTTGAGATCCTCCGCCACGCCGCCATTGTCGACGGTGGGGATCTCTTCCGCCAACCAGGGCACCAGAGCGCCGGTCTCGTCATAGCGCGCCAGGGGCTCGATCACGATCGAGGACGCATGGGTCTCCTTCGTGCCGCCCGAGAGATAGGGGTTCAGGATCGAGGGCGCCTGCCAGTAGATGATGTTCACCTGGCCGTCGCGCCCCGGTTCGGCCGCATGACCGGCCGTAGCCAGCAACGCCAATGCCGTCGCCGCAGCAAGGCTGGATGTCAAAGTCCGCATGGAAGTCTCCCTGTGCTCTGAGGTTATCTTCATCTCCGATACGGCCGCGGTCTCCTGCGGCGGTCCGAACGGAGGGGGATATGGCGCGCGTGGTATCAACAATCACTCCGCAAGATGGCACGCGACCTTCCGCCCGCCTGGCAGGTCGCGCCAGACCGGCATGACCGCGCGGCATCGATCGGTTGCCTTGGGACAGCGCGACGCGAAGCGACAGCCATCCGGGGGATTGATCGGGCTCGGCACATCGCCGCGGAGGATAATCCGCTTCCGCGTCGCCTCCACCGCCGGGTTGGGGATCGGCACTGCCGAGAGAAGCGCCTGCGTATACGGATGCTTCGGGTTCTGGTAGAGCGCATCGCGCGGCGCCAGCTCGACCATTCGGCCCAGATACATCACCGCCACCCGGTCGGCGATATGGCGTACCATCGAAAGGTCGTGGCTGATGAAGAGATAGGTCAGGCCCAGTCTATCCTGCAGCTCCTCCAGCAAATTCACCACCTGCGCCTGGATAGAAACGTCAAGCGCCGCAATCGGTTCATCGCAAACGATGAAGTCTGGGTCCAACGCCAGCGCCCGTGCGATGCCGATCCGCTGCCGTTGGCCACCGGAAAACTCATGCGGATAACGATTGGCGAATTTCGGGTTCAGCCCCACGGCGTCCAGAAGCGCGTGGACCTTCTCCCGCCGCTGGGCAGAGGACAGCTTGCCATGCTCGGTCAGCGGTTCCGCGATGATCGAACCCACCGTCATCCGCGGGTTCAGCGACGCCTGCGGATCCTGGAAAATCATCTGCATGCTGGGCCGCATCCGGCGCAGCCCCCCGGCCCGCAGCTTCGCCAGATCGAGGCCCTTAAACCAGATTTGGCCCGCAGTCGGTTCGTAAAGGCGCAGGATCGCACGGCCGGTGGTCGACTTGCCGCAACCGCTTTCGCCGACCAGGCCAAGCGTCTCGCCGCGATGGATGTCAAAGCTCAGCTCATCGACCGCTTTGACCACACCGACCTGGCGGCGAATGATGCCCTTGTAGACGGGAAAATGCATGCAGAGCGCGTCGATCCGCAACAGCGCCTCGCCCTGCGCGGCTTCGGCAACCGGCGCAGGTGCCGCGTCAAGGCTCACGGCGCGGCTCCTCGCCATCGACATCCCACCAACAAGCCACGTCATGACCCGGAGAAACGCTCCCCAGGACGGGGTTCTCCAACATGCAGCGCGCGAAAACATGGGCGCATCGGGGCGCAAATGGACAGGCTTGGGGCGGTTGGCTCAGCAGCGGCGGCTGGCCCCCGATCGATCTCAGCACCGCGTCGCGGGTACCATCCAGGCTCGGCAGCGTCTCCAGCAGCGCGCGGGTATAGGGGTGTTTCGGCGCAGCAAACAGCGTTGCCACATCGGCATGCTCGACCACTTGGCCGCCATACATGACCATGACGCGATCAGCGATCCCGGCGACGACGCCGAGGTCGTGCGTGATCCACGCGATGGCCATGCCCAGATCGCGGCGGAGCTCCCGGACCAGCTCAAGGATCTGCGCCTGGATCGTCACGTCGAGGGCTGTGGTCGGCTCGTCGGCGATCAGAACCTTTGGATTGCAAGCAAGGGCGATCGCGATCATCACCCGCTGCCGCATTCCCCCGGAAAATTGGTGCGGATAGTCCGCCAATCGCTGGCGGGGTGAGGGTATGCCAACCAGTTCCAAAAGCTCAACGGCCCGGTCCGCTGCCTCTCTCCGCGTCATGCCGAGATGTTCGCGCAGCGGCTCGCTCAGCTGGTAGCCCACCGTGAAAACCGGATTCAGCGACGTCATCGGGTCCTGAAAAATAAAACCCACCTGACCGCCCCGGACATCCCGCAAATCGCGTTGCGACAGACCCAGTAGATCGCGCCCGTCGAGGCGAACCGCGCCGGACACGATCTCGGCCGGCGGTTCGGGCAACAGGCGCAACAGCGACATCATGGTCACCGACTTGCCCGATCCGCTCTCCCCCACAACGCCCAACAGCTCGCCGGGCTTCAGGGAAAAGCTGACGCCGTTTACCGCATGAACGGTGCCGTCCTGGGTGTGAAAGACCGTTTGCAGCCCCGCAACATCGAGGACCGTCCTGCCAATATCGCCTTCGAGCGATGCATCCACGCGACCATCGTCCCCCAAACCGGCTCACTAATGATCGATTAGAGACTGAAGTTTTAGGCATCTGCAACCCGAACCTTAACACGCCAATGCAGCAGAAGCGATTTTGCCTATTTCGACAGCATCACAATTTGATCAGCACAGAACGAGGCAGCGCTACCGCTTGACCCAGGCGTTTTGCCGCGCAGCATTAGGGGCAGGCAGCGAGGGAGACCACCGTGGCGACATCCTACTCCAGCGAGGCAATGCTCGCCCGGCTGATCGGCTTTCCGACCGTCTCGCGAGACAGCAACCTGCCCCTGATCGACTTTGTCCGCGAGTATCTGGCGGGATACGGTGTCGAGAGCCGGCTGGTCCCGAATGGCGCGGGGACGAAGGCCAATCTCTATGCGCAGATCGGCCCGGACGCCCCCGGCGGCGTCATTCTTTCCGGCCACACCGATGTCGTGCCGGTCGACGGGCAGGATTGGACGACCGATCCCTTCGCCCTCAGCGAGCGGGAGGGCAAGTTGTTCGGCCGGGGGACCTGCGACATGAAGGGGTTCAACGCCATCGCCCTGGCGATGGTGCCGGAGATGGTGTCGCGCGACCTGAAACGCCCGGTCCAGATCGCGCTCTCCTATGACGAGGAGATCGGCTGCCTGGGCGTGCCCGATATGGTCCGGGCGATGCGGGAAACCCTGCCGCCGGCCGAGGCGGTGATCGTCGGCGAGCCGACGATGATGGAGGTCGTAACGCAGCATAAGGGCGGCATCGGGCTGACCACCTGGGTTCGCGGATTCCCCGTGCATTCGAGCCAACTGCATCTCGGCGTGTCCGCGATCATGACAGCAGCCCGGCTGGTCGACTGGCACAACCAGCGCAACGCGCAGACCCGCTCTGAGGCCGTGGGCGCCGCACGAGGCGAGACCCGCTTTGCGTTCAATCCGCCCTGGACCACCTTTCATGTGGGACTGATCCAGGGCGGAACAGCGAGCAACATCACCGCCGAGGCCTGCAGTTTCACCACCGATATCCGTCACCTGCCGGAGGAGGACGGCGACGTCTGGCTCGACACCTATGAGGCATTCGCCGCCGAGATCGATGCGGAGATTAGAGCGATCCGCCCGGAGGCGGGCGTGACCGTGGAACGGCGCTTTCGCAACCCCGGCTGTCGCAAAGAACCGGCGGAGACGGCCCGGGCCGAGGCGCTGGCTCGCCAACTGACCGGCGACAATGGCGAGCATGCGGTTGCTTATGGCACCGAGGCGGCGTTCTTTCAGGAGGAAGGGTATTCTGTCTGCATCTGCGGGCCCGGCTCGATCGACCAGGCACATCAGGCAGACGAATTCATCACGCGCGACCAGGTCGCCGCGGGCGAGGCGTTCATGCGCCGCCTGATCGACCGGTTGGCCGCCTAAGGGCTAGGGATACGCTGATTTCATTGCAGTCTTTGCCGCGCCGGGCGACTCGCTCCATGGTGTGCAACGCTGACGATGCCGGATCGCGCCAGAGACAAAGGAGATATCGATGCCGATTGTGAACCGCTTCGCCGATCTTCACGCCGAGATCACCGAATGGCGCCGCGATCTCCACCAAAACCCGGAGCTTCTGTTTGACGTCCATCGCACCGCTGGCATGGTCGCGGAAAAACTGCGCGCCTTCGGCTGCGACGAAGTGGTCGAGGGGATCGGCCGCACCGGTGTGGTCGGCGTGATCAAGGGCAAAGCGACCGGATCTGGCCGTGTGGTGGGCCTACGGGCGGATATGGATGCGCTGCCGATCCGCGAGGCGACCGGGCTGCCCTATGCCTCGACGGTCGAGGGAAAGATGCATGCCTGCGGCCATGACGGGCACACGGCGATGCTGCTCGGTGCCGCCAAATACCTCTCGGAGACGCGGAATTTCAACGGCACGGCGATCGTGATCTTCCAGCCGGCAGAGGAGGGTGGCGGCGGCGGCCGCGAGATGGTCGAGGACGGGATGATGGACCGTTTCGGCATCGAGGAGGTCTATGGCATGCACAACATGCCGGGCACGCCAGTCGGCCACTTCGCCCTGCGCACGGGCGCAATGATGGGGGCCGCCGACCGCTTCGAACTCATGGTCGAGGGAAAGGGTGGGCATGCGGCACGGCCCCATTCGAACATCGACACCACCTTGGTGGCGGCGCAGATCATGCAAGCCGCGCAGTCGATCGTCGCCCGCAATGTCGACCCGGTCCATTCTGCCGTCGTCTCGATCACGGCCTTTCACACCGACGGTGACGCCTTCAACGTGATCCCGCAACGGGTTCATATGAAAGGGACGGTCCGGACGCTGGACGGCGGCGTGCAGGACTTGGTCGAGGAGCGGCTGCATCGGATCGTCGACAATGTCGCCGCTGCCTTCGGCGCGCGGGCGGAACTGAACTACCGGCGCGACTATCCTGTCACCGTCAATACCGCGGAGGAGGCGTCTCTCGCGGCGGCGGTTGCGGCCCAGATTGCGGGGGATGACCATGTGAACCCGGAGACCCCGCCGCTCCTCGGCAGCGAAGACTTCTCCTTCATGCTCAATGCCCGGAAGGGTGCCTATATTCTTGTTGGCAATGGAGATACAGCGAGCGTTCACCATCCGGAATACGACTTCAACGACGAGGCCATTCCGCATGGTTGCTCCTATTGGGTGCGGCTGGCGGAAACGGCGATGCCGGCCTGAGTGCGTCGGGGCCAGGTGTCAAACGTGGATGCGGGGCGCACCGAACCGGTCCCAACACTGTCCCGCAACCAGACGAACGGATCTGCAGAAACGGTGGTTGCGGGCCAGGCCAACGTCTCGGATGCGGTCGCTTCCCGAAAGGGTAGAACGCCGATGAGGGTGGCGGCCACAAGTCCGACACGGAGAACCGGCGCGAGCCGTGAGGAAGGCGGGATCCGAAAGGCTTGGATCGTCATCGGATTGGTGCTGTTGCGGCGGCATCGACGGCGAGCATGAGCCAGGCTTCCACAGCGCTCGGGCAAATGGGGCGTGACTTCTGGAATGCCGCTGCACGAACCGAGCGTCAGAGCCAAGGTGAGAACGGCAGTGGCGGTCAACGCCGTCGCGACCTGAATACCGGCACCGAGGCGTGGGACACGAAGCGTCGGTTAGGGTCGCCAAGGCGACACAGCACAGTGCCGCAAGAGCCGGCAACGTCGCTTCCCTGCGCAGAGGCCGGGCGTTCGGCCTGACCATTGGCAATGCGCCCGCCAAGGCGATGGCACGCGCTGCGACGCCGCCAGCCGACCGGCTGGCCGAGGAGCCACGGACTATGAGGGTGCGGCTCCGGCACTTGTTGGGCCGCGTGCTCGTCGGTGGGGCGGTGGCGAGCATGCGGCAGATCCCCTCAGTCGCCACGCTGCCTTAGGAATGGGTCGTCGCCTACTGCATCGCCACCCCGTCGCGGGGACCGGCCGTGGGGTTTGGGGGATCCTCCGTTCGGATCGCCTCCGCCAGAGCCTCGATCTCGGCCGACAAGGGCCGGTCGCAGACAATCGGTGCGGACTTGCGGCGCACCCAGGCGCGCAGGGCAGTGGTCGCCGGAGCAAAGGCGCAGTCGGGTTGGCAATCGGTCGCGATGTCGACGCCTTGGGCGACGGCAATCGCGAGGATCGCTTGGATTCGCGCCGTGTCGACCAGCGCCGTGGCCGCCTTCCGGGCGGCGATGGTGCCCATGCTGACCACGTCTTGGTTCGCGCCGTTGGTCGAGATTGACTGGATCGCGGCAGGCACGGCATTGGTTCGCAGCTCCGCCAACAGGGCGGTCGCCGTAACCTGCGCTCCCATCAGGCCGCTGTTGAGACCGGGAGGGCCACGGTGCAGGAAAGCCGGCAGTCCACCATTCAACCCCTCATCGGTGAGCCGCGCAATCTGCCGTTCCGCAAGCCCCGCCAGCACGACCACGGCGCCATGCAGCGCATCGGAAGCGAGCGCCACATGCTGCCCCATGAAGTTGCCGCCATGGAGCGCCGTAGGTCCATCAGTCGGAAAAATCGGGTTGTCCGTCGCCGCTGTGAGTTCGCGCGAGACGGTCTGATCGTGGAAGCCAAGGCTGTCGCGGACGGCGCCGATAACCTGCGGGGCACAGCGGATGGAATAGGCATCTTGCAAGGCGCGCCCCTCGGCCCGCCCGGCCTCGCCCTCGTCCAGCCGACGCTCGGCCACCGGCTCCGCGACCAGTCGCGCCGAGCCCTGCGCCCGATCCCGCAGTCCCGCTGCAGCGGCGGCCTGGCCCGGATGGGCGCGCGCGTCGGAAAAGGCTGCATGCCAGGCCTCGGCCCGACCGGTTAGAAGTTCCGCATAGGGTACGGTCAGCGCCTCTGCCCAGGCGGTGGCACGGCGGGCGCGTAAACTATTCAGGGCAGCGATTCCGGTCATTGCCGCCGTGCCGTTGACCAAAGCCAGCCCGTCCCGCGCCGACAGATCGAGCGGCGTCAGCCCAAGTTGGCTAAAGGCCATTGCCGAGCTCAGGACCGTGCCGGTCGGATCGACGAACTCCCCCCGGCCCATCAAGGCCAAGGCCATGTGTGCGAGCGGTGTCAGATCGCCGCTGGCCCCCACTGTTCCCTTTGCCGGAATGACGGGCGCGAGATCGGAGTTAAGAACCGCCAAGAGGTGGTCGACGGTCGCAGGCGACGCACCGGACAACCCCCGCGCGATCGAGGCCAGACGGGCGAGCACGACCATCCGAGCCTCCTCCCAACCCAGGGCCGGGCCGACCCCCGTGGCTAGGTGGTTCACCAGATTTTCTTGCAGCGTCCGGATCGCCGCAGGCCCCACCAGCCGGTTTGCAAGCGGGCCGAAACCGGTGGTGATGCCGTAGATGTGACACCGTTCAGCGACCGCGGTGCACAGGCGGGCATGCCCCGTGCGCACCTTCTCGGCCGCGCGGGCGGAGAGGGCAGCCGGCCGACGGCCAGCGGCGATGGCCCCGGCCTCGTCCAACGAGAGCCGGTCGCCGATCAGAACTGGGGCGGCCGGGGTCGTGACCCGGATCCCAGTCGGTGACGTGCTGATTTGGTTCATCCGCTCTCTCCCGGCAGGCGGCGACGCTTGCCCGAGACATGGCTGGACATGGTTAACGCCCGATGAAGTCCCCGGCACCGATGGCATCGAGCCGTCGCTGCAACGCCACCCGGTCGAAGGATTTGAAAGGCAGGGCCTTCAACGCCGCGACCCGACCGCGCACAGCGGCGAGCGTGTCCGCCAACGCGGCCTCTTGCACGGGATCTGGCACAGCCCAATGCGCACCGATCGGTTGCCCCGGCCAAACGGGAGTTTCCCGATTTGCGGCCTGATCGCAGAGGGTTATCACCATATCGAAGCGGGGCGCATCCGGTCCCGAGAATGCGGAAACAGACTTGGGTCCTAGACCATCGCTCACGTAGCCGGCGCCCTGCAGGACCGCAACAACCGACGCCGGGAGGTCATCCGCGGGATCCGTCCCCGCCGACCAGGCCTCGATCGGGCATTCAGTCGCGGCCCGCAAAATCGCCTCGGCAAAAATCGATCGAACGGCGTTGCGAGTGCCAATAAAGAGTACCCGGAACTTTCGCTTCCCCGTGATCGCGCTTTCCTCGCGTACCATGCGGGCTGCGAGCCCTTGGAGTAGTGTCGCGCCGATATCCGCACGGCCCCGGCAGCAATCACTGTGGAAGTAGTCGAGAAGCGCGCCGGCCCGATCCGGCCCGAGGCTGTAGAGAAGCGACCGCCCTTGTCGGACCCGATCAGCCAGGCCGGCCCGGACGAGCAAGTCGAGATGCCGCGTCAGCGATTGCGGCAGAACGCCGAGCGCCTCGGCCACGGCCCGCGCTGCAACGCCATGGGGCGCACGGCGGGCGAGCAGCCGAAAGACCGCCAGACGCAACGGATGACCCAGAGCCGCAAACGCCTCCGCCTGATCCTCGATCTCCATAATTCGCTTATACGCGGATTTGTTAAATGACCAAGCCTATGCCCCGGCGAAAAGGCTGGCCAAGGCAGAGACCGACAAGACGGCGAGCACAATCGGGCGAAACAACCCGGACTTGAGCAATCGAAAAGCGCGCGCGCCGAGGAGCGACCCGAGCAGACAAAAAGGTGCGGCAAGGGTGCCGAGCACCAAGACCTCGCGGGTCACAAGCCCGTAGGCGGCGAAAAGCAGGACCGTCAGCGCAATCATCGATGACATCACCGTGATCACGTTGCCCCGGGCCGTCGCCGCCAAATCCCCGCGGGCGAGCAACGCCGCAACCACCGGTGGCCCGCCGAGGCCGGTCGCGCCTTGGACGAAGCCACCGATCCCCCCTGCCCCATAGGTGCCGATGCGGCCTACAAAGAGGTTGACCCGCCCTTGCAGGGACAGAATCAACACCATCAACAAGACAACCACCGAAATCGCAACCCGCATCCAGCCGGGATCAGTCTGGCTTAGCACCAATGCGCCAACGGGGGTCGTAAGCAGCAGAGCGAGGAGCATCGGCGCTACTGTCCGGCGTTCGGCATCACGGACAGCTGTCGGCAAAAGGCTCAGAATGACGGGGATCTCGATAATGGCGTGCATGGCTACCGCGGCACGCGGCCCGAAAACGAGCGCGAGCACCGGCACCATCGCCAAGGCAGAGCCGAAGCCCACCAAACCGCGGACGAAACCGCCGAGCAACACGGCGGCCAGGGCGGCGGCGGTCCAAAGATCGAGGGCGATCGAAACGCCGAGGATCATCACGGCCCTGAAACGCCGAAAAATTCGCAGATACGCGTCGCTGCGTATTGGGGCCGTTCGAAGAAGACGAAATGCCCGGCATTGGGGACGACCTCCACCGTGATTTCGTTGAAATAGGCCTCGATCCCCTCGGCGAAATGCGGCGGGAAGAGGGGATCCTCGGCCCCCCAAAGGCAAAGCGACGGCGCCGCAATCTTAGGCCTGGGCTGCGGGCCCTCGTTGATCTGTGCCAGGCGCGTCTCGTTCACCGCGCAGTACCAGGCGAAGCCGCCCTGCAGCACGCCCGGCTTCATGAAGGTGTCCACCCATTCGTCCAACACCGGATCGAATGCCCCGGGGTCCGCGGCCCAATGGCTCAGGAAGTGGCCGATATAGGCACGGCAGGCGGCCCTACTCGAACCCACCATCTCGGCAACCCAGGGGAGTTGATGAAAGCTCTGATACCAAATTTCGTTAACGTGCCGGCCCTCGACCCATCGCCGCCCGATGCCTGGATAGGGGCAGTTGGCGAAGACCAAGCGCAACACCCGCTCTGGATGGGCGAGCGCAAAGGCCTGCGCGATCTGCGCGCCCACATCATGGGAGACGATGCCGGCAACGGGCATGTCCCACGCATCCAGCACGGCCGTCAGGTCGGCGACATAACTCTCGATATCCGGCGGCTCGGCAGGTTTCAAACTGTCGCCAAAGCCCCGGAGATCTGGGGCCACGACCCGAAAAGACCGGGAGAGCGCCGGCAGCATCGGCCGCCAGACGGCGGAAAACTCGGGCCAGCCATGCAGCAAGACGAGGGCCGGACCGGCCTCACCCGCGGCCAGACCACGCAAGCTACCGTCGGGCCGGGAAATATCGATCTGACGAATCATCACCCGACAATGCCGCCCCGCCATCGCCGAGGGAATGATAGGCGAGCGTCACAAGCCCGCAGGGTGGAGGGCGGCGGGATCAACGCCCGACCGGTCAGGCGCCGGATCGTGTCACTGGCCGGTGTAGCCCCGGGGCTCGCCGCTGCGGGATTTGCTGATCGAGCGCAGACCGGGCTGCTCGGCGGCCTGCGTGTCGGCCTCGTCCTCGCCGGTCATGGCGTCGACCAAGGCGCCGAACGGCGTTGGGTAGCCGCCCGCCGCGCGAGCCTCTGCGGTCATCCGCTTAAAGTCCCGCAGGCTGTCGTTGCCGTCGCGCGCCGCGGCAGGCGGGGCGGCAACGGCTGCGGTGCTCAGGGCGAGGACAGCGGCGATGCGTGAGAATGTCATTGCGAACTCCTTTTCCTGGCGCTGTGGCGGCGGGTTGACCCTGTCGTCAGCCTGCCGTCTGGGAGAAAGATGGGCGTGCAGCGCGCCCACAAAATCGTCACGAAAGGAAAGGCAGTTGTGATCGAGCGGAAAAGACCTCCCCCTTGCAGAACCGTATCGTCATCCCCACGCGGGAGAGTTGACAGCGCTGCACGCGGGCTCCGATAGTCGGAGAGGGGTGACCGATGGACGGTGTGGACCGGATAGCCGGGACGGATCGTCAGTTTTTTGCTCAGAAACAACCGAAAAGACCACAGGGAGACACCGTATGCGCTTTTCACCGAACTTCTCGCGGCTGGCTGCTGCTGCCGCCTTGGCTGTGGGTGTGGCCGCGGCCCCGGCCGAGCGCCTCGATGCCGCAGATGCGGTGCCCGTGCTGCTTTGCCCGTTCGGCTGCGGACCGATCGCCGGCGATACAATCCTGATGAACCAGCTCATCAAGGAAGGTGCCGACGTCTTCCTTCTGCCCCAGGAAACGCCAGGCTATATGTACAATATCCGCGAGATGGGGCGGAACCAGAACATCTGGCCCCACTCGCTGTTCTCGACCGAGGACACGCTGATCCAGATTGCCTATTCCGGTGGCAGCCCAGAGGTTGAAGAGTTCCTGCCGGAGAAGGTGGATATCCCCTGGAAGCTCCTCTACGGCGAGGCCTGGTGGGGCCAGGGTAAGTTCCTGGTGACCTTCGATTGCTCGCTGAACAGCATGGCGGATTTAAAGGGCAAGCGCATCTCCCTCGGCCTGCGCGGTCAGTCCGACTGGGGCGTGTTCTCGCGCCTGTTCCTGGAGCACGGTTTCGGCGTGACGCCGGACAATGCCGATATTCGCCACATGACGCCGGGCCAGTTGACCCAGCAGCTGATCGACGGCGCAACCGATGCGGCTGTGACCCCGATTGGCGCAGAGCCGACGCTGTCGACCTTCATCATCCCCGGCGCTGTCCGTCAGCTCGAGGCGACCGGCAAGAAGATGTGCTATCTGGGTGTGACGCCGGAAGATGTGGCCAAGTTGAACGAGAAGTTCGGGGCGACCTGGCAGCATGTCGAACTGCCTGCCGGCACCCTGCCGCACCAGGACGAGCCGCTTGGCGTCGGCTTCAACAAGGGCTTTAAGGCCGCGCATGAGAGCTTCGACGAGGAACGCGCCTACAAGGTCGTCAAAGCCGTTGCCGCGATCGGTCCGAAAATGAAGGAACTGCACGCCCTTTGGCGGATCTGGTCGCCGGAGCTGATGACCTGCGGCCTGTCCGACGAAAACACCCATCCCGGCGCGATCCGGGCCTTCAAGGAGCTGGGCTGGTGGGAGCTCAAGGACAAATGCGAGCCGATGACCTACCCGACCAACTGAGCTGAACCTCAGGGCAAAGCGCGGTCCCGGGCGTAAAACCCGGGGCCTCGACCATCCCAGGCGGCGCGGTTGGTCCCGCTCCGCTCAGTTCCGAAAGGTTGCGTTATGACTTGGGCCACGCTCCGCCGGGCGACCGATATCCCGTTCCTTTTGATCGGAGCCGCGCTCACCCTTTATATTGCCAATGCGGCGCTCGACGGGATCACGCTGTTCGGGACCGAGCTAACCCGGGGCGTCGGCAATTCCTCGAAGCATTACTCCGTATTCATCCTCGGCATCGTGATGATGACCGGGCTGCTCGCGATACGAAACCTGTGCGACGAGAGGCTGGGCATCCCGGACCCGGAAACCGGTCTCTTGCGCCCGGTGCGACCGTTTTTCTGGCCCCGCTTCGCCTTCGCCGCCGCGGCGGGCATCCTGGCAACGGTCTCCATGAGCTTCGTTTGGTGGAACGCCGCTGCGTTGGAGGTCAAGCAGCCCTTCTTCGATCAGACCGAGATGGTGTTCGGCTGGATCATGACCGTGTCGATCATCGCGCTGACTTTCATTCATTGGGGCTGGCTGCTCACCAGCGTGATCGTGGCGGCGATTACCTATTTCCATGTGGGGCATTTGATCCAGAACCCACTCTTTATCACCCCGCAATACAGCCCTGAATTCATCATGAACTATATCGGGCTCGGCACCACACAGGGCTTCTACTATCTCGCGCAAGTCGCTGCGGATTCGATCTATTTCCTGATCATCTATGCGGCGATCCTGCTGGGTGTCGGTATGCTCGACATGGTTCTGGAGGTCGGCAAGGTGACCGGCCGGCGGATCCCCGGGGGCGCGGCGGGACCCGCCGTGATCGGGTCGGGCATCGTCAGTTCGATCATGGGCCAGGCGGTGTCGAATGTCGTGCTGACCGGCCGGCTGACCATCCCGATGATGAAGAAGTACGGCTATGGCGGGTCGATGGCAGGGGCGATTGAGTCGACGGCCTCGACCGCCGGGCAGATCATGCCGCCGATTCTGGGGCTCGCGGCCTTCATCATTGCGAGCTTCCTGAACCGGCCCTATATCGACGTGGCGCTGGCTGCGATGATCCCGGGTCTGCTGTATTTGACCGGTGTCTCCATCGCGATTGTCGTCTATGCGCGGCGCTACGATCTGCCAAAACTGTCCGAGGCGGTCGACAGTGCCATGATCTGGCGTCTGCTGCCGACCTTCGTGATCTCTTTCGGCGTAGTGCTGTGGTTCCTGCTGGGCTATCGCTCGCCCGCCATTGCGGGGCTCTGGGGCATCGTTCTAGCCCTGGCGCTCTGCGTCTTTCAGGGCAAGTATCGGCCGAGCCTGAAGAAGCTCTATGAGGCGGTCGAGGAAGGCTTCCTGCTCGTCGCAGTGCTCTCGCTTCTCCTGATTGCGATCGGACCCCTGGGCCAAGTTATGCTCACCACGGGTCTATCGGGCAGGCTCGGCTCGGTGCTGGTGCAGTACCTTCCCGACAGCCAGCTCTTGCTTCTTATCGGGGCGATGGTGGTGTCGATCATCCTCGGCATGGGGCTGCCGACGCCGGTGGCCTATATTATCGTGGCTTTGGCTTTGGTGCCCTTCATGCAGCAGATCGGCGTGCCGCCGCTGCAGGCACATTTCTTCGTGTTCTACTTCGCGGTGTTCTCGACCCTGACGCCGCCCGTGGCGGTGAGCGTGCTGGCGGCGGCGAAGCTCGCGGATGCGTCATTCCTCAGGACAGCTGGGGACGCCATGAAAATCGCGGCGACCACCTTCATCATCCCCTTCGCCTTCGTTTACTCACCGGAACTGATGTCCTTCCCGAACATGACCTGGTTGGTGGTGCCAGCGATCCTGGAGGTACTGTTGGTGCAGATCACCGTGTCGATCGCCGCCTATGGGTATTGCTTGCGCCCACTGGTGTGGTGGGAGCGGTGGGTGTTCCTCGCCGCTGCGCTCTGCGGCTTCCTGGGGATGACCGCGAACGGCACGATGTTTTTCTTCGCGCAGGCGGGCCTGGCAGCGGCGACCGGCGCCTGGCTATGGACAACCCGCGAGGGACGCCTAACCCGCGCGTGAAGCCTTCAGGCCGGTCTTGGCGTGTGTTGAAATCGGGCCCTTTGATGGCAAACTGTTCCGCCCGGGCTGCGCCCGGCCGTTATGGCGCCGCGTCGACCACCGAGGCAATTGGCCCAACCTGCTCCCGCGGCGCCCTTCGACACCGGGGCTGCTCGGGACTCAGCGGGCGCATCTTTCAGACCGCAAGGCGAGCTCTGAGCCGTCTGCTCGGCTGTTGGAAGGCGGCGCGCAGGCAAAGGCTCATGGGCGTGTCCGCGAGTGCACCTGCGCGGGCCGCCTTCATTGGAGCAGAGCCTTCAGAAGCTCACATTAGTTTGGTTGCCGACGGCCTTCTCCAGCAGAACCGCGGGCGAGAAAATAGAGGTGAGGCTTGGCGGCTCTCGCCCGCAGCCGTCCCGCACGCGCCAACGGCCGCAGCCCGCCGCGGGTGAGACCGCGCCAAACCGGGCGGAAGCAGACGCGGCGGCCGGGACGGCCGGGCGCAGCCCGGGCGGAACCATTGGCGGCTCAGTCGGCGAGGATCCATGCAAGCGGCTGGCCATACTCCACGCCCTCGCCATCGACCACAGGCAGCGAGACGACAGTACCTGCGATGCTCGCCTCGACCTGCGTAAAGAGCTTCATGACTTCGAGCAGGCAAAGCGTTTGACCGGCCACGACCCGAGCGCCCTCCTCGACGAAGGGTGGCTCCTCCGGCGACGGACGCCGATAGAAGGTGCCGACCATCGGCGCAGGCACGGGCACGGCGCCCTGCACAGGGGCGGTCGGGCCGCCGCCAAGGGCCGCCGCTTTCCCAGCAGTTCCGGGAGCCGCAGCCCCAGACGGCACAGCGCCGGCTGCAGCCGCGGGTCGAGCGATGTCTGCGGCTTGGCGGGCGACGACTGGCGCCCCCCCGGCACCCTGCCGACGCACCACCAGCTTCACACCATCGACCTCTAGCACCAGCTCCTCGATCTCGGAGGCATCGATCACCTTCAGGATCTCCGCCACATCGGCAAAGCTCAACGCCATGCGCCCCTCTCCCCTCGGGCTTGACACCACAACCCATGCCAGCCCCTCTTTATGGCCCGGCGCTGCCGCCGACGCAAAGGACCTGCCATGGGACGCACCATCCGGCTGATCGACACGACGCTGCGCGATGCGCATCAATGCCTCTGGGCCACGCGGATGACCACCGCGATGATGGCCGACATCGCGCCGCGGCTGGACCGGGCGGGGTTCGAGGCGATCGATCTCGTGGGCGGCGCCGTCTTCGATGTCTGCGTGCGCTATCTGCGCGAGGACCCGTGGGAGCGGATGCGCATCCTCAGCCGCTGGGTGACCGAGACGCCGCTGATCGTCCACACCCGCGGCCAGTCGCTGTTCACCTTCGAGTTCTTTGCCGATGATGTGGTGGCGCTTGCCGCCGAGCGTTTTGCCGCCAATGGCATGCGCATGACGACGCCCTATGACGCGCTGAACGACATGCGCAATCTGGAGATCCCGATCAGGGCCGCCAAGGCCCAGGGGCTGACGGTGATCGGCGGGCTCGTCTTCACCTACTCGCCGGTACACACCGATGCCTATTACGCGGCAAAGGCCCGGGAGCTGATGGCGCTAGGAGCCGATGCGGCCTTCATCAAGGACGCCTCTGGCCTCCTCACACCTGAGAGGGTGGCGACCCTAGTGCCGGCGATCAAGGCGGAGCTCGGCGGTAAAGCTCTGCAGATCCACTCCCACTGCAATGCGGGGCTCGCGCCTTACGTGCTGTTGCGGGCTATCGAGCATGGGGTCGACACGGTCCACACTGCCACCTCGACGCTCGCCAATGGCGTCAGCCATACCCCGACCGAGGGTTTCGTGCGGAATGCCAGGCGGATGGGGTTCGATGTGCCGCTCGACCTCGCCCCGGTGGAGGAGGCGGCGGAACGTCTCGCCTATATCGCGGTGCGGGAGGGCAAACCCACCGGCGAGATCCGAGCCTATGACGCGTTCCACTTCCTTCATCAATGCCCGGGAGGGATGGTCTCCAATCTCGGCTATCAGCTCGAGACCATGGGGCTCTCCGGGCGGCTCGACGAGATCTTGGAGGAGGCCTGGCATGTCCGCGAGGATCTCGGCTACCCGATCGTGGTCAGCCCCTTCGCCCAGTACATCGTTACACAGGCGGTGCTGAACGTGATGGGCCGCGACCAGGGGCGCGGGCGCTACGAGACGGTGCCGGACGAGGTGCGCCTCTATGTCCGTGGCGGCTATGGCGAGATCCCGGGGGAGATCGCGCAAAACCTCTATGACAAGATCGCGCAGGGGGCTGAGCCGATCGCCGAGCGCCCGGGCGCGCTGGTACCGCCGGCATTGGACCGGATCCGGGAGAGCCGCGGCCCGTTCGAGAGCGATGACGCTCTGCTGCTGGCGGCCTTCTATGACGACAAAGAGTTTCAGGCGCTGAAAGCCGCCGGGCCGATCGCGACAGAGTATCCGCTGGCGGAGACGCCTTTGTTGACCCTTGTTAAGGAGCTGGCGGCACGAAAAAGCATCCGCAGCGTGCATCTGTCGGTCACCGGCTGAGCACAGGCGTCTGGGGCGCCGCGTCGACCGCCGAGGCAAATGGGGAGCTCGGCGCGCGCGGCGGGCTTCGGGCCATGCGCCTGTGGCACCGCCGCTGGCGCTCCGTTCCGTTTGGCGGGCCAGATGCCAATACGGCCGGTTGCGTGCACCCAAGGCGGCGCGTCGGTCAATGCGCGCGGTTTCGCCCGCGACAGCCCGTCAGCGCGGCTTGGCCTTCGAGGGGGCAGAGCCTCCCAATCATCGGAGTCGGCCGGCTCTGCCGGCCCTCCCCAGCAAAAATCGCAGCACCGAAAGCCCGCATTGCGGAAAAGTCCGCTCTCGCCAGCGGCGGTTCCACAAGCCAACAAGTCCGCAGCCCGCCGCGGGTGAGACCGCGTCACACAGCGCAGCGGCGGGCGCGGCGGACCGGACGGCGGTCACGGCCAGCATGTCACGACGGCCGCATCGCCAGCAGCTACCCTTCATCGGCAGCGACAGCTCGCCGAGAGCGCTTCCCGACCCGATTGCATCGTTCTCGTGCTCTAAGGTATTGTTTAGGAGCGTTTTCGCCGCGCCAATCTCAGTTGGATTGACTGAAAAATGCTTTAGACGGTGGCCAAAAGACCTTCGAAAGGGCGACACTAATGCCAATCGATACCACCGGAACTCAGATCACCGGGCGCTGCTATTGCGGCGCCATCAGCTTCCGCGCAACGGCATGGCCCACGGCTGTCGCCTACTGCCACTGCATCGACTGCCGACGGGTGACCGGTGCACCGGTGGCAGCCTTTGCGGCCTTTCCCGAGGGTGCAGTGGTCTTCTTGCCCAATGAGGGGCGCAGCATCGAAGCCAATTCCGGCGCACTACGCAGCTTCTGTGCCAACTGCGGCTCCTCGCTCACCGGACGCTATGCCTATCTGCCGGGGCAGGTCTATGTGCCGCTTGGGATCATAGACCAAGCCGATGCGCTGCCACCGCAGATCCACGCCCATGGGTCGCAGTGTCTCAGCTGGCTCCGAATCGAGGACGGCTTGACCCGCGCCTCCGACAGCGCGCGGAAAACGCTTGTCGGGGCATCCTGCGACCAGTCCCCGGGATAGCGGTGCCGATCCGGCCCGCCGTTGTCAGGGCCGCAGGACCAGTTTCGACGCGGCAACCTTGCCGCCGACCAAATCGGCCAGAGCCTGCGGCCCTTCGGCCAATTGCCGCTCCTCGACCCAGGCGAAGTCGCCGAACCGGCCGTGGAACAGCGCCCGCGCGGTCTCGCGGAAATCCGCCATGGTGTAAGTATAGGTGCCGATCACGGTGATCTCCTGAAGCGTCACGCGCCGCAGATCCAAGCCGCACCGCCCGCCTGCCAGCCCGATATGGAGCACATGCCCGCCGGGGCGGGCGAGCGCCGTTGCCGCCGCCTGGGTCGCCTTGCTACCATGGGCATCGATCACCAGGTCGGCCGAGCCCGGAAGGGGTCCGCCCTCGCCCGGCGAGTAGATCCGCGCCAGGCCCAGGCGTTCCAGCACCGGAAGGCGCAGGGCATTGGTCTCGGCGATCCAAAGATCGGCCACCCCGTGATGGCGCGCGACCAGGGCCGCGCCGATCCCAATCGCGCCGCCGCCCAGCACCACCACCCGTCCGGCGGAGACCGGGCGCGCCATTCCTCGCGCTGCGACAGAAAACGCGTGCCAGCCGCAAGCAATCGGCTCGACCAGCGCCGCCTCCGCCATCGGCACGCCCTCCGGCACGGCAACCAAGTTGCGCTCGGGCACCGCGACCGCCTCGGCAAAAGCACCGGGCCGGGGCGGCATCGACAGGATCTGCCGCTCCGGGCAGAGATTGTCGCGCCCCGCCACACAGGCGTCGCAGGCACCGCAGGTGACCAGCGGATTGATCGTCACGCGCTCGCCCGGCGCGGTCCCCGCCATCACCACGCCTGCAGCCTCGTGGCCTAGGACCAGGGGCGGCGGCCGGCGCGGGTCGTGGCCTTGATAGGCGTGGAGATCGGATCCGCAGATCCCCACCGCATCGACCCGGACCACTGCCTCGCCGGGTCCAGGCACCGGCATCGCCACATCCTCAAGCGCCAAGGCCCCCGCCCCGCGATAGACCAGCGCTCGCATCCCGCCTCCTCCCGACCGTTTGGCGCGGCACTATGGGGCGCACCGGCCGGGGCGAGCAAGATTGAGCGCCATTTTCCACAAGGTGGAAATTGCACCGCATGCGATTCTTGGGGATACTTTGTCGCATGCTACATCCAAAGGCCCTCACCTTGAAGCAGCTCCGCGCGCTGGCGGCGATTGTCGACACCGGCTCGATCACGGCTGCGGCGGGGCATCTGCATGTGACGCCGCCTGCGGTTTCGACACAGCTCCGCGGGCTCGAGGAGATCGTCGGCACCACGGTCCTCAACCGCGGTCCCGAAGGCCGGATCTCGTTGACGCCGGTGGGGGCGGAACTGCTGGCGACGGTGCGCAAGATCGACACGGCCCTCGACAGTTGCTTCGACCGGGTCACGGCGATGCGCCAAGGCCTCGCCGGCCATGTCTCCATCGGCGTCGTCTCCACCGGCAAATACTTCGCCCCGGGATTGGTGGCCCGCATGAAGGCCGCGCATCCAGAGATCGATATCGGTCTCAAGGTCGGAAATCGCGACAGCATCGTCGACATGCTGGCCCGCGGCGAGATCGAGCTCGCCATCATGGGCCGCCCGCCGCAGGAGCCCGGCAGCCTCAGCGACGTGCTGGGCGAGCACCCCTATCTGATGATCGCGCCGCCCCAACACCCGCTTTCGGAGAAACCGTCGGTCTCGGTCGACGAGCTGCTGGAGGAGACCTTTCTCACCCGCGAGGAAGGGTCCGGGACACGAATCCTGATGACCCGCTATCTCGACCGTATCGGCGACGGGCGTCTCTTCCGGACCGTGGAGATGGGCACCAACGAAACGATTAAGCAGGCCGTGATGGCAGGGCTCGGCGTCGCGCTCATCTCCGGCCATACGGTGGTGCCAGAGCTGGAGGCCGGCCGTATCGGCACGCTGCAGCTTGACGGCATGCCGATCAGCCGGCAGTGGTTCTTGATACGCTTGGCGAAGCAAAAGCTCTCGCCGGTCGCCGAGGCCTTCCGCAGCTTCCTATTGGATCTCGGCGGCGACTATCTGCCCCGCCTACCGCTGCGCCCACCAGCGGCGATCCCATAACAGCGCCCAGGAGACGCGACGCAATGATCACCATTTGGGGCCGCACGACCTCGTCGAATGTGCAGATCGCGATGTGGACGATCGGCGAGCTGGGTCTGCAGCACCACCGTCGCGACGTCGGCGGAGCGTTTGGCGGGCTCGACACCGATGCCTTCGGCGCGATGAACCCGAACCGGCGGATCCCCGTGCTGGAAGACGGCGATCTCGTTCTGTGGGAGAGCGCGGCAATCCTGCGCTATCTGGGCGCGGAATACGGCGACGCGGCGTTCTGGCCCGCCGATCCGGCAGCGCGGGCGCGTCTGGATATGTGGGCGGAATGGGTGAAGACTTCGGTGGCGCCGGTGCTGACGTACAAAGTGTTCTGGCAGCTCGTCCGCACGGCCGAGGCGGAACGCAACGTCGCGCTGATATCAGAGGGGACCGGCCAGCTCGCCGGTCTTATGCCGATGGTGGATGCGCGCCTTTCCGGCCAAGCCTATCTGGGCGGCGACGCGCTCTCTTTCGCCGATATCGTTCTCGGTCATATGCTCTATCGCTACATGACCCTGCCCTTCGAGCGGGCGGCGACCCCGGCGCTGGATGCCTATTACGCCCGGCTCTGCGAACGCCCGGCTTTTGCCGAGCATGTGATGGTCTCCTATGAGAGCCTGCGCGTGACGGCCTAGCCGTGGTTCGCGCCCATGGCGTTGCGGACGCGCGCCGATGGCGCTGCCGAAGCCCTTCGACCTCAAACACGTCTCCGTGAGCGGGCAGAGCGGCTGTCGCGACGCCCTCCAACGCCCGGTAAAGGAGTGCCAGCACCCCCGGTGAGACGGCCACACCGCGGAATTGCCCAGAAACCGGACACCGCGCCGATTTGCAGTCGGGCGCTCGGGGGATATGTTGCGTTCAAAGACGGACGGGTGGGAAACGCATGACGGCCAGTACCGGGACCCTTACGGTCGAGATTTGGCGTGGTCGCGACGATGGCGGCCTTCAAAGCTACGCCGTGCCGGCACGCGACAACCAGACCGTCCTCGACGTCGTGACAGAGGTGCAACGCCGCCACGCCCCGGACCTCGCCTATCGCTTCGCCTGCCGGGTCGGCGTCTGCGGCTCTTGCGCGATGACCGTAAACGGCGTGCCGCGCTGGACCTGCCGCACCCATGTCTCGAAGGTCGCGGGCGAGGGGCGGCTCCGGATCGAGCCTCTGCGCAACATGCCGCGCATCAAAGACCTCGCCTGCGATATGACCCCGTTTTTCGAGAAATGGGAGGCCGCGGGCGGCGTGTTCGAGGGGACGGTGACCCGCGATGCCCCTCTGGCGGCGGTCAGCCCCGAAAGCCCGGAACGTCGGGCGGCGGATGCCGGGATCGAGTGCATCAATTGCGGCGTCTGCTACGCGGCCTGCGATGTGGTCGGCTGGGACGAGGACTATCTCGGCCCCGCGGCGCTCAACCGGGCCTGGACCTTGGTCAACGATGTGCGCCACCGCAGCCGGGCGGAGACCATCTCCGCTGCCACCGGCGTGGGCGGCTGCGGATCCTGCCACTCCCAAGGCAACTGCATGCGCTATTGCCCGGTGGGCCTCGCACCTGCCGAGAGCATCGCCGGGCTTAAACGGCGCAGCTTGCGGGACAGCGTGCTCGGCCGGCTGCTCGGATGGGCGTCATGAGCCAGGGCCTGTTCGTGGCGCAGCGCCTCTCCGCCCTGGTACTGGGGCCGCTGGTGCTGGTGCATCTCGGGCTGATCATGGTCGCCATCCGCGGTGGCCTGTCGGCGGAGGAGATCTTGGGCCGCACCCAGGGCTCGATCGGCTGGGCGCTGTTCTACGGCGCCTTCGTGGTCGCTGCCGCGGTGCATGCGCCGATCGGGCTGCGCAACATCCTGCGGGAATGGACGCGGCTGCGCCCGCGCGCGGTGGACCTGATTTCGCTCGGCTCCGGGGCATTCCTGCTGGTGGCCGGCCTCCGCGCCGTGGTCGCAGTGATCGGAGGCCCGGCATGAGAGCGCCCGGCGTGAGCGCCCTCGGCCCCCATCGCCGCACGAAGGTCTATTGGACCTTTCTGGCGCATCGCCTGTCCGGCCTGGCGCTCGCGGCCTTCCTGCCGATGCATTTTCTCGCCCTCGGCCTGGCCCTAGAGGGGGAGGCCGCCCTCGACGGCATGCTCGCCTGGACCGAAAACCCAGTCGTCAAAGCCGCTGAATGGGGTCTGGTGGTGCTCCTTTCCATCCACCTCTTCTTCGGCACCCGCCTGTTGGCCTTGGAATTCTGGCCCTGGCCGAAACACGACCCCGGCCGGGTCAGTTGGATCGTGCCCGGGGCGGCCGCCTCGCTCCTCATCGGCGCGGTGTTCCTGGTCCAAGTGCTGTAGCAGTCCAGTCCATGCCTGCGAAAATGACCCCACCACCAGCCTGGACTTCAATTTCTTTATCTCCAAACACCAGATTAAGGTGACCAAAATCGCCCGATACTACAGGGTCAGCAAAGTCTAGTGCAGCAATCTTGTTCCCAGCCAGCTCTAAATTTGGCATTATCAAGGTCCTTACTTTGTACTGTGTGCGTTTATATTGGCTGAATCTAGGCCACTGGTAGGTGTGAATCTAGCTCTAAATCCATAGTGCGGTTTCTCAAACCATGACCGTATCCACCCCACAAAATCTCTTTTAATATTGTAAAGAGGTCTTCGCTCGTTCAGATCAATCCGGCCACCAGCCAAAACCCTCGTCAAGCGCTGCTCATTAGCGCCTATTTCGTCAAATTGAGGGTTCGTACCTGTCGTAAAACCAATCGCATCCATCCAAGCTAAAAAGTCAGCCACTGTTTGATAACTCGTAATTATCCAGATATAGTAAACCAATGCCGCATAATGACTGTCAAACTTTGTCCAATCGACGGCGACGAGATTTGGTTGTTCTGCTTGCCTCTCGGTATCGATCAGACAATCCCTCACAGATGGAAACTTCTCCAAAGCTTCGTCGTAAGTCGTCCCAACGGGTCGGGCATAACTCACGCCCGCATTCGGGCCTAGTCGGAATGAAACAGTACTTCGGCTTGCTAACCGAACGACACGGCCCGCTCCGTCATTGTATGGCTCGAATGTCGAAGCAAGATCGCCGTGCCACGTCAGCCAGGTTTCGGGACGCAGGGGGTCTGCAGCATCGGCAAGGACGTCTGGGCCGCTCGCTTCGCTCTCCTGCGCGCGCGGCAGCGACGTTGGCATGGCGCCCACGGCAACGAGCAGTGCCGAAACAATCGCCGCACGCCGGCTCCATCTTCACAACGCCGCAAAAGTTGCTGGATCCGCAGACATCGAAGACCACCATTAAGTATCTGAGACGCAGTTCAGATCCCAATCGACCTCCCGCTCCCCTGCATTTGGGGAGCACTATGCAGGTCACACAAGCCTCGGACCGAGAAACATGCAGATCGAGCGGCACCAAACGGATATACTGATCCTCGGCACCGGGGGCGCAGGCCTGTTCGCCGCCCTTCACGCCCGCCAAACCCGGCCGGAGGTGGAGGTTGTGATCGCGGCCAAGGGCCTGCTCGGAAAGTCCGGCTGCACGCGGATGGTTCAGGGTGGCTACAACGTCGCGCTCGCCGCCGGCGACAGTGTCGAGCGGCATTTCATGGACACCATCGCCGGGGGCAAATGGCTGCCGCGCCAAGACCTCGCCTGGCGGCTTTGCGAGACCGCAGTCACCCGCATCCGGGAATTGGAGAATGAGGTCGGCTGCTTCTTCGACCGCAACTCAGACGGCTCGCTCCACCAAAAGGCCTTTGCCGGGCAAAGCTTCGACCGCACGGTCCACAAGGGCGACCTCACCGGCATCGAGATCATCAACCGGCTTATGGAGAAGGTCCGCGCCTCGGGCGTCACGGCGCTGGAAGAACACCGCGCGATCGAGCTGATCCCGGCGAACGATGGCTCCGGCCTCTCCGGCGTTTTGATGATCGACATCCGCACCGGGCGCTACCGCCTGATCCAGGCAAAGGCGGTGCTGCTCGCGACCGGCGCGGGGCCCAGCATGTATCGCTATCACACGCCCTCCGGTGACAAGGCTTGCGACGGGCTCGCGATGGCGCTGAGAGCCGGCCTCTCGCTGCGGGACATGGAGATGGTGCAGTTCCACCCGACTGGCCTCCTCGGCGGGCCGGACACGCGGATGACCGGCACGGTGTTGGAGGAGGGGCTGCGCGGTGCCGGCGGTTATCTTTTGAACGGCGACGGCCACCGCTTCATGGAGGACTACGACCCCAAAGCCGAGCGGGCGACGCGCGATGTGGTCAGCCGCGGCATCTATGCGGAGATGCGGGCCGGCAACACCACCCCGATGGGCGGCGTCTATATCGAGATGAAGCATCTTGGCCCCACGGATGTCGCCCGCCGCTTCCCCGGCATGGTCAAGCGTTGCGCCGATTGCGGCTTCGACCTTGCCGGCGGGCGGGTCGAGGTGGTGCCGACGGCTCACTACATGATGGGCGGCGTCGAATTCGAGATCGACTGCACGACCGCCCTGCCCGGCCTCTTCGTCGCGGGCGAAGACGCCGGCGGGGTGCATGGCGCAAACCGGCTCGGTGGCAACGGGGTCGCCAACTCCACGGTCTATGGCGGCATCGCGGGCGAGGTCATGGCCCGCTTCGTGGGGCGGGAAGGGGTCCTGCGCGACCCGGACCTGTCGGCGATCGATGCTGGCATCGCCCGCGCCGAGCGACCCTTTGCCCTGAAGCCGGGAGACCTACACGCGCTGCGCGACCGGTTGGGCGAGGTCACCTGGCGCGATATCGGCATCCTGCGCGAGGCCCCGGGGCTGAAACGCGGCCTCGAAGGGCTCAGCGCCCTGCGCGCCGAACTCGGCGAAACCGGCCTCGCCGATGGCGACCGGGCCTTCAATCTCACCTGGCACGACTGGCTGAACCTGGAAAGCCTGATCGACATCTCCGACGTGATCGCCCGGGCTGCGATAGCCCGGGAGGACAGCCGCGGTGCCCATTTCCGCGAGGACTTTCCGGAGACCGGCGATCTCGCGACCACGGGCTTCACCCGGGTCCGGCAGGTCGGCGCGGCGCTGCAGGTCGAAACCGTGCCAGTCACCTTCGACATCGTCGCCCCGGGCGAGAGCCTGATCGACGCCGAGGGCCAGCCAAAGACGGCGGCAGAGTAGGGAGGGTTCGATGGCAGCGATCCATACCATCGAGAACCACTCGGCCAAGATCAGCGGCGACATGTTCTTCGTACTCATGAAGTTCCAGGAACTCGACGAACTGAGAAGGGTCGAACGCATCGATTGGTTCCCGGTCGATAGGGCGCCTGCTATCAGCCGTCTCGGCCGGGTCCGCAGCCAGCCGGGGGCCGCGCGTTACCGCTCCGTCACCGCTCAAGCTTGGGAGGAACCGTCAGCCCCCCTTTGCGCGCCGGACCTCTCCCTCTCCCTCGCAGCCATCCTCCGGGACATGCCATGATCGACCATGCCACCATCGAAACCGCCGCCTATGAGATCATGAAAAAGGCGGCCATAGACATTCCGGAGGACTATGCCACCGGCATCAAAGGCATGATTGATCTGGAAAAAGGCGACCTTTCTGCCTTCGTGCTCCAGGCCATGGTCGAGAATTGGGAGGCCGCGACCGAGGACCGCCGCCCCATGTGCGCCGATACCGGCCTGCCGCGCTATTTCGTCAAGATCGGCGACAATGCCCCGGTCCGCGGCTTCACCGGTATCGAGCGCGCGCTCCGCGCTGCCACCGCCCGGGCGACCCATGACGTGCCGCTGCGCCCCAACCGGGTCCACCCGCTTTGGCGCACGGATCACGACAACAATGTCGGCATCAACGCGCCAGAGGTCGAGTGGTCCTTCGAGCCAGAGGTCGACTGGGTCGACATCACCACGGTGCACAAAGGCGGGCTGTTCGGCTCAGACTATCGCATGCTGTTCCCGGGCGATGGGATCGACGGGATCAAGCGCTTCTTCCTCGACACGTTGATCGCCTTCGGCAAACGCGGCCTGGCCTGCCAGCCGGCCATCGTCGGCCTCGGCATCGGCGGGTCGAAGGATATCTGCATGGTGCTGGGCAAACAGGCCGCCTGCCTGAGGGTGGTGGGCGACCGCAACCCAGACCCAAAGATCTCGGCGCTAGAGCTGGAGCTGAAGGAGCTCGGCAACTCCATCGGCATGGGCGCGATGGGGTTCGTCGGCAGTTCCATGTGCGTCGATGTACATATCGAGGTCGGCTACACCCATACCGGCGGCATGCCGGTCTCGGTCCACACCTTCTGCCTTTCCTCCCGCCGGGCCACCGCCCGGGTCCATGCGGACGGCGAGATCACCTATCGCACCGACCCGCTCTGGTTCACGCCCTACACGCGCCGCGAGGGGGTGGACTGGCAGCCCCAGACGGTGGCCGCAGAGTAGCAAGGGCGGCGGGCGCGACGCGCAGTACCGGGCCACAGCTACGCTTTGGTGATGTGATGGCCAAAGGCGGCTCCAGGCTCGGTGGGCGCCATGACCCAGCGCGCTTCCCGAGCGCAACCAACAAAAAAGGCGGAGACCCGGGCCACTCAGCCGGATATCCGCCCCTAGCTCGGCGCTGCCGGGGCAGCCCGTCGGCCCGGGGTTGCGTCCCGGGCCGCCATTGTCGCGATCACATGGTGATCAAGATGCCCGCTTCCTCCAACGCTGCCTCATTGTTGAGGTCGGCGTTGTTCATGATCGTCGTCACATGCTCGAACTTCCCGGACACGCCATCGGCCTTGACGGCGAGATAGGAGTTCGTGCCGTTGTCCGAGATATGCACGAATTTCGAGATGTCGTCGGTCGACGGGTCGTAGCGGATCAGCAGATCTGAGATATCGACGGCGTCGCCTTCGGCAACGTTGAAATCCATGATCTTGTCGAAGCGCCCGAAGGCGGTTTCGGCTTCGAACACGAACAGGTCGCCGCCTGTGCCGCCGAAATGCTCGTTCCGGCCACCGCCACCATAGAGCGTGTCGTCTCCCGCGCCGCCGACCAGGGTGTCGTCGCCACCTTCGCCGTAAAGCGCGTCATCGGTGTCGCCGCCTTCCAGCGTCTCACCGCGATAGATGCCCTGCACGACGGTTTTCGGCCCGGGGTCGGGGGCCGAAGCGGTCGGCGGGGGTGCCGGTTCGGCCACCGGTGCCGGAGCGTCCGCCATCTCTAGCGCATCGAAGACCAGAGACCCGCGGGACAGGATCGACAATTCGCCCTGGTGGTAACCGCCGAACAGCGCCTGCAGCTTGGCACCCGACAGGTCGACAGCCTCCCCATCCACCGAGATGTCGGTGATGAACAGATTGTTGTCCTTGCCCGGGCCGGCATACTGAGCATTGGCGAATTTGATCTCCAAACGATCAGATTCCGTCAGCTGCTCGTCGAGCCGGACAGTCAGTTCCTGCTCGTTGCCGCGGGACTTCTCCGCAGTGACCTGGAACACCTCGACCACCCGGCCATTCACCGAGATCTCGGCCTCGACCGGACCGTTATAGAGGTCGGCCGACGCAGTGATGCTCAGCAGGCTGCCGTCGCCATCCTGGGCCACAGGTGCCGCCGGCTCGTCGTCGACCACGGGCTCCGGATCGTCGTTCACCGCCGGTGTATCGCCGCCGGTTACCGTCACGGGGGACGGCGTGATCGGGATCTCGACGCCGTTCAGAGGCGTGTAGGAGATGTAGTCGTATTGAGCATAGGTCGTGTCGAAATCCGCCGGGCCGAGCCAACCGGGCACACCGGCCCAGATGCTGCCGAAGATTTTCGACTCCAATTGCGGCAACTGATCGTAGGTCAGGCCCCAGTCGCGCGTGTCCGCCAGCAGGTCGCCATCCGCGTACCAGCGAATCCCATCTGGTTCCCATTCGAAGGTGTAGGTGTGGAAATCCTCCGACGCATCGAAGCCCAAATCCACCCAACGCGAGGTTGTTTCGGTCGCCTGAAAGCCCGGGTTATCGTTAGTGTGGACGGCAAGCCAAACTTTGGTCGGATCTTGGCCCAAAAACTCGAAATCAATCTCCGATATAGCGGTGCCCTGTCCAGGTCCCGTATATGTAAAGAAAGTCGAGTTTACACCGCTCTCACCAGAAGCCTTCATTCGGACTTCATATGTGCCGTAGTGGTATTTTTCATAAGTCCTAAATTCAGCGCCTGAGTACTGGCTGCCATTCAGACTTTCATTGTCGAGTTTAAGCGTAATGATACCATCGCCTTCGGTAATGTACTCTGGACGCCAATGCGTTGGGTTCCAACCTCCAATTAACCAATTGGATGCTTCCCATTCACTTTGATCGAACTCGTTAAAGTTCTCGGTCAGACTTCCAGACATGGTAGCCTCTGCTCATTTACCTGTATGACCATATGCCGTGGGATTACGACATATTGAGTCCCGTTTCTATTCAAATTCGCCGGGTCTCCACATTCTTGCGTCGCTCGAAACATCGGGTAATTGTCAAAAGGGGTAAAAATAAGGCGCGGCACAATGATCTGTTCTGGGGCAGTATGGCCACAGGGGGCGTGACAATCAGTTGCCCAAACCGAGTGCAGAGGGCAAGGAATTCGCCTATTACGTGAGCGGCTTTGGCGGGCTTGACGCCCCGCCTGCTCGCAGCAGAGCCCATTGGCGCCCTCGCCTTTTACGGGCATACCCGGCATCCGTGAGATCCAGGCCACAACGGAGGCACCGGCGGTGATCATCGGCGCGGACGATCTCGTGGGCGACCTGCGCCGCATCGGGGTGGGGTCCGGCGACGGCGTCTTCGTGCATTCCGCCCTCAGCCAGATCGGCCATGTCATCGGCGGGCCGCGCGGGTTGATCGCGGCGCTAATCGAAGCGGTGGGGGAGGACGGCCTGATCGGCATGCCCGGCTTCTCCCGCGACGCCTATGACCCGACCGGGCTTCTCGACATAGCAGTCTCGGAAGACGAAAGACAGCGCATCCGCGCGCAAGTGCCAGGCTTCGACCCGCGTCTCTCGAATGTGCGCCAGAACGGCTCGGTGCCGGAGGCGTTCCGCTCCTGGCCCGGCACTGTGCGCAGCGCGCATCCGACCAGCTCGGTGCTTCTGTTCGGCAAAGACGCGGCGGCGATCGCCGCCGATCACGACCCCCTCGGCTGGGCGACGGGGCCACAGACGCCCTGGGGCAGGCTCCGGGATCGGCCGCAGATGAAGATCCTGCTGATCGGGGTCGGCTGGAACACCTGCTCGGCCTTTCACGCGGCCGAAAGCCAGGCGACCGTCAAGCGCGCGATCCGACGCCGCTTCAAACTCGGCACCGGCGCGGGGGCCGAATGGGTCGAGGCGCCCGATGTCGCGGACGATCTCGGCACCTATTTTCCCCAAATCGGAGCGGCTTTGGAGGCGGCGGGAGGCGTCACGATCGGCCGGATCGGCGGGGCAGAGAGCAGGTTGACCGGGTACGGCCGGCTGCTCGACTTCGCCCGCGCCTGGTTCGATCGCCAGCTCTAGGCGCGGCGCGGCCACACTGCCGTGATCGACTCAAGGGCCCGGTTGACCCATCGGCGCAGGGTTGAGAAGCTACGGGACACGGAGGATGATCGAGATGAACACCGGAAGTCTCAGGCAATCGCGGCTCAGCCTGCCGGTCGACCCGGCCGCGCTCGCAAAGCTCGAAGCCGGCGATGTCGTCTTCCTCGACGGGCTCCTCTATACGGCGCGGGAGGGCGTTTATCAGCGGGTCATCGCCGATGACGTGCCCTTGCCGGAGGGCCTGCCAGCGAAGGGCGGCGCCAACTTCCATTGCTCGCCCGCCGCGGCTCGCGACGAGACCGGCGAGTTCCGGATCGGCGGTGTGACCGCTACGGCGTCCTTCCGGTTTTCGAAATGGATCGCCCAGTGGCTCGACCTCACCGGCACCAAGGTGGTGATCGGCAAGGGCGGCATGCCGCGGGAGGATTACGAAAAGATCCTCGCCCCCCGCGGCGCCATCTATCTCACCACCGTCGGCTATGGCACCGGCGCGCTCCTTGGCCGCGGCGTGAAGGCGGTGGAGGCGGTGCACTGGCTCGACGAGCTCGGCCTCGCCCAGGCGATGTGGGTGTTTCGGGTGGAGAATTTCGGCCCCTTCATCGTCGATGGCGATCTGGAGGGGCGGTCCCTCTTCCAAACCCATGGCGACATCGTCAATCAGCGCATCGCCGGCCTCTATGACGGGTTGAAGCCGCCGGCGCTGCACCGCTTCGGGGAAACCGACGACCGGCGCGACGAGGTGATGTGAGCCTTATCGCGGGCCTCGGCCCAGCGGCGCTCCTCGCCGTCTTCGCGGTCTATTTCGTCGCCGGCGCCGTGAAGGGTGTGCTCGGCTTCGCCCTGCCCCTGGTGTCGGTGGCGCTGCTCCCCTTCCTGGTGCCGGTGGAGACCGCGCTGGCGCTCAACGGCGTGGTGCTGTTCTTCACCAATCTCGTGCAGATCCGCGCGGCGGGCGATAGCGCAGCCGCCGCAGGCCGGGCATGGCCGGTGGTCGCGGGCATGATCCCGGCAGTCCCCGTCGGCACGCTCCTGGTGACCAGCATCGCGCCGGCCACGCTCTCGATCCTCCTCGGTGCCTTCATCCTGATCTTCGCCGCCCTCTCGCTTACCAAGCCCAATCTCCGGACGCCGGAGACCCGGCGCGTTCCCATCGGCCTCGCCACCGGCGGGGTCAGCGGCGTGGTCGGCGCCCTCACCTCGGCGCCGGGGCCGATCTTCGTGGGCTATGTGGTCAGCCTCTCGCTGCCCCGGGCGCTCTATATGGGCACACTCGGCTGCATCATGGCGAGCTTCGGGCTTATCCTCAGTCTCTCTTTCTGGTCGGCAGGCGCCGTCGGGCGCACAGAACTGCTCCTCGGCCTCCTCTCGGTGGCGCCGGCGAGCCTCGGCTTTCTTGCCGGCAACCGCCTCGGCGACCGCATCCCGGCAGAGAGCTTCCGACGCCTGGTGCTCGCAGCGCTCGCCCTCCTCGCCTGCTTGATGATACAGCGCGGCCTCGCAGGCTGACCGGCGGGACGCCCGGTCCGGGTCAAGGATGCGGCACGCACCGGGCGCCAGCCCGGCTTGTCCTTGACGCGCGGCCGGGGCGTTCCGTCACCCTCGGCCATGACCGCCCCTGGCGGTCTTCTCCGCCAAAAAACCGGCCCCTCCACCCCATGACGAGGCGTGCAGCAGAGCGCCCGCGGGGGCCGGTCTGCCCGCAGACCGGCCCCCGCCCAGGCATCGACCCATCGCGGGCCGCAGGCGCGCGATTCCGCAAAATTCGCCGGGCAATCCGGGCGATCCGGGCGCTCAAGCGGCGGCGAGGCCCAGCATCGCCCGTGCCTCCCGCCATGTCGCCACCGGCCGCCCATGGCGCTCGCAAATCGCCACCGTCCGACGCACCAAAGCGGCGTTCGACGGCGCCAAGGTCTCGCGGTCCAGGCGGACATTGTCCTCCAGTCCGGTACGGACATGGCCGCCGGCGGCAATGCACCACTCGTTCAGCGTGATTTGATCCTTCCCGATCCCGGCCCCGCACCAGCGCGCATCCGGGATCAGACGCTTCAACGTCGTCACATAGAAATCGAACACCGGCTTGTCGACCGGCATTGCATTCTTCACGCCCATGACGAATTGGACGTAAGGCGGCCGCGCCAGCCGCCCGTCCCCGACCATTTTTGCCGCCTGAAAGATGTGGCTCAAATCGAAGGCCTCGATTTCCGGCTTCACCCCATGGGCCAGCATCTCGGCGGCCAGCCAATCGACCAGATCCGGCGCATTCTCGTAGACGCGCTTCGGGAAATTGTTCGACCCCACGGTCAGCGACGCCATCTCCGGCTTGAGCGGCAGCATGCCGCCCCGCTCCCGCCCGGAGCCGGACCGCCCACCGGTCGAGAACTGCACGATCATGCCGGGGCAATGCTGGCGCAGCCCCTCTAACAGCCGGGCGAACCGCGCGGGGTCGGAGGTCGGCGTTCCATCCTCCAGGCGCACATGGCAATGGGCGATCGCGGCCCCCGCCTCGAACGCCTCTTGGGTCGACTCGATCTGCTCCGGCACCGTGATCGGCACCGCCGGGTTGTCGGATTTCTGCGGCACCGACCCGGTGATCGCCACACAGATGATGCAAGGCTCGGCCATCTCTCCCTCCCGTGTTTTGCCCGGCAGCATAGCCGCCTGCCGCCCGACGGGAAGCCCTTGCCAAGCCGCGCCCGCCCCCCGATGCTGGCGCACAAAGGGGCGGCACCGACCGCGCCGCGGGGAGAGGGAGCAGGAAACACCGATGCAGTATCTGAAACGGGCAGCCGTCACCGCGACGGGCGACAGCGGCAAGACCCGCGACACGGTGGAAGCGATCCTCGAAGAGATCGAGGCAGGCGGCGAGGACGCCGCGACCCGG
Organism: Pseudomonadota bacterium; assembly: GCA_039513195.1. Lineage (GTDB taxonomy): Bacteria > Pseudomonadota > Alphaproteobacteria > Rhodobacterales > Rhodobacteraceae > Thermohalobaculum. Next base: position 16,321 of record JBCCRM010000011.1, on the reverse strand, counting down.
TACGCCCAGCAATTCGACAAATGGGACGGGCCCATCGTCGTGCCGGCCGACGCCATCGCCGCGGCCGGCGAACGGGTCCCCGCCACGCTCCGCGACGATATCCGCTTTGCCCATGACAATGTCCGCCGCTTTGCCGAGGCGCAGAAGGCCACCATCGCCGAGACGGAGATGGAGGTCGTCCCCGGCCTGATTGCCGGGCAAAAGCATATCCCCGTGACGGCGGCCGGCTGCTATGTGCCGGGCGGGCGCTATTCCCACATCGCCTCGGCAGTGATGACGGTCACCACCGCCAAAGTGGCCGGTGTCGGCGATATCACCGCCTGCTCGCCGCCGCGGCCGGGCCAGGGAATTCCGGACGCGATCCTCTTCACCCTCGGGCTCTGCGGCGCCGACCGAGTGCTGGCGCTCGGCGGCGTACAGGGCGTCGCTTCCATGGCCTTCGGGCTCTTCGGCGCCCCCGCCGCCGACATCCTGGTCGGCCCCGGCAACCAATTCGTGGCGGAGGCGAAGCGCATCCTCTATGGCCGTGTCGGCATCGACATGTTTGCAGGCCCCACCGACAGTATGGTTCTGGCCGACCGCACGGCGGATGCCGCCGTGATCGCCACCGATCTGATCAGCCAGGCAGAACACGGCTACAATTCCCCCGTCTGGCTGGTGACCGACCACCGCCCGTTGGCCGAGGCGGTGCTGGAGACGATCCCCGGCGTCATCGCCGACCTGCCCGACCTCAACCGCGAGAATGCCGAGATCGCCTGGCGCGACATGGCCGAGGTGATCCTCTGCGAGAACCGAGAGCAGATCGCCCAGATGGCCGACGCCACCGGGCCGGAGCATCTGCATGTCCAGGCCGCAGATCTCGACTGGTGGCTCGGCCGGCTTCAGGCCTATGGCTCGCTCTTCCTGGGCGAAGAAACCACGGTCACCTATGGCGACAAGGTCTCCGGCCCCAACCATGTGCTGCCGACCTCCGGGGCTGCGCGCTATACCGGCGGTCTCTCGGTCCACAAATACATGAAGACCGTGACATGGCAGCGCGCGACGCGGGAGGCGAACCGCGCCATCGGCCAGGCAGCCGCCCGGATCAGCCGGTTGGAGGGGATGGAGGGTCATGCCCGCGCTGCCGATATCCGGCTGGCGAAATACTTTCCCGGTGAGAACTTCGACCTGTCGGGTCGCGAGTGATGAGCCGCAATCTGCCGCAAATCGCCTATGGCTCGCTGTTTTCGCTCGCCGGGCGGGTGGCCTGCGTGACCGGCGCTTCCTCGGGCATCGGGCGGGCGATGGCAACCGCGCTGGCCGAAAGCGGTGCACGGGTGGTGGGTGTCGCCCGCCGGGCAGAGCGGCTGGCGGATTGGCAGGCGGAGACCCAGGGCGAGACCGCGGTGGTGGAGATGGATCTCGCCGATCTCGACACGGTGCCAGCCGCGGCCCGGATGATCGAGGCACGCTTTGAAGAAACCCCCGACATCCTGGTCAATGCGGCCGGCGTCAATCTGCGCCAGCCCGCAGCCCAGGTCACCGCGGAAAGCTGGCGCCAGACGCTGGACCTCAACCTCTCGGTGCCGTTTCTGATGGCCCAGACGCTCGCGCCCGGGATGGCCGCCCGCGGCTGGGGGCGCATCATCAACATCGCCTCGCTGCAATCGGCCCGCGCGCTCCCCGGCGGGATCGCCTATGGCGCGTCGAAGGGCGGCATCGCGCAGCTCACCCGCGCCATGGCGGCGGAATGGGGCACCGACGGGATCACCGCGAACGCCATCGCGCCGGGCTTCTTCCCGACCGAGCTCACTGCGCCCGTGTTCGCCGACGCCCGCACCGCCACCCACCACGCCAGCGCCACCTGCATCGGGCGCAACGGGCGGATGGAGGATTTGGTCGGCCCCCTTCTCTTCCTCTGCTCCCGCGCCTCCGACTATGTCACTGGCCAGCTTCTGGCGGTGGACGGCGGCTACACGGCGAAATAAACCGGTGCCGAACAGAAGACGGGAGGGACCGCGCCCATGACCATTCCACATCTCCTCGTCCATGACCGCCGCGACAATGTCGGCGTCGTCGTGGTTGAGGGGCTCACCGCCGGCACCGAAATGCTCTGCGTGGTGACCGAGGACAATTCCGATTTCAGCCTGACCGCCGGCGACGACATCCCGATCGGGCATAAGGTGGCGCTGGCCGATCTGGGCGAAGGCGACACCATCGTGAAATATGGCGAGGATATCGGCCGAATGGTCGCGACCGCCGCCAAGGGCGCGCATGTCCATACCCATAATCTGAAAACCAAACGCTGGTGAGGGCATAATGGCACTCGATTTCACCAACCGCATGGTCAATGCCTGGCGCCGGGAGAACGGCCGCGTCGGCGTGCGCAACCATGTGATCATCCTGCCGGTCGACGATATCTCCAACGCCGCCTGCGAGGCGGTTGCCAACAACATCAAGGGCACAATGGCGCTGCCGCATTCCTATGGCCGACTGCAATTCGGCGAGGATCTGGAGCTGCATTTCCGCACCATGATCGGGACCGGCGCCAACCCCAATGTGGCCGCTTGCGTGGTAATCGGGATCGAGCCCGGCTGGACCAAGGTGATCGCCGACGGCATCCGCGAGACCGGCAAGCCGGTGGCGGAGTTTTGGATCGAGCAGAACGGCGACCTGGAGACGATCCGAAAGGCGAGCTGGAAGGCGAAGGAATTCGTCCACTGGGCGACCGAGCTGCAGAAAGAACCCTGCCCGCTCACCGATCTCTGGGTCTCGACCAAATGCGGCGAGAGCGACACGACCACGGGACTCGCCTCCTGCCCCACGGTCGGCAACATGTATGACAAGCTGGTGCCGGCGGGGATCTATGGCTGTTTCGGCGAGACGTCCGAGATCACCGGGGCCGAGCATCTCTGTAAGGCGCGCGCCGCGACGCCGGAGGCGGGCGAGGCCTTCATGAAGATTTTTCAGGCCTATCAGGACGAGGTGATCGAGCCCTATAAGACCTCCGACCTCTCGGACAGCCAGCCGACCAAGGGCAATATCGAAGGCGGCCTCACGACCATCGAAGAGAAAGCACTGGGCAACCTGGAGAAGATCGGGCGGTCCGCGACCTATATTGACGCGATGGGGCCTGCGGTGAAGCCGGAGAAGGGACCCGGGCTTTACTTCATGGACACGTCCTCGGCCGCGGCGGAATGCGTGACGCTGATGGCAGCCGCCGGCTATGTGGTCCACACCTTCCCGACCGGCCAAGGGAATGTGGTCGGCAACCCCATCGTCCCAGTGATCAAGATCACGGGCAATCCGCGAACGGTACGCACGATGTCGGAGCATGTGGATCTGGACGTCTCCGGCATTCTGCGCCGTGAGATGACGATCGATCAGGCCGGCGATGCGCTGATCGATATGATCGAGCGGACTGCCAATGGCCGTGCAACGGCGGCGGAAGCTTTGGGGCACAAAGAGTTCGTGATGACGAAGCTCTACCGCAGCGCGTGATGTAGGGCGGGCCTGACGGCCCGCGGGCCCGCCTCCTCCCTCCACCCGCCCACCCGCGGTCGGAGGCGGGCCAAGACTGGATCATGGGTGGGCGCATCGGTTTCACCCTTTGGCGCATGTCGTCATCAGCGAGTTCATGGATGAGGCAGCGGTCGCCCGCCTCTCCGCCGCGCATCGGGTTGCCTATGAACCGGCGCTGGTGGAGGATCGGGACCGGCTGATAGGTATGGCGGCAGGGGCCGATGCGCTGATCGTCCGCAACCGCACCCAGGTGGATGCGGAACTGCTGGCAAAGGCGCCACGGCTCCGCTGTGTCGGGCGGCTCGGCGTCGGGCTCGACAATATCGACATCCCGGCCTGTGCGGAACGGTCGATTACGGTCTATCCCGCAACCGGCGCGAACGACCAGGCGGTGGCGGAGTATGTCATCGCTGCCGTCCTGATGCTGCTGCGCCGCGCCTATGCGGCGACGGCGGAGGTCGCTGCGGGCGCCTGGCCGCGCACCCAATTGATGGGGCACGAGGTGGCGGGCAAAACGCTCGGCCTGATCGGCTATGGCGCCATTGCCCGGCAGGTGGCGGCGCGCGCCCAGGCGCTGGGGATGGAGATCGCAGCGTCCGACCCGCATTTGCCCGCCGATGACCCCGCCTGGGCGGATGTGACCCGGCTGGGCTTGTCGGACCTTTTAGCACAGGCGGATGCGGTCAGCCTGCATGTGCCCCTGACCGCGGAGACGCGGCATTTGCTCGGCGCGGAAGCGATAGCCGCCATGAAACCCGGCGCGGTGTTGGTCAATGCCGCCCGCGGCGGAGTGGTGGACGAAGCGGCCTTGATCGAGGCGCTCGGGGCTCGGCAACTCGGCGGTGCGGCCGTGGATGTGTTCGAGACGGAACCGCTCTCCGCCGCCGCGGGCGCGCGGTTCGATGGGGCGCCGAACCTGATCCTGACCCCGCATATCGCCGGCGTTACGGTGGAGGCGAATGCTCGGGTCAGCCATCTGATCGCCGACAGGGTTTTGCAGCATTTGGAGGGGCCATGAGCGGGAGGCTGAGCCCGGCGGCGGCGCAGGCGCTGGTGTGCGAGACGCTCGCCAGGGCACGGACATCGCCGGAGAATGCGGCCCATGTCGCCGAGGCGCTGGTCGGGGCAGAACTTGCCGGCCAGGCGGGCCACGGGTTGCGGCGCTTGCCGAGCTATGCGGCCCAGGCGGCGGTCGGAAAGATCGACGGATTTGCAGTGCCCGCCGCAACTGCGACGCGGCCCGGGGCGCTGTCGGTCGATGCAGCCCATGGTTTCGCCTATCCGGCCATGGCGCTCGCGGTCGAGCGGCTGCCGGAGATGGCGCGCGCCCAGGGTATCGCGTTGGCGGGCATCCGCCGCTCCCACCACGCGGGGGTCACGGGGCTGGTGGCGGAGCGGTTGGCGGAGACCGGTTTGGTGGCACTCGTCTTCGTCAATTCGCCGCCGGCGATGGCGGCCTGGGGCGGCAGGCGGGCGGTGTTCGGCACCAATCCGATCGCCTTCGCAGCGCCCCTTGCCGAAGCCGCCCCCGTGGTGATCGACCTGTCGCTCAGCAAAGTCGCGCGCGGCAAGGTCCTGGCGGCGCAGCAGGCGGGCGAGGCGATCCCGGAGGACTGGGCCCTCGATGCCGATGGCCAGCCCACCGCCGACCCGGCCGCAGCGCTGGCGGGCACGATGGTCCCCGCCGGCGATGCCAAGGGCGCGGCCCTGGCGCTGATGGTGGAGTTGCTGGCAGCCGGTTTGACCGGTGCGCATTTCGCGGCTGAGGCGTCGAGCTTTCTCGACGCCGCGGGGCCCCCACCGGGGACCGGCCAGGCGATCCTCGCCATCGACCCTGGCGCCCTATCGGCGGATGCCATCGCCCGGTTCGGGGTTCTCGCGGCGATGGTCGAGGGCGACGGCGATGCCCGCCTGCCAGGGCGCCGGCGACATGCCCTTCGTGCCCGATTGAGCGAGGAGGGCATCCCGCTTGACCCGGCCCTGGCAAAGGAGATCGAGGCCATCGGGCGCTCGGGCTGAGGGCTCGGCGCCGCCGCGTCGACCGCCCGGCCTGTTGCGCGCCACGCGCGCGCGGCGGGCTGCCACCATCACGGCATGTGGCACCGCCGGCAGGCGCCCAGTAGCACCCGTCGGCGCAAGTTTCGTTACGCTGCCGCCCGGGTTTTCAGCCGGCCGAAATCCAGCTGACCAAGGCGCACGCGCCAGGTCCGCTCCGACCTCTCGACCTCCGACGCGCTGAGGACGGCGCTTACCACCCGCTCGAGCCGGGCCTCTTCCGCCAGCACCGCGGAGACGAAGCGCTGCCGATCGTCCGCCGCCAGGTCGGGGCTGTCGCGCAGGATCTCGGCGGAGGCGCGGATCCCGGCGAGCGGCGCCCGGAACGCATCGGCGATCAGCGACAGCGGATCCTCGACCCGCCCTTGCGCCGGCTTTCCGGCCGGCTCTCCCGCGGGTCGGCGTCCGAACAGCCGCGCCGCACCACGCGCAATCGATCGGCCGAATGCCGCGGTCGCCTCGGCCCGCAACTTGCGCGCCCGGCGGAGCGCCGCATCGACCTCGGTGGGACTGAGCCCCGGGCTGTCAAAGTAGACGTCTGCTGTCTGCTCGCCGTGTTTTTTTGTGGGCATTTTGGAAAACCTCCATCACTGGTCAGGGTGAGACTGGCTTTCCTCCCTTGCGCTTGCCTGCTGCTGCACCGCACAAAAATCGATGCTCCAGGGCGATTCTTCAAGTCTATTCAGAGGCTTTTTTCAAGACAGGCTTTTCGCGGTTGCAACACTGTGGCAACTGAGACAGCAATGATGACCATTCAGTTGGGTGGTTATGACCGGATCGAGCGGGCACCAGCGCCTTCGAGCAAATATGCACCGTGGAAGGGTCGAAGACAGGATCGGGCGCGGCCGTTGCGGTCGTTCATTTGGAACGTTTCGGTTTCTTTCTGGGCGCTCGCGAAGGGTCCTATATCGGGAGGACGCCCGCCTGTTACGGCCCCCGATCCCCAATCCAATTGCGCCGAAACGAAAAACTGCCTGGCTCGGCGACACTCAAGCTGCGGCAGGCGGATCATCCCAGCACTGCGCATCCGTGAACGGGCCACCGCGCGCGATTTCATGCCATCGAGGGCGAGAGCATTTTTCAGCCAGCCTGACCCAGGTTGGCGTCGCGAAAATGCGCCCAAACAAAACCTAAGAGCGCTAGAACCGATACAATCGGGTCGGAAAGCGCTCTAGACCACCGAATGGCGAGCATAGCGGGGGCGCCGAGCGCCCCACGATCGGCGATGATCGCCAGGACTATTCGCGCAACCGGACTGATGCAGACAGTCATGACTGCGACGCATGGCGCCACTATGCTCGGAACGCCCGTCCTGTGTCTGAGGATCGGCAAAGTGCTGCACCACGCCTTCGAGCAGAAGCGCCTGATCCTCCGAAACACCCGGGGGCGTCACATGCTTCGCCACCATTTGACTCTCTCCTCTCCCCGGAAGGTTAATGTGTCGTTGACGATTGTTCTTCGCGGTTGCAGGGGCGCAAGCTGTGAGGACTGATACAAGCGTGCGGCCGGATGCTTCGGCTTTTTGCGAGGGCATCGGTGAACACGGTTTTGCCTGGACGCAAGGTCTCGAATCAAATAGGAACATTTAAGGAACATAATCGGTTTCGTTGTTGAAGGGTAATCGCGCCATGCTCGACAGTCCTGCGCCCGATCTGACTCTCTTGCGCCCTGCCCGCATGCATGAGGCGACCGGGTCCGGCCGGCGGGCTTTCGCTCTGGCAATCGCTGGGCGCCTGACCGGGCCAGTGCTGTGGGTGCAAGATGCACGGGCGCCGGACCGCCTGTGTCCGCAGGGTTTGCAGGCTTTGCTCGATCCCGCGCGGGTGATCATGGTGCATCCGCTGGGGGGAAAGGCGCTCCTCCAGGTGATGGAGGATGGTTTGCGCTCCGGCGCTGCCCCGCTGGTGGTGGGGGAGGTCGATGCCGCCCCCGATCTGACGCAGAGCCGGCGGCTCCAGCTCGCAGCCGGCACCGGTGGCGGGCGTGGGCTCTGCCTGGTGCCGGAGGGACGGCTGATCGCCAATGCGGCCGAAACCCGGTGGCATTGCACGCCGATCCCCGGCGTTGCGGGCCAGGCGCTCCAGCATTGGGAGATGGTGAAGAACAAACGCGGCCGCCTCGGCAGTTGGGAAGTCGCGCTCGGTGGCAGAGCGGCGCAGCACCTTGGCACAGCGAGGACAAACGCCGCATGAGCGCATGGATTTCAATGAAGTCTAGGGGATTTGCCGAACCAGGCGATCCACAGACGCCCGGCCGCAGGCCTGGCCGCGATGCGGGACCCGATGGGCCGGGGCTTTAAGCGGCCTGCCGGCGTGCTATACGGGGCGGGCAAGTCTGCAGGTGCGCGCGCCGCAGCCACGGCGTCTCCCGCCCGTTCGCCGGGCCAAAGACAGGCACAGCGCGCAGCAACTCCGGTCGCTGCGGCAGCGCTAAAGCCAAAGTCGAAGACCTCTGCCAACGCCTCTGCCGCATCGAAACCCCGGATGCGCCGCCGCATCATCGCCGTCGCCCTGCCCCATCTCGAGGCGGAATACCAGCTCCGGCGCGCAGGCCTGACCGGCACCGACCGGCCTTTCGCCACCGCTGCGACCACCGCCGGCGCCCTGCGGCTCACATCGGTCAACCAGGCAGCGGCAGCGGCAGGCTTGTCCCCCGGCCAAGGCCTTGCCGATGCCAGGGCGATCTGTCCGAATCTTTCGACCCGCCCGTCTGCGCCAAAGCAGCTTGCCGCCTTCCGCCGCACGCTTGCCCGCTGGGCGGAGCGATTTTCGCCCCTCATTGGCCATGATGCGCGAGACGCCTTGGTGATCGATGCCACCGGTGGCACTCATCTTTGGGGGGGCGAGCGGGCGATGCTCGCCGCGGTGGCCGAGGCGCTGGCGGCCCATGGCCTGACAACTCGTGTGGCGATGGCGGACAGCAAGGGCGCGGCCTGGGCGCTGGCCCATTGCGGCGCAGACCCGCTCGCCATCGCCCCGCCCGGGGCCACCCATGCAGCGCTTGCCGATCTGCCGGTCTCGGCTCTGCGTCTGACCCCCGATGCGGTGGAGGCGCTGGCCTCCACGGGCCTGCGCCGAATTGGCGACATGGCGCGCATTCCCCGCGGGCAAATCGCCCGCCGCTTCGGCCTTTCCACGCTGCGCCGGCTCGACCAGGCGCTGGGGGCCGAACCCGACCCGATCGACCCGGACCGCCCGGCCGCCCGCTTCTCGGCCCGGCTCACCTTGCCGGAGCCGATCGGCCTTCTATCCGACCTCTCCGCCGGGCTCATGCGCCTCTTGGAACGGGTCTGCGAGGATCTGGAGATCCACCAACAGGGCGCCCGGACCCTGCGCCTCACCGCCCAGCGCACCGACGGCGGCGATCAGCACGCCACAATCCGCCTCGCCCGCCCGATGCGCGACGCCGAACGCCTGGCAACGCTCTTCGCACCCGAACTCGAACGGGTGGAGGCCGGGCACGGCATCGACGCGCTCCGCCTCGTCGCGACCGAGACGGAGCCCTTGAAACCCGCGCAACTCCGCCCGGACCGCGCCGATCGTCGGCCGGAGGGGGAACGCCTCGCCGACCTCCTCACCCGCATCGGCAACCGCACAGGGTTCGAGGCGGTGACCCGCTTCCTCCCCGCCGAAAGCCATGTGCCGGAGCGCGCCTTCACCATCGCCGCCGCCGCGTGGTCGGAGCCCGCGGCCTGGCCCAACCGCACCGGGCCGCGCCCGATCGCTCTCTTCGCGCCGGAACCGGTCACCCCCCTCGGCCCGGTCGCAGCACCTCCCGGCCGGTTCCAATGGCGCGGACAAAGCTTCACCGCCCGCCACGCCCAGGGGCCGGAGAGGATCGCTCCCGAATGGTGGTGGGACGACCCCGCCTGGCGCACCGGCCTGCGCGATTATTGGCAGATCGCAACGGCGGAGGGGCCGCGGATCTGGCTCTTCCACACCCCCGCGAGCCCGCGCCCCGCCTGGCACGCCCATGGACTTTTCGCCTGACCCCTGTCAGCCTCGGCGCATCGTTAATCGATTGCCGCAGCACCATGGCCGACCGCACCGACGCCCCAACGGGCCAAGAGCCCCCGATCCACCCGGAAACGGCGGACCAACTCGCCCATATCCGCGAGGTCTCCCAGAACGCCCGCACCACCTGGTTCGGCCTCCTTGCGCTTCTCGCCTTTGTCAGCGTCACGCTGATGGCCCATAAAGACAGCGATTTCTTCGCCCGCGGGGTGGAAACCGACCTGCCCCTGGTCGACATCGCCGTCCCAACCGTCGCCTTCTTCATCGCAGCCCCGCTCCTGCTCGCCGCCGTCTACGCCTATCTCCACCTCTATCTGCGCACGCTTTGGGACGCACTCGCAGCCGTCGAGCCTCAGCCAGGCGGCACCCCCTTGGCCGAGCAAATCTACCCCTGGCTCCTGACCCAATCCGCCCTCAGCATACGCCGCGACGGCGCCAGCACCCCCCGCGCGATGGACGACCTGACCGGCTGGATCAGCGTCCTCATCACCTGGGTCTTCGGCCTCCTCGCACTCGGCCACCTCTGGACCGAAAGCTTGGCGCTCCATAACCCTTGGCTCAGCCTATGGGTGGCGGCCTGCCTCCTCTTCGCCGGCTTCGTTGGCCTCCGCAGCTATCTGATCATGCGCTGGCTGATGATCGGGCGCGCGCGTGCCGACGCCCATGCCATGCCGACCTGGATGCGGCTCAGCACCATCGCCGGTGCGGTGACGCTCGCCTATCTCTCTTGGCAAACCACCCATGGCGGCCTCCCCCTCGGACCCGGCGTGAACATGTGGCTGACCTCTAAGGCCCAGATGAGGGAGGTCGAGCTGATCCCCCGTCCCACAGGCTGGGTCGGCTACCGCCGATGGTTCCGCGGGTTCGAACGGCGCTATCGCACCGAGCATAAGCTTGTCGCAGACGAAGCGCTGCCAGACGCCGACCGCGTAGCCTTTTGGCAATCGGCGCGGGAGGGTTGGGAGGACAAGCTCGACGACATAAACGGACCATCCTTGCCCCGCGCCGATCTGCGGCTGGCCGAGATGCCCGGTGCCTTCCTGCCTGGCGCGGACCTCCGCGGCGCCCAGCTCCGCGGCGCGGATCTTGAGGGCGCCGTCCTCTCAGGCGCGAACTTTGGCAGGTGGGATCCCGACAATGACAAACCGGGCGACGAGATCGCCGCCGATCTTCGCGAAACCAATCTATCGTCCGCAGAAATGCAGGGGGCGATCCTCGGCGGCGCGCAGATGCAGGGGGCGGACGTCGGCCACGCGCAGATGCAGGGGGCGGACCTCAGCCACGCGCAGATGCAGGGGGCGATCCTCGGCGAGGCGCAGATGCAGGGGGCGCACCTCGGCGGCGCGCAGATGCAAAACGCAGACTGCAGCTGGGCTACTCTTAGAGGTGCCAATCTGCAGTCTGCTGTTGTACTCTGTCGTAACCTCCAGCCGGATCAACTACAAGCCGTCGTCGGGAATTCGGACACACGCTTGCCCCTTGGCTATGCAGTTTGGTCCTGCCTGCACCCGTCCGATCCAGCCGCTCACGACCTCACCGCGGAAGAAATTGCCGGCCTGCCTGGGTACGTTGTTTGCCAAGAGGGCAGCACGCCCATCCAGTATCACGGCACTTGGGACCGGCGGCCGGACGGCAGTTGGCAAGACATCGTCACCGGCACCGTTACGGCCGAATGGGCGGAGGATGTTTGGCAGGATGCGTGGGCCTACGTACGGGTCCCTTGGGTTTGCCATGCACCCGACCTGCCACCAGGCCGGGAATGCGCGTTCGAATAGCCGTCAACGTTAATTCCCGACCAAAAGACTATGCATATGCGTTGTGCATAACTTGTGCATGCAATGTGCATCCCCGAAAATCGTTCTGTGGCAGGCGGTTCCGCGGCTTTCTCTTGCGGGATTGGCCTCCATGGAACATATTAAGAACATGCCTTATGCCGAGCTTGCCGCGACCTCCAATTTCACCTTCCTGCGCGGCGCCAGCCATCCGGAGGAGCTGGTCGAGCGTGCCGCCGAATTCGGCCTCTCGGCCATCGCCATCGCCGACCGCAACAGCTTCGCCGGCGTGGTCCGCGCCCATACCCGGCTGAGGGAGCTAAAGCGCGAGAATATCAGCAAAAAACCACGCAATATCACCGGCCAGGACGTGCGGGAGCACGCCGCCCGCATCCGCTCTCAGACCCGGGTCGACCCGTCCTCGCGCCTGCGAGAGCCGCTGCCCGCGGGCGTCGAGCCGCCGCCGGAGATCCGCAGCATTCCAAAGCTGATCATCGCCACCCGCCTCACCTTCACCGACAGCCCGGTAGAGCTGATCGCGCTGGCGCCGGACCGCGCAACCTATGGGCGTCTCTGCCGACTGCTGACCGTCGGTAAGGGCAAGGCGGAAAAGGGCGAATGCCGCCTCACGATTGAAGATATAACTGAAGCATTACAAGGCGTTATCGGTATCCTCTCCCTCCCCGATCCGCTCGCGCCCGCGGCGGCGCGACAAGCACAGGTCTCGAAGCCCGGCGCGGGCGCGGTGTTGCAAGACGCGCATAGGTTGACGCGCCGCCTGGAAAACCTCCATCTGGCGCTCACGCCGCGCTACGACGGCCGGGATGCCGAGCGTTTCCGCCTCACCGCCCAACAGGCACAAGATCTGGGGCTTCCGCTGGTCGCCACCACCCAACCCTTGATGCATAAGGGCTCCCGGCGCCGTCTCGCCGATGTCCTCACCTGCATTCGGGAGCGGGTGACCATCGACACCCTCGGCCAAAAGGCGCTCGCCAATGCCGAACAACGCCTCCGCGCGCCGGCAGAAATGGCAAAGATCTTCGTGGGTTACGAGAACGCCCTCGCACAAACTGAGGCCATCGCCGCGCGCTGCAATTTCTCCCTCGACGAGCTCCGTTACGAATACCCGGACGAGGGCAATGGCGAGACCCCGCAGGATCGCTTGGAACGTCTCGCCCGCGCTGGCCTCGAATGGCGCTATCCCGATGGAATACCGCAGAAATCCCATGACCTGGTCGAGCGCGAACTGGCCCTGATCGGCCGCCTCAACTACGCGCCTTATTTCCTGACCGTCCACGATGTCGTGGCCTTTGCCCGCTCTCGCGGGATCCTTGTGCAAGGGCGCGGCTCCGCCGCCAACTCCGCCACCTGCTACGCTCTCGGCATCACCGAAATCTCCCCTGAAACCATCACCATGGTGTTCGAGCGTTTCGTGTCGGAGGCCCGCAACGAACCCCCGGATATCGATGTTGATTTCGAGCATGAGCGCCGTGAGGAGGTCATCCAGCACATCTATGACCGCTATAGCCGCCACCGCGCCGGCATCTGCGCCACCGTGATCCACTTCCGCTCCCGCGCCGCGGTCCGCGAGGTCGGCCGCGCCATGGGCCTCTCGGAGGACGTGACCTCCGCCCTCGCCGGCCAGATCTGGCATTGGTCGCGCGAGGCGATCCAGGGCGGGCGGCTGGCCGAGATCGGGCTCGACCGAACCGATCCGCGCCTCCTCCAAACGCTCGATATCGTCGAGGAGATCATCGGCTTCCCGCGCCATCTCAGCCAGCATGTCGGCGGCTTTGTGATCACCGCCGGGCGCCTGGACGAGCTGGTCCCGATCGAGAAGGCCGCGATGCCGGACCGCACCGTGATCGAATGGGACAAGGACGACATCGATGCGCTGGGCATTCTCAAGGTCGATGTCCTCGCCCTCGGCATGCTGAGTTGCCTACGCAAGGCGTTCGATCTGCTCGAAGAGCATAGTGGTCTGCGCTACACCCTCGCGACCCTGCCGCCGGAATGCCCGCAGGTCTATGATATGCTCTGCAACGCCGACAGCCTTGGCGTGTTTCAGGTCGAGAGCCGGGCGCAGATGAACTTTCTGCCGCGCATGCGCCCGCGCTGTTTCTACGACCTTGTGATCGAGGTCGCCATCGTCCGCCCCGGTCCGATCCAGGGAGACATGGTGCACCCCTATATCCGCCGCCGGTCGGGGGAGGAGGCGGTCTCCTTCCCCTCCGAGGAATTGGGCGAGGTACTGGGCAAGACCCTCGGTGTGCCGCTGTTTCAGGAACAAGCCATGCGGATCGCGATCGTCGCCGCGGGGTTCACGCCTGAGGAGGCCGACCGCCTGCGCCGCGCGCTCGCGACCTTCCGCAAATCGGGCACCATCCACACCTTTCGCCAACGCTTTATCCACGGCATGACCTCGAGAGGGTACGAGCGGGACTTTGCCGAACGCTGTTTCAGTCAAATCGAAGGCTTCGGCGAATACGGCTTTCCGGAGAGCCACGCAGCCTCCTTCGCGCTGTTGGTCTATGCCTCCGCCTGGATTAAGCGCCACCACCCAGCGGTCTTCGCCTGCGCGCTCCTAAACGCCCAGCCGATGGGGTTCTATGCCCCTGCCCAGATCGTGCGCGACGCCCGCGAGCACGGCGTCGCAGTACGGCCGGTTTGCGTCAACGGCTCGTTTTGGGATTGCACGCTGGAGCCGAACGGCAAGGGCGATTTCGCCCTGCGACTCGGCTTTCGACAGATCAAAGGATTTAAAGAGGAGGATGGCCATTGGATTGCGGCGAGCCGGGGCAATGGCTATCCGGATGTCGAGAGCCTGTGGCGCCGGGCTGGTATCGGGCGCGCCACACTGACCAAGCTGGCGGAGGCGGACGCCTTCGCGCCCTCGGGCCTGCCGCGGCGCCACGCGATTTGGGAGACGCGGGCGATCTCCGGCGATGCTCCCCTGCCGCTCTTCGCCGAAGGAGGCGAGGGCATTACCGAGCCGCGCGCACCGCTGCCGGAGCCGAGCGAAGGCGAGGCGGTGGTCGATGACTACCGCTCCCTGCGCCTGTCGCTGAAGGCGCATCCAATGGAGATGTTGCGCCCAATGCTCGAGATGGAGGCCGACCGGTGAACGCCCAATATAGCCCTTTGCCGGTCAGATGCCGGTCGGTCTCGGTGGTGCCGCTCCGCCAGATCCAAGCGGGCGCAGAGATGCTGCTGGTGCGCCGCGCCGAGACACTGGTCGGCACCTGGTCGCAGATCTCTGGCGGGATCGAACTGGGCGAAGCCGCCTGGCAGGCTGCGTTGCGAGAGTTGCAGGAAGAGGCTGGCCTCACGGCCGACCGTCTCTACGCCGCTGATCATTGCGAGCAATTCTACGATCCGGGCCTGGAGGAGATCACCCTCGTCCCGGTCTTCGTCGCCATGGTCTCTGCCGACGCGCCGGTGGTGCTGAACGCGGAAAATACCGCGCATCGCTGGTGCCTGCCGGAAGTGGCGGAGGATCTCGTGCCCTTCTCCGGCCAGCGAGCGATGCTGCGCCATGTGGCGGCCGAGTTCATCGCCCGGGCACCGAGCCCCTGGCAGATCGTCCACCCCGTCGCGGAGCGGCCGGCATGAGCGCCCGCCCTCGCCCGCGTCTGACATCCGCCGCTGGCGTCCGCGACGCGTCGAACGGCGCCACCTTGCGCGTTGCAGGCCTTGTGATCACACGGCAGCGGCCCGGCACAGCGTCTGGTGTCATCTTCATCACCTTGGAGGACGAGACCGGCACGATCAACGTAATCGTCTGGCCGAAGACCTATGAGCGCTTCCGCCGCGCGGTCATCGCGGGCCGCCTGCTGCGCGTCACCGGCAAGCTGCAGCGCGAGGGTATGGTGACCCATCTGATCGCATGGCGGATCGAGGATTTCTCCGACCTGCTCGACGCGCTCGGGCTGCCCGGCCATCTCTCCAGCCCCCGCGGGGACGAGGCCCGCCGGCCCGTGCCGAACCGGCGCCCGCCCCGCGCCCGTCACCCGCGGGAGGAAGCCAAGCAACTGTTCCCCAGCCGCGACTTCCACTGAGCCGGACCGCCCGTAATGACCGCAAACCTGGTCACGAATTCGTGACAGGCGTGTATGCGACACCGCGCGGCAAACGTCAGCGTTGACTTCCCCAGCCGGCTTACTGAACTCTGCGCATGGCAGCTCAGGAGAAGCCATGAACAGGCTCGAAAAACCGTCGCCAAGCAAAACGGTTGCGAAGTTCTCCGATCCTAACTGGACTGCCGCCGGCGATCGCCGAGCCTGCGTTCCTCTCGCACGGTTGGAGACCCTTTGGTTCAACACCGGCACGCTTTGCAACATCGAATGCCTGAACTGCTACATCCTGTCCTCACCCAAAAACAACGCGCTCGTCTATCTCACCGCGGCCGATGTCACGACCTATTTGGACGAGATAGCCCGGGACAATTGGACCGTGCGGGAGATCGGTTTCACAGGTGGGGAGCCGTTCATGAACCCCGCAATGATCGCGATGGCGGAGGCGGCCCTGTCCCGCGGGTTTGAGGTTTTGATCCTGACCAATGCCATGCGGCCGATGATGCGCCCGAAAGTGCAAATGGGCCTGAAGCAACTGGCTGAAACCTATGGCGAGAAACTCACGCTCCGTGTCTCGCTCGACCATTATTCGGAAGAAAATCATGACCGGGAGCGCGGCGTCGGCACGTTTGCCAGGACACTCGACGGGATGCGTTGGCTCCGCGACAATCGCGTGCGAATGACGGTGGCGGGCCGAACCATTTGGGGCGAATGCGACGCGGTCGGGCGGTCCGGATACGCCGAGCTTTTCGCGCGGGAGAGTTTTGGCATCGACGCCAGCAACCCGGGCGATTGCGTGCTGTTCCCCGAAATGGATGGCGGCACCGAGGTGCCGGAGATCACCGAGGCCTGTTGGGGCATTCTCGGCAAGCAGCCGACGGATGTGATGTGCGCCTCCTCCCGGATG
>JBCCRM010000010.1:0-146192 GCA_039513195.1 Pseudomonadota bacterium | reverse complement strand
GCATCTCAGGCATCGCTCGAAGCGATGCCGCTCTGCCTAAGATCCTGGGCAAAATAGGCGCTGGCCTTGCGCAGGATCTCGTTGGCCTGACGCAGCTCGCGGTTTTCACGCTCGAGCGCCTTCATCTTCTCGGCCAGCTCGCTGCTGACGCCGGCCCTGTGGCCGTCGTCGATCTCAGCCCGCTTGATCCACTCATTCAGCGTCTGCGCCGCGCAGCCAATCTTCGGTGCGATCCAACGATCGCCGCCCAGCGCGACCCGCATTCGGCCTCGCTCTCCAGCACCATCCGAACCGCGCGCTCGCGCACTTCCGGAGAGAATATGTTCGTCGTATTACTCATCGGGCTCAACCCTACTCAGGCGTTCGAGCCCCCGCCAAACCCGGCGCGGTTCATCTCAGGACCAATTGGCCGCCCGCCAAGCCGCCCAGATCACAGACTTCTTCAACGAGATTAGCCGGTTTCGGTTCTGCGCTCCGTCGGGAAGCCAGAGGCTACGCTGCGCCGCCTGAACGGTTCAGGCTCGCCAAGGTCGCATACTCCGCTAAGTCGACCGCCATGCGATGGTTTCTTGTCTGCCTCTGTGTCGCTCCTTCGGCCGTTTGGGCATGGGAGTTCACTCCGAACCCGATCTGCACGCTATCCCAGGCGTCTGAAGACGCGCGCGTGACGGTGACATACGATCCGCGAGCGCTTGAATACGCCATCGCTTTAAAGCGGGCCGTACCGTGGCCGAAGGATGCCTTGTTCGCGATCCGGTTTGACGGTCCCCAGGGGCTAACCATCTCGACGTCGCGCCACCAGCTTTCCGAGGGCGGCACCGTCCTCACCGTGACCGACCGCGGCTTTGGCAACTTGCTCGATGGGCTTCAATTCAACCATACCGCAACGGCGCTCACGGGCTCGGCGGCACTCTCCGTGCCGCTTGACGGCGCTGCCCCTGCGGTAGAGAACTTCCGAGCATGCACAACGGCATCCTCTGTCTGAGGCCGAGGGTAGTCTGATGAGGGCAACAGCAGCCGTTCTCCGGTCTTTCGCTACGTTTGCAGTTCCCGCGGACGTCACTGTCCGGGCGGAACACACTGCATTGGGTATGGCTGTCTGACATTCGTTATGAACCGCCAGCGTATGGCGACCCACCGGCATAAGGTCCCCTTACTCTGCACAATTTGGGTGCGCTCCGTTACCTGACGCCCCGCATAGACCGGCGACCCTTAGGTGAACGAGATCACGAGCGCAGCATCCTGTCGATCGCCGTCAAAAAGAGCGTGAGGTCGAGGACGCGCTCGACGATCTCCAGCCGCACCCGGATCGCCCAGACGTGCTTCGGCAGCTGAGGTCGCTTCTGCCCGACGATGCGTCCCTTGTTCCAAGCGGGACGGCAAGGCGGAATTGCAGATTTACAATGGGCATCGCAACTCCTCGAGCCAACCACCCCGTTCGCATTGCCAACCCGACCTTGGTGGGAGCACGGTGCCGCAAAGTGGGAGCGAAGCGGCAAACGTCGCTTCGGGATCCCAAGTCGGTACTGCGAGCGCCGCACTGAACGACAGGTTCGGCCTGGCAAATCAGGCAATTCCGGGAGATCGACAGATCAAACGACGCGATGGAAGCAGTTCAGTCCGGATCAACTAGCACCAAAGACTATCTGGAAAAGTCCTTCTTTTAGCAGCTTTTGGAAGTACGAGGAACCGGGCCCGGACGCTCTGATCACAGTTCCTCGTGCTGTCGGCACTTTACCACCCGACCAGTAAACGCGCTTGGGTCAGCGGGTGTAGACGGCCGTGATCGACGCAGAACCAACGCTGTTTGCGTTCACCATGAAGCCTGCCAGGGCGTTGCTGACGCTGCCGTCTAGGTCGAGGTTCGTGCGGAGAGCGTGGACGGTGAACTGGTAGCGATGCACTTCTCCGGGAGGGGGGCAGGCGCCGCCGAAACCCAAGGTGCCGTAGTCGTTCGTCAGCTCCACCGTGCCTTCGGGAAGTGCGGCCCCGGCGGCGAGCTCGGTCACGTCCGCAGGGATGTTGAAGGCGAACCAGTGCCACCAGCCCGATCCAGTCGGGGCGTCCGGGTCGTAGACGGTTACCGCGAAGCTCTCGGTGCCCTCGGGCGGAGCTGCCCAGATGAGTGTCGGCGCGGCATTGCCTCCTGCGCAGCCGAACCCCTGGAAAACCTGGGCCGCATCGAGCTGGCGTCCCTCGGCGATGTCGGGGCTCGAGAGCGTGAAGACGTTGGGGTCGGCCATGGCGAGCGCCGGCAGCGTGGTGATGAGCGTCGTGGCCAAGAGGATTGCGCGAAGCATGGGCGCTTCCTTTCATATCGAGTTGCGATGAAAGTGATCTAGGCGACAGCGCAGTGGGCGACTTCCGAAGCGCGCTCGATGTTTTTCGTCAAACGATCAATCCCCCGGCGATCGGATCTCTCTTGGACGAATGCCGAAGCGCTTCCGGAAAGCGTCGGAGAAATGCGACGGGGTCTTGAACCCGCAACGGAGCGCGATCTCGGAGATCGCCACCTCCGAGGTCTGCAATAGGCCCAGCCCGCGTTCGAGACGGGTGTGCAACAGGATCTTTGCAAAGCCCTGGCCGCCGTTGGCGAGCACGCGCCGCAAGGTCGGTTCGCTCATCGCGAGGTGCTGCGCCGCCTCACTGGCCCGCCACGGATGGCTGAGATCGGTCTCGATGAGGCGTCGGACGCGGCTCATGGGTGCTTCCTGGCAAGGAACAGAGAGATGAAGCCCCTTGGCCTTTAGCCAGAGCAGTGGCTCCGCCAGCCTGTTCTGTTTGATTACCGGCGGCAGGGACTGGTTTTGGAGAGTCTCCTCGATGATCGGCAGGATATCCATCGGCTGGTGCTCAGCACCGCGCAGGAGCTGGATGCTGTTGCCAGCCGTTCGGCTTGATCCGCCCGCAAAGACTGCCCGGACCATTGGGTCCGGAAAGGAGAGGCCGACTGCGCGGTAGCTGCGACCGAGGACCGGTCGGTTCTCCATCGTCACCATCGAGCCGGGTGGGCAGACGAGTAGATCCCCTTCCTCAGCAACGAACGTTTCGGAGGGCGTCCGCATCTCTTTCGAGCCGGTCTGAATGAAGAAGAGGAAGGCCACCCTTAGGTAGAGATCGGCGAAGGTCGCCGTTGTGGCCTGCGTGATCGGGTGGCGCGCCACCTCATCCGTCGCAAGAGCAGGCATGCCGGGCTAGGCTGGCTCATGCGACCTGGGGCAGCTGAGCCCGCCTGCCGCCAGACAGCAGGGCCCCGCCGCCAGGCGCGACGGCGGTGAGGCCGAGCGTCTCGAGGATCTTCGCCGTTGTCGCCACGGCTGCCGAGACCGCAGGTAGGCCCGAGGCGCGTTCGATCATCTCGATGGCCGGGAGCGACGGCATCTGCACGCAGGCCGAGGCGACAATCGCGTCCACCCCGCTGAGGTCCAGCTTGCGCCAAAGCTCGGCCGGCGCCGTTGGATCCTGCGACGCAACGGCAAGGTTGTCGGGGATTTCGAGCGCCAGGAAGTCCTGAACCTCGATCCCCTCGTTCTCGATGTAGTCGACGACCAGCTTCGTCAGCGGCTTCATGTAAGGACAGA
Organism: Pseudomonadota bacterium; assembly: GCA_039513195.1. Taxonomy (GTDB): domain Bacteria; phylum Pseudomonadota; class Alphaproteobacteria; order Rhodobacterales; family Rhodobacteraceae; genus Thermohalobaculum. Next base: position 142,611 of record JBCCRM010000010.1, on the reverse strand, counting down.
TGATCGAAACTTTCTTCGCCCCGATCTCACGCAAGCTATCTACTAAGGCGCCGGCCGAGTTGAGCACCGGCGTCGGACATCCGTTCGCGACCGTTGCGTCATGAAGTTTCTTGGATGACATGCGGTGGTAGCCGAGCCCCATCGACATGATCGCCACGAGGCAGGCATAGGCTTGGAGCTCGACAGCCGCGTCGGAAAGCTCGGTCGCACAGCGCAGGCTGTCTGCGTCCATAGCCTCTAGTTCCTCCTTCACCACAGCCTTCATGCGCATGCGTGAGGAGTGGAAGGTGAAGCGGTCCGGCAAGATCGCCTCGCGCGCCTTCAGGAGGGCCGGAATCTCGGTCTCCATCGTAACATTGGAGCTCGGCACGATCAGACCGACACGGCGATAGGGGTGACTGGTTGTCATGATGGATCTCCTTTCTATGCCGCACGCCTAGAGCGCCGGCCCCATGACGAGATTGGGCAACCAGGTGGCAAGACCCGGAAAGAGGCAGAGCAGGACAATCGCGATCAGCATGCAGGCCACGAATGGCAGCGAGCCGAGCAGGATGGTTCGCAGTGAGATATCGGGCGCGATCCCGTTGATCACGTAGAGGTTGAGACCGACGGGCGGCGAGATTAGCCCGATCTCCATGTTTATGGTGAGCACCACGGCGAACCAGATCGGGTCGAACCCAGCACCGGTGATCACCGGCAGCAGGATCGGCGCTTTCATCAGAATTACCGCGACCGGGGGCAGGAAGAACCCGGCCACGATCAGAAAGACGTTGACTGCCCCCATCAGCACCCAGCGGTTCACCTCAAGCTCGCTGATCCAGGCCGCGATGGACTGGGTGATGAAGAGGCTCGACAGCATGTACGAGAAGACGCCAGCCGCCGCGATGATGAAGAGGATCATCACGCTTTCCTTGGTGCTGTCGCGCAGGACGGACCAGAGGGCGGAGGGTTTGAGCAGTTTGTAGATGATCATCGCGACGATCAAGCAAAGCAGCGCGCCGACCGCCGCCGTCTCAGATGGCGTGGCGATACCGCCATACATCGCGTAGAGCACGCCGACGATGATCGCGAGGAAGGGAAGCACCCGCGGCATAATCTCGAAGCGCTCGCGCCAGCTATAGGTGATCCGTGCCATCGTCGCGCGCTCGCCGGATGCCCAGGTCGCATAGATCGACCACGCCATAAAGAGGCCCACGAGCAGCAGTCCGGGGATCACGCCCGCCAGAAACAGACGCCCGATCGAGGTCTCGGTGGCGATGCCGTAGACGATCATGGTGATGGACGGCGGAATGAGGATGCCGAGCGTGCCGCCCGCGGCGATGGAGCCGGTTGCTATCCCTTCCGGGTAGCCGCGCTTGCGCATCTCGGGGATGCCCATTTTGCCGATCGCCGCGCAGGTCGCGGGGCTGGAACCGGACATGGCAGCGAAGAGCGCGCAGGCCCCGAGGTTCGAGATCACGAGACCGCCAGGCACCCGGGTCAGCCACCGCTCCAGCGCTTCATAGAGATCAGCGCCGGCACGGGTGGAGGCGATCGAGGCGCCCATGATGATGAACATCGGGATAGAGAGCAGCGCAAAGCTGTCGAGCTTGCCGAACAGCACCTCCGGAATGAGCTCAAGTGAGCGCAACCCATCGAAGGCGATCAGGAAGCTTGCCGATACGAATAAGAGGCCGATCGCGACCGAGATCCCGGAGAACAGCACGACAATTGTGATCACGCCGACAAGGGCGCCGAGGAGAAGCGGGTCCATCAGTCAACCTCCGACGCTTGGATGCCCTGGAGCGTGTCCAAGAGATCGGCGATGAGCTGCAGGAGCATCAGGCCGAGGCCGACCGGCAGGGCGAGATAGGGGATCCCCAGCGGCACCGCTGTCACTGTGTCCGATGTCCAGCCGCGGGACTGGGCGAGATGCCAAAACTCGAATCCGTGGACGAGGCAAACGCCGATCACCAGCACTGCGATCGATTGCGTGAGGAGGGCGAGCACCCGCGCAGCCTTTGGCCCCAGGGAAAGCGGTAGAAGGTCTACGTTTACATGGCCCTTGTGCTTCTGAACAAAGGCGAGACCGACGAGCGTTCCACCGATCATCAGGTAGATGACGACTTCGGTCTGCCAGGCAGTGGATGCATTCAGAACATACCGGACGAAGATCATCTGGCAGGTCAGCAGGACCGCGCCGAGGATCATCGTGGAGGCCAGCCAGCCCGACACTTCGGAGATCCAGTTAACGGCGCGTTGGAAGCTTCGGGGCGCGACGCGGGGCGCGGGCGTTGTGGTTTCCATGACGTCTCCTCCGTCTTGTGAGGGCGTCCGGGCGGCCGTGTGGACAACACCGCCCGGGTTCTGTTCACTCGACAGCAAGCGCCATGTCGAGGAGCGCCTGCCCCTCCGGCACGCTCTTCACGAAAGTCTTGTAGGAGGTCTCCTGCGCCAGGGCCTTCCAGGCGGCGAAGTCCTCGGCAGACATCTCCGCGATCTCGACGCCAGCGTTCTCGAAGATCTCGACCGATGCTGAGTCCTGCTTCTTGGCTTCTTCGAGGTAATAGGCCTCGGCCTTGCTGGCGGCGGCCAGCAGGGCGTCCTGCTGCTCGGCGCTGAGCCCCTCGAAGGTGCTCTTGTTCATGAGAAGCGGCTGGTAGAGGAACCAGAGTGCGACGTCAGAGGCAGGCGTATAGCAGGCCACCTGCTCGAAGATCCGGTAGGAGACGAAGGACGAAGATGACGTGTTGGCCGCATCCAGCACGCCCGTTTGCATCGCGCTGTAAATCTCGGACGATGCCATCGAGGCAATCGACGCACCGGCGCCGACCAGCATCTGCTCGAAGGACTTACCCGCTGCTCGCGTCTGCAAGCCGTCGACGTCGTCGGGGCTCGTGATGCACTTTTCCTTCCCCACGAAGCCGCCAGCGAGATAGCCGTGCACGAGGACCATAACGTCGTCCTCGGCCATCTTGGCCTCCAGCGCCTCCATGAACGGCGAGTTCGAGAGGCGCGCCGCATGATCATGGTTCTTCACCAGCCCGGGCATGAGGGTCAGATTGAACGCAGGCTGCTGGCCGCCGGCGTAGCTCAGCGGGAAGACGCTCATATCGAGCTGACCGCGGCTTAGAGGGCGATACTGCTCCCGCGGTTTGAAGAGCGACTTCGAAGGGAAGATCTTGATCGTGAGGTCAACGTCCGCGGCCGCGACCTCGTCGGCGACGATCTGAGCAACCTCGTGCCGAATGTCCTTGGTGGACCATTGGTGGGAGAGCCGGAGCTCGTCCGCATGGGCGGTCGCTGCCAGCACCATGGTGCACAGCGTTGCGCCTTGGATGGCTGTTGAGATACGCATGGAAGCCTCCCTTGTGCGTTCATTTATCTATTATATGGATACAGATAAAATCAATGGGGATGCAATGATAGAATTTGCGCATCGACATGGTGCGCCTGAGGTGTCAGACTCCGTGAGAAACCAGGGGGTTGAAGATGAACCGCGTTGCCGACCGGCTGATCGAGACTTTGAAGCAGGAGATCCACACAGGCGTCTTGAAGCCAGGCGATCAGCTCGAAGAGGCGACTCTCGCTCAGCGATTCGCAGTCTCGCGGACGCCCGTCAGGGAAGCGGTGCGTTCCCTCGTCGATAGCGGGCTCCTAGAGACGCGCTCGCGCAAGGGCGCATTTGTGCGGGCTCTCTCGGCGAAGGAGCTGATCGATCTCTTCGAGGTCGCGGCGGAATTGGAGGGGTTGGCGTGCCGCCTCGCCTCAGAAAGGCTGACCGAGCAGTCACGAGAGCTGATCGTCCTTGGTATGGAGACCTGCGCGGACGCCGCGGAGCGCGAAGACGTGACCGCCTATGCCAGCGCCAACCTACAGTTCCACCGGGCGATCCATCGCGCGACTGGCAACGCGTGGCTGATCGAGCAGCTCGCGGAGATCGAAACCCGCGTCAATCCCTATCGCTCAATGCCCTACAGCATTCGCGGCCGCCTGCCGCAATCGGCGAAAGAACATGCCGATATTCTTCAGGCCATCAGCAATGGCGATGGCACCGACGCGGCACGCCTTATGCGCGATCACATGATGCTGCAAGGCAAACGCGTACCGCTCTTGCTTCAGCATATTGAATGACGTCGCTCAGAGCGATCTCTTCATGGTGAGCGATTCAATACTCTTGTAGCTCCGGCAACCAACTTGGTCTTTGTTCATCGCCGATCCGACCCTGGCAAGTCATTCAAACTCCACCAGAGTTCTGTGGGAACGGTAAGTCCGCAAGGGGGCAGGGTCCAGAATGGCCGTCGGTCCATGGACCAAGTCGCTCGCGCGGCAGGGGCGCTTGTGGCTGGTGTCGCGCGCTGATCTGTCTATCTGTCTTCGCTGAGGGGGCCTCCTGGTCTGACGATTGGGGTCTTTCCCATCGTCAGACAGGAGGTTTCCATGACAGAAGAAAGGACCACGCCGCTGCGTGAGCGGATGATCGAAGTCATGCGCATCCGTGGCACGGGCGAGAAGGCCCAGAAGGCCCATATCCGGGCGGTCAAGGATTTCGCCGCGCCAGCTGAACCGAGCCGTCGCCTCCGCCAAGGCCATGGCGGGCATCGCCAAGGCAGCTACCCTGCACACGCTGCGCCACAGCTTCGCGACGCATCTCCTCGAGGCGAACACCGATATGCGTGTGATCCAGGTGGTGCTCGGGCATGCCAAGCTCACGACCACGGCCCAGTACACCCATGTCGCGACGAAGACGATCTGGGACACGGTCAGCCCCTACGACATGCGGGCCAGGCTGCAGGACCAGGCCGTGCGACGGAGTCCGGAGTGAGGCCGCGCCGGGGTGCCCCCCTCTCGTCGATTGCGATGCAATCGACTGCCGGGCAGCGGGCCGAAGCTGGAGATCGCCGGCATCTTCCGTGAGCACGGCCCCGCGTGGCGGCGGGCCAATGACGGGCATTTCGGCCTCGCCCAGCTCAGGGTGATGTCGGCCATCGAAGCCTGCCGAACCGAAGTACTTGGCGGGCACGTGGCGGCTTGCGCCGACTCCGGCCACCAGCACGTCTCGTGCAACTCCTGCAAGAACCGGCACTGTCCGAAGTGTCAGGGCCCCGCCGCGCGCGACTGGATGGCGGCCCGAGCGGAGGACCTGCTCCCGGTCGATTACTTCCATGTCGTCTTCACCCTGCCGGCCGAGATCGCCCGGCTCGCCTATTCGAACAAGCGCGCGCTCTACCGCCTGCTGTTCAAGGCCTCGGCGGAGACGATCAAGACGATCGCTGCCGACCCCAAGCGCCTCGGCGCCCGGATCGGCTTCACCTCCGTGCTGCACAGCTGGGGTTCCGCGCTTACCCACCACCCACACATCCACATGATCGTGCCGGGTGGCGGGCTCTCGCCCGATGGCAAGCGCTGGATCCCGTGCCGTCCCGGGTTCTTTCTGCCCGTGCGCGTTCTCGCCCGACTTTTCCGGCGCCTGTTCATCGAGGGGATGCTGGCGCTCCATGAGGGGGGGCAAGCTCGCATTCTTCGGCGAGCTTGAGGGGCTGGCGGACGCGCGTGCCTTCGCCGCCTGGCTCGCGCCCATGCGCAAGAAAGAGTGGGTCGTCTATGCCAAACCCCCGTTTGGAGGCCCCAAGGCAGTGCTCGCCTATCTCAGCCGCTACACCCACCGGGTGGCGATCTCGAATAGCCGCCTCGTCAGCACCGATGCCGGGACGGTCGCCTTCCGCTGGAAGGACTACCACATCAAGCGCGGCGGCCGCATGAGGATTATGCGCCTCGACACGTTCGAGTTCATCCGCCGGTTCCTGATCCATGTCCTGCCGGCCAGCTTCCACCGCATCGCGAGGCCCGGCTGCAGGATGCTGCACCTTGAGCGAAGGGCAGCTCTCAATGACGCGCCTGCAAGATCGGCTTGGGCGGTCAGCGATGCCTACGGGCCGAAACGAAACTGGCGTGCTCGGTTCCGTTCATTCGGTCGCGTTTCGTTCTTCAAACGCCTCGGCATCCTCCGCTATCGCCTCGGTCGTGACATCTGCAGGGTTGGTTCTGTCATCCTTCATTCGCGGCGCTGGCCTTTTCCAGGCTGACAGGCGGGAACCATACGAGCGGTAGAATGCAGGCACGATCTCTTCGACGTCGACGATGAAGTTCGTTTGCTGTGCAAACCGACCGCCGAGTGACTTCACCTCGACGAGTTGAAACGACGTCGGCACGAGATGCTCTTTGCCCTCGTTCGCAACGGCGACGTCTCTTCTCAGTTCGGACACAAGGTGCTGCGTCTCGGCGCTCTTTCCTGGCCACATTATCTTCACGTGCAGATTGGGGGTCTCTTTCGGTTTGATCTGCTTTAGAAGCCAGTTCACGCGTGCAGAGGTGGACTTCTTTTCCTCGGGAGCCCTCAGCGTCATGCCAACGTCCACACATCGGCGCGCAAGGTCGACCACGACGTCGATCGGTGCCGCCGCATTAGGAATCGACAGCGAGACGCGCAACTGCTTCTCCTCCCGGAGCGTGGCCAGTTCCTCTTTCTGCCGCAGCGCGGGATCGGTTAGGTGCTTTCGCGGCAGGCGCTGATCGACCGGTGTTTCCGTCAAGCGGCTCAGGATAAGCGAGAGGTCGCGGGTTTCTTGGTGCCACGCATCGAGGACGGCCTGCGCTTCGGGCGATTTGGTGGGGATAGCGCCGCCGCTGGCAACCAGCCTGTTAAGGTCGGACCACTCTTTCGGCATCCGGTCGAAGCCCTTCACGCCCGCACTTTCGTGAGAGAGGAATCGGCGAAGCTCGTTAAGCAGGACCAGCTGATCCTTGTCTGCGACGGCGTCGCGGTTGATAAGCAAATCCACGGCCGTGAGGATGTGCATCCAAGACCAATGGATGACGGGTATCTTCGAGCGGCTTCGCCTCACCCCCTCGTCTGGATGGAGCGTTGGCATAGTGGCGAACTGGTTCGAGATGGTGATCACGCAGTCGACACCATTCTCCTTTGCAAGACTGCGGTAGCGCTCGACCTGATCGGCATCGAGCTCGCTCGAACCGACCTTTGCTTCCACGAAGGCCTTCCACTCCCGTGATCCAATCCGAACGGCAATCAGACCGTCCGGACGCTCCTTTACGTCGGCGGGCAGCTTGGCGGGAACGATCTCGGTGTAGGTGTCGACTTGGGCACGGGTTCCGAGACGCTGGCCGGCACTGGACAACAACTGACGGCCCAACTCGTCCACCTTCGACATGCACGCGAGCACGATTGAGGTTGTGCGACCTTCCTTTGAAGTGGTCGACAGTACAGGGAACAGACGCGCTGTCTCTCCCTGAACAATGTATTTTGGCAGATTTTCAGCCATCTAGTCCCCCATGAAATCTGAGGTCGCAGATTCAACCTCGTTAAAATCCTAGTCTTCAAGTCAGCGCTTTCTTCGTGGCTAATTCTTGGCAGAAGCGCGTACAATATGAAAGGCAAAGTCGGGCCGGCTCGATTGGCTATCCGTCCCAGTAAGCGGGTGCCGCGGACGATTGGTCTGACGGACGCGACTGCAATGCGGCCGGTAAGCTCAAATGTCTCCGTCGTTGAGCACCTCGACCTCATTGAGGGTAGCTGAGTAAGCCCGTGCAGCGAATGTCGGGTTCCGCGGAGCGCGTTGAAGTGACGAGGCTTTCGCTTGAGGGCCGCACTTGGCCGCACATGACCCACTGGCCCCAGCGCCAGTTCGCAACCGCGGCGAATGACCGATGGTGTAACCAATTGTGCTGAAAAACAGTGTGTTGCGGTACGGTAGAGGCTGTTCGAAGAGAGTGCCCAGCAGTTCCCTCGCGCTGTTGCGGGAAGGAGGTTTGCCATCTTGCGGAGGTTCTGAGCGGTGGCGGCTAGGATGAACTCGTCCTTGGCGCCGTTTGGTCCTCGGATGAGCGCCCAACACGCACCGCCATGCGCGACGCTGTTTCAACGTGCTGGGGCCGCACGCCGCGCTGCGCATGGTCCCTGTCGCGCTTGACGACACCGAGCGCCGGTGGGAACACGAAACTACGCCAAGGCACGCGCACGCAGAATGATCGGATACCCCGCAATTGCTGAACGGGTGTCCCAGAGTACGTGAAGTGCGTTACGAAGGAAACCGGCGCCTGTGAACGGACCGATGATCGGGACATTCGCCTCCTTCAGGATCGGCTGGGTGGCCTTTGTGGTCGGCGTGCCGATAAGTCCGATCGAGGCGAAGTCTTTACGTTATGCGGTTGCTTCTTTTGTTCCCCTCCGACCCAGGAACAGATAGCAGAGGCTCGGCACGAAGATGAGCGTCACGGGCGAGGCGATCAGCAGCCCCCCGATCATGATCGACGCCATCGGTTCGAACAGCGCACCACCGGTCAACGCCATGGGTAGCAAACCGCAAATCGTCGTCAGCGATGTCAAAATGATCGGTCGGGCTCGTTTCTTCGCAGCGCTGATGATCGCTTCGTCGATTGGCATCTCGATGGCATCCAGGTCGATCTGATTGATTAACACGATGGCGTTGTTGATGATGATCCCCATCAGCGACATCAGTCCCAGAAGTGCGAAGAACGAAAACGGTTGCCCCGCCAGGATCATCGCGTATGGCGCGCCGATCATAATCAGCGGGATGGTCATAAAGGTCGCCACCGAGCGCCGGAGCGAGTTGAACTGGAACACCAGCGCGGCCAGCATAACACCCAGCGCGAAGGGCAAGTTGCCGCCGATCTGACCGTTCACATCGGCGCTGTCCTCTAGCTCTCCACCGATATTGATCGCGTAGTCCGGGCCGAGATCGAGTTCGTCCAGGGTTGGCTGGATGAAGGACAGTGTCTCCTTTGCCGACATGGCTGCGCTCTTGGCCGAAACGATGATCTGGCGGACTTGGTTTTCGCGACGGATTTCCGAGAATTCGAGGGTCGGTTGGAAGCTGGCGACCTGATCGACGGAAATCAGTTCGCCCTCCGCAGCGACGCTGAGATTGGCCAGGTCCTCGACGCTGTCGCGGCTGCCTGACGAGGCACGGAGCACGATCGGGATCTGCTCATCCCCCTCCCGGAAGGTGGAGTAGGTCGTGCCCGAAAAATAGGCGTCCATCACCTCGGAGATGTCTTGTGATGTCACACCGAACTCTCGCGCCTTGTCCTGGGCAATATCGACCACGACTTTGACAACCTTGTTGCCCCAATCGTTTTCGTTCTTAACCAGCACGGGAAGCTCGGCGAACTTCTCCTCTAGGTCCGCGGCCACTTCCATCAACCGGTCGGCATCTGGGCCGGATATCTCGACATCCACGATGCCGGATTCTGACCCGCCCTGCGGCAGGCGGGTGACCCGGAAGCGAGCCTCCGGAAAGTTCTCGATCAGATGGCGCCGCGCCCGCGCTACCGCCTCGATGGCGCCTTCCAGGGTCGTTGTGTTCACTTGGAAAAATGCGCTTGCCTGGTCGGGATCGGCGGGATCCAGGCCCAGATTGAAGCGAGGCCCGCCATCGCCGACATAGGCGGTCGCGTTCACGATTTCCGGATTTTCGCTTTTGTCGAGCAGCCAATCCATGGTGCGCAATGCCATGCGTTCGGTCTCGGAGATCGCAGCGTCCTTGGGCATGTCCATGTAGACCAGAAAGTCTGCGCGCTCGCTGAACGGGAACTGCTCCTCCTTGAGCAGGCCGAATTGCGTCATACTGAAACCGACCGCGCCATAGACCGCCAGGGTGATCGGGACGCCCCAAGGCAAGAGGCGCCGCACGATCCCACCATAGAGGCGGATCAACGGCCCATCGCCGCTCGCCTTCGCTGGCTTCGCTTTCAAGAGGCGGGCGGAGAGGAATGGCAAGATGTAGAGTGCGGTCAGCCAGGACCCGAACAACATGGCCGCTACCACCGCGCCGAGGGAGTAGGAGAAGTCGCCCTCGACCCCCTCGATCAACAGCATGGGAATAAAGGCGGAGATCGTGGTGATCGACGCTACGCCCAGCGGTACCAGATACTGAGCGCCGGCTTCTTTTGCAGCGACCTCGCCTGGGACACCCGCATTCACACGCCCTTCGATGTCTTCAACCACGACAAGGCCATTATCCACCAAAAGGCCGAGCGAGATGATCACTGCAGCAATCGACACCTGCTCGATATCCACGCCCAAAGGCCCCATGACCGCAAGTGCAAAGCAGACGGTAAAGGGCACAATACAAGCAATGACGAACGCTGCGCGTAGCCCCAAAAACAGAAGCATGACGATGAACACCACCACGAAGGTCTGTCCGACATTTTCCAGTGCACCGTTCACGGTCCCGGTGACATTGGTCTCTTGAAATGTCCCGATGTCGAAGGCGATGCCGATGAGCTGCCGCTGCTCCGCCTCCTCGATCTTGGCGCGGAGCCTAACGCCGAGGTCTTGGATGTCGCTGTCATCCGACATCTCCACCGCCAGCATAATGGCTGGGCGGCCATTGAAGAAGACCGGAGCCTCTTTCGGGTCGACAAAGCCGCGCCTGACGTCGACAAGATCCGACAGCCGCACATAGCCCGCAAGGCCCGAAACCTTTGTCAGAACGCCGCGGATCTCGTCGACCGTGCTCAGATCGCCATTCGCTTCCAGCACTATCTGGGTGCCATCCGCATCGATCTCTCCTGCGGGCAAGATGACGTTCTGTTCCTGCAAATCCGTGAGAAGCTGGTCGATCTGTACGCCGACAGAGGCGAGCTTGCGGATATCGAGGTCAAGCCAGATCCGCTCGTCCTGTTCGCCATAGAGGGTCACCTTGGTCACGCCATCGACCTGATAGAGCTCGCGCTGAAGATCCTCCGCGACGTCTTCCACATAGGCGAGGTCGAAACCGTCCCCGGTCACGGCGATTGTTGCGATAGACACATCGCCGTAGTCGGTGTTTACGAAGGGGCCGCTGGTCCCCTCGGGCAGGTCGGCGACGACATCCTCCATCTTGTTGCGCAGGTCTTCCCAGGCGTCTTCGATGCCGAGACCCTCGACCCGATCATAGAGATGGATGTACAGTAGCGCCTGGCCGCTGGTGATGATGGTTTCGATATCCTCGACCTCGCCGATTTCGCGGATCTTGCGCTCAATCGGCACACTGATCAGGTCCTCTACGCGCTCCGGTGACATCCCCTCGAACTCCGCGATCACCGCCGCCGTGCGGATGGTGATGGTCGGGTTCTCCCGCTTTGGCACATTGAGATAGGAGCTGACACCCAGCAGCAGGATCAGCGCCATCATCAGGTAGGTGAAGCGTGAGGTGTCGAGGCCGAAGCGCGTTAGAAAATCCATAGCGTTACTCCGATGGCTCGATCAGCTTCACCTGCATCCCTTCGCGCAGGAACGAGACGCCTGCGCTCGCCACGAGTTCGCCCGGATCAAGCCCTTCGATCACCAGGAACTTGTTGCCGCGAATGCCGGCCATTTTTACGTCCCGACGCTTCACGGTGCTGCTCTCCGCGTCGTAGACATAGACCTGAAGGGGCACCGTCTTGCCCGGCCCGGAGTCCGGTGGGATCTGCCCCTCGGCAATCGCGGCGGACAGGGGGATCGGGAAGCCCTGTGCGGCGGGCAGTTGAAACTCAAAGGACACTTGCACCGCCATCCCGGCCTTGATCAGTGGATGGTCTTCCCGCAATTGGACAACTACTGGGAAGGAGGAGACGGTGTCTGCGCGTTCCCCCAACTCGCTGACGACGGCATCCAGCACAACGGTCGGGTCGTCTGCGAGGCGCACGCCCCCGGGCGTGCCAACCACCAGCCGTGACACGACGTCGAAATTGACTGAAAAGGACACCTCATAGGCGGAGGCGCTATAGAGCGAGGTGACCGTCGTGCCCGCCGACACTGTCTCGAACGAGTCGGCATCGACCGAGTTGATGATGCCGTCGAAGGGCGCATAGAGGATTGTCTCGGTTAGATCCTCCTTGGCGGAGTCGAGGTCCTTTTGGGTCTGGACCAACTGGGCGCGGGTCTCCAGCACCGTGGTTCGGTCCTGATCGCGCCGAACTTGGGTCACGACGCCCCGCGTCAACAGTGTTTCAGAGCGTTCTAGATCTTCCTCAGCCTGTTTCAGGGTGGCCTGAATCTCCTCGACCGCGGCGGTCTTGTTCTGGATCTCGATCTCGAACTGTTCCCGGTCGAGCCTGGCCAGAACATCCCTCTCTGCGACGCGCTGCCCGACGGTCAGCGAAACTCGGCCAAGTTTTCCCGCAACTTCGAAAGACAATGGCGTTATCTCGCCTGGCTCAAGCACCCCGGGATAGCGGCGGACCGTCGTCTCCTCCGGCGCCGCGACCTCGACCGTGATCAATCCGCGAACCGGCGGCGGCGCTTCGGCCTCGTCGCCCGGGCTTTCGTCGCAAGCTGCGAGAAGAAGCGCGGCAACGGCTAACGCGGTCAGCCGCGTCATTTTCGCGGCATGCCAGCGTCCGCCAGAAATTCCGAGATAACGCTGTCTCAGTTCCACTGATTCATCGGTCATCTGCGCACAGATCTCCTCGAAGGGGCGAGCCGTCTCGCCGATACCCGACATTTCCAGCATCCGGGCCAAGACTCAACCCATTGGCTCGCCAAACTAAGCTCTAGCAACCATACACAAGTAAAGCCTGCAAATGTTTTGCGACTTCTTGGGTTCGCTTCTCACTATGCCAAGAAAATCTATTGACGACTGACCCATCGGTTCGCCACGATTTAGGCTGCATGTCCGATAGCTCCCCTGTCACGACGATGCATATTTGGAAGGGAACTGGCAGGACCATGCGCGAACCAAAACGGACACTTGACGCCAAGCTCGGGGCACCAAAGGGCCTCGCGGTAATCGCGTCGACCACAGTGGCCTTTGCCCTATCGCGGGGCATGACGCTGCAGGAGATCGAAGCGAAGACAGAGATTAAGGGGCTGGATCTGGTCAATCCCGATGCCCGATTGCCGGACCATGTCGTCGCGAAACTCTGGCGAGAGCTGATGGCAAGGCATACGGGCCCTTTGGCACTCTCCATCGAAATGGCGCGTGCTGCCCCGTTCTCTCTGCTCGGGGGCCTGGCCCATGGCGCTCAGTTCGCCAGCACCTTGCGCGAGTCCCTCACTCTCTTCGTCCAAAATCGCATCCTGCTCGCGGACCGTTTGAGCTTGGAATTGCAGGAGACCGAGACCGAGGCGGCCCTGATCGGCTCGCACCCTATGGATGTCGTCGATCTTGGCAGAACGACCGAGGTGGGCGTCGCTGTGACGGCGCGGGTGATCGCGGAGATCCTGCATGTGGAGGATGCGATCAACCGGGTCGAGTTCTCTCATGAGCCCTTCGGCTCGCCGGCCGATTACGAGAGGTTCTTTGGGGTCCCGGTTCTTTTCGAGAAACAGCGCAACGCGCTGATTTTCTCACCGGAAAGCATGGAGCGACCTGTCCGCGGAGCAAATGCCGACCTCTTCGCCTATGTGCAGATCTATTTCAATCAGGTGCTGCGGCGCATCGAGCGGAGTCAATTTCCCGAGGTCCTCACGAAGCTGCGCCGCGCGATCTTGGAGAACAGTGCCCATGGAGACTACAGGGCCGGTTCCGCGGCGGCGCGGGCAAATCTCAGCCTTCGCTCCGCGCAGCGCTTGGTCGCGGCGCATGGTACCTCGTTGCAAGCGCTGATCGAGGAAGTCCGGGCGGAGACTGCGAAAGAAATCCTTTCTCGGCCGGACATCGATATCGAGACCGTCGCAGTGCTTGTCGGCTATTCCGACGACCGGGCCTTTCGCCGCGCCTTTAAGCGTTGGACCGGACAAACGCCGTCGACCTACCGGAGATCGTTGCGAAGCGGGCATTAGCCGGCTGGCGCGATGCGTATCTTCGCCTAGGCTGCCGATTGCGGGGGCTCAGTCCCACTCTGCCAGAGCCCGCGCATCGAGTTCTGCGACATCAGCGACGCCGATCTGCGCCAGGGTGATGTCGATCTCTTCGGCAATGACATCGAGGAGGGTCGACAGCCCTCGTGCCCCATCGGCGCCGATGCTGAACAGGGCGGCGCGGCCAAACATTGTGAAGTCTGCGCCGAGCGCCAGGGCCTTCACCACATCCTCGCCGCTGCGCAGTCCGCTGTCGAAGATTAGCGGGGTCTCCGGCCCCACGGCGGCGCGGATCCGGGGAAGGGCGCGGATCGCCGACGGCGCGCCGTCCAATTGCCGTCCTCCATGGTTCGACACCCAGATCGCATCGGCCCCTGCGGCCCGGCAGCGCAGCGCATCGTCGGGATGCATGATCCCCTTCACGATAAGCGTCTTTTTCCACCGGTCCCGCAGCCGGTCGAGATAGGCCCAATCCACGGCGCCGCGGCTTTCTCCGCGGACGAAGCCGCGGCCGCGCTCGGCAATGTCCAGATTTGCAGGTTTCGGCGCCCCGGCCATGAGGGTCGCGACCGACCAGTGCGGGTGCAGCGCGAGATCGAGAAACTGGCGCGGGCCGATGCGGAAGGGCAGATGAAATCCATTGCGGATGTCGCGCAGCCGCCGCGACAGCTCCGGTACGTCGATGGTGAGGACCAGCACCTCGTAGCCCGCCGCCTCGGCCCGGTCGATCATGCGGTCAGCGATCTCAATGGTTGGGCCGACATAGAGCTGGAACCACGAGCGCCCCTGGCTGGCCGTCGCAATCTGCTCCAACGATGTGGAGGAAGCCGTCGAAAGACAATGGGGTATGGGCCGCCCCATCGCCTCGGCCGCCAGCATCGTATCGGCACCGGGCCAGGCAAGATTGCACATCGCCATCGGTGCCACGCCAAAGGGCAACGCATAGTCGACGCCCATGAAGCGCTTTGCGATGTGCCGTTTGCCAACATCGACCAAGGCCCGGGGTTGCAGGCGCACGGCCTCCACCGCCGTACAATTGAGCGCCGCGGCGGTTTCCTGCCCCGCGGCGCCGGCAAAATAGTCGAAGACCATCCGCGGCAGGCGGCGGCGCGCGAGGCGCTCTGCGTCCTCGACGGAGTGCAGGCGCGGAGTGGGGCTGTGATGGACGATTTGACCTTCCCTTTGTGGTGCGTGGCAAGGATAGGCAGGCTCGGGGGCGTCACGCAATCGGTGCGGCCGGATCGCACTCCCTTAATGCCCTAGCCGGATTAGCTCACGCTGGTTTGGGCCGATTTCCCACCGAGCGGCAGAACCCTGCGGCGCCTTTGCCGCCACCGCCTCAAGGCCAGGCCCAAACGCGCTCGTCATCGAGATCATCCAGGGCCGTTGCAGGGAGCGTGGCCCCAGTGGGGCTGGGTAAGCCCGAACAACGACGGTGGCGGCGGCGAGCCGCGCGCTTCGTCACTGCCCTCGGCGCGGTCGTCGAGCACGCGGAGGCGCAGACCCGCTCGAGTGAGGCGCTGTTCTCAGATCTCGCAAAGCTCGGCTGGGGCTTCAGGGCACTTCCAGAACGCCGTCGTGGAAACGGCTCTGCTGCAGGAGCGATTGCAGGTAATCGCCGAAACCGGGTAGGGCCTCGTGCGCCGCATACGACCATATGGCCTTTCGCCTGCCGCGTGACCGCGGCTTAGATCATCAAAAAGGCGATCAAAACGGCGAGTTTCGAGTAGACGCTGAGATTTACAAACATGCGCAAGATCATGCGGCCGTCGGGATCGCGAACACCGAACAGATCGCAGGCAAGGGTTCCGGGATAGAGGAGCGCGCAGAGGATCCGGTCGCCGATCCCGGCTGCGTTGCCTTGTGCCTGTATCGTATCGCAATCCATTTCCGCCTCCGGTGCGGTCATTGCTACTTCTTAGAGATCAGCGTCTGCATCGCCCCGTTCAATGGCACGAAAGTGTCGCAGCAGCGGTCTTCCCGCACCGCCATGCATAGCAGGACCTCCGGTAAACTATCACTCGATAGGTACTGACCTCGCTCTGCGCCCGTCCCAGCTCCCCGGGGCGCACAAACCCATCGCTTGATAGAATAGTCTTCGTTTGCCGACCGTGCGATGTTTCCTCTCACTCAGGCTGCGGCCAAAAACGTGACCCACCTTGTCAGCTCTTCTCTCCGACAAGGCGGGCTGGACGGCCGGTGCAATCCATGATGTCGATGGCGGTGTGATGGCTGGCCCCAACCGAAGCGCCGAGGCGCTGTGCCCGCAACGGCAAGCCAAGGAGATCAGACATGCAGATCAACGCCGACTTTACCCAGCGTGTGCTCGTCAAAGCCGAGGCGACCGACTGGGTTCCGTCGCCGATGCCCGGGGTAGACCGAAAGATGCTCGACCGGATCGGGGAAGAGGTTGCCCGCGCCACGACCATCGTACGCTTCGCACCGGGGAGTGCATTTTCCTCGCATACCCACGACGGGGGCGAAGAGTTCCTGGTGCTCGACGGCGTGTTCCAGGACGAGCATGGCGACTTTCCCGCGGGCAGCTATATCCGCAATCCACCCACGTCGTCGCACACGCCGGCCGCTGCCGCGGGTACGACGATCCTGGTGAAACTCCATCAATTCGATCCGGATGATCGGACCCATTTGCGTATCGCGACGGACAAGGCCGCGCCGGTGGCGGCTGCTGGGCGGGATGGCGTCAGCGTTTTGCCGCTGTTCAAGGACCTGCACGAGGAGGTCCGGATGGAGATCTGGGAGCCCGGCGCCGAGGTGGCGTTCGATGCACCGGGCGGGTTGGAGCTCTTCGTTGTAGAGGGCGAGGTCGAGGAAGCCGGCGACCGCCTCGGCGCGTGGGATTGGCTGCGTCTCCCGCCGGGCGCAAAGCTAAGCGCAGAAGCCGGGCCGAAAGGGGCGAAGATCTGGCTGAAGACCGGCCATTTGTCCCAGATGGTGCCGGCCTAAAGACGTCCCGCCACCCTTGGAGGTGACCTGATCGGCGTGCGGTGGGCTCGGCAAAACCACCCGCAACGGACCGCCTAAAGGTTTGCAGAGTTTTGTCGTCTCTGCCACAGTCCTCGCTTCACTTGCCTTCATTTGACAAACCGATGCGGTGGTTGAGAAGACATCGTCGAGCGGCGCTGATCCCGGCGGCTCTGTGGCTGCTGGCACAACTGGTTTTTACCACCGCTTCCGCTGCCAGAACGTCCACGGAGGGGCAGGGCCCCGACGGCTGGCCCGCTTTCTTGGGCGAGATTGTGCTCTGCACGCCGGAGGCTCAGCAAACCTTGTCGTCCGAGGACGGCCAGAGCGGTCATCCGACCGGCTGCCCGTGGTGCCTCGGCCTGTCGCCGGTTCTGTTGCCGGACCCAGTCGGCATGCAAACCGATATCTGTGCTGCAGCCGGGGCAATCGATTGGTCCTTGGCTGGTAAAGCGGCTGCCAGTACAGGCGCTGACATAGGGTTCAGGAGCCGCGCGCCGCCCCTTTGATCCTGCAATGCCGTTACTCGGACTGTTCAGCAGCATCGAAGGAAATGCCATGAAGACCCTCATGATCCGCGCCCTGACAGGCGTGGCCGTTGCGATAACGCTCTCTGCCCAGAGCATCGCCGCAACCATCACAGTCACAGACACGTTGGGCCGAACCGTCGAGGTGCCAGAGAAGGCCGAGCGCATCCTCCTCGGCTTCTACTTCGAGGACTTTTTCGCCGTCGCGGGACCCGATGCCTATGACCGGGTGGTCGCGATTTCGAAGGACGCCTGGGAAGGCTGGCGAAACTTGCAGTGGAGCGCCTATGCCGCCGCCGTGCCCAGGCTCAACGAGTTGACCGATGTCGGGGAGGTCGATGCGGGCACCTTCTCGCTGGAAACCGCCATCGCGGCGGAGCCTGACATCGCCATCCTCGCCGCCTGGCAGTACAGCAGCATGGGCGATGCCGCGGATCGTTTGGAGGCGGCCGGCATTCCGGTCGTGGTCCTCGACTACAACGCCCAGACGGTCGAGAAGCATGTGACCTCGACCCTGGTGCTCGGCAAGATCATGGGCACCGAGGAGCGGGCTCAAAAACTCGCCGATGAGTATGCGGCTGCGGTGGCCGATGTGGAAAAGCGCGTGGCCGAGGCCGGCGGCACGCTGCCTAAGGTTTATGTCGAACTGGCGCGCAAGGGCGCGGGAGAGCAGGACAACTCCTACGGCAAGATTATGTGGGGTATGCTGGTCGAGACCGCCGGGGGCGAGAACATTGCCGCCGACCAAATCGCGAAATGGGGCCCGTTGAGCCCGGAATACGTGCTGGCCCAGGACCCGGAGGCGATTTTTCTAGCGGGTTCTGGGTGGCTCGGGCGCGATAAGGCCGTTCTGATGGGGCCGGGCGTTGACCCGGCAGTCTCCCACGCGCGGATGGAGCCCTATCTGGGCCGCCCGGGCTGGAAGGGTCTTCGGGCGGTCGAGAGCGGCAATGTCCACGCGCTCTACCACGGCGGTGCACGCACGCTCTATGATTATGCGTTCCTGCAGTACATCGCCAAGGCCCTGCATCCGGAGGCATTTGCCGATGTCGATCCACAGGCGAGCTTGGATCGGTTCTTTGCCGACTACATGCCGATCCCGTTCGAGGGCACCTACATGACGCGGCTTCCATGACCATGGAGACAGGGGTGCGCCAGCCCGGCGCACCCTCGGCTACGTCTGCCGGGGCCGATACCGGGGCGTATAGGGCGCTGGTCCAAAGGCGTCTCATTTGGCTCGGCGGCGGGGTGGCGCTGCTGATGGTCACGATTGTGGCCGATATCCTCATCGGTCCCGCCTTCCTCGGGGTCGGCGAGGTGCTGACCGCGCTTTTTGCGCCAGGGCTCGCTGCGGGGTCGTCGCCGGTCATCGTCTGGGACATCCGCCTGCCGATGACCCTTATGGCGGTGCTGGTGGGGGTCTCGCTCGGCATCGCGGGCGCCCTGATGCAGACGATCCTCGGCAACCCGTTGGCGAGCCCTTACACGCTGGGCTTCTCCGCGGCAGCGGGCTTTGGAGCGGCATTGACCATCCTCACCGGCATTTCGCTGCCGGTGCTGCCTTTTTTGACGGTGCCGCTGGCGGCCTTTGTTGCGGCAGCGGGCGCGGCGGCGCTCGTCTACGGGTTTGCCCGGATGCGGGGTATGAGCCCGGAGGTGATGGTGCTGGCCGGGATCGCGACGCTGTTCCTGTTTCAGTCGCTTCAGTCGATGGTGCAATATCTGGCGTCGCCGGAGGTGCTGCAGGCCATCGTCTTCTGGCTGTTCGGCTCGCTGCTCAAGGCGAGTTGGGGCAGCGTCCCGATCACTGCGGCGATCCTTGCGGTGGTGATCGCAGCCTTAATACCCGATCTATGGCGGCTGACGGCCCTGCGCATGGGTGACGAGCGGGCTGCTGCCGTCGGGGTAAATGTCAAAGGGCTACGGATCAAGATCTTTGCGCTGGTGGCGCTGTTGACCGCAGGGGCCGTGGCGTTCGTGGGGACCATTGGTTTTGTGGGCCTCGTCGCCCCCCATATCGCGCGGATGCTCGTGGGCGAGGATCAACGCATCCTCATGCCCATGGCCGGGCTCTGCGGGGCCATCGTGATGACCGGCGCGTCGATCCTGTCGAAGCTGATCTCGCCGGGTGTCGTCGTGCCCATCGGGATCGTCACGGCGGTGATCGGCGTGCCTTTCCTGTTCCTGCTGATCCTGCGTGGACGGAGGCGGTATTGGTGAGCCTGGAAATGCGGGATCTGCAGGTTTCCTACAGCCGCAAGCCGGTGGTGAGCGGCGCGAATGCGACGCTCCCCGCGGGCGAAGTAGCGGCGCTGGTTGGGCCCAACGGAGCGGGGAAGTCGACACTTCTGAAGGCTATCGCTGGTCTTATGCCCGCGGATGGCGAGGTCGCGCTCGGGACCGCTCTGTCGCAGGCGGACCGGGCTGCGGCCATCGCCTATATGCCGCAGGACATTGGCGCGACGTCGTCGCTGACCCTCCTGGAGGTGGTGCTGCTCGGCCGGCTACGCAGCCTTGGGCTCTCAATCCCAGGTGGGCTGGTCGCGGAGGCGGCCGACGCGCTTGCCGAATTTGGGTTAGCGGCGCTGCAGGAACGCACGCTCGACCAGGTCAGCGGCGGGCAGCGCCAGCTCGTCTATCTGGCGCAGGCCCTGTTTCGTGGGCCGAAGGTTCTGCTGCTCGACGAGCCGACAGCCGCGCTCGACCTTCGCCACCAGCTGGTGGTGCTGGAGACGGTGCGCGCCCGCACCCGAACCCGCGGCATGGTGACGGTGGTGGCAATGCACGACCTGACGCTTGCGGCCCAATTCGCGGATCGGATGATCTGCTTGGGGGGTGGGAGGATCGATGCAGCGGGCCCGGTCGCCGACGTGTTGACGGCCGAGCGGCTGGCCCGCATCTATGGCATCGACGCTCAAGTTGCGGCCTGCGCTGCCGGCCATTTGCAGGTCACGCCGCTGCGCGCTTTGCCGGCGGGGTAACGGCCCTGCGCTCGAGAAGACTGGCGCACTATCGCTTCTCGGACGCCTAGAACCGGACCCAGCGTCCGCCCCGTGCGTTGGACCGCAGGCAGGCATCGATGAAGGCCATCCCTGCCAGGCCGTCCACGATGCCTGGAAAGCTCACAGCTGGGTCGAGCGGCTCGCCAGTGTGGCGCGCGTGGATGGCGCGGGCGGCCTCCGAATAGATATTGGCAAAGGCTTCCAAATACCCCTCGGGATGGCCAAAGGGCGTGCGGGTGACCCGGTTTGCGGCCGCTCCCGTCCCGGCGCCGCCCCGGGTCAGCAGTCGTTTCGGACGCCCCAGCGGGGCGTGCCAAAGAGAGTCCGGCGCCTCCTGCGCCCAGTCGAGCCCACCCTTGGTACCATAGAGGCGCAGGCGTAGCCCATTCTCGTGGCCTGGTGCGACTTGGCTGGCCCAAAGCAGACCCTTCGCGCCGCCCTGATAGCGCATCAACACATGGGCGTTGTCGTCCAGGCTTCGGCCGTCGACAACTTGGTCGAGATCGGCGCAAACCGCCTCCAGCCGGAGGCCGCTCACATAGGTGGCAAGATGCATCGCATGGGTGCCGAGATCGGCGATGCACCCGCCCGGCCCGGACTGCGCCGGGTCGGTCCGCCACTGCGCCTGCTTGACGCCTCGGTCTTCCAGCTTGGTGGCGAGCCAGCCTTGCGGGTACTCCACCTGCACCAGGCGGACCTGACCGAGATCGCCGGCGGCAACCATCGCCCTGGCCTGACGCACCATTGGGTAACCGGTATAGCTGTGCGTCAGCACGAAAAGTGCCGCCGATTTCTGGCAGAGCCCGGCGAGCTTCTTCGCCTGTGCGGTGGTGGCGGTCAGCGGCTTTTCACAGATCACGTGGACGCCACGGCGCAAGAATTCTCGCGCAACCGGAAAGTGCAGATGGTTCGGCGTCACGATGGCGACGGCCTCGATCCCATCCTTCCGGCGGGCCTCCCTCTGCGCCATTTCCGCGAAGGTCCCATAGACGCGGCGCAGGCCGAGCGCCTCGCCAGAGGCCAGAGAGCGCTCGGCCGTGGAGGATAGGGCGCCGGCCACCAACTCGAACTCGCCGTCGATCCGGGACGCGATGCGGTGGATGGCGCCGATGAAGGCGCCCTGACCCCCGCCCACCATGCCGAGACGGATTGGTGGTACCGGTGCGTTCATAGAGCCGGCCCTTCGCGAACGGATCCCTTCCGGGTTGACAGTTGGGGCGGAGGAGCGGACCGAGAGGAGCGGATCATGCTTCCAACCAAGCGATGCATCGGCGGCGCAAAAGAAATCGCCATCGATGCTGCGAAGGGCGCCGGGATCATGGCGGGAGGTATCGCCGCCGACGGCGCGCGGATGGCGGCAAAGGGCGCCGTTGCAAAGGTTGCCGCGGCAAAGCTCCTGACAGCCAAGGGCGCCGCCATGGCCGGTGCAAAGGGGGCTGGCGTTGCGGTGGCTACCGCCAAGCTATCGCCGGTGGTTGTGGCGGCCGCTTCGCCAATAGGGTTCGCGGTGCTGCCGATTGCGGCGGCCATCGGTGCGGGGTATCTCGCCCGCCGGGCACTGCGGCGCCTCGACTGAACGGCGCCCATCTGGCGGGGTCCGAGACTATGGCCCGGCGCTGCACGAGCCTTCTTCGGTCTAACCCTTCTCACGCCCGGCCATACCCAGGGCGTTGGGTCGCGCGCCGCGCGGGAGCGGATGGCAGGCTGTCAGCAAGCTGTCGCTGAAACACAATGCCGGTGGCGAGGACAATCCATATCGCCTCGAACGTGTAGAGCCTCAGGAGCAGCGCAGTGACCAGCCCGATGCTGATCGCCTGATAGCGGCATATCAGGGTTGTGGCCATCGGACTTCGCGCCCGCGTGGCGAGACGCGACGATGGGATAAATTGCAGCAACATGAGGAAGATAAAGACCGTTCCGATCAGCCCGCCATTTCCCAGGAAATAGGTCACACCACTCTTCGGCGGGATGATGCTGCCTTCGAGATAGTAGCGCGCGAAGGCAGGGATATGGGCGTGGGAGTAGTGGTGCGATAGCCCCAGCCCATGCCCGAACAGCAGCATAGGCGCGTCGTCGACGAACGTCTCCATGGTCAGATGATCGGCATCGTCCAGTTGCAGGCCGGACACGCTGCGCAGGAAGAACGACTCCGCCACGCTGCCCCCGGTTAGGATCGTCCTTCGGGACAAGTCGAAACTGTCAGCGAAGACATAGAACCCAGCGATCAGCAGTGCGCCGATGCATGCCATCACCGTTGCCAGCGTGCGGATGTCGAGTGGTCGCTTGCTGCGCGTGAAAAACACGTAGGCGCCGAGGATGACGAACAGCACGATGAGCGCGGAGGCCGATGCGGTCAGGAAAATCACCGTCGCGAGGATGAGCCCTGCGATGAGGCGCGCCTTCCACGACCACGCAAAGTAACGTCCGAACGCAATGAGCAACCCCAAGGCCACCGCGAGCGATTGGCCCAGCCCCTTCGGCTCCCCGCCAAAGCTGGAGACGCGGATGAACTTGCCGCTCCCGCTGCCGACAAAGGCCTCGCGGACTTGCTCTGGATCGCTTGCGGAGAGGAGACCGATGGGAAAGATGTCGGTGCCAGTGCCGATGAACACTGCCAGTTGGACGAAGCCAAGACCCGCAAGAGCAAGGCAGGAGAGCACATAGGCTCTGACCAGGCGCATCGGCTCAGCCTTCCGCCACAGGCTAATGATCGCAGCGATAAAACCGAATATTATTAGGATTTTGACCAGGGTTATGAAGACGCGCCCGTAACCGTTCCGGGTCAGGCTGCCGCCGGCGAAGTCGGGGACTGCGGGTCCATACTCGATGGTGTAGACCGCAGCGCAGAGCGAAAGAGCTAGAAACGCCAGGAAATAGTCGATCCCCGGCAATTGGCGGAAAGAGAAAACGCCGAGATGCAGATATTTTGCAATCGCTGCGATCATCAGCACATCGCTGATTTTCAGCGCCACGCCGATATCGACGCTGACATCGACCCAAGGGACCGCCGCGATCACGACCAGCAGATCCCGCCCAACCGGCAGCGTCACAAACCGCACGGCTAGCGCCGCCGCGATCGCCAAGGTGAGAAGTTGCAGCATGCCGGTGCCCTCAGCCGGCTATGCGCGGGCGACCATCGGTTGGTTGGCCTGTCACGCTGTCATTGCTCCGCCTGTTCGCCGGGGGTTGGTCGGCACCCTCGGTCGTTGTGGCGGAGCCTAGCCAATCCGCTTTACGATCCCAAGGCTAAATCGATCTTCTCTCAGTTGTCGCACCCGTGTTGGACCTGGGTGAATGCTTCCAGCAGTATCTCGATAATGGTCGACGGCCTTTGTCTTGTCGCTCGGACCGCCTAGCCCCCCTGCATGTGCCGACTCGGCCCTGTCGACGCCTCGGGGTTCAGGGGGCGTGGCCGCGCTGGAAGTGATGACCGGGCGGTAGGAGGGATCGTCCCTTCAGTTTGGGAATGTGTCGACAGGATGGCGTTTAGCAAGGTGCCTCTTGGCCGTGGGGATGTAATGGCCGTTGCGCCGTCTTGATCTTGTCGGCGGCCTTGGTTAAACCGACAGCAACCTTTGGGGTGCCTGCGGGCTGAGAGGCGATTTTCGCCAACCCATCGAACCTGATCTGGGTAATGCCAGCGCAGGGAAAGGTCGGACCGAGCCCGAAGCCCCGTCTCCGCCCGCCCTGCGCCGCCCGCTTTGAGGAGGCAGTCGCGCGATGCGCGTGAGTATCATCGGTGCTGGGGTCGCGGGTCTTGCCGCCGCCGCTGCTCTGGCCGAGCGGGGGGCCGCAGTGACCGTCATCGATCGCGCTAGCGGGCAGGGCTCGGAGCAGTGCTCCTGGTGGGCCGGCGGGATGCTTGCGCCGTGGTGCGAGGCGGAAAGCGCCGAGGACGACGTGATCACCCTGGGCCGCGATGCCGCCGACTGGTGGCAGGCACGCACCGGCGCCGTCGTGCGCCGTGGCACGCTGGTCGTCGCCCCGCCGCGGGACCGACCCGAACTGACCCGGTTTGCACGGCGGACCGAAAACCACGTCGTGCTGAATGCAGATGGGGTCGCAGCGCTGGAGCCCGATTTGACCGGGCGTTTTTCGACGGGCCTCCACTTCGCGGAGGAGGCGCATCTCGACCCACGTCAAGCCCTCGCGGCGTTGCGGGACCGGCTGATCAAAGCTGGGCTAACAATCCGGTATAGCGCCGACGTCCCACCTCCCGCCGATCTGCTGGTCGATTGCCGGGGGCTTGCGGCGGCTGACACACTAGCGGATCTTCGCGGCGTGAAGGGAGAAATGCTGATCCTGCGCTGCCCGGACATCGCGCTCTCCCGCCCCGTCCGACTGCTGCACCCCCGCCACCCGATCTACATCGTTCCGCGGGGCGAAGGTGTCTTTATGTTGGGCGCCACGATGATCGAAAGCGGCGACCGGAGACGGGCAACCGCACGCTCGATGATGGAGCTGCTGGGGGCCGCCTATGCGCTGCACCCGGCCCTTGCCGAGGCGGAGATCATGGAGATTGGGGTCGACGCGCGTCCGGCTTTTCCCGACAATCTACCCAGGGTCACGGCACAGGACGGCCGCCTCTACCTCAATGGCCTCTACCGCCACGGCTTTCTGCTCGCGCCCGCCATGGCGGAGCGGCTGGCGCAGAGGGCGCTCCCGATCCGGGAGGGTGCCGCGTGAAGATCGAGCTGAATGGACAGCAGACGGAACTTGCCGCGGCTACGCTCGACCAGGCCCTGGAGGAGCTGGGTTATTCCGGCGCCGTCGTCGCGACCGCGGTCAATGGTGATTTCGTGCCCCGCGGCGCCCGCACCGAGACCCTACTGAGTGATGGCGACCGGCTCGAGGTCATCGCTCCCTTGCAGGGAGGTTAGGGTGGCAAGCTTTTACGGTATCGATGTCGAGAACAGGCTGATGCTTGGCACCGCGCAGTACCCCTCGCCCGCGGTGCTAGCAGAGGCCGTAAGGCGGTCGGGCGCCCAGATCGTCACCGTCTCGCTGCGCCGCGAGTCCGCTCAGGCGCGGGAAGGGCAGGCCTTCTGGCAGATGATCCGCGATCTGGGCGTGCGCGTCCTGCCGAACACCGCTGGTTGCCACACGGTGAAGGAAGCCGTGACCACCGCGCAAATGGCCCGCGAGGTGTTCGAGACGCCTTGGATCAAACTGGAGCTGATCGGGGAGGAGGACCGCCTGCACCCCGACGTCTTCGCGTTGGTTGAGGCAGCGCGGATCCTCTGCGCCGACAGCTTCCAGGTGTTCCCCTACACCACCGAGGATCTGATTGCGGGCGAGAAGCTGCTGGAGGCCGGCTGCGAGGTCCTGATGCCCTGGGGCGCGCCCATCGGCTCTGGCCTCGGCCTGGCGAACCCGCAGGGTCTGCGCGCGATGCGGGGGCATTTCCCCGGCATCCCCCTCGTCGTCGATGCCGGGATAGGTGTCCCGAGCCACGCCGCCCAGGCCATGGAGTTGGGCTATGACGCAGTGTTGGTCAACACGGCGGTCGCGAAGGCGGGCGACCCGGCCGCGATGGCAGAGGGGATGGCCCGCGCGGTCGAAGCCGGCAGGCTGGCCTATGAGGCCGATCCGATCGATGCCCGGGACATGGCAGCGCCCTCCACGCCGGTGATGGGAAGGGCGTTTCTGGCATGACCCTGGACCCGTTCTATCCGATCTGGGACAGCGCGGAGTGGTGCCGTCGCCTTCTGCCGCTCGGCGTCAAGCTGGTGCAGCTCCGGATCAAGGGCCGAACGGAAGACAGTCTGCGCGCCGAGATCCGGGCCGCAAAGGCGCTCTGCGAAGCTCATCGTTGCCAGCTTATCGTCAACGACTACTGGCAGCTCGCCATCGAGGAAGGCTGCGATTTCGTCCATCTCGGCCAAGAGGATCTGGCCGATGCCGACATGCCCGCTATTCGCCGCGCCGGGATCCGCCTGGGCCTCAGCACCCACGACCATGCGGAGTTGGAGACTGCTCTTTCCCATGACCCAGACTATGTCGCGCTCGGCCCCATCTATCCGACCATCCTGAAGAAGATGCGCTGGCCGGAACAGGGTCTCGACCGGATTACCGAGTGGCGCCGCCTAATCGATACCTGCCCGCTTGTCGCCATCGGCGGCTTCACGGTCGAGCGTGCGGCCGGCGCCTTCGCCGCGGGCGCCGACATCGTCTCGGTTGTCACAGACGTCACCCTCAACCCCAATCCGGAGGCGCGAACCCGCCAATGGATCGACGCAACCCGAGAAGCCACGGAAGGGCCCTCGCCATGCGCATAATCGCTCTCCTCCTCGCTTTGACGCTCGCCACCCCGGCAGCCGCGGCGGATAAGATTTCACTGATCCTCGATTGGTTCGTGAATCCGGATCACGGGCCGATCATTGTCGCGGAGGAAAAGGGCTACTTTGCCGATCAGGGGTTGGAGGTCGAGGTGACAGCCCCGGCCGACCCGGCCGACCCGCCGAAGCTGGTTGCTGCGGGCCAAGCGGATCTCGCCGTCTCCTACCAGCCGCAACTGCATCTGCAGCTCCATGAAGGGTTGCCGCTGATCCGCGTCGGTACCCTGGTAGCCACGCCGCTTAACTGCCTGCTGGTGAGTGCCGATGGGCCAGTGCAGTCCATCCCAGACCTCAAGGGGCGGAAGGTCGGCTTCTCCGTCGCTGGGGTCGAGGAGGCGCTGCTCGGCGCCATTCTCGCCCCCCACGGATTGGGCGTGGAGGACGTCGAGTTGATCAATGTGAATTGGTCGCTCTCCCCCGCGCTGATGTCCGGGCAGGTCGACGCGGTCATCGGCGCCTTCCGTAATTTCGAGCTGAACCAAATGGAGATCGAGGGGGTCGAGGGCCGCTGCTTCTATCTGGAGGAGGAGGGGCTGCCCGCCTATGACGAGCTGATATATGTGGCCAATACCGGCACCATGGACGCCGACAAGATCCGGCGCTTCCTCGCTGCGACGGAGCTCGCGACACAGTACATCATCAACCACCCGGAGGAGAGCTGGGAGATTTTTGCCGGAACCTCTGCCGAGCTGCGGGACGAGTTGAACGCCAAGGCCTGGGTCGACACGCTGCCTCGCTTCGCCCTGCGCCCGGCGGCGGTCGACGCGGGCCGATATGCCCGGTTCGAGGCGTTCTTGCGCGATGCCGGTCTGGTGCCCTCGGCGAACCCGGTCGAGAAGATCGTGATCGACGTGACCGCGGAATGAATGCGCCCGATTTCGGCTCTCCCGTCTTTGCGGCTTGGCGCGCCGCAGCGCCCGAATGGCAGGCCTACACTCGGCACCAATTCGTGCAGGGGCTCGGTGACGGATCCCTGCCGCGGGAAAGCTTCCTTCACTATCTGGTCCAAGACTATGTGTTTCTGGTCCATTTCGCCCGCGCGTGGGCCTTAGGCGTAACGAAGGCCGCGTCGATGGAGGAGATGCGGGCCTGTTCCGCCACGGTGCATGGACTGGTCGACCACGAGATGCGGCTCCATGTGCAGATTTGCGCTGCGGCAGGGATCTCCGAGCCTGAGCTTGAGGTCGCGACCGAGGCAGCGGAGAACCTCGCCTATACCCGTTATGTTCTGGAAGCTGGGTATTCCGGCGACTTCCTGGATCTGATCGCGGCGCTGGCGCCTTGCGTGATGGGCTACGGCGAGATCGGGACGCGCCTGGCTCAGGAGGCGACCTCGGACACCTATGGGGACTGGATCGGCACCTATGCGGGGCAGGACTACCAGGGCGTCTGTCAGGCGGTCGGCGTGCTGATCGAGGGGGCGGTGGCCCGTCGTCTCGGCCCCGACCCGCAGGCGACCCCGCGGTGGGAGGCGCTGGCCAAACGCTTCGCGACCGCGACCCGGCTGGAGGTCGGGTTCTGGGATATGGGGCTTCGGGGGCATCCGTGAGCGGCCCGCCCGGCATCGCCATCAGGGGCCGGTTCGCCTTCCAGGGCGGCCAGGACTTGTCCGTCGAGCGGCTGGAGATCCCAGCAGGGCAATGGACCTGCCTCCTCGGTCCCTCCGGCGTTGGCAAGTCCACCATTCTGCGGGAATTGGCGGCGCTGGAGACAGGTGCCGATTTCGATGGACGGGTAGAGACGACGGATGGCGCGCCCCTTGCGGGGCGGATCGCTTTCATGGGCCAGTCCGATCTGCTGGCGCCCTGGTTGGATGTTCGGGGCAATGTCTCTCTCGGCGCGCAGTTGCGCGGGGAGACCGTGGACATTGCCCGACGCGACGCGCTGATCGACAGGGTCGGCCTAAAGGCGCATGCCGGCAAGCACCCGCCCGCATTGTCGGGGGGCATGCGGCAGCGCGCGGCCCTGGCCCGCACGCTGATGGAGGACCGGCCCGTGGCACTGCTCGACGAGCCGTTCTCCGCCCTCGACGCCCGCACGCGGGCGGAGATGCAGGAGCTCGCTTTCCAGACGCTGGAACGCCGGACGGTGGTGGTCGTCACCCACGACCCGGCCGAGGCTGCGCGTCTGGCCCATCGCATCTATCTGGTCGCGGAAAGCGGCCTAACATCCCTGCCGGTTCCGCCTGCGGCCCCGATCCGCGCCGCGGAGGACCCGGCGACCCTCTCGGCCCAGGCCGAGCTGTTGTCGACATTGCGCCGGGCGGCCTGATGGCTGCCTGGCGGGACGGCATGGTGCCCTTCGCCGCGGCGCTTCTGGGCTGGCAGGTGCTTGTCTGGATCATCGCGGTGCCGCCCTTCATTCTGCCGGGACCCAACCTGGTCGCCGTAGCGCTGTGGGAGAACCGGTTCGTCTTGGCGGAGAACGCAGCCGTAACGGCGGTCGAGGTCATCGCCGGCCTGGCGCTCGGCGCCGCCATCGGGGCTGCCACGGCGCTAAACCTGATGATGTCGGCGACTGCGCGGCGCTATCTGCTGCCTGTGTTGGTATTTAACCAGGCGGTGCCGATCTTTGCCCTCGCGCCCGTGCTGACCCTGTGGTTCGGCTATGGCATCGCGTCCAAGGTCATTGTGACGGTTCTGATCGTCTACTTCCCGGTGACATGGACCTTCTATGACGGGCTTAGGCGTACCGATCCCGGCTTGGTCGATCTCGCACGGACCATGGGGGCGTCCGCCAACCGCATCCTGTGGCGGCTGCGGGTGCCGGCGGCGCTACCGGCCTTCGGCTCTGGCCTGAAGCTTGCTGCGATCTATGCGCCGGTGGGCGCGATCTTTGGAGAATGGGTGGGAGCGTCAAAGGGGCTGGGCTATTTGATGCTGCTCTCAAACGGCCGGGCGAAGACGGATCTGATGTTTGCGGCGATCCTGATCCTGGCCCTGTTCGCAGTGTGCCTACATGCCGGAGTGAGCGCGTTCGCGCGGAGGTTGGACGCGTATGCGACCGGGACGCAGGTGCGGCCGGCGGGAAGGCGCGACGCGCAGGGGTCAGGCTGACCGTCCGGGGCGGCAGGACCGGATCGCACGTGCCTGCCCGATTGCGGATGCGACTGTACGGCCCCCCACCCGGACCGTTGCGATCCTCTGTCAGGGGCCGACGTCGATCTGACTACCCCCGCCCGGGCAGCCACGTGGCGAGTGGCGGAAACGCGATCAGCAGCCCGACCAAGATCAGCGAGCAGAGGATGAAGGGCAGGGCCGCCAGATAGATCTGCCGCATCGTCGTGTCGGGCGGCGACACGCCCTTCATCACGAACAGCAGCAGTCCGAAGGGCGGCGTGGTGAAACTGATCTCCAGCCCCAGCAGCATGATCAGCGCAAACCAAATCGGGTCGAACCCAAGGCTCGTCGCGAGCGGGAAGAAGATCGGCACGGTCAGCAGCATCATGGAAATCTGCTCCATGAACATGCCGAGGACCAGCAGCACGCCGAACATGGTGAGCAGCATCATCAACGGCGACAGCTCGAAACCCGTTGCCCAGCCGATCAACCCGTGGGACGCGCCGGAGAACGCCAGCAACTGGCTGAACGTCGCCGAGCCGAAGACGATCAGATAGGCCATGAGCGTGACCTTCAGCGCTCCCTCGACCGACTGGCGGATGGCCTGCCAGGTGAGACAGCGAAACGCGGCGGCGAGGATCAGAACGCCGAGCGCGCCGAAGGCTGCAGCCTCGGACGGTGTGGCGATCCCTGCCAGCATCAGACCGACAATGGCGACCATCACCCCGATCATCGGTAGGATGTCGCGCCCGATTAACGTCAGTTTCTCTGGCAGCGGTTTGGGGGTCACCGGATAAGCTGGGGCGGCCCCAGGATCGATTCGTGTCATCACCCAGATTGCGCCGATATAGAGTCCCGCAAGAACCAGCCCCGGGACGATCCCTGCGATCAACAGTGCGCCGACATCGATCTTCGCGAGTGTCGCCAGCAGCACTGCGAGGGCCGAGGGAGGGATGATGATCGCAAGCCCTCCGGTGCCCAGGATCGGGCCCACCGACATATGTTTTTTGTACCCGCGGGCCGTCATCTCTGGCACCATCAACGAACCCAGGAGCGCCGTGGATCCCATCGAGGAACCGGAGAGGGTCGAAAACCCCGTACCCCCCAGCACCGTCACATAGGACAGCCGCCCCGGGAGCCGCCCCAGTAACGCATCGATGGCGTTGAACATCCGCGCGCCTAGGCCGGTGTGAAAGAAGATCTCCCCCATCAGCAGGAACAACGGGATCGGTACCAGGGCAAAGCTGGTCAGCGACCCAAAACCGTTGTTCAGAAGCTGCGTGACCCCGCGCTCGCCCCCCATGAAGACCCACGCGCCGACGATGTTTGCGGCTAGAAAAGCGATCGCAACTGGCATGCCCAAGGCCATCAG
The DNA here is from genome assembly GCA_039513195.1 of Pseudomonadota bacterium. Classification (GTDB taxonomy): domain Bacteria; phylum Pseudomonadota; class Alphaproteobacteria; order Rhodobacterales; family Rhodobacteraceae; genus Thermohalobaculum. The sequence goes on along the minus strand of JBCCRM010000010.1, from coordinate 111,545 downwards.
CGTCACGATCGCACCGAGGAGGAGGGCGAGCGCCTCGTACCACTCCATTACTCGTGGATCCCCGCCTCGCCGGAATGCAGGATCTCTGGGCCTAGAACGAACCGCGCAAACTCCACTGCCATCAGTCCAAAGCTGACCGGAAAGGCGATGGTGAGGATCCATTTCGGCGTAAAATACGCGCGCACATCATAGTCGTTGCGGGCGAGATTGGTCTGGACCAGCTCCGCCCCCTTCCAGGCGAGCACGGCGCAGACCAGGACACAGCCGAGCGCCACAGCTCGGCTGACCACCCGCCTGGGGCGCTCAGGCAGGGCGGCGGTGACCAGCTCGATGTGCACATGGCCCCGGCGGCGCACCAGCCATGGAGCGCCCAGCATGGTCATGTAGAGGAGCGCGTATTCCGTCGACAGGAACAACCAAGCCATCGGCTGCAGGCCCAAATTGCGCATGGTGACCGAGATCAGGATCGACGCCATCAGCCAGACGAGCATGGCGGCCGCTATGACCGCCATTGCGTCGATGATCAGGGCATGGAGGCGGGCGGCAGCGCGCATGGAGGGGCGTGTGGCAGCGCCGCAGCCGGCCCTGCCCGTGTCTCAGTCCGCAGCCGGGTCGTAGAAAAGCGAGATCAGCGTTTCGTAGTGCTCGAGGCCCATCGGGTGCTTTTCCATCTGCTCCTTCATCCGGGCCCAGGTCTCGTCCCGCGCCGCTTTCAGGAAGTTCGCCGCCGCGTCGCCTTCCAGCTCGACCACCTTCATACCGCCTGCGTCGAGGTCCGAGAAGTCCGCATCCCGCTTGGTGCGCAGTTCCGCGACGCTCTCTGCTTCATGCTCGATAGCGACCTCCTGCAGGATCGCCTTCGCGTCGTCCGACAGGCTGTTCCACTTTTCCAAGTTTACGATCACGCCGAGATCTGTGGAGAAGAAGTCGGGCTCGATCCGGTAGTTGAGGAACTCGTTCCATTTGAGGTCGATCAGCCCAATCTGGGTCCAGCCGGTCGCGTCGACCACATTCCGTTCCAGCGCGGCATAGACATCGGTGGTTGGGATGTCGATCACCTGAGCTTTCAGATAGTTGGTGTAAAACGCATTATAGACGGGATTTCCCCGCAGCTTTATCCCCGAGACGTCGAGATTGCCGTCCGCATCCAGCGCCGGTTCGTTCACGGTCCAGATGTTGTAGGATACGCCACTGTCGAACCAGCCCAGATAGTAGACGCCCATCTTTTCCTGATGGATCTGGTTGATCAGGTCGATGCCGCCATTGGTCCGCGCCTCGACAGCGGTCACGTTAGAGGCGACCATGGCGTCCTTCTCCGGCAGCGCGCCGGCATAGAAGCTGCCCGGGGTGTAGACCATGTCGACCACGCCGTCGCGCACTGCGTCAGGCTGCTGGAACATGCCGATGGCCTCAGGCCCGCCGCGGACATCGATCTTGATTATACCTGCGCCGCGTTCGTTCACCGTATCGACATAGGAGAGGAAGCTCTTGGTGTAGATCAACGAGGTCGGGAAGGCATGGACCGCTGTGATGGTGTCTTCCGCCTTAGCTGGCGCCGCGAGCAGGACGGCGCCGAGGGCGAGGCAGCCGAGGATACTGTGTTTCATGTCGTTCTCCCTGTCATTCGGGCTGTTGCCCTTGGTGTCGGTCTATCCGGCCTCCGCCGGAGGCCACAGCCATGGTCGGTCGGCCTGTTGCGCAGCCCGGTGGGCGGCGATGGCCTCGGCGTGCTGGCCGGTGAGGTCGATGTCGTCCCAGCCGTTGATCAGCTTCTCGCGCCAGGCTGGGTCGAGGGTGAAGGCGATTTCCCGGTCGGTGGTCAGGGTGCCGGCAGCGAGGTCGACGGTGATCCTCGCGGGCGCAACGGCGATCAGCGTTTCCACCTCCTCAGCGTCCACCAGACCCGGAAGGAGGCCGTTGTTTACTGCATTGCCGGCGAAGATATCCCCGAAGCTCGGGGCCAAGACCGCACGGATCCCAGCGTCGATGAGGGCGTAGACGGCGGCCTCCCGCGACGAGCCGGAGCCGAAATTCCGCCGTGCGATCAGGATCGATGCGCCCTTTGCATCCGGCGCGTTCAGGGGGAAATCGCGGCGTGGCATGCCGTCCTCGCCGTGGCGGAGGTCGTGGAGGAGGAACGGCCCATACCCCTCCGACCGAGGGGTCGACATGAAGCGCGCTGGGATCAGCTGATCGGTGTCGATACCCTCCAAAGGCAGGGCAACCGCTAGCCCGGTATGGGTGGTCCAGCCCGCCATCAGGTCCTGCCTGCCAGCATCGGGCGCACATCTGTCAGCGCGCCCGCGACCGCCGCTGCTGCGACCATGGCGGGTGACATCAGGTGGGTCCGGGCGCCCGGACCCTGGCGGCCGCGGAAGTTGCGATTGGTGGTCGAGGCGCAGCGCTGTCCCGGTGCAACTGTGTCGCCATTCATTCCGACGCACATCGAGCAGCCGGAGGCGACCCAGTCGAAGCCTGCGTCCCTAAAGATCCGGTCCAGCCCCTCGGCCTCGGCCTGCGCCTTGACGAGGCTAGAGCCTGGCGAGACCAGCGCCGGCACCTTCACCTTCCGACCGGCCAGTACGCTGGCGGCAGCGCGCAAATCCTCGATCCGAGCATTGGTGCAGGACCCGATGAAGGCCTGGTCGATGGCGACCCCCTGCAGCGGCCTGCCGGGCGACAGGCCCATGTAATCGAGGGCGGCGCTAATCCGCTCGGCCCTTGCCGGGTCGGCGGTCCGCGCTGGGTCGGGCACCGTCGCATCGATGGGAAGGGCATCTTCTGGGCTCACGCCCCAGGTTACGATGGGCGCGATATCGGCCGCATCGAGGGTCACCTCCCGGTCGAAGGCAGCATCTGGCTCGGTGGCCAGCGCTGCCCAATCCTCCGCCGCGCGGTCCCAATCCGCGCCATCGGGCGCGAAGGGACGGCCGCGGAGATATCCTAGCGTCGTCTCGTCCGGCGCCACCATACCGAGCCGCGCGCCCCCCTCGATCGACAGATTGCAGAGGGTCATTCGCCCCTCCATCGACAGGGCGCGAACCGAGGCCCCAGCATACTCCACCGCATGACCCCGGGCACCATCGGCACCGAGCCGTGCGATCCAGCCGAGGGCTATGTCCTTCGCACCGACCCCCGGGCTCAGAGCACCGTCGATGCGGATGCACATTGCTTTGGGCCGCTTCTGCCAGATCGTTTGCGTCGCCAGAACATGGGCAACCTCGGTTGCGCCGATCCCAAAGGCATAGGCCCCAAACGCGCCATGGGTCGAGGTGTGGCTGTCGCCGCAGACCACCAGGCTGCCGGGCAGGGTCAGCCCTTGCTCCGGCCCGATGACATGGACGATGCCCTGCCGCGGGTCGCGCAGGCTGAACAGGCGGATTTCGTGTTTGGCGGTGTTTGCCTCCAGCAGATCGGCCATGCGCGCGATCTTTGGGTCCGAAATCGCCCTGTCGCGATCGCGCGTGGGCGCGTAGTGATCGGCGACCCCAACGGTCAGGTCCGAGTCTGCCACCCGCTTTCCACGCTCGGCCAGCTTGGCAAAGGCATGATGCGAACCCTCATGAACGTAATGCCGGTCCACCCACAACAGTGCCGTGCCGTCTTCGCGCCGAAGGATCTCGTGGCGCCCCCATAGCTTGTCCAACAGCGTCTGAGGTGGGGCGGCCCTCATGGTTCCGCCCCCGTCTCGGCAACCGGCACCGGCGACCAGCGGCGGGCATCGGGCGCGCCGACCCGGTCAAGTGTCATCTCCAGCCGAAAACGGTCCGGCCTGTAAAGGGCGGCAAGATGCTCAACGCCCCGACCCTCCGCGTCATAGACCACCCGGGTGAGAGAGAGAAGCGCGGAACCGACCGAAACCTCCATCGCCTCCGCCACCTCCGGCGTGGCGAGGGCAGCCGAAACGGATTGCGTCGCGCGGTGGATGCGGCATCCGCTTCGCTCCAACAATCGGAAGAGCGGCGCAGTCGCCAGATCCGTCTCGGAATAGGCTTGAGCGACGTCGGCGGGAACATGCGTTGTCAGATGAGAGAAGGGCCGGCCGGAGATCAGTCGAACGCGCACCGCCCGCTGTACCTGCGCCCCCGGAGCGATCTCGAGCGCTGCAGCTACGGCTTCTGGCGCGGCGCAGTAGGAAAACGCGAGCAGCCGCGCGGTCGTCTGCGCCTCCATTTCGACCAGCTGAGGCATCAACGTTGCAAAATCCGCGCGCGCCATCTGCGGTGGGGCGTCCCGCAAGGTCACCACCGTTCCGCTGCCGGGGCGCCGGTCGATCAAGCCGTCGCCCGCCAAGGCATCCAGCGCACGCCGGACCGTCACCCGCGAGACCGCAAAAATCTCCGCGAGACGATGCTCGGCCGGCAAAGGCGATCCGCAGGGATGCATCCCTGCAGCAATCTCGTCGCGGAGGATTAGATAGACGCGATGCGCTTTGCCGCCTTGCGGTGTTGCCGGTGAGCCGTTCGCAGCCATGTCCACACCCGTCGCTTCGCCGTCAGGGTAATAATGTTACCGTCGCCGGCAAGTCTTCGGTATGATATGCCGCGTAGAACCGGTCTTTTCAAGTATGTAAAATCTGTCCTAAAAGAAGTCGTGGGGAGGACGGGGATGCCGGTTGTGACAATCAATCTGATCGAGGGGTATGATGACAGCGCCAAGGCGCGCCTCGGCCGCGCGTTAACGGACGCGGTGCGTTTGATTATTCCTGCGCCGCCTGACGCTGTGACGGTGATGATGCGAGAGATGCGGCCCTCCAGTTACATGCGCGGCGGGCAACCGCGCATTCCGGCGCCCGCGCTTGGCTGTCCGCAGGAAGTGGTGCGCGGTTATCTCGCAGCGATGGAGGCACGGGATTTAACCGTCGCTGGGGGCTTCCTCGCGGCGGGGTTCCAGATGACTTTTCCAGGCGGCGTGCGAATGTCCCGGCTGGAGGAACTGGTTGAATGGGCCGCAACGCGATATCGCGCGGTCGCTAAGACCTATAATGGCTTCGACACAGCACCCGGCGGCGACCACGCCGTTGTCTTCTGCCACGGCACGCTGTCCGGCACGTGGCTAGATGGCACGGAGTTCGAGGGCATCCGTTTCATAGACCGCTTCGAGGTCGAAGGCGGCTTGATCCGCCGCCAGGACGTTTGGAACGATCTTGCCGAGACCCGGAGCGCCCCATGAGCGCGACTATCGACCCGATCACGCTCGCCGTCCTCGCCGGCCGGATGGAGCAGGTCGCCGACGAGATGGACGCCACCCTCTTCCGCAGCGCCTTTAACCCGATCATCGCCGAGGCGCATGACGCGTCGCATGGGCTCTATCACGCCACGACCGGGGAAACCCTGGTGCAGGGCAAATCGGGTTTGCCGATTTTCGTGGGCGTCATGGCCTTCGCGGTGAAGACGGTGATCGACAAGGCCGCCCGCGACGGCGACCTGGCCGATGGCGATGTCTACATCTTTAACGACGCGCATCTCGGCGGCACGCATCTGTCTGACATGCGGTTGATCCGCCCCTATTTTCACAGTGGAGAGGTGTTTTGCTATCTCGCCTCGGTCGGGCATTGGCACGATGTTGGCGGTGCCGTGCCCGGCAACTATAACCCCGCGGCGACCGAGGCGTTTCAGGAGGCCTTTGTGCTGCCGCCGGTGAAGCTGATGCGCGGCGGCGTGCTGCAGCAGGATGTCGTCGACATCTTGCTGCGCAACACCCGGCTGCCGCAGTCGGCGGAAGGCGACCTAAACGGCCAACTCAATGCCCTGGGGCTCGGTGTTCGGCGGCTTGACGACCTGCTGGCGGAACATGGTGCCGACACGGTCAGCGCTGCGCTGGCGGCGCTCTCCGACCGAGCCGAAGCGCTGATGAAGGCCGAGATCACCGCCCTCCCCGATGGTAGGTGGGAGGCGGAGGACTTTCTCGACAATGATGGGATCACCGACGCGCCCCTGCCGATCCGCGTGGCGCTGGAGGTGCGAAACGGCCGGCTGATCCTCGATTTCGCGGGCTCGGCGCCGGTAACCGCAGGCCCAGTGAACATCGCTCGCTCGACCGCAGTGGCCTGCTGCTATGTCGCAATCAAGCATTTGTTCCCGGACCTGCCGGCCAATGCCGGTGTGATGCGGCCCGTCACGGTGGAGATCCCAGAGGGCAGCCTCCTCTCCGCCGAATTTCCTACACCCACAGGCGGGTATACCGAGACCATTCTGCGCATGATCGACGTTATCTTCTCGGCCGCGGCGCAGGCGTCGCCAGAGCGGGCGATTGCCAACGCTTATGGCACGATAAATGCGCTTTCCATCGCCGGGCGTCGGGCGGATGGCCGGCCCTGGGTGATGTTCAGCTTTTATGGCGGCGGGCATGGCGGCACGGCGGAGAGCGACGGCCTCAACCACGGCAATGCGCCGATCTCGACCGCAACGATCCCGCCGCTGGAGATCCTGGAGGCGGCCTATCCGGTGATGTTCCGGCAATGGGCGCTGCGACCGGACAGCGCGGGCGCCGGGATGCATCGCGGCGGCCTCGGCGCAGTCTACGAGATCGAGCTGTTGGAAGAGCGGGCGGAGGCGTTCCTGTTCGGCGAGCGTGGCCGGTTCTCGCCGCAGGGCGTCGCAGGCGGCGGGCAGGGCGCCCCCAACCGCTTCAACTTTGACACCGCCGAGGGGGCGCAAGAACCGCCGATGACGTCGAAGATCCGCGGCATTCCGCTGATCCGCGGTCAGGCGGTCCTGCTGAAAACTCCGGGCGGGGGCGGTTACGGCCCGGCATCGGATCGCGATCCCTCAGCGGTCGCGCGGGATGTCGCCGTGGGTTATCTCTCGGCCGCCGCCGCGACCGATGCCTACGGGTCCGCTTGGAAGGATGCCGAGTGACCGGCAGCCTGATGATCGGCGTGGATGTCGGTGGCACCTTCACGGATGTCTTCGCATTGGACGAAGCGACGGGAGAGGCGCGGATCGCCAAAACCCCCACGACGCGGCCGGATCAGTCGGCTGGTTTCCTGAAGGGCGTCTCGGGGCAGGCTTCCGATCTGAGCCAACTGTCCGCCGTCGTCCACGGAACCACCGCCGGGACCAATGCATTGTTAGAGCGCAAGGGGGCCCGCATCGGGGCCATCACCACCGCCGGCTTCCGCGACGTGTTGGAAATGCGCCGCCGCGACCGCCCGCGAACCTGGGGTCTAAGGGGCAGTTTCGACCCGGTTGTACCGCGATCGATGCGCGTCGAGGTGGCGGAGCGCACCCTCGCCGATGGCACGATTCGCGAGGCTGTCGATCCCGAGGCGGTAAGAGCCGCCGGCCGCGCCTTGCTTGCCGATGGCTGTGCGGCGGTCGTAATCCTCTTCATCAATGCCCATGCGAACCCGGCCAATGAGGCCACAGCCCTGGCCGCGCTGCGCGAGATTTGGCCGAACGCCCACGTCACTGGCTCCAGCGAAGTGCTGCCGGAAATCCGAGAGTTCGAGAGGTTCTCTACCACCGCGCTAAACGCCTACCTGCAGCCGGAGGTGGCCGGTTATGTCGACCGGCTCGGCACTGCGCTGACTCGGGACGGGTTTGGCGGCGAATTCCTGATCGTCCAGTCCAATGGCGGCGTGATGTCGGTCGACACGGCCTCTCGCCTGCCGGTACGCACGGCGCTTTCGGGCCCCGCGGCAGGGGTGATCGCCGCCGCTCACATCGCCCAGACTGCGGGATTTCCCAATGTGATCACTGGCGATATGGGCGGAACCAGCTTCGACGTCTCGCTGGTAGCCGATGGCCGGACCGCCATGAGCGCCCAGACAAGCGTCGATTTCGGCCTAGTGATCCGCAGCCCGATGGTCGAGGTCAGCACCATAGGCGCCGGCGGCGGCTCGATCGCCTCGGTCGATAGGGGCGGGTTGCTGACCATCGGGCCGGAAAGCGCTGGCTCGGACCCGGGGCCGGTCGCCTATGGCCGAGGCAACGACCGGCCTACCGTGACCGATGCGAACATTGTTCTCGGCAGGATCGACCCGGATCGACCCATCGGCGGCGGCCTGACCCGACTGGATGTGGATGCTGCGGCCCGCGCTATCGAAGCAGCAGTGGCCCGCCCCCTCGGTCTCGAAACCGATGCGGCCGCAGAGGCCGTGATCCGCGTCGCCAATTCGCGGATGGCAGGTGCGATCCGCCTGGTCTCAATCGAGCGTGGCCATGACCCGAAGCACTTTGCCTTCATGCCCTTTGGTGGGGGCGGCGCGCTCCATGCCGGCGCGATGATTGCTGAGGTCGGCCTCGCCCGAGCGATTGTTCCCCGCTATCCGGGCGTCACATCGGCGATGGGCTGTGTGATCGCCGATATGCGCCAGGACTTCGTGGCGACGCTGAACGTGACCCTTGATGCGCTTGACGCCGCCTCGGGGGCCGACGTTCTTCGCGCCCATATCGCCCAAGGGATGGCCCTCCTCGACGCCGCGGGGGTTCGGTTTGAGAGACGGGATGTGGGCCTCACCTTCGACATGGCCTATGCGGGCCAAACGCACACCGTGGCCGCGGAGGTGGCCGTGCTGCTCGACGAAGATGAGGCGATTTTCCCGAAGCGCGCAGAGGTGAGGGAGGCGTTCGACCGCGCCTACACTCAAGCCTTCGGTAATCTGTTGCTCGGCGGGACGATCCGGGTTTTGAACCTGCGAACGACGGTCACTGGGCGGCGGCCGAAGTTTGACCTCGGAAGCCTTGCGCCCGATCCCGCAGCAACGGTTGAGGATGCTGGCCGGGCCAGCCGCCGGGTGTATGCGAGCGGCCATTGGCAGGAGGCGCGGGTTTTCGACCGGCTGGCCTTGCCCGTCGGCGTCGAGATCGACGGCCCCGCGGTGCTGGAGCAACCGGATACCACCGTCTTCGTTGACCCGGGCCTCACCTGCCGCGTTGACCGGTTTGGCAACAGCCTCCTGGCACCGAAAGGTCCGCGATGACCGAGCTCGCCAATCTCGACCCGGCCCGCGCCGCGGTCCTAACCATCGATTTGCAAAACGATTTTTTGCATCCAGAAGGCGCCTACGGCCGGGCCGGCAAGGCATCTCCGGCGCTAGCGGCGCTGCCCGCTCGGATGCGCCCGGTGATCGATGCCGTCCGCGATGCAGGCGGCGTCTATCTCTCCGCCCAGTTTACCTTGGTGCCCGGCCCCGATGGCGAGCCATTGATCGCCCCGCATCTGAAGGCCCTGCGCCCTTTCCTCACCCGCGGAGATTTTCTTCCCGGCGCCTTTGGGCACAGTCTCGTCGATGCGCTGGCACCCGCCGATGGGGTGGTCGAAAAGGTCGCCTACAGCGCCTTTTATCAGACCCGGCTGGAATACCTGATGCGCGCGTTGCGGGTGGAGTGGCTGCTGCTCGGTGGTATCGTCACCAATGGTGGCGTTGCCAGCACGGTGCGTGATGCGCATCTGCGGGAGACCCCGGTGGTGCTGCTCACCGATGGCTGTGGTGCCTTCGACCCGGCTGTCCACGAAGCGACACTCACGTCGCTCGGTACGGTGTGTCGGCAAATGACCTGTGCCGAGGCCATCGCGCTGCTGGAGGGCGCGGTTTGAGCGATCTGCGCGTGCGGCTGAACGAAACGCCGATCCTGGTCGCGCCGGGCGTCTACGACGCGCTGACCGCATCGCTGGCCGCCGCTGCCGGTTTCGAGGCGCTTTACCTCTCCGGTGCGGCCGTCGCCTATACCCGCCTCGGCCGGCCCGACCTGGGGCTGACCACGATGTCGGAGATGGCGGAGACCCTCGCCTTGATCCGCGACCGGGTCGAGCTGCCGGTGATCGTCGATGCGGATACCGGCTTCGGGAATGCGTTGAACGCGCAGCGGACCATGCGGACCTATGAACGGGCCGGGGCCGCGGCTTTGCAGATCGAGGATCAGGTCTACCCGAAACGCTGCGGGCATTTGGCCGACAAGGCGCTGATCCCCACGGCGGAGATGGCTGGAAAGATCGCCGCCATGGCCGACGCCCGAACCAATGCGGGCACCCTGATCATCGCGCGCACGGACGCCATTGCGGTAGAAGGGGCTGACGCGGCCTGCGCTCGGGCCGAGCGTTACCTGCAGGCCGGGGCCGATGCTCTGTTCATCGAAGCGCCGCGGAGCGTCGAAGAACTTCGCCTCATCACCCGGCATTTCGCGGGCCGCGTGCCCCTGCTAGCCAATATGGTGGAGGGCGGGCAGACGCCGCCCGCGACCGCGGACGAACTGGAGGCGCAGGGCTTCGCCCTGGTCATCTTTCCAGGTGGCATCGTGCGTGCCATCGCAAAGACGGCGGAGGAATACTACACCAGCCTGCGCAGGCACGGCTCGAACGCCCCCTTCGCCGGTCAGATGTTCGACTTCGCTGCCCTCAACCGCCGGGTTGGCACCGATGCGTTGTTGTCTGCAGGCGCGCGCTATGCCGACGAAGACCCGGAGCCATGAGCTCGGTCGGCATGGCGACGGGTGTCGAGATCGATATGGCGGTCGAGACCCTGATTGTTGGGGCAGGGGCGGCGGGGATGGTCGCCGCCTTGGCGGTTCGCGAGACTGGGCGAGAGGTTATGGTGTTGGAGCGCGATCCGGTGCCCGCCGGGTCGACGGCGCTTTCCGCGGGGCTGATCCCGGCCGCGGGCACCCGCTTTCAACGGCCGGCCGGGATCGAGGACACGCCCGACCTTTTCGCTGCCGACATTATGAAAAAGGCGTCAGGCGAACCGGATCCCGCGCTTGTTTCGCTGTTGGCCAGGGAGGCCGCAACGACAATCGAGTGGTTGGCCGACCGCTTCGGGTTGCCGTTTTCGCTGGTCGATGATTTCGATTATCCCGGCCACGCGCGCCGTCGGATGCACGGGTTGCCGTCCCGCTCTGGCGCCGAGCTGGTCGACCGCCTGCGCGCGGCCTGCGAGTCGGCGGGGGTCGATCTCGTCTATGGCCGCCGCGCGGACCGGCTGCATGCCGACAAAGCCGGCAGGGTCACCGCCCTTGCCGTGGAGGCACCCGATGGCGGGCAGGAGGTGATCGGCTGTGGGCGCCTGATCCTCGCCTGCAATGGATTCGGCGCGAACCCGGATCTGGTGCGCGCCCATATGCCCGAGATCGGCGATGCGATCTATTTCGGACATCCCGGCAATTGCGGCGAGGCGCTCGACTGGGGCATCGCGCTCGGTGCAGCGACCCGGCATCTCGGCGCCTATCAGGGTCACGGCAATGTCGCACATCCCCATGGCATTCTGATCACCTGGGCTACCATCACCGAGGGGGGGATGCAGGTGAACGCCGCCGGTCGCCGGTTCTGGAACGAGGCGCAGGGCTATTCCGAGGCGGCACGCGCGGTGCTGGCAGAGCCGGGGGGAACGGCGGTGACGGTCTTCGACCACCGTATCGCCGGCATAGCTCGGCAATTCGCCGACTTTCAGGCCGCCGAGGCCGCCGGCGCCGTTCGCAGCGGCGAAACGTTAGACGACATCGCGGCGATTTTCGGGCTGCCATCACAATCGTTGGCCGGCGAGGTTGCTGCGATTGCCGACGCGATCGGACTGGGTGGCAGCGACCGGTATGGCCGGGCGTGGGCGAAGGTTGCGCCGCTGTCGCCACCCTATTGCGGCGTGCGGGTGACCGGCGCGCTGTTCCACACGCAAGGCGGGCTGGTTGTCGACCAATCTGCCCGCGTCCTGCGTCCCGATGGCAGCGCGCTACCGAACCTATTCGCGGCCGGTGGTGCGGCCTGCGGGGTCTCGGGCTCCGGCGATGCGGGTTACCTCTCCGGCAACGGCCTTTTGTCCGCGGTGGTGCTAGGTCGGCTTGCGGGACTGGCGGGTGGCGCTCTTTAGCCTACACGCATAGGGCGAGCGAGTCGCGAGCTGCGCGGCGTGGCCCGCCACAATACCGCCACAATGTTGACCAAATTGAGAACCGACGGCAGGGGCGCGAGCAACGTTGGTTGGGGCTGCCGGTCCTTCGGTCGGCTCTAGAGCCCTCCAGCCAATCATCCACAGTTTTACGAACAAAGTGACAAATATCGCGGAGTTGTTCTCGGTCCATGCCGCATTCATGGGCGTCATGCGCATATTCTGAAAAGAAATGGACAAAATGCTTGCTTGATGCCGATGCCAGACTCAGAAGCAACAGGGTCAAATCATGTTGCGACCAAGAGGTAAATGCTTGCAAAAAACGTTGCAAATTCTTAGGAGGCGGCAGCTTGTTGGCACGGACAGGTGGCTCATTTCCCGTTAAAGGAGAGTGAAGGCCATGAGTGTGAGGAGGCCGCTAACGGGGGTTAGGCGGCTTGGGGGGCAGGCAAAACCGCGGAGACGGCTTCCTGCAACGCCAAACCAGCGCCGTTATCTTGTGGCGGAGGCCGCGGGTGCCGGCTCGTATATGATTGCCATGGCCCACGAGATTCGGGGCCAGGTGGATCGTAGCCGTTTGACCGCGGCGATGACCGACCTCGTCTCGCGCCATGATGGGATGCGGACCGGCTTTCGACTGGATCGCGGCCAGGCTTATGCCGAGATTTACGACCGGGCGCGGTTCCAGTCCCATTGGCTGACGCTGTCGGATGGAGACCTCGCGACTTTCCGACAGGCAGCTCTACCGCTCGTCTACGGCGATGTCGATGTCACCGATCCCGGTTCGCTGGTCCGCCTCGTCGTTGCGCAGGGCCCCACAAGCTGGCGTCTTTGCACCGCAATTCACCACGCTGTTTCTGACGGGTTTTCCCGAGGATTGGCGAGCACCGAGCTTCTCAAGCTCTATGCCGGCGAGACGCTGGCGCCGACCAGCAGCTATTACGACTACCGATGCGATCCCGAGGAAGTGGCGGCGTCCGAGGCTTACTGGACCGCCTTCGCAGAGCGGCTGCCGGATCCCGTCCGGCTGCCCCAAGATGCCGCGTTGTCCGCCGACGCTTTGGGTAAGGGGGTGCATGCGGAGCGGATGGCCGCATTCTCACCCGGCGATGTCCGTGCGGCCGCCAAAGAAATGGGCGCGACACGCTTCGGCCTTTTCGCTGCGGCCTTTGCCCTCGGGCTTTCACGGGCTACTGGGATGGCGTCGGTCTCGTCCTCTTTCCAGAGCGCGGGCCGTCGCAGCCTAGACGCTCCAACCGACGTCTTCGGCCCGTTTTCCAATATTTTGCCAATCGCTTTCGAGATCGATCTGGAGCGGCCGTTTGGCGATGTGGCGGCAGAGGCAAGCGCCATGGCCCGGCAAGCCGTGGCCCACGAAAACGCGCCTGTGACCGAAATCCTGGGCCCCCGCCGGGTGAGCCCACGGGTGTCTCTCAACATTTATCCAACGCTAGAGCCGATCGTCGCGGGCGGTCTCCAGATTGGGCCGCGGGAGTTCCTCGACCGCCGCAGCGAACTGGATCTGAACCTGATGTGGTCGGAGGATCAGTCGGTCGTACGGATGCAAGGCTTTTACGACGCCGCGCTTTTGAGCCCGGACAGGGCTGCCGCCTTCCTGGAACTGCAGGAGCGCTTGGTCGAGCGGGCCATCGCGGATCCCGGCGCCCCCCTCGGGATTACTCTCGAAAGGGCTCGGGGCGAGCAGCGCGCGGTGATCCCGGCGAAGGTGGCGGTCCCTGCCGACAAGCCTGGCCGGCTCCACGACCCTGTCCTAGCCGCGATCCGCGCCCATCCCGACCGGACAGCCCTGCGCTGCCACGCCGGGGATTGGAGCTATGCCAAACTTGGCCGGCGGGCGGCCACGGTCGCAGACGCTTTGCGGAACGCTGGCGCTCGCGAGGGCGACCGCGTGGCAGTCTTTGCAACCCGCGGGCCGGAGCTTGTGGCGGCGATGCTGGGCGTGTCGCTGTCGGGTGCGTCTTTCGCCATCTTTGACTCAGGCTATCCCACAGCGCGCCTTGCCGCGCAAAAAGACGCGCTCGACCCGTCTTTCGCTCTCAGCGCCGACGCGCATGTGCCTCGAGAGCTGCGTGGCAGGATGACCCTGGTCGACATACCAGAAGGTGGAACGGCGTTGCCGGAGCGGGACGCCATGGCGCCGCGGTCGTCTGCCTATCATCTCTTCACCTCAGGCACGACCGGAACGCCGAAGCTGGTGACCCACCCAGATGCGCCACTCGGCCGCTTTATTGCGTGGGAGGCGGAGAAACTCGGCCTCGCCGACGGCGCAGTCGTGGCGCTGTTGGGGGGGCTATCCCACGATCCGATGCTGCGCGACGTGTTTTTGCCGCTCAGCACAGGCGGCAATCTGGCAATCCCATCGCCGGAGACGCTGATGGATCCACCGATGTTGCGCCGGTTCCTAGACGACACGGGTGTGCAGGTGCTGCATGCGACGCCGTCGCTGGGGCAGTTGATCTTATTGGGGAGGCCAGCGGCGCCCCTCGACCGCCTGCGGGCAATCGTTTGGGGCGGCGAGGCCCTGCCGGGGGAGGTCGTACGCGACTGGCAGCAGGCTGCCCCGCAGGCCCGGCAGATCAATCTCTATGGTGCGTCGGAGACGCCGCAGGCGGCGCTGATCCATGAGGTCGTGTCAGAGGACGGCGCCCGGCGGGCCGTGCCGCTTGGCCGGCCGGTGCCCTGGGTCGAGGGGAGCCTGTGCGACGGGAATGGTAAGGCGATCGGTCCCGGCGAGGTCGGCGAGATTTGCATTGCCATGCCCGAGGCGATCGGCGGGGCTAAAGACGGCGGCGGCGCGGCGGTTGCCAGCAGACTTCACCGCACCGGAGACCGGGGCCTGATGTCGCCGGACGGAACCATCCACTATGTCGGCCGCAGCGACGACCAGATCAAGATCCGCGGCTTCCGCATCGAATTGGCGGAGGTCACTTCGGCGGCCCGCCGCCTCGCCGGTATCGAGGAGGCAGTTGCCTTAGTAACCCCGGGCGACGAACCGGAGATCCGCCTCTTCGTTGTCGTCTCGACCGCCGGCCAAGACGCAGCGAGCGTCAGACAAAACCTGTCGATTGCCTTGCCAAGCTATATGCTCCCAAGCCGGGTCAACCTTCTGGATGCTTTGCCGCTGACCCCGAATGGCAAGGTGGACCGCAAGGCCCTGCTAGCCCTGCCTGCAGAAGCTGATCCGATCCGGATAGATGATCTGACCCACCGCCGGATCGAGACGCCGCTCGAACAAAAGATTGCCCAGATCTATGCTCGCGCCTCTGGCGTGGCGGTAACCGGGGCGGAACAGTCGCTGATGGATCTGGGCGCCGATAGCCTGTCGAGCGTCGAGGCGCGCCTGGCGCTGGAGGCTTTGGAACTGGAGCTGCCGGAAGCCTGGGAGATGCTGCCGATTGCCGTACTCGCCGCCGCGAAGGAGCGGGCGGAGGCGGTCGGCGCCACCCCGCAGATCCGAGGGCCCAACGGGGTCGAGAGCTTCATCCCAATTCGGGCCCTGGCGATCCTGATGGTCGTCTGGAACCATATGTCCACCGAGACTCTGATGGTCGCCACGACCACGATGATGATGATTACCGGCTATGCCTTCGCGCGGTTGCAATTGCCCTCGATCCTCGGCGATGGACGCACCGGCAAGCTCTGGGCGACGCTCTTGGCTTTGGTCTCGGCCATGGTCCCGGTATCCCTGGCGGTCTCGGCCGCCCTGTCCGCGGCGGATGTGATCTGGCACCCATCCACCGTGCTTCCATACGCCAATCTCGCCCGGTTCCTCGACGAGTTGGAAGGTGTGCGAGGCGAGCGGCACATCGTGCTCTGGATGTGGTTCATCCATGCGTATCTGCAGATTTTTACGGTCATCGGCCTCATTCTGACCTTTGGGCGGGTGCGTGCCTGGATTGCCGAAAACCCATGGAACGCCGCGGTCTTGGGCTTCCTCGCCGCCGAAGTCCTAGCCATTTCCGTTAGTCTCAGCGCCGGCATCGCCTTTGGCGATGTCGACGGAACTGGCGAGTTGCTGCGCCGCTCGCCTATGACTATGGCGCCCCTTGTGATGACCGGGATCATGGCGGCAATTGCAATGGACACGAGACAGCGGGTCCTGGCGCTGAGTGCCATTGCGACCCATGCAGTGATGATCGATATCGGGCCTCTGGGTGGCGAGGGGGAGTGGACCGCCTGCCTTGCCATGGCGGCGGTCCTGGCCTTCCCGCGGGTTCGCATGCCAGAGATTCTGGCGCGGGTGTTGCTCAGAATTTCAGCCGCCTCGCTGATCATCTACCTGACCCATATGCCGATCCGCTTCGCGCTTATGAAGGCGACGGGGGAGAGCATCGATCCGCTGCTCGCGACGGCGATCGCCGTCGTGCTCGGCATGCTGCTTTGGGAACTTTGGAAGCCGCTCTTGCGCTGGCTAGGGGTGCGCAAGCTCGCACAGATGCGCCTGACCATTTAGGCTGCACGGGTCAAGCGGAACCGGAATAGGCGGCGAGGCTCAGTCTGCCGGGGCGAGGATCCGTCTGCGCACGGGTTGCTCTTCCTGCGACGGCGCCTCCGCCGCAATGTTCGGTGGGGTCGATGTGCCCGTCGGCAGCAGCGCTCGCCATGAAGCGATTGTTGCGGCCTCGGCGTTCAACAACAGCTCACGGGCTGCCGTATCGGGCTCGGTCCCAGGCTCGCAGACAGCTTCCGCCGGTTTGTCGAGCGCTTCCCGCAACGCCTCCTCCCGGTCACCGATCTCCTGGCGCATAAAGGCCGCAGCGGCCAAAAGCGCCTCCGATGGTGCCTCAGCCAACGGAACGGGACCCGCCACCTCCACCACAATGGGCGGGCGGGTCTCAACGTGATAAGCCAACGCTGCCGCGAAGATGGCCAGCAACGCCGTCGTCGCCAGCCAAGGCCAAAACGCCGGCCATCGCGCGGTTTGCTTCTGATCCTGCCCGGCTGCCGCTTGCATCTCGCCCATCCGCTTGTCGACCGATCTTGCCAAATTACGCGCCTGGATCAAACTTCCGTCTGAGCAGAAAGATCAAATGCTTCGTGATCGACGGAAGGCAGAGGCGCTTCCGTAGCAAAGTTCAGATTTGCAAGGCCCGGAACGACCCATGACCGGCAACGCGCTCGCGCTCCCGTTCGACGATACCTGGACACAGATTACCACGCTCGACCGGGCGGTGGTCGAGACGCATGGCAAGCTCTCGGCCCTGATCGACACACGTCTGGGTCAGGTCGATGCCGCGCTGCTGGCGGAGCCGGTATTCGACGACCGGGGCCGGCCTATCGCCTGGCGCTCCCGCCGCGGTGGCGATCTGAAGCCGCTGAACCAGCAGCCCGACCGCGAGGCGCGGCGAGCGTCGCTGGAGGCAGCGATCGGTCGGGTCCTCGCGCTGGCGGATGCGCTGGAGGCGCAGGGCGATGCCGGGCGAATTGCGGCGCATTCCCTGCGTGCTGCGATGGTGACGCCGCAAGGGACGGACAGCGCATATGTCGATGGCGACGCGGTGGTCCTGGTGCAGTGGGGACTCGCTGCGCGGGGTCAAACGGTGCCGCTGGTTACCGATGCGCCGGCGGCTGACGCCCCTGCAGGCACCGCAGCACGGCAGCAGGGTCATTGGCTCTATAGCGCTGCGTGGCTCTTGCCGGCTGGGTTGCTCTGTCTCTGTCTCTACCTCTTTTGGCAGGCGATGCAGCCACCGCCAGTCCAGACCGTTGAGGTGACGCCGCCAGCGCCGCCTTCGGTCGATCCGACGCTTGGCCTTCGAGACAGGATCATTGCGCTCGACGAGGCACGGGACGCGGCCTTGGCCTTCCATGCGCGGCTGGCGGCGGTATGTCGACCGGTGCCGGAGCAGGATCTTTTGCGCCGTGTCCCCGCGCCAGAAACGGCAGAACCTGCGGATGAGCGCGGCGATTTGGAACCGAGAGAGCCGCCACCGCAGAGCGCTGAAGCGCGGGAGGAGCAGCCGAGCGAAACCGCCGAGGCTAAAACGGAAGATAAGCCGGACGCCCCCGAAACCCCCGCGGCGGAGCCAGAACTGCCAGAAGACGCTGATCTGGACGGCGCCGAGACTCAACCCACGCAAGACCCGGCGGTGGCGGTGCTCTCCCCGCAAGAGTCACCCGTTCCGCTGCCCTATCCCGGCCGCAAGCCCGCGGGCCTAATCGTGCGGAAGCCGACAGCGGGAGAGGACGAGGTCGCCGGCCGCCCGGAAGGCACCGGGGTGGATCCCGGCAATGTCGCGATCGCGCCAGCGCCGGCCCCCTCGGCCCCGGTCGGGTCCGCCTGTACGCCGACTTGGCCGCCGGGCCGGTCTCCGCGGGTCCTGTTCGTGGTCGACGGCTCCGGCAGCATGCGAGACGGCATTCCGGGCGCGCGATCCCGCCTCGATGCAGCGAAGTCTTCTATCTCCCGTACCGTCCGCTCGCTGCACAAAGACATCCGGATCGGTACTGTCTCCTTTTCGAATTGCGGTGCCACCCGGCACAGTAAGTTCTACAGCGCCGCGGAGCGCGGCAGCCTGCTTCGGGAGGTCAACGCCATGCGCCCGGGGAGTGCGACTTCCCTCGCCGCCTCGATCCGGCGCGCCGGGGCGGCCGCGCCGCGACGGTCGGAGTCGATTATCGTCGTGGTCAGCGACGGGCAAGATACCTGCGGCGGCGACCCATGCTCGGTGGCGCAGCAGATCGTTCGGCAAAAGCCGAATGTCCGGATCAATGTGGTCGATCTGAGTGGGCGGCGGGCGAGCAACGAACTGCGCTGCGTGGCGCGTGCCGGGCGCGGGCAGGTGTTTTCTCCGGCGAATGCCTCGGACATGGCAGGGAAGATACAACGGGCGACCGGGCACCCGGACGCCAGCGGATGCGGGTGAGGATGTGCGATGAAACAGGGCTCGGTGATCTTGGAAATGGAGATGGACGGCTACCGCCCCTGTGGTGCCTTCGGCCAGCCCGTCCACCATGCCTATGTGCAGCTCCAGGCCGCGGTCGCGCAGCGTTTGGGGCAGCGCAGCTCACATTTCTTTGCGCGCCCGCAGATCGATGAACGCAGCCGGCGGATCCGCTGGATCGCCCCGGTGGCCGGCACGCCGCGGAGCTGGCGGGATCTCAGCCGGGCCGAACAGGCAGAAAGGGCGCTGGACCTGCAGATCATGCGGGGGCAGTTTGACGCCTATCTCAGCGAGCTGCGCCAGAGCGAGCCGTCGAGCAGCGGCGAGGCCTTTGTCTCGGTCCTTGAACAGGCGCTGAAGATCCCAAACGACCGGCATTTGCACTTCATTGACGACCAGCCGGTGGTGACCTTCTGGGGTTTTTCGGAGCGGGGCGGAGAGGCGTTCGAACCGCTTGCAGCCGCTCCCGCCGCCGTGGCCCCGCCGCCCGATGTTGATCGGCATGGCGTGCCGATCTGGCTTTGGTGGCTGTTGCCCCTGACGCTGTTGCTGTTGCTCTTCGCCATGCTCTGGTGGTTCTACTGGCGTGGCGCCGATTCGACTGGGGGGTTGCCTTTCGCCGATGCCGGCGAGCCGGCGGCGATCGCCGAGAGTGACCCCACACCGCCGGTCGAGGAACCTGTCGTGCTGGCCCAGGATGAGCCGGTGTCGCCCGTGGCGGAGGAGCCTCTGCTGATCGAAGAGGATCCGGTCCAGGCAGACGAACCTTTGCCGGAGGAGGCTGGCCTGCCCGCGGACCGGGACAATCTGCTGATCGCTCCGGGAGATAGGGACCCGGCACTGATAGATGCAGGCGAGATCCCTGTTCCAGAGGATGCGGAGCCTGTGGACCTCGCAGCTCTGGACCCAGAGGCGGTAGTCCCTGTCGACGAGCTGCCGGACGGAGCGGTGCTGCTCGACGAGGCGGTCCCGGTCGATCTCGACGGTGATGGCGTGGTCGATGGCTATGACGTCGATGGCGACGGGGTGATCGACGATGTTGTGGGCGTCGATGCCGATGGCGATGGGGTCGCCGACACCCTGGCATCCGCGGATCTGGATGCCCTCGGCGAGGACGCTGATACCGGCGCAGACAGCGGTGCGGACGCAGGCAGTGGCCCAGGAGATGCCGGCGCCGAAGATCCCGCAGTCGCTGATGGGGGCGGTGATGACGACCTCGCAGGCATAAGCCCGGCCGACATCTTGGGCGACGACTTGGCCGGAGCGCCAGGCGCGGATGGGACCGAGGCCGAAGATGCGCCGCAACCGGGCGACCAGCTCGCCTTGCCCGACCCGCCGACACCCGACACATCGGGTGCCGAGGCGCCAGAGGGCTCTGCCCCAGATGCCGGGGCCGAACAGGCGAGCAATGCGCCCGCCCAGGCCGGCGCACCCGCGGCGCGCGATGTCGCCTTCCTGCGCGGTAAATGGCGCTCCCGCTCTGCGCTCACCGATGAACAGGGCAACCGGATCGATCAGACCTATGAGTTCGATCGCTCCGGCCAGGGCCGCTCGGTGATCCGTCGCGCCGATGGGGTCGAATGCTCGGCCCCTGTGCAGGCGAGCCGGGACGGCGATAAGCTGAAAATCTCGGAGCTTGAGAACCTGCGCTGCGCCGACGGCCAACTGTTTGAGAAATCTGAGACCGTCTGCGAACGCTCCGCCTCTGGCCAAACGCGCTGCCGCGGCAGCTATGGCGGAGAGGACGGTTTCGACGTTAGGATCGACCGCGCCGCCGACGGCTGAGACGGGAGACATTGTGCAATGACCTTGGCGCCTTTGCTGAAGGCTCCTCCTTTGGTGTGGCTCGCGCCGCAAAGCGGCGTGCAATTCATCGATTTGGGTTTTCGCCTCGCCGGTGCACGCGATCTGGTCACCCAATGGTCGTTCTGGGAGGGAGAAGACGGACCTCAGATCGTCGGGCGCGGCGGCGCCGAGGCATCGGGCCGCGTCTCCTACGAGGTCGATTGGCGGAAGATCTCGGAGACCTTCGCGCGGGTTTGGGTGCCGATCCCCTTCTTTCGCCGCGGCCAAGGCGCCGGGCACGAACATGGGCCGGTCAATTGGGCGCGAGCCTACCTGGCGCCGCTGATGCAGCCGGACGATCAGGGCAACGATCACAGGCTGGTGGTCGCCTTCGACACCGAATTGTCGGAGATGTCGGCCGACCATGCCTATCTGGCGCCGACGACCGAAGATGCGCAGCGCGGCGCGGAGTTCTCGCTCGCCGCAGCGGCGGGGGAACTCGCCTGGTTTGCAGGACAGTCCTGGGTCAAAGAGTGGTGCCGCATCGCCTTTATCGAGATGATCAAGGCGGAGGAGCGCCGCCGCGGTCGTGCCGAGCCCGATGTGGACGATGCAGCGGTGGAGGAGCGGCTGGAGGGCCCGCAGGAGGATGTCGCCCGCTACATCGCCTATGTCGAGCTGATGCAGACCCTGCGGATCCTGCCTGCGATCCGCATGATCGACCGGGTCACAAAGCCCACGCCGGACCCGATCGATGTCGATCTGGTCCTGGATATCGGCAACTCGCGCACCTGCGGCCTGCTGGTCGAGACCCAGCCGAACGAGCCGAGCGCCGATGTCACCCAGGCGGTGAAGCTGCAACTGCGCGATCTCAGCCGGCCGGAAAACGTCTATGCGGACCCGTTCGATAGCCGGCTGGAGTTCAACAAGGCGGCCTTTGGCTGGGACGATATTTCGTTCCTCTCCGGCCGATCCGATGCCTTCGCCTGGCCGACCGTGGCGCGGGTGGGGGTGGAGGCGGCGCGCCTGTCGTCCGGCCGGCGGGGGTCGGAGGGGTCGACCGGCATGTCGAGCCCCAAGCGATACCTGTGGGATCTGCAGCCGCGGCGGGAGGGGTGGCGGTTCAACGCGCCTCATGCGCGGGAGGCTGCAGGATACGCCACCGGTGTAGAGTTCACCACACTGATCAATGATTTGGGGGCGCCCCTTCACACTCTTCCGCAACCGACAGCGGCCGGGGACGACCAGCGCTTTCCAGCGATCCGGGCGCTTTACGCCCGGTCTCACCTGATGACTTTCGCGCTGGCCGAGATCCTTTTGCAGGTCCTGTGCATGATGAACTCGCCCGCCCACCGGTTGCGTCGGCCGAATGGCGATCTGCCGCGGCGGCTGCGCCGGATCATTATGACGGTGCCCACGGGCATGCCGCTGGCAGAACGCCAGATCCTTTCGAAACGGGCGGAGGCGGCAAGGGACCTGATCTTCGTGTGCCAGCATCTTGCGGCCTTCGAGGATGGTGAGGGCGGCGAGCAGACCCTGGCGCTGAAAGACCCGGGCGAGGACTTGCCCGAGGTCATCATGCAATGGGACGAGGCGAGTGCGACCCAGGCGGCGTTCCTCTATAGCCGGGTGGCAATGGACTATTCTGGGGACGCGCGGGCTTTCTTCGCCCGCTCCCGCCTGCCGATGAATGCCGAGAGCCGGGACCTGCCGGACGACTTCCGCCTTGCGACCATCGATATCGGCGGGGGCACCACGGATCTGGTGGTCACCGCATATCGGGTCGAAGGGCAGGGCGCGAATGTCACCATGTTCCCGGAACAGATCCTGCGGGATGGCATCTCCATCGCCGGGGACGATGTCGTCCAGCGCATCGTGGTGGAGCACATTCTGGAGCGCATCGGCGAGGCGTTGGAGGATGCGGGGCTTGGCCAACGGGTCGACGATGTGATGCATCGGCTGTTCGGCGGCGACCGCGGCGATATGGATGTCGAGGAGCAGACCCGCCGCCACCAATTCGCCGCCCATATCGGCCAGCCGATGGCGCTTGCCATGATCGGCGCCTATGAGCAGTGGAACCGGCTGTCCGAGACGGATCGGGAAGAGCCGTTGACCCTGGTCGGAACGCTAGGCCCCGACCTCAACCTCGGCCTCATCGCTCGGATCGATGCGGAGATCGCGCGTCTCGGCGCTGAAGGCTTCTCATTGAAAGAAATCGCGTTCCCAGTCAGCCTGCGGGAGATCGACCGCACGGTCCGTTCCGTCCTGACCGAGGTCCTGCGCGCTATGGCGGAGCTGGTGCGGGTGAGCCGCGCCGATCTGCTCATCGTCTCGGGCCGTCCGTCCCGCATGCCGGGGGTGGTCGATGCGCTGGCGGAGACCTGCGTGCTGCCGCCCCACCGGATCCTGCCCTTGCATGAGTTCCGGGCCGGGCAGTGGTACCCGTTCCGCGACTATGGCGCCAAAATCGCCGATCCAAAGACCACCGCCGCGGTGGGCGCGATGATCTGTATGCTGGGTGAGGGGCGGCTCCGGAACTTCAACTACCGCTCCGACTCCCTACAGACCCGGTCGACGGCGCGGTTCTTCGGCAAGCTTGACCAGGACAACCGCCTGAGCGCCGAGAACGTGTTCTTCGGCGAAATGGATCTGGACGATCCGGACTATGACCTGCCGGCGCAGCCGTTTGAGTTCCGCGGGCCGATGTCGCTCGGCACGCGGCAGTTCGGGGCGGAGTGGTGGCCAGGCACGCGGCTCTACTCCATCGACTACCAATCGCCCGACGCCGCCGCCAAACTGAACAAACGCACGCCGCTGAAGATCGAGCTGCAGCGCGCAAGCGGCCGGGCGGCAAACGGCGTTGTCGATGCGTTCTCTGTACGCCGCGTGCAGGACGCCGAGGGCAGGTCGGTCAGCACCAATCAGATCCGCCTTTGGCTGCAGACCATAGACCATGCCGAGGGCTATTGGCTCGACACCGGCGTCTTGCTGAGCGATTGAGGGCCTGACGGATGGCGGGGGATGTAGTGACGGATTTGGGCGATGCCTTGGCCGATCTCGACCGGGGGGCGCAGGATGCCTGCACCTGGCTCGACGATCTGCGCGGCGTCTCGACCTCCGTCACGCGCCAGGCCGACAGTCTGGTCGAGGCCGCGCGGCGCGCCCGGCTGACCTGCCGCAGGCTCTCCCACGCCGTTAAGCGGAACAACTGCGTCGGCGTTTTCGGCCCGAGCCAGGCGGGGAAATCCTATCTGGTCTCGGCGTTGGCCCGGCCTCAGGATGGGCGCTTAACCATACGCTTCGGCGAGCGGGAGCACGATTTTCTGCGCGATATCAACCCTCCCGGCGATCGAGAGTCCACTGGCCTGGTGACCCGCTTCACGATTCGCCCAGGTGAGGTGGACCCGGACTACCCGGTCGAAGCGCGCCTACTCAGCGAGACGGATATCGTCAAGATACTCGCCAACTCCTTCTTCCTGGATTTTGACCCGAACAGCATGACGCTGGAGCCGGTAGAGGAGCAGGACATCCGCGAGGCGCTGCGCAACGCCGAGGCCGTGGCCCGCCCAGAGCCAGCAGGACATCTGGACGAAATCGCCCTCTTCGATCTCTGCGAGTATTTCCGCCAAAACTTTCGCAGCCGGATCGGCGCCTTTGACCGCGCGGATTTCTGGTCGGGCCTTATCAAGCTCGGCGGGCGCTTGTCGCTTCGGGACCGGGCCGCATTGTTCGAAGTTTTGTGGGGCCGTATCACGGACTTCACTGCCGTTTATGTGCATTTGGCTGAGGCGCTGGATCAGGTCGGCCACGCGCCCGATGCCCAAATCGCGCTGGCGGGCCTAGTCCCGCGGGAGAAAGGGACGCCGCCGGAGCCGAACTCGATCATCGATGTCGCGGTTCTGTCTCGCCTGCAGACCGACGCCGATGCCAAAGATGAAATCCCGCTGCGGCCGGTTCGTCAGGGCAAGGCCGAGGCGGAGGTGGCACTGCCGCGGGCAACCCTGACCGCCCTGATCGCCGAGGTGCGGTTGGTGATCGACCGCCAGCCCTGGCCGTTCTTCGAGCACACGGACCTGCTGGACTTCCCAGGCGCGCGCTCGCGGTTGAAGCTGACCCATCTGCCACCGGAGATGGAACAGCGTGGAACCCAAATTCGTGAACTTTTTCTGCGCGGCAAGATCGCCTATCTGTTCCAGAGATACACGGACGAGCTGGAGCTGACCTCGATGCTGCTCTGCATGCCGCCGAGCGTGAACGAGGTGAAGGATCTGGCCGGCATGGTTCGGTCATGGATTACGGCGACCCATGGGGCAATGCCGGAGCAACGAAAGGCCGTGCGCAATGCGTTGTTCTTGGTGCTGACGAAGCACGACCTTGAATTTTTGGAGAAGGGCGGCGAGACGGCCGACAGCCGCCTGAGCAAATGGGACCGGAGGCTCCACGCCTCGCTCTTGGAGCTCTACGGCAAGGACGGTTGGCCAACGGATTGGGATGGAGCGCCCTTCGCGAACACCTATTTTCTGCGCAACCCTGGCATGAAGCAGATGCACCTGATGGATTATGCCGACGAGGAAACGCTGACCGAGGCTGGGCCCAGACAGTCGGAGGCTTTTGAGGCCTATCGCGCGGCATTCCTCGGCTCTGAGATGACGGATAAGCACTTCCGGCGGCGGGAGCGGGTGTGGGACGCAGCCATGCAGCCGAATGACGGTGGGGTGCGCTTCCTGGTTGAAAGCCTTGGCAATGTCTTGGAGCCGGGACTGAAGCGCGCCCAGGCGGCTGAACGTCTCGTCGGCGCTGCCTCCTCGCTGCGCCGGCCTCTCAGCGGTCTCTACCATGCTGAGGGGGCAGAGGCGCGGCGCAAGAAGGACGAGGCGCTGCTGCGACTGCGCAAGGAGCTTTTCGCGCGCTTGAACGACACCGGCTTGAGAGAGTTCTCGCATCTACTGCGGGGCATGATGCTCTCGGCAGCGGATATGCGGGGCGTCTTCCTCAATGTGGCGGCTCTGCGCGAGGACGAACTCACCGAAGACGCCGCATCCCCAGCGCCGGACCCGTTCGATGCCGATCCTTGGGCCGACCCCGATCCGGCAGATACGGGCGCCATACCGGAACCGGCCAGCCGCCGCGACCGGCCGGATATCTATGCGGACCGGGTGATGAACTTGTGGGCCAGCAAGCTGCGCGGCCTTCAGCAGAACGACGTGGCGCTGCGCAAGCTCGGCATGACTGCGGAGCTGGTGGGAGCCATCGTAGACGAGCTTTTGATCGGCGCGAGCCGCCAGGGCCTGTTCGAGCGGATCGGAGCAGATGTGCGGCTCGAGACGCAGTCGGTCGGCGGGCGGTGGATCGAGGCCGCCGACCGTGTGGCCGGCATAACGGCAACCCATTTGAACGATTTCGTCGCCTATCTGGGCTATTCCGGCGCCGATGTGGGCGAGCGTCCGGCCTTTCCGGAGCCGCCGAGAGACCCGCAGCGCCAGATCTTCACCGCCCCTGCCGACGCATCGCTTTCTGGGCAGCGCGCAACGCATGAGCGGACTTACTTCATGGATTGGGGCGTGGCTTTGCGGGCCTTCGGCAACGACAATTTGGGTCATTCCGCCGGCCGCGAGATTTCCGATGCGCAGAACCAGCGCCTGGGCGAGATCCTGTCGCGGATCGACCTGACAGACCTTGCAGCCGTGGAGCGGGCACATCGCCATGCCGATACGGGTTGAACAAACGCCGGAGATGGTGCCGGGCGAGGTGCAGCTGGTAGTCTCCGGCGCCGGCGGGCTCGACCACAACACTCTGCAGATCAGCATTTTGCGCATCGATCTCGGCTCGGCGCGGTCTTTGAACCCTGATGCGCCGGCAGCCCCCTGGGCATCGGGCGAACAGTGGATCGCACCGGCGCGGGCCTATCGAGCGGCGAACCGAATGACCGTGCCTCTCGGTCCTGCGGTGACCTGGCACCTGAAGCCGCATATGCCCTATCTGGTGCGCCTGCGCGACGGCATGGGGGCGGAGGCGGAGGATCGGATGAGTTGGCCGGTCATTCGATTGCCTGCGAAGGTGCCATCGGGTCCCGGGCCACGGGCCGCCGTCACGGATACTTTGCCGAGGCGCGGGGGCGCTCCAGCCCTCAGCTCGGCATCGGCTTTCCTCGCCTCACGTGGGGTGGCTGACCCGCGGACCCGGGTAGAGCCGGACACGGTGATTTTGCCGCAAACGACGCCACCGCCGAAGGCTGCCCCTCAGCCAGAACCGGCGCCGTCGCCCGAACTCGATCCATTGCCGAAGGCGCCGGAGCTCGAGGCGCCGGAGCCGCTGGTGATCAAAACCGGCCCGCCGCCGAAGCGGGGCGGCGGCCTAGGCTGGATCGGGCGGGCGGCTATCGTGCTGTTCCTAAGCGTTGGCACTGCGGCTGCGCTCTGGGCCTACTCAACCTTCGTCCTGGAGCCAGAGCAGAACGGTGCTCCGGCGGCCGTCGCTGTCGCCCCGGAGGCGGAACCACAGCCGCGGCCAGAGCAGGCGCCCGAAGAGCCGAAGCCGCGGCGATTTACGGTTTCGGCGGCCCGAGCCTTCCTGCAATCCGAACCTTCGGCCCGCGACGCGGCGGCCGAGGCGGACCGGTATCTCGATGGCGGGGCATCGGACGCGGCGTTTCTCTTGCGCTCCTACGCGGCGAAGGGCGGACATGCGGGCTCCGCGCGCATTATGGGCGATCTCTACAACCCGTCGGAATTCACCCCCGGCGGCGTTGTTAAGTCGCCGAACAGCGACCGCGCCGCTGAATTCTACGAACGCGCCGCCCGATCCGGCGATGTGCCTGCGATGCGCGCCCTGGGGGAGCTGTTGCGCAGCGGCACCGTGGCGCGCGACGATGCACCGGAGCGGGCGCAGTTTTGGCTGCGGCGGGCAGCGAATGCCGGGGACCAGGTGGCGAAGGAG
This sequence comes from Pseudomonadota bacterium, assembly GCA_039513195.1. Classification (GTDB taxonomy): domain Bacteria; phylum Pseudomonadota; class Alphaproteobacteria; order Rhodobacterales; family Rhodobacteraceae; genus Thermohalobaculum. The sequence continues at coordinate 84,098 of JBCCRM010000010.1, read as the reverse complement.
TTGCTTCAATGATGCGTTGGCTGTTGCTTTGCCTGACCGTGATGGTTCTGCCCGGCGCATTTGCGGAAGGGGCCGAAAAGCCCTTGCTGATAGATGGTAAGACCGAGCTCTTCCAGCGGGTTCTGACCCGGCCGGGCGCCGAGATATCGACTGCCGATGGCGGCCGGTCGACACCAGATCCGTTCACGCCCTTCTACGTCTACGGGCGTGAGGTGGCCGGCAGCGGTGCTGCGGTTCTGCGCGTCGGCATTGACGCCCGGGGGAAGGTCTTGGGCCAGATCGCCGAGGTCGACACCGTGCCTTGGGAGCATGCGATGGTCCTTGCCTTCGCCGATCGGGTGAACCGCGATAGGGCGTTGTTCTTTCGCAATCACAACGATCTGCGCACCTGGTCTGAGAGCCCGCGGCTTGGCGACCTGGCGGCCACGGCGCGGCGCGACATCGACGCCGACAGCCTGCCGAGCGGCAGCCCGGTGGTCTCGATCGAGCCCGAGGCACCGGTCGATTTCGAGACGAATTTCTACATGTTGCCAATCCTATCGGCAGAGAAGCGCCGGTTGCCGAGCGGGTTTCGCACCACCGATGTCGAAATCGCCAGCATCACGAAGGAAGAGCAGCCGGACACTCCGATCATCAAGCGCCGGCTGAGCCCGGCCGCGCTGCAGAGCTTTCGTGCGGGCGTGGTCTTTTTGATCGACGCGTCGAGCTCCATGGGTCCCTATATCGACCAGACGCGCCAGGTGATGGACCGCGTTTTGCGCCGGGTCGAGGCGGACGGAATGGCGGACCGGGTGCGCTTCGGGCTCGTGGCCTATCGCGACGATCCGGAGACGGTGCAGGGCATCGAGTTCTTGACCCGCACCTTCGCCGATCCCAACATCATCGACGCGGCGGAGGGCTTCGCGTCGGCCACCGAGCCTCTGGCGGCGTCCGCCGTCTCCACCCGTGCGTTCCCGGAGGATGGTTTCGCCGCCATCGACGCGGCCTTCGACGACATCGACTGGAGCGAGTTCGGTGCCCGTTTTCTGATCCTGGTTACGGATGCAAGCTCTCGGACCGAACGGGAGGAGGGTCGTGGCAGCGGCGTCATTCCGGCTTCGGCCACGGGGCTTTCGACCGCGTCGATGCAGCAGATCGTGCGGTCCCGGAAGACGGCGCTCTATGTCCTGCATCTACAGACCGAGGCGGGCGAGGACGACCATGCCCGGGCAGAGGCGCAATACCGCGATCTCAGCCGCTATGAGAACGTCGGATCGCTGTACTTCCCGGTGGAGTCCGGGGATCCGAAGGCGTTTGCGGCAACGGTCGAGACATTGGCGGACGCGCTGGTGCGCCAGGTCCAGGATGCCGAGCGCGCGGTCGCTAAGCCCGAGGTGGCGCCCGCAGCGGCAGATGCAGGATCGGAACTCGCCGACACCGCGGCGCTGATCGGCCGCGCGATGGCGCTGGCCCATCTTGGCCGGGCGGAGGGGGTGGAGGCACCCTCGATGTTCCGGGCCTGGGCTTCCGACCGCGATCTGACCAATCCCGAGATCAGCAGCTTTTCCGTGCGGGTGTTGCTGAGCAAAAGCCAGCTTTCGGATCTGCAGAAGACCTTGGAGTTGACAGCCGAAGCTCTGGAGAGGGGTCAGATCGATCCTGACGATCTGTTCAATCAGTTGCGTTCGGCGGCCATTGCGGCGGGCCGAGATCCGGATCGCATCGGGCAGGGCGACGTTCGAAACTTGGAGGAGACGGGTCTGGTCGGCGAGTATCTCGACGGGTTGCCCTATCAAAGCCGGTTGATGGCCCTGACCGAGGATGACTGGATCGCCATGGGCGTCTCGGACCAGCAGGAGATTATCGATCAGCTCTACGCGAGCATCCGGCTGTACCAGCGCTTCCACGACGATACGGCGCGCTGGGTTTCGCTGAACGAGGGCGCGGTGCCGGACGACTATGTCTATCCCGTGCCGATCGATGCCTTGCCCTGAGCCGGCGGTGCTTGACCTAGCTGAGGTGGTCGGGCTGCGTGGCGAAGATTTTCGGGTCTCGGTGCCGGAATTGACCGTGCAGCCTGGCGAGCCGGTTGCCGTCATCGGCCGCAGCGGCGCGGGCAAGAGCACCATCCTCGACATGCTCGCCTGCGTGCTACGACCTGCCTCGACACGGCGGATGACACTCTCGGCCCGCGGGCGGAAGACCGATGTGGCGGCGCTTTGGGATCGCCGCGACCTCGATGGATTGCGTGCGCTGAGGGCGGCGAGCATCGGCTATGTGCTGCAGACGGGCGGGCTCGCGCCATTCCTGACCATGGCGCAGAATGTGGCTTTGCCCGCTTGGCGCGACGGCCGGTCGGACGCAGAGGCCGGCCCGCTGTTGGAAGCACTGGGGATCGCCGATCTCGCCGCACGCAAGCCCGCTGCGGTTTCGGTCGGTCAGCGCCAGAGGGCGGCCATCGCACGGGCGCTGGCGGGGGAGCCGGCCTTGGTTCTCGCCGACGAGCCGACCGGCTCGCTGGATGCCGACACGGCGGAGGAGGTGATGGCTCTCCTGACCCGACTGGTCACGCAGCGCGGCGCCGCGCTGGTCCTCGTCACCCATGACCGGCCCCTTGCCGAGCGCCACGGCTTCCGCCTGCTCGAATGCCGCCCTGACGGGCCGAACCGGTCTTGCCTGCGCCCGGTGGCCGCCGCAGCATGATACCCCTTCGCCCGGTGCTGCGGCTGGCCTGGGCGGATCTGCGCCATGAATGGACCGTGTCTTTGGCCATGTGCTTGGCGATCACGGCCGTGGCCGCACCGCTTTTGGTGTTGATCGGGCTCTATGAGGGGGTCGTCGGCGGCATCTTCGCCGATCTGCGCCAGGATCCGGCAGCGCGCACCATCCGCCTGCAGGCGAGCGGCGCAGCACGCTTCGACCAGGCCTGGTTCGAGGCTGCCCGCGCTTGGCCGGAAGTCGCGTTCGCTGTTCCCTCGACCCGTTGGGCGGCGGCCCAGGGCCAGGTTTTTGGACCGGAAGACGCGCGTGAGAGCCGGGCCAGCCTTGTGCCGACTGCGCCGGACGATCCGGTTTTCGACGCGGGCTCGCCGCCTTTGCAGTCGCCGCAGCAGGTGAAACTCAGCCAAGCGCTTGCCGAGGCCGTCGGGGCCGAGATGGGGTCGACCGTCACGCTAGAGATCTCGCGCACGCGACCCGGCGGCACCGGCGAGACGCGTGTCGTGACCCTGTCCGTGGTCGATATCGCCCGTCCCGCCCGGTTCGAGCGCCGGGCGCTCTTCGTCACCGGCGCCTTCCTCAACCAGGTGGAAGACTTCAAGGACGGTTTCGCGGCGCCCGTGTTGTCGGCGGATGGTCCCGCCCCGCCGGAGCGGTCACATTTCCGCGACTTTCGGCTCTATGCGCGCGACATATCCGACGTCTCGCCCCTCCTCGCGCGGCTCCGCGCGGAGCCCTTTCGGTTGACTGTGACTGGAGCAACCGGGCGGATCGACTTCGCCACGGGCCTAGACCGCAGTTTCCAGTTGGTGATCTGGGCAATCGGCGGTTTGTCGGTGATGGGCCTCGCCGGCGGTCTCGCAGCGATTCAGTGGGGCATGGTGGCCCGGCGCCGGCGCATAATCGCGGTTTTGAGCCTGATCGGCTTTTCTCGGGCGACGCTGGTGGCCTTTCCGGTGGCCCAGGCGGTGATCCTTGGCCTCGGCGGGGCCGCCCTGACAATCGCTGCAGCCCTGACTTTCGCAACCGTGATCAATGCAGGGCTCGGCACCCGTCTCGGTCTCGGTGACGGGGCGCGCGCTTGCATTATCTCGTTCTGGGCAGCGACGGGAATGGCCGCGTTAATCGTTGTCATCTCAGCGCTGCCTGCGACCGTGATCGGGCGGCGATTTGCGATGCTGGAGCCGGCGGATGAGGTTCGGGAGACTTGAGCGCGCGCTGATCGGGGCTTTGGCCGCGGGGCTGGTGCCGTTGCTCGCCGGCGCTGCGCCTTGGTCGGAGGGCCTCACGAACCCCGCCCCCGCAGAGGGCGACTTGATTCTGCCCATGCCCTGCGAGGGCGCGATGGTGTTTCGCCCCGTCGATGTGCCCGGCAGCGATGTCTTCGATGACCGAAAGATCCAACTCGGCACCCGCAATCCTGCCCGTGCCTATGTGGAGAACCCGCGCACAGCCTATGTCAGCGGCAGTTTCCGTGTCGACGGCCGCTGGCGCTACTATCTCGGCAAGTACGAGGTGACCGTCGCGCAGGCGGCGGCTTTGGCGGGCGATTGCCCGGACCCGGCCGATGTCGAGGGGCGCCTCCCGGCCACCGGCGTCACGGTGGCCGAGGCGATGATGGCGGCGGAGACCTACTCCGAATGGCTGCTGGCCGAAGCGCCGGACGACCTGCCGGGGTCGGAGGCTTATCTCCGTTTGCCGACCGAGACGGAGTGGGAGTTCGCCGCCCGCGGCGGCGTGCAAGTCGGGCCTTTGGAGTTTGAAAGCCCGCTGCCGCCGATCGATGGGTTGGCGGAGCAATATCTTTGGTTCGACAGCGCGACCTCCGCCAACCGGGAACTGCAGCTCACGGGCCTGCTAAAGCCGAACCCGCTTGGCCTTCACGACATGCATGGCAATGCGGCCGAGCTGGTCTCGGGCCACTTCCGTTTGAACCATGTCGGTCGCGCCCATGGCAGGGCAGGCGCCTTTGTGAAGCGGGGTGGCGATTTTCGCACCAAGCTCGCCGCGATTCATTCCGGCTTGCGGGAGGAATTCACGCCACTTGGCCGCCGCGGGCTGCGGCGTGAGAAGACCACCGGATACCGCTTTGCCCTGGTCGCGCCCTCGCTTCCCGACCGTGATCGGCTGGAGGAGGCGCGTGGAGGCTGGGAGGCACTGGCCGAGAGCGAGCAGGTGGTTCTGGAGGCCGCCCAAGAGGACCCGCGCGTCGAGATAGACACGCTTGCCGACTATCTCGGGGCGCTGGATTTCGACGAAAAGGCAGATGTCGAGCGGCGGCTCAGAGGCCTCGGCGACATCATCGACGTCAATATTGCGACCCGGAACGAGGAGCGGGCCCGGGCCGCGCGGGCCATGCTGCGGATCGGCGTGCTCGCCGCGCTTCGTCTGCGCCAGCATCGCGACGCCATGGGGCGCTGCGAGGAGCTGATGGACCTCAATCCAGAGCGCTATCGGACCCGCTGCGACCGGGTCGCCGAGGATTTCGAATTCGACGGCGCGTTTTACGTGGAGCATGCCGCCCGCACCGGGTCGGAGTATCCGGAGCGGCTGCTCGCAGAACAATCGAAAATTTTACAGGAGGAGTTCCGGTCCCGCGGGCTCGACTGGCCCGCCGAGAGCATCGAGCAGATCGAGGCCGATATTGCGCGCATTCAGGCCGAAGGTGCGCCGGCGAAAGACGATGTGATAGCGGGGTGGCGCGATGCAGAAAACTGACCGCCAGTCCGGGGATTTACCGCGAGGATTACCATGGGAACGCTGATCAAGTCGCTGCTCGTTCTGTCCCTTCTGGTTGCCATTCCGATGGGATGCGCCCGCACTGGCGACAGGTCGATCTATGGCACGAACCGGACATCGCAGCCCCTGACACCCGCGGAACTTCGGCTGCGCGAAGACGCGAAGATCTATAACGAGACCATCCTCGGCGGTGCCGCGACCGGTGCGGTCAAGGGTGCTGTGTTGGGTCTCTTGTTCGGGCTGGCGAGCGGCGGCAACATCAACGCCGCGTTGAAGGGCGCGGCGATCGGCGCCGGCGGGGGCGCGGTGTTCGGTGGTCTCGACGGATGGCGGGTTGCCCGCCAGCAGGAGGCCGCGCGGCGCCAAGTGCGCGAGATCGAAGTGGTGGTCGAGGAGGTCGAGCGGGAAAACCAACGGATCCGCCGGTCCCTCGCCAACACCGATGCGGTGATCGCCGATACCCGCCGCAGCCTGCGCGAGGCGCGGGCCGGCTATCGGGCCAACCAGACCAGCCTCGCCGATGTGCGCCGCCGGGAAGCGCGGGCCGAGAACAATATCAGACAGCTCGACGAGCTGATCGAAGGGCTGGAGGAGAGGAACGACGACTACGCCAAGATCTCGCGCAACATCCGGGGCGACGGGCAGAACACCGCCGAGCTCGACCGCAAGATCGACGATACGCGGCGCGAGATCGACCGCCTGCGCCGAGAACGCGATCTGCTGGAGCAGGAGTTGGAGCAAGGGAGGATCGCATGAGCGATGCATCGCGCAGCCTCGCCTTCGCGGTATTGGCCCTGGGGTTGGCAGGCTGCGAGACTTATCAGCGGGAGAAGGCCGACCTGATCTATGGCCGCGGGCAATCGCAGCGCTTGGTCGACGCGCAGAACCGCCTCGACGACGCGCGGGCCGAGCAGCTCTCACTGCAGGAAGAGCAGTTGATGGCCCAGGAGGAGCTGGCGGCGCTGGAGACTGAGCTGCGTCAGGTCAACGGCAACCGGCGCACGCAACGGGACCGTTTGGCGCAAGCGAGCCGGCAAGCCAAGATCTCGGAAGCGGAGGAGCGCCGCCTGGCGCGAGAGTTGGATCTGCGCAGCGAAGCGTTCAACGACAAGGCGCTGGAATTGGAGGCCGCGCGGCAGCGGGGCGACGAAGGCGAGGTCTCCCGAAGAGAGGCCGAGCTTGCCGAAATGCGTCGGGAGATCGACCAACTAAACCGCGAGATCGACATAATGGCCCGTTAAATGCGCCTGGCCGCTTAGTCGAGCATTGCCAGAACGCCCTCGCAATCGGTCACCGTCGCGACGTTCTGCATCGCGTAGTCGACCGAGGCTCGGTGCCAATCCGCATTCATTGTCGAACAGCAATCCTGGGGCAGCACCATCCGATAGCCTTTGTCGGCCCCCGTCCGGGCCGTGTGTTCCACCGACATATTGGTCCAGGCACCGCAATTTATGATGGTGTCGCGCCCAGCGCCGCGCAGATAGCTCTCGAGCCGTCCGCTTTCCCAGGCGCTCATGGTCATTTTCTCGACCACAACATCGCCCGTTTGAGGCTCCAGACCCGGGGCAGGGGCGGCGCCCCAGGTCCCGCGAACCAAGGCTTGGGCACCGACCAGCCCCTCGAACAGTGGCGCGCTGGATAGCATCGCCGGATAGCCGGGCTCGCAAACGAACCAGACATGGATGACCAGGACACCCTTCTCGCGGCACCGGGCGGCGAGGCGAGACGCATTGCCGATCACATTCTGCTGGCGTGCATGCTCCGGCGCGCCTGTCTCGGCGAAGGCGCCACCATCCATCATCACATCGTTCTGCAAATCCTGCAGGATCAGCGCGCATCGGCTCGGCTCAAGCCGGTTTGGGCGCGCCGGCACTGCGGTGCCGGCTGGCTTTGCGCGGGTGGCCATGAACGGTTCCGGCCGCGGGCCGATCTTCGTTTCCACCGCATAGACCGAGTGGGTCGCGCAGATGAAGAGCGTGCGCCAGTCCGGCCCGCCCCAATGGAGGTTCGCTGCCATCTCCGGCAGCGTGACCTTCCCAATCAGCTTTCCAGTCGGCGCATAAACCCACAGCCCGCCCGGCGCCGTGACCCAAACATTCCCCGCCTGATCGCACTTCATCCCGTCCGGGACACCCGGGCGCAGCGGGTCGGTGATGCCGCTGGCAAACACCCGCCCATTGTTGAGCGCGCCATCGGCCCCGACCTCGAAAACGCGGATATTGGTCTGCACCGTGTCATTGACATAGAGGAGCCGTTCGTCCGGCGAGAAGCACAGCCCATTAGGCTGGGTGAATAGATAGCGGTCTGAGAGCAAGTGCGGCTCCGCCCCCACCGCGCCTGGTGCGATGCGATAGAGACCCTGGAACCCCAGCGCCACCGGTCGCTCGATCCCGAAGCCCGGCATCCGTCCATAGGTCGGATCGGTGAACCAGATCGAGCCGTCCGATTTCACGCAGAGATCGTTTGGGGAGTTTAGCTCCTGCCCCTGGAAATGGCTGGCCAGAACCTCGCGGCGACCATCGGGGCGGAACCGCGCGACGGACGAGGTTGCATGCTCGCAGACCAAGAGGTTCAGATCGGCGTCATAGGTCATGCCGTTGCCCTTACGGGACGGACGCATGACTTCGCGAATGCCGTGATTGTCCCAGGAACGGCGGACATCCCCAGGCATGTCCGAGAATAAAAGCCTTTGTTCGAGCGGGTGCCAGATAGGCCCTTCGGTGAAGATAAAGCCGGTGCCGATTTGCCGGACCGGAGCGAACTCGTCGATCAGCTCGTGGAAGGAGGGGTCGAGGGCGGGGTGGCTCATTGGGCACTCCGCGTGGTTTCGGTTGCCGCCATACCCGGCGCGGCGCCGACGGTGTGCTTTAGGGCCATTACCGCGCGCGCGCAGGTCGGGATGATGAAATCACACCCGCTGTTAGGTGAACTTTTGCCATCCTGCGCTGGCGTGCCGGGTCGGCCGTGTTGCGATCGTGCCGACTGACCGAAAAGACCGACTACGACCCAGCGCTGGCCCTCAGATGCGCCTCGAACTCCCGCTGCAGCGTTGCGCTGGGCTGCACGCCGCGAAGCACATTGCGCAAGGCGCCGCGACCGTCGAACAGCAACAGGGTCACGTGGGAGACATCGTGCCGTCCGGCGAAGGCACGTCCCTCCGCCGTGCGGATGTTCGCCACCACATAGTCGAGGGATTGGCTGTCGAGCGCCGCCAGAGCGTCGCGCGTTTCCACCTGCAGGGCCATGCATTCGCGGCACTGCGGGTCGTGGATTTGCACGATGGTCGGCGTGCCGTTGCCGACGCGGCTCAGATCCTGCTCGGCAATGGTTGCGCGCACCCCGCCGACAGCCCAATAGCCGACACCGCCAAGCGCCACTGCCACGGCGCCCCAGCTCGCCACGCTGCGGAGCATTTGCCGCCGGTCTTTTGGTACTTTCGCAGCCGGGGTCGGTGCCGCCGCCGGTTGCGCCTTCGCTTGTTTCGGTTTCTTCGACTGCTTTTTCATGGCCGCGCCCCTTCGCTGCCCGCTGTGCATGATCCAGACATCGCGACGCGCGCGGTGCGATCAACTCCTGATCACAAAGAGGTGTGCGGATTGCCCCATGGAACATGTCCTGTCGGAGCGCGTGGGCAGCAGACTGTTGCGAAGCCATCACATCGGGAACCAGTCACGGGTGGGAACCGACTGCACCACCGGCCCCGGCACCTGCATCTGTAACCGCCCGACCACCTGCTGGTTCTCGATCTTCGCAGGCGCGTCATGGACCGGCAGCAGATACCGGTAGTTGTTGAGCAGCTTCTTTATCGCCCCCTTCTCGGCCCGCTTGCTGCCCGCATGGTTGCCGGTGACCTGCGGCTCCATGAACTGGGTCTGACGCACTTGGTTCACGATCTGGTCGTTGAAGTTGTAGATCACGTCGCCGCAGAGGCAGGCGAGCCCGTCCGCCGTCTCGACGATCACATTGGCCGATCCCTCGGTGTGGGCATGCGCCGGCTCGCACCAGACGCCGGGGATCAGCTCCTCCGCCCCGGTGATCTCGAGGTCGAGGAAGCGCAGCGCGTCCTGGGTGTGCAGCCGCTCGATCAGATGCTGGATGTCGGGTTTCGGGTACTGCGGATGCATCAGGCCGGAGACCGAACATTCCAGTTCCCGACGGTTGATCACCACGGTGGTGTTCATTGGGAAGAGATCGTCTTTCCCCGCATGGTCGATATGCAGATGGGTGTGCACGATATAGCGGACATCGCCCGGCTTTACCCCGTGCTTGGCGAGCTGGTTTTCGATCATGTTCTCGTGGAATTGCAGCCCCCGCATCCCCAGGCTCTCCATGATCGCGTTGTCGCGATAGCCGGTGTCGACCAGCACCGGATAGGCGCCACCGAGGATCAGAAAGCCATAGACCGGCACCCTTCGGACGCGCCCGCACTCATGGCCTAGAACCAGGAACGACGTCTCCAACTCGATATCGCCATAGTCCAGCACATGGATCTCTAGGGCCATCGTTACTCACTCCCTCGTTTTCTCTCTCACAACCGGTAGACCCGAGCTGCGGTGTCGTGGAACAGCGCCTTTTGGGCGGGTTTCGATAGGGTCCCGGCAGCGGCCTGGTGGGCAGCGAGGAGGTCGCCATAGCGGGTCCAGAGCTTCTCGATCGGGAAGTTAGAGCCCCAAAGGCAGCGTTTCGGACCGAAAATCTCGGCCGTTTCGGCCACTATGGTCTGGATATGCGCTGAGTCGTTCCTGTGCAGGAAGGTGCCGAGGCCGGAGATCTTGCTGACCACGTTTGGGCGTGCGGCAAGCGCTTTCATCCCCCTGCGCCAGGTGGCCCAGCCGTTGTCGGACAGATCCTCCAACATGCCGGCGTGTTGGAGGACGAAGGTCACGTCCGGACAGGCCGCGGCGAGTTTGGCCGCATCGGCCATCTGGCCGGGAAAGACCTGCAGATCGAAGCTCCACCCATAGTCGGCCAGATGGGCGACGTTCCTTTGCACGACTGGGTCGACCGCTAGGTCAGGCCGCGGTGCGAAGCGGTAGGCCGGTCTCGGGTGCCAGTGGAGCTGTTGGCGGATGCCGCGGACCAGCGGGACTTGTGCCAGCCGGTCCAGCGCCGGGCGCACATCGCCGCCAGCCAGCCTGCCGGTCATGTCGGCATAGGCGATGATGGCATGGGGCCAGCCTGTCTCATCGGCGACGCTCTGTACCCAAGCGGCCTCGTCCGCCGCCCAGTTCGGCGCCCAATTGGCTTGGATATAGACGGCCTTCGCCACGCCGCTGCCCGCCAGATCCGCGCGGTACTCGGTCACCGGATAGTCGCGCTTGATCCCCTCATAGGGGCCGAAGATCCGCGGCTGCATCGGGCCGAGCAGCCAGGGCAGATCCGCCTGGCGCCAAATGTGGAAATGTGCATCGACGATGTCCGTCATCGCGCGGCCCCGAGGCTCAGCAAATGCTCCGCAACTGCGCCGATGCTGCCGCCATCGCCGAGGTCGGTGAGATGAGGCAGGGCGCCGGAGAGTGCTTCGGTCCGGGGCGCGAAGCCCGGTTCGGCGGCAAGGGGCGTCAGCCAGTCGACCCGCCAGGCGAGGCGGGCGAGGCGGCGGACAGCCGCGATCATTGCCTCCGGCGCGCCGCGCTCTAGACCGTCGGAGACCACCACCACCGCCGCGCCGCGAGCGAAACCGGCGAAGCGCGGCACGGCGAGGAAAGCCTCCAGCGCGTCGCCGATCCGGGTGCCGCCGTCCCAGTCTGCGACCAGCGTGCCCGTCCGCGCGAGGGCCTGCCCCTCCGAGCGGAGACGCAGTGCGCCGGTAACACGGGTCAGCCGGGTGCCGAAGGTGAAGACCTCTGCCCGCTCCCCGGCTTGGATCAGCCGGTGGGCGAGGCGGAGCGCGCCGTCGGTTTGCGCCTTCATGGAGCCGGAGACGTCGAGCAGCAGCAGAACCCGGCGTTGCCGGGTCCGGCGCGTCAGGCGCGGCAGATCGAGAACCTCGCCATCTTGGCGCGCCGCGGCCCGCAATGCCCGGCGCAGATCGATCCCCGCGCCCTGGCGCGCCCGGCGCTTGCGCCGCGATACCCGTTGCGGCAGCGATGAGGGCGCGAGGCGGGCGAAACGGCGGAGCGCCTCGGCCTCGGTCAGATCCGCGAATTGGCGGGCCAGCAGGGCCTCGGCCGCCGTGGCTTCGATGCCGGCCTCCTGCTCGCCCTCGGTCTCCGGCGGCGGGGCGGTGCCGGGACGATCCTCGCGGATTTCCATGTCGTCATCCGGTGCGCCCTCCGCGGCGGCAGCGATCCGGCGGCCTATGAAATGCGCGTCGAAGAGCGCGTCGAACTCGGCGCGGCGCTCCCGCGGCGGGGCGAACAGGGCAATGGCTGCCCGCCGAACGGCGGCGATGCCGGTTGGACCAAGGAGGTCTGTTGCCTGCAAGAAGCCGATTGTCTGGTCCGGTGCGACCGCAAAGCCATGGCCGCGGAGCCGGTCTGCGAAGGCGACCAGCGGAGCTGCTGCGCGGGGCAGGCCCCCACCCTGACCCTCCCCCAGAACGGGGGAGGGGATCCCTCGGGCAGTCTCTGCCTGCTGATCGTCAGGAAGGCTCATGCCGCCAATTCCACTTGGCTGAAGTGCCCATTCTCGACCGCGAATAGCGCCGTTCGCGCCATGGCCCGCCACGCCTCGATCGTCAGTGGCCGCCCGAAACGGGAGAGGACGACGGAGAACCACAGTCCATGGGTGGCGATCAGGGGCACCGATTGCTGCCTTTCGATCTCTGAAATCGCGGCCAGGCCCCATTGCGCAACATCTTCGACGCTTTCGCCGCCATAGGGCTGAGCGGATGGGTCGGCGAAAAGCGCCTCAGCTTCTCGGTCCCATGCTCCGGCAGAAACGGCGCCATGCTCCCGTTCCCGCAATCTTGTGTCCTTCAGAACCGGGAGGCCGGCGGCCTTCGCAACTGGTGATATCGTTTGTTGCGCTCGCGCACAGGGCGAACTGAAGACACGACCAGTGTCGAGAGCGGTGAGCTCTGGGATCAATGCCGCTGCCGCGGCGTGACCCGCCGGCGACAAAGGCGCATCGCGCGCCTGCCTCGCGGCATCGGCATGGCGGAGGAGCGAGATCATGCCGCCTGTCCGTCGATGACCGCCCCGAGCCGCGGTTCGAGGAAGGCGAGGTCTTCCTGGTCCTTCACTGCGACGCCGATCGCGCGGCGGAACGCCTCCGGCCAGGCGGCGCCCTGGGCGTTCAACAGCGTCGCTGCCTCGGCCCATTCGACCGTCTCGGCCACACCCGGCGGTTTCGCCAAAGGCTCGGCCCGCAGGCGGCCCACAGCTGCCACCACTGCATCGGCCGTCGCCCGTGCCACCGAACTCGCGCGCATCATCACAATCGCCGCCTCCCGTTCGGGGTCCGGATAGTCGATCCAGTGATAGACGCAGCGCCGGCGCAGCGCCTCATGCAGGTCGCGGGTGCGGTTCGAGGTGAGCACGACCGCCGGCGGGTCCGACGCCCGCACGGTCCCGCGCTCGGGGATCGAGATCTGGAAGTCGGAGAGGAACTCCAGCAGGAACGCCTCGAATTCGTGATCGGCGCGGTCGATCTCGTCGATCAGAAGCAGACTGGCAGCAGGCGTCTGCAGTGCCTCCAGCATCGGGCGCGCGATCAGGAACTGATCGGCGTAGATATTGACATAGTCGTCGCCCGCCTGGCGGATCGCGAGCATCTGGCGCGGATAGTTCCATTCGTAGAGGGCAGCGGCAGCATCGATCCCCTCATAGCATTGCAGCCGGATCATCCGGCGCGCGAGGACCGAGGCGATGGCCTTTGCCGCTTCGGTTTTGCCGACACCGGGTGAGCCTTCCAGCAATAGGGGTTTCCCAAGCGCCAAGGCGAGATAGGCGGCCGTCGCCAGATCCGGGTCGGCGAGATACTGCGCGGCGGATAGCGCGTCCGCTAAAGCGTCCGGCCCGTCGATCCCGCCGATCACGCGGCGGACCGTCATGGCGCCCCCCGGTCGCGCGGGCCGTGGGTGGGCTGCCGGAACGGGTCAGACAGGCGCCGCGTCGAAGGGGTGGGGCACGCTCGACCGGGGGGGCGCAACGGCAAAAACACAGCTCAGGCGCCCCCGCCCGCGCGTGGCTGCGGACGCACCCCGCCATTCGCCTGCAGACCCCGCAGGATCTTCTCCGGCGTGATCGGCAGCTCGTCCACTCGTACGCCGACGGCATTGTAGACCGCATTCGCCACCGCCGGCAGCACCGGGTTTGCGCACATCTCACCCGGTCCCTTGCCGCCGAAGGGCCCGTCAGGCGCGGGGCGTTCCAAGATCGCGATGTTATGCGGCGCTAGATCGCCCGGGCCCGGCATCAGATACTCGTTGAAATCCTCCGGCCCCTCTCGCCGATCCGGGTAGTAGGGCTCCGTCGTCTCCCAGAGCGCATGGCTCATGCCCATCCAGGCGCCACCGACCAATTGCTGCTCGACCAGCCGTGGGTTCAGCGCGCGCCCGACCTCGTAGGCGGAGTTCATTTGGGTGACGGAGACCTCGCCGGTCTCGTCATCCACCTCGACATCAACCACGAGCGCCGCATGGGCAAAGCAGGTGACCGGGTCCATTTCGCCCGTCTCCGGATCCACCGAGGAGGGGGGCACGAGAAAGATGCCACGGCCAGAGACGGTCTTACCCTGCTTGAACTGCGCTGCCAGACAGGCATCGGCAGTCGAGATCGCCCGACCGGGCGCGCCCTTCACATGGATCGCGCCCTTGCCGTCGGTCTCCAGATCTGCGGCGCTAACCTCAAGCTCCTCGGCCGCAGCGTCGAGCATCACGGCCCGCGCCTCTTGGGCCGCCGCGGCGACCGCGTTGCCCACCCGATGCGTACCGCGGGAGGCGAAACTGCCCATGTCATGGGGCCCGGTGTCGCTGTCGGCGGTGTCGACATAGACATGCTCGACCGGCACGCCGAGCGTCTCCGCCGCGATCTGCCGGGTCACCGATTTCATGCCCTGACCAAGATCGATGGCGCTGAGTGCGACCATGAACTTTCCGTCCGGATTGGAATGCACCAGCGCCTGGCTCGGATCGCCGCCCAGATTCATGCCGATCGGGTAATTGATTGCCGCAAAGCCACGGCCGCGATGGATCGCCATTTCAGCGCCTCCTCATGCCCGAGAGACCGCCAAAGCGCCCGCTGCCGGGGCGTTTGGTGCCACGACTGAACGGCTCCGCGGACTTATAGGGCTCCGCCGGCTTGGCTGCTTGCAGGGACGGTTCCGGTCGAGCCACCGGTTCCGGGCGCGGCGAGGGGGGTAGCGGCGCCTTCGGTGCTTCCCGGATCGGTTGGCCATAGGCATCCTGTTGGGCCGGATCCAGAACCGGTCGCGGCTTCGCGACTGGTGGCGCCGGGCGCACGCTTGGCATCGGTGCAGCAGGGCGCGGTAGTGGCGAAGTCGGCCGGATCGGGGTCTTGGGCGGCGCGCTGCCAACCCGGCCGTCCTCATCCGTCGCCGTCTGTGGGATCGCGGCTCGCTCGCCGCCGCCATCGCGCAGGCTGGACATCGACCGATAGGGCTCGGCCAGGGGCCATCCCGCCTTCTCCGCGGCCACATGACAGCACTCGATCAGCGCGCAGTTCTTGGCGAGCCGCCGATGCGCCTTCATATCCCCGTCCCGATAGGCGTTGAGGATGCGCAGCTCGATCGGGTCCATCCCGACCTCCTCCGCGACTTTGTCCATATGGCATTCGATGGCGAAGTCGACGCCGGTCACCCCAAAGCCACGCATCGCAGTTGCCGGCGTGCGGTTCGTGAAGACGCAATAGGTGTCAGCATGCACATTCGGGATCGTATAGGGGCCGGGCAGATGCGCCGTCGCCTTCTGCACCGCGTAGGAGGAGAGGCGGGTATACGCCCCGCAGTCGAAATAGCCGCGGAACTGCCGCGCTAGGATGCGCCCATCTGCGGCCACGGCATCCTTCAGATACCACCGCTCGGCGCCGCGGGGCGCGCCGACCTGCATCTCCTCCGCCCGGTCCCACATGCATTTGACCGGCCGCCCCGTTAGCATCGCGCCGAGCACCGCCAAGGGTTCATGCAGGCTGTCGACCTTGCCGCCGAAACCGCCGCCGACCGTGCCGCCGATGAAATGCAAGCGGCTGGACGGCAGGTCGAGCAGCTTCGCAGTTGTGCCGAGCGAGAAGAACAGCGCCTGGGTGGCCGTATGGCAGACATAGCGGTCATTCGTCTCCGGCGCGGCGATGGCGCCGCAGGTCTCGGTCGGCGCCTGTTCGATGGGCGACATTTGATAGCGCCCCTCGACCACCCGCAGATCGTTGCGGCGAAAGATGCTCTCTACATCGCCGAAGCGGAGCTTCTGGTGAGTGTATTTGTCGTGGTACTCGAACACGTTGTGCGGCCACGCCTCGTTCACCACCGGGGCGCCGGGCGCGAGGGCCTCCTCCGCGTCCAGAACCGCCGGCAACTCCTCCCAATCCACGCGGACGGCGGCGACCGCATCGCGGGCCTGCCCCTCGGTCTCGGCGATGATCGCGGCCACCGGCTCGCCGATGTAAGCCGTCTTCGCATGGGCAATCAGCGGTTCGTCGTCTCGGCCGAAATTGATCAACGAGAGCAGCGTGTTGAGGTTCCGCGGCACATCGGCGGCCAAGACCACGCGGCGGACGCCGGGCATCCCTTCCGCCCGGCTGGTGTCGATCCGCCGGATCCGCGCATGGTGGTGCGGGCTGCGCACGCAGCGCATATGCAAAAGCCCGTCGAAGGCATGGTCGTCATAGAAGCGCGAGCGGCCAGTTACATGGCCGAGGATGTCCTGGCGCCGGGTCGGTTGGCCGACCTCGTTCAGGCTGTCGTCCCGCTCGTCGCGGAAGTACTCCTTACGCATCTCGACGGTGTTGATGGTCATCCCGCCCCTCCTTCAGCCGGCCCGGCGGCCACGGCGCGTGGCGGCATCCAGGATGGCGGTGATGATCGGTTCATAGCCGGTGCAGCGGCAGATATTGCCGGAAATGGCCTCTACCACCTGCTCTCGCGACGGCGCCGGATGGCGGTCAAGCAACGCCTTCGCGGCCATTAGCATCCCTGGCGTGCAATAGCCGCACTGGGCGGCGAAATGTTCCATAAAGCAGTCCTGCAGCGGGTCGAGATCCGGCCCATCGGAAAGGCTGGCGGCGGTTTCCACATGCTGTCCTGACACGGTTTCGGCCAGCGTCAGACAGGCAAGGCGCGGCCGCCCCTCCACCAGCACTGTGCAGGTGCCGCAGGCGCCCTGGCCGCAGCCATATTTCGGGGTCATGTCGCCGACCCCCCGCCGCAGCACGTCAAGCAGGTTGGAGCCTGCCTCGACGAACACAGCTTTTTCGGCGCCGTTGAGGCGGAACTGCAGTGGCGTTTTGCTCATGCCGCCTCGCCCAACAGCAAGCGGCGCAAATGGACCGGCGCAACCTCGCGGCGATACCAGCCGCTGGCGAGAGCGTCCGACGGCGGCTGAAGCCCGTCGGTTGCAGCGGAAAGCGCGGGGGCGATGCCGGCGGCATCCAGCGTCTTGCCCTCCAGCGCTCGCTCGACGCCCATGGTCCGGATCGGGGTTGCCGCCATGGCGCCATAGGCGATCCTGGCGCCGGAGATTCTGCCGCCCTGTTGCGGCAGCCAAGCAGCGATGGACATCACCGAAACGCCTTTGGGCTTCACACGACTAACCTTAGCGAACCGGAACGCCCCCGCTTCCGGCCGCATCACCGAGACAGCCGTGATCAATGGCTGCGTCCCGCGGGTCCGCGCGGATAGAAGCGCCTCCAGGGGTCGCGTGGCTCCCCCGACCTCCGTCACCACCGCGTCGAGCGCCAGCAACGCTGCAGCGAAATCGCCATAGGGATGCTCGGCGAACAGATTGCCGCCGACGGTGGCCACCTCCCGTACCGCGGGCCCACCGATCCACCGCGCAACAGGCGCAAGGAAGGCGAGCTCTCGGCTGTCGATCACCTCGGCCATGGTCACGCCGGAGCCGATCTCGACCCGCGCGCCCTGCGCCCGAACTTGACGAAGCGCCGGATCGGTCGCCCTGACGACCCGCCGAAAGCTCTGATCGCCATAATTGATGGCACGCATCACAATGGTCCCGCCGCCGAGGTAACGCGCATCCCCGCCTGTCCGCAGGGCCCGCCCAGCTTCCTCGGCGGTCGCATAGGTCTCCACCGTCACCGCCATCACCGCCCCATCATGCCGCGAGACCCATATGCACCCGGATCGCATCGAAACCCGCCTGATAGATCTCTTCGGAGACCATGTCGCGCAACGCCGCCTCCTCGCCCTTCGGTGTGTCGAAACGGCTCTCCCACTCCCAAAACGTCTGGTCCCCATCGGTTACGGGCGCCAGGCGCACATGGGCGACATAGTTGAAGAGCGGTACGGGAGTGTCGAGCAGGCAGTAGCTGAAGCTTTGGTCGAAGTCCGACAGGGTGAGCAGGCGCTCACGCAGTTCCTCGCCGCCTTGCAGCCGAAAGCGCCTGACGCAGCCGATCCTATCGGAGCTTTCGCCCCGCTCGATTGCGCTGGTCGCCACCGCCGGATGCCACCGGTCATGGCCGTTGAAGTCGCGCAGCACCTCCCAAACCGCATCGACGGGCGCCTCTAAAACTGTGCTGCGCAACACCTTCACCATCACTTGAACTTCATATCCGCCGGATCGAAGGTCGTGACCTGCACGTACATCAGCCCGTCCTTGGTGACATAGGCGTCGGCACCCTTATAGGGCTCCGCCAGCCAGTCGGCCTCGACCCGCCAGGAGACATTGACGGTCTGCCCCACGGTTTTGACCTTCTCGGCGATGAAGGTCGCGCCCTTGAAGCCGCCCTCCTCTCGCGACTTGCAGAACCCCTCGAAAACGCCGCCGATCTCTGCCCGCCCCTCGACCCAGGCGCCGTTCGGCAGAATGATCAGCACTTCCTCCGGATACTGGGCCATCAGCCGCGTCCAGTCGCATTCGTTCAGCGCGTCGATATGCTCCCAGGTCGTCATTTCCGCGTTCGGCTGCGGTACCAGAGGCGGCAGCTCGGCGGCCGTGGCGCCGGTGGCGGCCAGGGCGGCAGCGATGGCCAAAACAGTGTTTCTCATTCGTCTTCCTCCCATTGTTATGATCCGAAATGCCGCTTCAGCGCGTCGAAGCCCGCCTGGAAGACATTGCCGCCAATGCCATCGACCAGATCGCCCTCCTGATCGTCGGAACAATCAAACTCCGCCGACCATTCGATGAAGCACCGCTCGCCGTCGGTGACGGGCGTCAAGCGTAGGGTCGCCACATAGTCTGTCAGGGCCATCGGGCTTTCCAGGATCGCATATGTGCAGAACATGTCGTAGTCGGAGAGGCCGAGCAGCCGCTCGCGGATCCGGTCGCCGTTTTGCAGGTGAAAGTTTCGCACGCAGCCAACCCGGTCGGCGGGCTCGGCATCCTCGATCCGGCTGTCGCGGATGCGCGGGTGCCAAACCGGCAGCCCGTTAAAATCGCGCACGCGTTCCCATACCTTGGCCGCCGGGGCATTCAGCACACTAGAGACGTAGACGCGGGCCATGTCAGGCCTTCTCCCCGCCCTTGCCGTCGCCCGACTTCGCCTTGGCTGCCTGGGCCCGTGCGATCTCCGATGTCGCCCGCGTCATGTCGGAGGCACTGCGGAAGATGTCGGACTTGGCGACATTCCCGCCATCGATCCCGATCTCCTTCATCAGGCTGTCGACGAAGGGCGCTTGCACCCGATAGCGCAGGGCGGAGTTCATCACCTCGTCGGTCGGGCTGCCGCCATGCCCATTGCCGGCGCCGCCGTTCCCCTCGCCATTGGTCCAGTCTAGCCCCTGGGTTCCGGAGCCGCCGAGCTGCATGATCTTGATGTCGCTCACCTTCTCCAGCGGCTTGGCGGCGGCGGCGACAATGCCCTCTACATGCTCCAGCATTTTGCGTTTGAAGAGGGAGTGGCGCGCCTGGTCGCTCAGCACATTCTCCGCCTCGTTGATCAAGCGATGCGCCTCGGCTTCCACAGTGGCGCGGATCTTCTCGGCCTCGGCTGCGATCCGCTTTTCGGCGGCGGCCTTCTCTGCCATGACCACATCGACCCTTTGCCGGCGCTTGGCGGCCTCGGTCTCGCGGGCGGTAGCGACCTGCTCCTCCGCTTCGGTGGCTTTGGCGCGCGCGGCCTCGGCCTCGGCCTTGGCAGCGGACTCCTCCAAAGACACCTTGTAGAGCGCGATGGCCTTTTCCATCGACGCCTCCTCGACCGCTTGCTCGCGGGAAACCTCCAGCTTGCGCTTGTCGCGCTCCCGCGCAATCCGCGCCTCGTCCAGGCCGCGTTCCATGGCGATTTCGGTCCGCTCGACCTGCTCCTTGGCGGCGATCTCGGCTTCGCGGAGCGCCTGGACACGCGCGACCTCCAGCTCCTCGGTGGCCTTGCGGCGCGCCAGCCGCGCTGCGTCGAGCGCTTGTTCCCGCGCCACCTCCTCGGACTGCGTGGCCCGGTCGGCCTTGATCTTCGCGGCATCGATCGCCTGACCCGAGGCGACCTCGCGCAGGTTTACCGCTTCACGCTTCTCGATCCGTTCCGCATCGATCCGGGCCTGCTGCGCGATCTTGGCGCCCTCAACCAGTTCGCGGGCGGACACTTCCGCCTCGTCTACGGCGCGGGTTCGTGCGATCTCCCGCTCGCGCACATCCTGCTCATAGGCGATGCGCTCGGCGGCGAGCTTCTTGTCCCGCGCGATCCGGGCTGCCTCCGTGGCCTCGGCGGAGGCGATCTGCGCCGCCTCGACCGCCTGGGACTTGGCGATTTCGCGCTCGGCGGTTGCTTCCTCCCGACCGAGGCGCTCGGCGTCGAGCCTGCGGTCCTGGGCAATCCGCGCCAATTCCACCGCCTCCCGTGCCGCAACCTCGGCCTCGTCGAGCATGCGGTTGCGCGCGATCTCCCGCTCCCGTGTTGTGCGCTCGTAGTCGATACGCTCGGCCGCGATTTTGGTTTCTTGGGCAATGCGGGCGGCCTCGGTCGCCTCTTTGGCGGCAATGGTTGCCGTGTCGACCACCCGTTGACGGGCGATCCGGCGCTCCTCGGTCTCCTCCTCGCTGGCGATCCGCTCGACCGACAGCTTGGTCTCCTGCGCGATCCGGGCCGCCTCGATGGCCTCGCGGGACGCGATTTCCGCCTGATCGATGGCCCGGTTGCGGGCAATCTCCAGTGCGCGGACCTTTTCCTCCTGCGCGATCCGCGCGGCTTCGGTGGTCTCGGTCGCAGTGATCCGGGAGGCTTCCAGCACCTTCTGGCGCTCGATCTCGCGGCTGCGCGTGTCTTCTTCGGCGACGATCTTGTCGAGCGACAGCGCCCGGTCCCGCGCGATCTGCGCTTTCTCGATGGCCTCCTTCGCGGCAATATCCGCGGCCTCCAGCGCGCGCTGGCGTTCGATCTCCAGCTCCCGGGTCTGGCGGTCGGAAGCGATCCGCTCGGCATTCACTAGGGTCTCCTGGGCGATCCGGCGGCGTTCGGTGGCCTCGCGGCTGGCAATCTCGGCCTCCTCCACGGCGAGGTTGCGGGCAATCTCCTTGCGCCGGGTCTCCTCCTCCTGGGCGATCCGGGCCTCGGTCACTGCCTGTTCCTGGGCGATGCGCGCTTTCTCCGTGACTTCGCGGGCGGTGATCTCGGCAGCGTCGACGCTGCGCTGCCGCGCGATCTCCCGGGCCCGAAGTTGCTCTTCCTTTGCGATGCGGGCTTCCTCCACCGCGCGTTCCTGCGCAATGCGGGCCTGCTCCGTAGACTCGCGTGCGGTGATCTCGGCTGCCTCCGTCTCCGCCTGGGTGCGGATGCGGTCTTCGGTCACCATCTTCTCTTGGGCGATCCGGGCACGCTCCACCGCCTCGCGGGTCGCGATTTCGGCTTCATCGATCACCTTCTGGCGCTCGATCTCCCGGGCCCGTACCTCCCGCTCGCTGGCAATCCGGACCTCCGAGAGGACGCGCTCATTCTCGATCCGTGCGGTTTCGATCTGCTCGCGGGATTCGATCTGCGCCCGCTCCGCTTCAGTCTCACGCTCCGCCCGCTCGCGGGCCACTTCGGCGCGCTGTTGGGCGCGGCGGAACTCGATATCCCGCTCCTGAGTCAGCCGGGCGGATTCCGATTCCCGCTCGATCTCCAGCGACTGCTTCTCCGCCTGAAGGTTCCGCGCACGGATCCGGATCATCGAGTCCTGCTCGATATCGTTCCGCAGCTTGCGCCGCTCCTCAATCGCCTCGATCACCTTGGTCAGACCCTCGGCGTCGAAGCGGTTGGAGGGGTTGAAGTACTGGATGTCGGTCTGGTCGATATCGGTGATCGCGACGCTTTCCAGTTCCAGCCCGTTCTTGTCGAGCCCCGCCTGCGCCAGGCCCCGCACCCGCTCGACATAGTCGTGGCGGTGCTCATGCAGCATCTCCATGCTCATCTCGGAGGCTGCCGAGCGCAGCGCAGAGATGAATTTGCCGGACAAAAGATCGTGCAGCCGCTCTTGTTCCAGGGTTCGACGCCCGAGGGTCGAGGCCGCCACCGACACCGCAGACTTGGCCGGCGCCACCCGGACATAGAATTCCGCCTCCACATCGATACGCATGCGGTCTTGGGTGATCAGCGCGTCTTCGCGCTCGCGCACCACCTCCAGCCGGAGGGTGTTCATGTTGACCGGCGTGATGTCGTGGATGATCGGCCACACGAAGGCGCCGCCATCGATCACCACCCGCTCGCCCAGAAACCCGGTGCGCACAAAGGCGATCTCCTTGGTCGAACGGCGATAGAGCCAATGCATCACCCAGTAGAGGATGAAGATCACCACCACCGCGACGATAAGCCAGAGGATGAGCTGTCCGATCAGTTGCCCGGTCATGGGTCGTCCTTTCCTCCCTTGGCTCGGGCCTCAGCCCCGGCCGATCCCCTTGAATTTCCGCGTCTGCTCCGTAAGCGCGGTTTCCGTCGGCAGCCGCTCCATCGAGGAGGCGCCATAAAACCCGTGACAGTGTTTGGTGTTCGCCAACACAAAGGCCGCATCGTCCGGCATCGCGACTGGCCCGCCATGGACCAGGACGATGGCGTCCGGGTTCACGGCCAGCGCGGCCGCGGCCCATTGGTCGGTCAGCTTCGGCGCGTCCGTGAGGGTCACCGCGGTTTCCGCTCCGATCGCCCCACCGGTGGTCAGGCCGAGATGCACGACGATGATGTCCGCCCCGGCCTCGGCCATCGCGGTTGCGTCGGCCTCCGAGAACACATAGGGCGTGGTCAGCATGTCTCTCTCCCGCGCCAGGCGGATCATCTCTACCTCCTGCGCGTACGACATGCCCGTCTCCTCCAGATTGGCGCGGAAGGTGCCGTCGATCAGTCCGACAGTCGGGAAGTTCTGCACGCCCGCAAAGCCGATAGCTTTGAGTTGGTCGAGGAATTGCGGCATAAGGCGGAAAGGGTCGGTCGCACAGACGCCGGCCAGGACGGGGGTGGACTTGACCACCGGCAGGACCTCCGCCGCCATCTCGACCACGATCCCATTCGCATCGCCATAGGGCATCAGCCCGGCGAGCGAGCCCCTCCCCGCCATTCGGTAACGCCCAGAATTATAGATAACGATCAGATCGATACCGCCCGCCTCCTCGCATTTCGCACTAAGCCCTGTGCCGGCGCCGCCGCCGATTATGGGCTCGCCCCGCGCGATCATCTCGCGGTAGCGCTGGACGAGGGTTGCGCGGTCATGCATGAGGCTTAGCTCCCAGTCGCCCGGCGCTTGCCAGCGCCGTGGAGTGTTTTGAAGGCCGCCACCAAAGCGGCGGAGAAGGCGGGGTCGTTCACGTTCTGCGGCAGGCGGATCAACTGGCGGGCCGTGGTCTGGCGCACTGTGCTCTCCAAAGCCTCGAACAGCGCTGCGTCGGCGGCGGGGTCATGGAACGCCATCTGTGGCGCGTCGAGGAGGGAGACGCCGCCTTCAGGCAGGAAGAACCGCACCGGCGCGTCCATAAGGTTCAGCCGCTCGCCGATCCAGGCGCCCATGCGGCGGTTCTCCTCCACCGTCGTGCGCATCAGTGTGATCTGCGGGTTGTGTTCATAGAACAGCCGGTTGCGATAGCGCTCAGGCACCGTGTCGGGAGCGCCGAAATTGACCATGTCGAGCGCTCCGCAGGCGCCTACATAGGGCATGCCCGCGCGGATCATGGCGCCGAGCCTGTCCTCGTCCGCCGCGAAGACGCCGCCCGCGACCATGTCGCAAATCTCGGTGGTTGTGATGTCGATGACACCGGAGAGCTTGCCCGACTCGACCAGCTTCTCCATCGACCGACCGCCGGTGCCGGTGGCGTGGAAGACCAGGCAGTCGTAGTCGTCCTCCAACTCTGCGACCAACTGCTGCACGCAGGGCGTGGTGACGCCGAACATCGTGAGGCCGATGGCCGGCTTGCCCGCGGCCTCCGCCGGTTTGCGCCGTGCCTCTGCCCGCGCCTTGACCATCCCAACCATCGCCTGGGCGCCGTTGCCGAGCACCTCGCGGGTGATGGAGTTCAGCCCCTGAACATCGGCGACAGAGTGCAGCATCAGAATATCCGCGGGGCCGACATAGCGCTCGACATTGCCGGAGGCGACGGTCGAGATCATAACCTTCGGGACGCCCACCGGCAGGCTGCGCATCGCGGGCGTGACCAGCGCTGTGCCGCCGGAGCCTCCGGCCGACAGAATGCCAGCCACGCCGGTCTGATGTCGCATCCAACGTTCGAATGCAGCGGTCATCGCGGCAACCGAGGTCCCACGGTCGCCGGTGAACACGCCCGCGGCCCCACGTGGATGATAGGCGGCGACCGTATGGGGCGGCACCTCGGCGCCGGATGGTTTGCCCGAGGTGGAGAGGTCGACCATCTGCACTCGCAGCCCAGCGGCCTTCACAATATCGCGCATATAGCGGAGCTCGGGCCCTTTGGTGTCGAGCGTGCCGGTGACGAAGACGGTCGTCTCGGCGCTCGCTCTCCCCTGGGGCACCGTCTCCGCTGCCGGGATGCCCGCTGCGACAGGCGTGACAGTGCGGGCCGCGGCCTCGATCATGCGAACCGGCACAGGGCGGGACCAGCGGGTCGGTTGAGAGGGGTTCGAGACATAGATTTTGGTGACGCCGTTCTTCTTCGGCGCGTCATCTGCGGTGGCCTCCGGGTCCTCGCCCACCTCGTCGGTCTCGTCATGCCCGTGCCGTCCGACACCCAGCAGGCGCTGCTGCAGGTCGCGGTCGGTGGCGAGCAGACCGGCCTCCATCACTCGGTTGATCCGACCATTGACCATGATCGCGACCTGTTCAGAGACCGCGGTCGCGACGCCAATATTCTGCTCGATCACCAGGACATCGATCTGGCCTTCCTGACCCAGGCGGATCAGCATCTCCGCGACCTGGTCAACGATCACCGGGGCCAAGCCCTCGGTCGGTTCGTCCATCACCAACAGCGTCGGGTTCATCAGGAGCGCCCGGGAGATCGCAAGCATCTGCTGCTCGCCACCCGAAAGCTGGGCGCCGCCGTTTTGCCGGCGCTCCGCAAGGCGCGGAAAGGTCGAGTAGATGCGATCTATGGTCCAGGGCCCGCCACTGCGGGCTACCAGGCGCAAGTGTTCGTCGACGGTGAGGGACCGCCAGAGCCGTCGGCCCTGGGGCACGTATCCGATGCCAAGGCGGGCGATCTGTGCCGGGCTCAGGCCCATCAGGCTCTTGCCCCGGAACCGGACCGAGCCGCCCGCAGGCGGTTGCAGGCCCATGATCGCCTTGCAGAGCGTCGTCTTGCCCATGCCATTGCGCCCGACCACCGAAAGGACGCCGTGATCGAGGCCGAGATCCACCCCCTGCAGAGCATGGCTGTGGCCGTAATAGACATGGAGCCCGCGGATCTCGAGCGTGGGCGCGTGCGCTTCAGCCATCACCGCCCCCGAGATAAAGCGCCTGCACCTCTGGGTCGTTCTCGATCTCCGCGGGCTTGCCCTCCTTAAAGATCCGGCCGTTATGCATCATCGTCACGCTCTCCGAGACGCGGAGGGCGACGTCCATGTCATGCTCGATTATGATGTACCCCATATGAGAGGGGAGGCCGGTGAGGATCTCGATAAGCTCCCGCCGCTCGGTGGGGCTGAGACCCGCGGCCGGCTCGTCGAACAGCACGAAGCGGGGCGCGCCGGCGAGGGCAAGCGCAACCTCCAACTGCCGCTGCTGGCCATAGGAGAGGTCCGAGACCATGGTCTCTCGCGCCTCGGTCAGGTGAACCGCCTCGACCAGGTCGAGCGCCGAGGCCATCAGCGCATCGTCGCGGCGCGGGCGGAACAGCGAGAAGCGGTGGCGGGAGACGCCCCGGCAGGCGAGATAGACATTGTCGACCACCGACAGCCCAGTGAACAACAGCGAGATCTGATAGGTCCGCCTTAGCCCGCGCCGGATCCGCTCATAGGGTGGGAAGCTGGTCACATCCTCGCCGAACAGTCGAATGGTGCCGGAGGTCGGCGGGAAATCGCCTGTGATGCAGTTGAAGAGCGTGGTCTTCCCGGCGCCGTTGGAGCCGAGTACGGCCCGGCGCTCCCCCGGTTTGACGGTCAGGTTGATGTCGCTCAGCGCCGCGAGCGCGCCGAACATGCGGGTCACTCCGCGGAGTTCCAACGCATTGGCGGTGCCGGTGGCGGCCAGGCGGTCAGCGACGGAGGTATTCATGGCCCGTCCCCACCGGCGAGGGGGTCCCGCCTGCGGCTCTCCCGCCACTGGCGATAAAGCCCCAATACTCCGTCGGGTGAGAAGAACACGATCAACAGGAAACCGAGCCCGATCAGCAGGCGGAACCTCTCAGCACCCAGACCCAGCCCGACCAGGATGTCGATGGCGAAGGTCGACAGAACCACATAGATCAGCGCGCCGATGAACGGGCCCACAGGGTGGCGCAGCCCGCCCACCACGGCGATGATCAGGATGTCGATCACCGGGCCCACCCCCGCCGTGCCGGGGGAGATCTGGGCGCTTTGCCAGGTGAGGAGGATGCCCGCGACACCAGCGATCGCCGCGGCGAAGCTGTAGGCAGCGATCCGGTGCGCCGTGACATTGAAACCGAGCGCCCGCATGCGCCGCGGATTGTCGCGCACCCCCTGAAGCGCCAGGCCGAACGGCGCGCGGCTGACATAGAGGACCGCGCAATAGGCCACAAACGCCCAGAACAGCGTCAGGTAGTAGAACGGCACCGCCTCACGCCAATCTACGCCGAAAAGCTGCGGCGGCAGGACCCCGTTGAAACCGGAGAAGCCATTGAAGATGATATAATTCTGCCGGGTGAAGTAGAAGAATGCCGAGGCGATCGCGAGGGTGATCATGATCGTGTAGATCCCCTCGGTCCGCACGGCCAAGGCGCCGGCGAGGGTGCCGAAAATCACCGCGACCAGGATTGCGACCGGGATCGCCACGTACCACGCCCAGCCGAGCGAGATTGTGTCGATGGCCGACGTCCCGAAGATCGCGACCATATAGCCGGCCATGCCCGCCACCGACATCTGCACCAGGCTGACCATGCCGCCATAGCCGGCGAGGAACATCAGGCTGAGCGCGATCATGCCGAGGATGAAGGCCCATCCAAACACCTGGTAGAGGATGAAGTCGTTGGCGAGCAGTGGCATTAAGACAAGGATGACGCCGACCACCCAGTAGGCGACGGGGATCCGCTCGACCCAGGTGCCACGGGGGCGCTCTTGCGTGAGGCCGCGGGGTAGGTCGGTCACCGCCATCTCAAGCCTGCCCCAAGATGCCCTGCGGGCGGAAGGCCAGCACCAGCACCATGATCAGGAACGTCAGCACCACCGCATAGGTGGGCATGTAGACGGAGCCGAATTGCTCGGCGAGCCCTATCAGAAGCGCCCCTAGCGCCGCCCCAGGGATCGAGCCCATGCCGCCCACGATCACCACGACCAGGGAGGCGAGGAGGAAGCGCGTATCCTCGCCCGGTGCCATGGATTGGAAGGTGCCGCCGACCACACCTGCGACACCCGCAAGCCCGGCGCCGAAGGCGAACACGCCGACGAAGACGAGTTGGATGTTGACGCCGGTCGCCGTCAGCATCTCCCGGTCGTCGACGCCCGCCCGGATCAGCATGCCGATCCGCGTGCGGTTCAACAGGAGCCACATCCCGACCCCGATCACGATGGCGGCGGCCAGGATCGCCAGGCGTACCAGCGGGTATTTCAAATAGATCAGCTCTGCCGTCCGCCGTTTAACGCCGGTGACGAAGAAGGTCTCGACCGGGCCGGACAGCCACTCCGGCGGCAGTACCTGGTAGAAATCGCCGCCCCAGATCCACAGCATCAGATCCGCAAGAACGATTGAGATGCCGATGGTCACAAGGGTTTGGCGGAGGTCCTGACCCTCCATCCTTCGGAACACCACGATCTGCAACAGCACGCCGAGGGCTGCGACGATCAGAAAGGTGATCGGGAATGCGAGCAGCCAATAGCCGGTGCCCTCCGCGATCTCGTAGCCGAGATAACCGCCGAAGAGATAGAGCGAGCCATGCGCCAGGTTCACATTGCGCATCAGGCCAAAGATCAGGGTGAAGCCGCTCGCAACCAGGAAATAGAGGGCACCCAATGTAATGCCGTTGAACAGCGCATTAAGGAAGATCTTCTTCCGGCCAACGATTTCTACCAGC
The DNA here is from genome assembly GCA_039513195.1 of Pseudomonadota bacterium. Classification (GTDB taxonomy): domain Bacteria; phylum Pseudomonadota; class Alphaproteobacteria; order Rhodobacterales; family Rhodobacteraceae; genus Thermohalobaculum. Next base: position 55,978 of record JBCCRM010000010.1, on the reverse strand, counting down.
CATTTCGGCCAAACCGCAAAGATGGCCCAGACGAGGGCGGCGATGATGATCAGGATCACCAACGACCAGAACGGATTGCGGTCGACAAAGCGCCTCATCGCGCCGCCTCCGGCACTGCCATGGCGTTCAGGCTTGGCCGACCGTCTTCGGTCATTGTTCCTCCCCGGCGGCGACCTCGCCACACCCCGAGGGGCCACCGCCTGGCATTATCCTAGGCGTGACCGTCGTTCGGCCCCATACCCGAAAGTCTCGCCGCATCGCGGATCATCGCCAAAAAGCGCGGTGCCCCGGTGTCAGATTAGGGCACTTTGTGCGACGCGACGGTAGTCGCTGGGTGGGATGCCGACATTGCAGGTGAAGAAGCGGGTGAAACTCGCCTGCGAGGCGAAGCCCAGCTCATGGCTGATATCCGTAACGGTCTTGTTGGTGTGGATCAGGTTGCCGATCGCCGCCTCCGACCGCAGCGTATTCAAGTAAAGGTTCGGCGTGATGCCCATTTGCTTTTTGAACAGCTTGAAAAAATGAGGCCGCGAGAGACCTGCATCCCGCGCGAGGTCGTCCATATCGGTCATTTCGCGGAACCGGTCGTTCATGACCGTGATCGCTTTGCGGATTCGATAGTCCTTGTAGGTATTCGCGGCGATTCGGAGCGGTGCGGAGTCGGGTGCCCACTGCCAGGATTGGTCGTGGCACTCCCGGGTCAGTTCGAAAAGGTACCCATCGAAGCGCTCTGATGGCTCCCCGGCCAGCAACAACGCCGTGAGCTTCGCAATCCAAGCCTGGACGGAGCCGCTCAGTTCGATCATCGGGCGGCCGAAGCTGAGCGCGAAGCTCGCATTGCGGCTCGCCTCCAGAAACCAGACGGGCTTGAGATAAAGCACGAGGAACAGGCCGGCATCGCTCCCGCAAAAGGAGAAGTCATGCGGTTCCCACGGGCTAACCGCCGCAGCAGAGCCGGCATCGACGTTGACCGGGCAGTCGTTGACGCTAACGCTCGCGGCGCTGCCGTCGATCCAGAAGATCAGATGGCCTTCCCGATGGGCATGGATCGTGATCGCACGATCAAGATTGTAGAGCGCGGCACGCCCAAAGGCGCCGTGAAGCACGGCCAAGGCATTACTCATCCTCCCCTCCGCATCTGCTGCGGGTTTATTTTGTCGCAGAAAAGCGGGATTCGGCTCCGAAGGGAAGACACGCGTAACAGATCTGTAAAATTGTGGCGGGCGATCAGACGGAAAGGTATGGATCGGCGTTCCTCACGGCCGGGTATAGGCCGTCTTGACCATCGTGTAGAACTCCTTCGCGTAGCTTCCCTGCTCCCGCGGGCCATAGCTAGAGGCCTTCCGCCCGCCAAAGGGCACATGGTAGTCGACGCCGGCGGTCGGCAGATTGACCATCACCATCCCAGCGTCAGCTTTGCGCTTGAAATGGCTCGCATGCTTTAGGCTCGTCGTGCAGATCCCGGCCGTCAGGCCAAAGGGCGTGTCATTGGCGACTGCCAGAGCCTCTTCGTAGTCGCGCACGCGGATCACCGAGGCGACGGGGCCGAACACCTCCTCACGGTTGATGCGCATGCCCGGCGTTGTGTCCGTGAAAAGCGCCGGTTGCATGTAAAATCCGGGCGTGGCGCGGCTGAGAACTTCGCCGCCGATGCGCAGATTGCCACCCTCCTTCCGCGCCGTCTCGACATAGGCGAGGTCCTGGTCGAGTTGGCGTTGGTCGACCACCGGGCCGATCTCAGTGCCCTCGGCCAGGGCGTCGCCCACGACCAGAGCGCGGATCCGCTCGGCGCAGGCCTCGACAAACCGGCTGTGGATCCCCTCCATCACGATCAGTCGAGAGGACGCGGTGCAGCGCTGCCCCGTGGCGAAATAGGCGCCGTTGATCGCGCAGTCGACGGCGAGGTCCAGATCGGCGTCATCCAGAACCACGAGCGGGTTCTTGCCACCCATCTCGAGCTGGCAGCGGCGCATATGGCGGGCACAAGCCTCAGCCACTCGCTGCCCAGTCGCCACCGATCCGGTGAAGCTGATCGCGTCGATCCGTGGCGCGTCAATCATCCGCTGGCCGACCACGTGGCCGGGACCGTTTACCAGGTTGAGAACCCCGGGCGGCAGGCCGGCGCGCTGGAGGATATCCGCCAACACCCAGGCGCAGCCTGGAACCAACTCGGCCGGTTTCAGCAGCACCGTGTTGCCGTGGCAGAGCGCCGGAGCGAGCTTCCAGGCCGGGATCGCGATCGGGAAGTTCCACGGCGTGATCAAGCCTACGATGCCCACGGGCTCCCGCGTTATCTCCACGGTGATCCCGGGCCGGACTGATGGGACGACCTCGCCGGAAAGCCGCAACGCCTCGCCCGCGAAAAAGCCGAAGATCTGGCCCGCACGGACCGTCTCGGCGATGCCTTCCGGCAGGGTCTTGCCTTCCTCCCGGCTCAGCAGGCGGCCGATCTCCTCACGGCGCGCCAGAATCTCGTCCGATGCGGCCTGGAGGATGTCGTGGCGTTCCTGCAGGCCGGAGCGTGCCCAGCCATGGGCTGCGCCCTCCGCCGCAGCGACGGCGCGGTCGACCTCCGCCTCGCCCGCCTCGGCATAATGGTCCACGATGTCGGCGGTGTTCGAGGGGTTCACGTTGGGAACGGCCCGGGCGGTCTCGACCCACTGGCCGCCGATCAGCAGGGGCTTCATGGGACGGTTCTGGTCACAGGGCCGCTCGCATCATTCGGGCATAGTCGCCCGCCCTGGCCCTGCGGGGATTGGTGCCATTGTGCCGCTCTCCCTCTGCCATCGGGGCTGCGCGGTCGATATCCCGCTCGGTCAGACCAAGGGCTCCGAGCCCCTTGGGGATCGAGATCCGTGCCGCGAGCTTCGAGATTGCATCGGGCAAATCGGTCCCATTCGCGACGCCGAGGGAGACTTTCACGGCATCCATCCGGTCGCCGACTGCCGGGGCGTTAAAGGCCAGCACATGCGGCAGCAGGATCGCGTTCACCGTGCCGTGGTGAAGGCTAAAGCCCGGGAGAGCGCTGAGCGCGTGGCTGATCGCATGGGTGGCGCCGAGGCCTTTCTGAAATGCCAGCGCGCCATTCAACGAGGCGGCCATCATCTCGCGCCGCGCTTCTAAATCGGTCCCGCGGTCGCAGGCGCGCTCCAGATACCGCGCCGCACGGCCCATGCCGTCCAATGCGATGCCGTCGGCCGGCGGGTTATAACTGGCGGCGAGATAGGTCTCGATGCAGTGGCTCAGCGCGTCCATCCCAGTGCCAGCGGTGACTGCACGGGGCATAGAAACGGTGAGTGTCGGATCGCAGATTGCCGAGGTTGGGATCAAGTGACGCGAAACCAGGGCTCGCTTGCGCCCATCCTCCATCACGATTGCTGCATCCGGGCCCACTTCCGACCCAGAGCCCGCTGTGGTTGGCACCGCGATTAGCGTTACGAGTTGTCTGCCGATCCGGCCGCCACCCCCCTCGGCTGCCGAAAACTGGGCGAGGGGCAGATTGTGGCGGATCAGCACCCGGGCGGCCTTGGCAAGGTCGATGGTGCAGCCACCCCCGAAAGCGATGAGGCCGTCGCAGCCCTCCGCCTTGAAAACAGCCGCCGCGGCCCGTGCCTCCCGCTCCGTGGGGTCTCCGGCACTGCGGGTGTAGAAGACCGGGCTAGGTGCCTGGGGAAGGGCGGCGCTCAGGCGGTCGACCAGGTCGGTCTCCGACAGTCCCGCATCTGTCATCACCAAAGGCTTTGCGATCCCGCCAGCTTCCAGCTCGACCTTCAGGGCGTCTTCCACGATGCCGTCTGCGAAATGCACGCGGGTCACGTAGGTGATGAGGGTCATCGAACCGGCTCCGCCCCCGCTCGCGGCTTGCTCGGCGCCAAAGAGGCAAAGCCCCGATTGCCCCGGAGAAAGGTGGGCGGCACTGGGCCGCCCGCCGATGATCAGTAGGTGCCCTTGCACTCCGGGATGTCGCGGCTTGGCAACCCGATCTTGGCGAAGGCGTCCGGATCGAGCCCCAGGGTCTGGCTGACGCCTTCTTTCAACGACACGACCTGGGTCAGCAGATTGCCGTCGTCCGCCTCAACCACCTCGATCACGAAATTGGTGCCGATGGCTTGGCGGTTCCCATCGAGGGTGATCTTCCCGTTCGGAGCATCGAGTTCGAGGCCGGACAGGCAGCTCCGGAACGCCTCGTGCCCACCGGAGAGATCGCCCCCGACGGTGTCGAGGCATGTCATCGCCGCATCTGTCGCGTTGTAGTAGCCGGTGGCCAGCAGCGACGGAGACGGGAAGCGCTCTGCCGGTGGGAAGGCGTCTTGATAGGCCTTCACATAGGCCTGCCAGTTCTCATTGTCCCAAGTATCGGCTTGCGGGCCAGCTGCGGGCACACCGATCAGTGCCTCTTTTGCTTTGCCCTTCGAGCTCAGCACGGTGCCGTCGACCATGATCGAGCCGCCGATCAGGTTCGCATCCCCGCCGGCCTGCTGGTACTGATTGAGGAAGTTGACGGCATCGCCGCCACCGAGACCGAGATAGATCGCGTCGACGTCATCCGGCAGCGCCGCGATGATCGAGGCAAAGTCCTTGGTCCCGAGCGGCACCCAGAAGCGGTCGGTGATCTCCCCCCCCGCCGCGCAATATTCGAGAGCGAAGCCGAACACCTGCGTATAGATGAAGGAGTAATCCTCGCCGATGGTTGCGACCGTCTCATAGCCCTTTTCGTTGAAGACGTAGTCGCCAAGGCCGGCCGACCATTGCGCACCGTCCATATTGAAGCGGAAGAAGTTGTCCGACGGGTTGACATAGGTGGTCTCTTGCGCGCCGGACGAGCCGTTAATGAAGGTCACTTCCGGGTGGTTCTTCGAGAAATCACGCAGCGCGATGCCTTCCGAGCCCGAGAGCGGGCCAATCACGATGTCGACGCCATCCTGCTCGACCACTTTGCGGGCGGCACGCACCGCGCTGTCCGGGCTCGCATCGGTCGAGGCGATCACGATCTCGATCTCGCGCCCGCCGGCGCCGCCCTCGTGCTTCAGCATTGCGGTCTTGAAGCCGCGGACGCCATCCTCGCCCAGAACCGTGTAGGTGCCCTCCAGCGTTGCGAGCACGCCGACCTTGATCGGGTCTGCAGCCATGGCGGAGCCTGCTGCCAAAAGGGCCGCAACCGATGTCGCCGTCGCGAAGAATTTCGTCATGGTGATCCTCCCAGATCGTTTGTTGCGCCGCCGCGCGGGGGGTAACCGCTCCAGACCGCGATGGGGCAACAGTAGCGGCACGACACCTCCCGGCGGATGACGCAGAGTGCACGCGCCATATCGCTCAGTCTGATTTTCCGGGCATGCAGTGGATGGTTTGCCCTTGCTGCGGCGGCCCTCATCGCCGTGTCTGCGGCCTGCAACAGGCGCCGCGGCGGTCTCGTGAAGGTGCGGCCGGGTAACGCCGGGCAGGGTCAGCCCAGGGCGCCGCGAACGCCTTCCAGCGCCTTCATCGCCGCCCCGCGAACCGAGATGGCGATGAAGCCGTTGTTGTCGTCGACATCTTTGAAAAAGGGTGTTTCCAGTGCGCTTAGATAGTCGTTGACGATCCGCTTAGCCTGCGCCTCTAGCCCGTCGCGCCCGGTGCCGGCCGGGTCGGCCATCAGGGCGTCGAGCGTGACCTCTAGCCTCTCGTCGATCGTGCTGAGATGGGTGAAGAGCGCATTGGTCTCGGCAGCGACGTCGCCCAGGCCAACCGCCCCGCAGCGCTGAATGATCGCCGTTTGCAGTTTGCCCATCTCGCCGTCCAGAGAGCGCCGGGCCACCGCCCACTGCGCCCGCGCGCGGTGTAGAGGAACGACATCGGCGGGGATCGACGCTTCGACCTCCGACTGCAACGCGGCCTGCCCGTCGGCGATTAAGCGCTCCAGGGGCGGCAAAGCTTGCGTCGCCCCGAGAAAATTCCCTTCCAGCGCTTTTTCGTTGGCAAGGTCCCAAGCTACGCGCAGGGCGCTGACATCGCCGATGTTCTGCTGGACCAGGTTTGCATATTGCGGTTCCAGCAGGGTTTTTGCGGCGCGCCAGGCGGCCTCTGCCGCGTCGCGGGCGGGGGCGTCATCTTTAGAAGCCGGTGGGCTCTGCCGGGGCGCCGGGGCCTGGGCTTCCTTGATCAGCCGCACCAAGCCAGGTGCCTCCTTCAGCGCACCGGCAAAATCGCCGGCGGTTTCCTTGGCCAAGAGGGCATTCCAAGCTTCGGCGACCGGTGCGGCCGCTCCGCCTGCGGTCAGCGCCTGAACCCGAGGCTGCAGCTTCTCGCGCACCTCCTGCCATTTAGCGGCGGTCCGGTCTGCCGCCGCAGCCGCCGGGTGCTTGGCGAGCGCCTGTTGCACGGTTTTGAGGGAGGCAATCGCCTGCTCCACCTGACCCGCTTCGATCTGGCTGAGGACCTTGCTGATGGCGGCCGTCAACTTGGCCCGCGCAGTGGCCGACGGGACCGTGTCGATCCGTTCTTCGGTCGCGGTGATGGCAGCGCGCAGTCGTGCCAACCGCGGGTCGGGTTTCGCCTCCGCGGGCGCCGTCGCTACCTCTTGCGGCGTATCGTCGACGGCCGCCGCGGCGTCATCCTGGCCGAGATCCTCGACATCCTCCTCGAGCAGCACGCCGTCCTTGCCGAGAATCTTCACATTCAGCGTCGCCCTGTTGAGCTTCAGCCAGCGCTTCAGCTTCTTGGCCACGCCCGGCAATTCTCGCTCGCAGGTGAGCAACAAAGACTTCCCTTCGACTGCGAGGGTGCCGTGGGTCATTTTCCCGCCGATCCCCTCGGACCTCGCGTATTTCCCCAAGAACTCCGAGCCCTTTTTCCGGTCCATCGCCATCACATGCTCGTCGTCCTGGGTGCCAGGACAAAAGCCGAAGGGCACCGGCTTCTTCTTTGCGAGCGCCAGGAACTTTTTCAGCGCTTCGCCCTCAACCGAGAACTCTGCCATGTCGAAGCCTCCTCCTCGCCTTGCGTCGGGGGCTGCATCAGAAGGCGGTCTCATCCAGGGCGTCAACCGCTGCATGATCGCTTACGGCAGATTTTTGCTCAAAGTTTGTGCAGACTGGGAGGGTGGCATCCCACCCCGCCAGGCTGCCGGCATCGCCTCAGCGTTGCCGGGTCAGGACGCTCTTGACAAAATCGCGCTCTTCCAACCCCACACCGAACGTGTAGTCGCTAAAGACCAGATTGGTTTTTTTCCCGGTCTGATGGTTTTCCATCCGGAACAGCAGCGAGCGCCAGAATTGCCCATCATAGAGCTTGTACTCTTCAAAATGCTGGGTCTTCAAAAGCGCGCTCTTCCGATCATAGTACTCGATCTTGCGGATCTGAAAGTCGGTCTGATCGTACCAGGCGAGCTGGCGCGTATAGCCAGAGTTTTCGTACCGCGGGCGCCGCTCGACCACATCGCAATTGAGGTCGCCACATGGCTCCTCCCGCAGCCAGGTATATTCGTACTTGTTCAACTCCTGGCCGGTGATGTCCTCGAATGCGAATTCAGAGCCCACGAATGGCCCTGATTTGTTGGCGGAAGAGATGCGCTTCACGCGTTTCAGCGCTGGCAGGTAAAGCCACTGATCATCTGGGTCCAGGATCTTTGCGTGACTAAGCAGGCCGGTGCCGCGGATGTCGCGCGGACGGCTGAACAGAACGAGGGAGCGGTCGCCTACCTCTTCGCTTTCCTTCTCCAGGGTCGTGATGCTCACCTCGCGGGTGGTGCTGTCGCCGGCGGCGTTGGTGAGCACCATTTCGAAGGCGACCTTGCTATCGCCGAAGCCGAGATCGGTTCGGTCCGACCGCGCCGCGACTTCGAAACCTTTGTTGCTGGCATCGACTGCCTGGGACGGCGCCGCCATCAGAAGCGCCGTCAGCGCCGCCAGGGGCATGATACGCAGGGTTTGGATCGTCATCGGAACCTCCGATTGGATTGGGGGTAGGGCGGGCGGCCCCTGTGGCCGCCCATCAACGCTCAGGCTGACTGTGCGGCATCTGCAGCGACCGGCTGTCGCCGCCCGATCAGCAGCAACGCCGGCAGCAGCAGGAAGTCGAGGATCAGGGCGAAGATGATCGCGATCACGGTCATCAGGCCCAGATCGACATTCATCTTGAAGCTGGAATAGGTGAGGACCAGGAAGCCGAGCGCCAGGATCACTGTGTTGACGATCAGCGCCACGCCCACGGTATCGAACGCATAGCGGATGGCGTCCTCTGGCCCATAGCCGTTCTCCCGCCTTGCGCGCTGATACTTGGTCAGGAAGTGGACCGTGTCGTCGACGATGATACCCAGCGAGATCGACGCTACCGTAGCGACCGAAAAGCCGACCTGCTCAACCAACAGCGCCCAAAGCCCGAAGGTCGTCAGGATCGGCAGCGCATTCGGTACCAGCGACAGTATCCCCAGCGAGACGCTTCGCAGCGCCACGACCATGATCGCGGAGATCGCCAAGATCGCTATCGTCGTCCCGCCGATCATGTTCTGGACGTTGCGGTCGGTAATGTAGGTGAACATCACCTGCGCCGAAGTCGGCTTCGCCCGTTGCCCCTCGGGGAAATTCGCCTCGATGTACGCGGCCGAGGCGTCCAGGAACGCTTTGGTTTGCTTGGTCGTCACGTCTCCCAGGGTGGCCGTTACCCGGGTTGCGGATTTGTCGATGTTCACCCGGTCGTTGAGGTCCAGGCCGAAGGGCAGCGACAATTCGTAGAGCAGCAGGTACTGAGCCGAAAGCTCCCGGTCATCGGGCAACCGGAAATAGCTCTCGTCATCGCCATGCATGTTCTTGTTCAGCCGCTGCATAATATCGGCGAGCGAGTAGACATGGACCACCTCGGGACGGGTGCGGAGCCACTCGGTGAAGCCTTCCAGCCGCTCTAGGAACGCCGGTTCCGACACGCCGCCTGCCTCGCCAGCGGGCACCGAGAATTCGACGGGGTAGAGACCGAAGTCCTGAAGAGCGACGTCGGACTCTGTCCGGAACTCGATGCGTTCGTCGAAATATTTGATCCATTGGTCGTTGAAGGTGATCGTTGGGATCATGGCGATCAGCGCGACCGACGCCGTCACCATGCCCACCAGCAGGATCTTGTGCCGCGCGATCACCCAATCGGCCAGGCGGAGCATCGCCGACCGGGTGTCCGCGCCTTCCCTCACCGCGACTTTCATCGGCAACAGACTGATCACCGCCGGCAGCAGCGTCAGCGAGAACACCCAGGCGGCCGCAATGCCGACCGCGGTGATGTTGCCGAGATGCCAGAAGGGTGGCGCGTCGGAGAAGTTGAGGGCCAGGAAGCCCACGATTGTGGTCAGCGAGGTGATCGAGACCGCGAGAAAATTCACACGGATCGCCTCCACCAGCGCATCGAGTTTTGCCATCCCGCGCCGCATCGCCGACCGCATCGAGATCAGGATATGGATCGAGTCTGCCACTGCCAGCGTCATGATCACCGTGGGTGCGCTGAACGAGATCGGCGTGAGGTCGATCCGCATTAACCCCGCCGCCCCCATCGCGACCAAGACGGATGTCGTGATCACCAGCAGCGTCCCGAATGTGCCGGAGAGCGAGCGCAACGCCACCACCGCGGCGATCAGCACCACCAGATACATCAGCGGCACCAGGGTCATCATGTCGGTCATGCCGGATTCGGCGAAGGCGTTGTTCAGCATCGAGACGCCGGTCAGCTTCACGTCGATGCCGGGATACTCCGCCTTGATCCGATCCCGCAGGTCGCGCGCCGCGGCGGCCGCGGCTGGCACCTCGGTCAGGTCCCTTTCCGGATACTGCAGCACGACATTGACCGCGGTGACCGAGGCGTCGCGGGTCAGCAATTGGTCGCGCAGGATCGGCTCGGCCAGGGCTATCGCCTGTTTCTCCGCCCGCGCCTCCGGTGGCAGCGAAGCGCCGTCGCGTACCAGATCTTCGACGATCAAGTCGTCATCGACCCCGCGGGTGGACTGGAAGTTCGTTATGCTGTCGACGCGTATCGAGAATGGGATCTTCCACGCCTCCGCTGTCAGCGCTTCGACCGCCTCCAAGGTTTCGCCATCGAACGCTCCCTCGCTGACCGGGCGCACGACGAACAGAAAGTTGTCGTTCTTGGTGTAGGTTGCCTGAAAGGTCTCGAAGGCCGTCAGCTCCGGGTTCTCTTTCGAGAAGAAAACCCGGTAATTGTTTGAAATTCCCAGGTTAGCGGCATTCATGGCCACAAGGGCCGTGGCGACGAGGGCAGCGGCGATTACCAGGAATCGCCAGCGGAGGACCCCCCGGGCGAGCGCGACGGCAAAGGCATCGAGTCGGGAACGGGCGGTGCTCATATGGTCTCTCCGGTTCTTGTCCGTTGTTCCGTTGCCGCCAGGTTCTGGCGCCAACTGCGCCCCGTTAGAACGGGTATTCTAGGGCGGGCAGCCTCTCTCGTCATTCGGTCGACGGCTCTCTTTGTAGCTAGGTGGCTGTCGCGGGCACCGGTGCGGCCACCGGGACCCGAAGCGCTGCCAGAGTCGCTGCAATGATCCGGCGCATCACGTCGTCGCCTGCACCGGCGCGGGCATGGACGCCCATGCTCATCTTCGCGTCGAAGACGAGCTGCGCCGCGCATTCGGGCGTCAGCGCAGGGTTTAGCCCGCCGGCCTCCGCCGCCTCGCGCAGCGGGATCTCCATGCAGGCCCGGATCTTCTCGAAATAGAGGGTTACGGCCGCGGCGATCTTCGGGTCATCGGACCGGTGCTCCGCCGCGACATGGCAGATGAAGCAGCCTTGTTGATCCGCGGCCATCTTGACCGAGGATGCCTCCAGACCCTGGGCTATGCGGTCGAGCGGTGCCACCGCCGGGTCGCGCATCATCGGCTCGAAAAAGGCGCGCCCTTCCTCGAAATAGACCTCTAGCGCGGCCAGGAAGATCTCTCGCTTGTTGCCGAAGGTCGAGTAGAGCGCGTAGCGGTTCATTCCCGTGACCTCGACGATTTCGGCCATCGAGGTATCCCCATAGCCCTTGCGCCAAAACAGCGCCAGGGCAGCCTCGATCGCTTGGGTGTCGCGAATACTGGGCATCTGGCTCCCACCGGATCGGCTTCGCGCAGATATTAGAATGCATGTTCTGATCGGCAAGAGGTTTCTTTGCCCCGAGCTTCATCCGACGCCAAACGGCCTTCCTTAATTTCGACACGGAAAGGTTGTTGTTGAGCCATGAAGTTGCCCGCGGGGAGTGGGGCAGTGCGGCGCGTAATCACTTGTTGGTGGAAAGCCTGGACTATTGACCGCCGGGCCGACCCTGGGCGCGCCGCCCTGGGAAGGGCCCGTCGCCGCAACGGCACAACTGCGACGAGACAGGGGACGTGGGCGCGCGAGTGTTTGGTGCCGTGCGTGATCGCGGAGACGAGCGATGAGATGGGGTGAGAAACCAGACGAGGATCTCTGGGACATCTATGGCGACCCGGAGCCCGAGCCGCGTCCCGAACCGCGATCGCGCCGTGTCGTGCCGATTGTCGTCTCCTGCGCCATCACTTTCGCGGTGACCGGATACTTCTTGGCGGACCAGTTGCTTGACTCTGGCGAGGACGTGGCCCCGGTCGCGTCCGTCGATGCCGAAGTGGCAGAGACTGCGCCTTCAGAGGCGTCTGAGGCTGTGGTCTTCGGTGGGGCGATCCGATCCCTAGAAGGCGGCTTTTCGGCAGAGACTTTGTCGGCTCTTGACGATATCGCGCTGCCGCCCGGGGTCGATGCGCGGGCCGAGCCGGCGGATACTGGCGCCCCGGTGGCGCGGGTCGCCGCGCCGAGCCCCGCGCCCGTCGCCGTGGAAGCTGCACCGGCGGTCGCGGCGGCACCCGCTCCTGCCGAGACATCACTGCCCGACAATGCGCCGACTGACCGCCCTGCGGAAAGCGCCGCCGCGCCTGCGGGCGACAGCGCGGCCGCGGAGCCGCCGTCGCGAGATCCGCCCCGCGAGATCCAGCCACCTCAACCGACGAGCCCGGTCCAAACGGATCAGCCGACGCATGCGGCCACTGTTCCCACGGCGGCGGCTGCAGAGGCAGATGTTGCGACCGTGCCCGATGACCCAATCCAGAGCGCGAGCCAAGACGCGGACACCGAGATCGTCGTTGCAAAGGCAGATCCTGTGGCCGAACGGCCCGAAACGGTCGCCAACCCCGTGGCCGAAGCCGGACCCGGCGCTCCGCTCAATGCCGTGCTGCCGGCGTCACGGAAAGCGCCGGAGGATGGGCCACAGCTTTCGGGTGCGCCGCCGGAGGGCATTGACGAGGTCATGAAACGTATCTCTGAGACGGTTCGCGTTGCCGCAAAAGCAAAGGAGGAGGCCGTAGAGACGGCAGCGGAGATCGCCAGCCGTTTGGAAACCGATGCGCAGGTCTCTCCGACCGCCGTCGCGCCCGACGAGACGGAGGCTGTTCCGCCTGTTGCACCGCCGCAGTCCGAACCGTCGCGATCCGTGTCCGAAGTGCCGGAACCCGTTGCCGGCGATCCTGCCGCATCGGATCCTGTGCGGCCCGCGGCTGTGTCGGCACCGGACCCGGCGAAGCCCGCGGCCCCCGCCGCAGACCCGGCCGCGACAGCCGCGGCGCGAGCGCCTGACCCCGTGGCCAATGCGCCCGCCACCGCTGATCCGGCGCCAGCCACCGCCAGCAGTCAGCCGCGCGCCGAACAGACGGCGCGGGTCGCGGCGGCCCAGGCTGCAACCGGTCCCGTGGTCGACGACTGCGTGTCGCGGTTGCGGGACGATCTCGCGCCCATCGCCCTGCTTTTCCCGGCAGACGACGCCGAAGTGCATCCCGACCATGGCGACACAATTCGTGCCCTCGTTGGACGAGCCCAAGCTTGCGAGCCAGCCATGGTCGACATTCGCGGTCATGCTGCGGAGGAGGGCGATACAGACCACATGCTACAATTGAGCCGTGAGCGGGCGGAGTCGGTTGCCGAAGCGTTGCAGGAGGCGGGGTTGGACCGGAGACGCTTTCGATCACTCGCCTTCGGCGATCGGATACCCCGCAGCCCGGGCGACGGGCCGGAACATCTGCGCGTGAACCGGCGGGTCGAATTCACGATCCGCGTCGATACCCGCGACCGGTCCGGACGCTGAGCGGCGCGGCAAGGCTCACTTTTTCTTGCCCAGCGACTTGGCGACCTCCTTCTTCGCCGCGGGAATGATCGCTTTGATCTGCGAGGGCGCCAGCAACTCCTCCCGCAGCCGTTTTTCCAGCGCAGCAGCCGACATCGGCCCTTTCCAGCTGTCGTAGATGACCGCGATCACGTTATCGAGCTGCTTTGCGATCTGATCCGAAATGATCTTGTCCACCAGCGCTCTGGCGCGGGTGTCGATGTCGCTGATATGGATGGTTTTGTCCTTTGCCTGTTTGGACAACTCGCCGAGGACAACATCCCAGATCTTTTGCTTGTCTTTCGCGCTCAGATGCTTTGCCGCATCCTTAGCAAACTTCTCGATCACCTTGCCGACCGGCCCCATGCCGAGGCCTTTCAGGAAATTGACCACCAGATTGTCCAGGAACTGGTCGATGGTGATCGACTTTTTGCCCTTCGCGGCCTTGGCGAGATCGGCGAGAGCGCCTTCCAGCGTCTTCTTGGCTCCCTCGGTCAGAAGGAACAAGGCCGCCTTTTTCACCGCGATAGAGGAGAGGAGCTTAAAGCCAGCCTCCTTTGCCAGTTTCGGTGCGAGCTTGGCAACAGCGGCCTCTAGGATGTGTTTGCCGCCAGATCCGGCCTTGCTCAGGAACCCGGTTACGGCACCGACGCCCGCATCGATGATGGTCGTTTTAATCGCCCCGCCGGGTGTCCAATTCGCTTTCCCGGCAACCGCGTTGCCGATCTCGCCCGCTGCCGTCTGGGTCGCCGATACTGCAGCCCCGCCGATCATTGCCGAGGCCACGGCGCTGGTGCCCAGGGCGGCTCCGGTCGCCGGGGCTGCGACGACGCCCACGAAGGTGAAGGCAGCGGTCTTGGTGAAGGTGAGGCCCGTAACCCAATTGCTGCCACCCTCGATCATGGTTTCGCGATAGGCGCGCATCTCTGTGACGGCCGCGTTTACGATCTTCTCCGCCTTCGGATAGATCGCGTAGAACTTCGCGAGATCGCCCGATCCTGCGACGGACTCGCATTGAGAATAGGCTTTCCACGCATTGCTGATGCCCGTCCGCTTCGGCAGAGACGTGCCGCGCGTGGTCTCGATACAGAAACTGACAAACCATTGGTCTTTGTTGATCTTATCGAAGTGGCTCCATTCCATTTCGGCAATCTCAATCGCCTGCTTCATCTGAAAGAGCGGACCGCGCCTCAGTTCTTTTACCGCCTGCTTGATGGCCGTGTCGTACTGCTTTTTGCTCATTCCGACGAGCTTGCCGTTGACCTTGAAGAAGTATTGCGGCTGCTCCTTTTCGATCTTTCCGGTCTTTATCACCCGCGCGATAACGGCGGCGGTTTCGCTGTCGATTTCGCCCGACTGTTTCAGTCCGGCCTTGGCCTGCAGCATCTTGATTGCTGCTTTGGTGTTCTTGCCGACAATGCCGTCGATCTTGAGCGGCGGTTTTGGGCTAACGACGTTGTTCAGCATCTCCTGGAGCTTCTCGGCCTTTGCCGGTGCCAAAGTCGCCATAGTGCCCCCTCTCCTCGTAAAGCTACGCTGCACGCGTCGCATGCTGCACGGGCAAAAGCTGTATCAACTTGCATACGACGCTGTTTCACGATGGCGCCGCTCAGCCAGAATTGCCAGGGTTGTGGGGCCTGAAAATACCATCACTGCGATGCGCCCTCGGGCACGGCCTTCCCTCTAGCGGGCCCAGCACGGACATGTCACAAGCCGCCGCTATGAGAATGCGTCACGGTCAGCAGGTGGCGGAAGGGGAGGCAATGGCAACCAAGATCGAAGGCGCACGGGTCGTGACAGGGGATTGGGTCGAACACACCGATGTCCTGGTCGAGGGCGATCTGATCGCCGAGATCGGCGACACAGGCCCGGCCGACACTGTCGTCGACGGCCGCGGAAAGCTCTTGGCGCCGGCAATGATCGACATCCATGGCGACGCGTTCGAGCGGCAAGTCATGCCGCGGCCGGGTGTCTATTTCCCGGTCGAGGCTGCTGTCCTGGAAACCGACCGGCAGCTTGCCGCCAATGGGATCGCGACCGCCTATCATGCCCTGACGCTCGGTTGGGAACCCGGCCTGCGCTCTATCGAGCGCGGCAGCGCCTTTGTGGATGCGCTCGCGACGCTCGGGCCGCGGCTGACCGTGGAGAACCGGGTCCAGCTTCGGTGGGAGACCTTCGCCTTCGAAGCGCTTGACCTTATCGAACGGGCCCTGGAAGCGCCTGCCACACCGTCGATCGCGTTCAACGACCACACGTCGATGTCGATGCGGGACAAACGCATCTCGGTGCAGGACCGGCTCTTCGAGCATAATCCCGACTTTGTGACGGTCGACGTCTCAGCCCCTGATTTCGCTGCGGATCAAGGAAAATATGCCATTCGTGCCGGGCTGAGCCTGGAGGCGTATGCCGACTTGTTGCGCGATGTCTGGGCGCGCCGTCCAGAGGTGCCGCGCCGCATCGCCGATGTCGCGGCGCTAGGTCGAGCACAGGGGGCGCCGATGCTCTCGCATGACGATACGCAGGACGAGACCCGTAAGTTCTACCGCGACCTGGGCGTGACCATTGCTGAGTTTCCCATGCGCGTCGCGGTCGCCCAATCGGCCCGCGCCGCGGGGGACGCCATCGTCTTCGGCGCGCCAAACGTGATGCGGGGCGGCAGCCATATCGGCTCGCCCGGCGCGGCTGATATGGTCGAGGCCGGGCTCTGCGATATCCTCGCGTCAGATTACTTCTATCCGTCGATGCTGGCTGCGGTCGCAAAACTTGTCGAAGAACGCCGCGCGACCGTTTCCCGGGCGTGGTCGTTGGTCTCAACCGGTCCGGCTTTTGCGCTCGGCTTGACCGACCGGGGCGAAATTGCCGTCGGCAAGCGTGCTGACTTGGTCCTGATCGATTGGCCCGAGGGCGCCTTTCCAGCCGTGAAAATGACGATGTCGGCCGGCAGGATAGCCTATCGCGCCGAAGCTTGACGCGGCCCGCCTGTCCAGATTGTCAGCCGGGCCAGTCCGCGCCGCTGTCTTCGACGCTGCGCAGGGCGCGCAACCCGTCGAGATCGAGCTGCAGCAGATTGCCGGTCTTCTTGGTCAGCAGCTTCAGCTTTGCAAGCCGGCTCATCTCGCGCGATACAGCCTCGCGATGGGTGCTGATGCGCGTCGCGAGATCGAAATGGGTCGGCGCCGGGTGCAGGGCCGCCTCCCCCTGGTTAGCGCCGGCGGCCTCGGCGAGGCGCAGCAGCTCCTCCACCAAACGCTCTCGCACCATCATCGTGCTGTATTCGAAGATCCGCTCGGTCATGCCGCGGACCTGGGTCGTGAGATGCTGCAGCAGCGTGACTCGAAAGGCGGCATTGCCATGGATCAGGCTGCAAAATCGGCTGCGCGCCAACCGCCCGACCCGCAATGTCCCGACCGCGACGACACTGGCGGCGCGGGGCGCGTGGTCGATCGCGGCGAGCTCTCCGAAGATATCTCCGGCCGTGATGTCGCGGAACGCTACAATCTTTCCGTCGACGGAAAAGATGGTCACGCGGGCCATGCCCTCGATGACAAAGAACACATCGTTGCTATCGTCATTTTGGGCAATGACGATCTCATGGGGCCCAAAGCGCTGAACGGCCATCTGCGCGATGACATTGGCCCTGTCGGGCTCCGGCAATCGATGAAGAAATGGTAAGTCAGACATACGGCCACCATGAAATCAAAGTCGTGCACGTCAAAGCCGTAGCATGATTTAGCGGAAGGCCAAGGTCTCGAGGCGGCTCGACCGGCCAACCACACTCCGGAAATGTCCAGTGAGCGCTGCGCTGATCTTCGTCGCGCCAGAATCCAGGCACCTCGGCAGCTTCTGTGGGGAAGGCCACATCCTGAGAGTGTGCGGACAGACTTCGATAGGGCTGGGAAGCCGCACATGCCTGAAAGCTGCGCATTGGGAGGGAGCGCCTTAAGGGCAATTCCCGCGACGATGCATGGCAGCGACACACAGCCAGAGGGCGCCCCCGCCGCGGTGGCGGGCGTAGCCCAAACACCAGGATCGGAAGGGTCATAGGTGACATACATCCCTGCGGAAGACCCGTGTGGTACAGGAGGACGGCGGCTATTGGACTGGCATCCGCCTGATGATTACAAACCGATCCGCGGCGTCGCTGCGTATTTGATGCGGATCGAAGTACCTGAGACCGGCAGCGCTGAAGCCAGATTGATCCAGATCGTGATCAACGGCGCGCTGCCGCGAGATGTCGGCATGAACGCCCAGATGGCTAGGGATTTGATCGACCGGCGGATTGTCCCGACCGGCATCTATCCCTCTGTTTTGGCCACGGCCCTCCGGCGCGATTGTGAGTGACAGGAATTCGATGTGCAAAACAGGGGAGCACAGTTATGGACGGAGTGAGTACTCAAACAAGCTTTCAAGTCGATTGGGATTTCTCCAACGTAAAAAAGGGCTACGATAATGTGAAATGGTTCACGCCTGTTGCGCCAGATGAAAATAACGAGCGCTATTACAATCGCCGTGGTTTTCAGCATAGTAAAGATATGCTTTTGAATGCAGAGCATCGCGCCTGCGACATTCTGCGAGATCAAATCATAGGCGGCGGTCTTTCGTGTAGCGTCTTGTGCCCTATTTTTCACCGGGGGGACGGTAACGAGTTACCATCACCGGATGATCCGCAACTAGTATTGAAATGGAACGCGATCAGCGCCGATATCAATCTCCAGCGCGGAAGTGCTCGCTTCGAAATCATTGCTGAGAAGTGTTGGCAGAAGGACGGCTCGGTCGTTCGCTTTCATTGGATCGTCGACTGCCGGGAGAGGGGTCTGATGTATTCATACATTCCAAATCCTGCTCGGAAGGGGTTCAATCATAAATATCACTGTCGTGGCTTTGACTTAGAAGTCGTGAGTTTCAAGGTTAATCATCGTGAGATCTTTTACTTTGACAAAGATACTGGCGAATTGGACCCATTGGCCCGTGGACTGACGCCCTTGGCGAATGATTGCCTAGATATCGACAGCAAGGTGGATCTTGTTGAAAATACGAAGGTTTCGCCAGGCGACACAAACTTTTGCGTCGGCTCCTGCAGTGGTTACTTAATCGCAGCGACGAACAACTAAAACTAAGCGGCGATGCGCGATGGGGGCGCGTCGCCTTAGGCGCAGAGACGCTTCACTCGCGGGGCGAGCCGGTCGACATACTGGATCTCTGGTGGCTCTCGGTTATCGTCGAGGGCTTTGAGGATCTGTCGCGCCTCGTTGAACCGGTTCGCCTCCATCAAGCTCTCCGCGAGCAGCAGGTTGGCATAGGGCAGCATTTGCAACGCCCCCGTGGCGCGGTATCGCGCGATACCCTCCTCCACCTCCATCCAGCCATCACTGGGTCGACCGGCCTTGGTCGCCGCCCAACCGTGCAGAATGGCGCTCCAGGCGCTCCAGGCGCTCCAGTAGTCATAGCCGCGTTCTTCGGCAGTTTGCGCCGCCTGGTGTGAAACTGCCAAGCACCCTTCGACATTGCCCGTGGTCTGATAGGCGGCCGCCAGCAAGCATAGCGCATAGGTGCGGCTCCACGGGTCGAGACCCTCCGCACGGCGCAACGCTTCTGCGATCTTGCCTTCCGCCTCCACCGCGCGGTCGGCCACGCCGAGTGACCAGGCCTCCATGCAGGCTGCGATGGGACGCAGATCGGCATGATAGAACTTGGCTAAATCGCCGGGTGCCAGGCCCTCGCAAAGCGTGTCGAGATCGGCGAAATCTGCCGCCGCGGCCTCCGACTCGCCAGCAAGAAACCGGCAGAACCCTCTGATCCGCAGACCCAGCACCCGTGTGATCAAACCGTCCGCCGCATAAGTCTCCAAAAACTCATCGGCGATCCGGCGCGCATCCGAAACACGCCCGTTGATCAGATGGCAACCAGCGAGATGGTGCACCACGCTGAATAGATCATCATCCTTGTCGCGCGCTTCCCGCAGCTCCCTCAGCCGCGTCAAGTTGGTCATCGTCTCGGGCGAGCCCATTCTCGCGCGGGACAGCGGGATCCGTAGCCATTCGCGCATCTCGATCTCTCGGTCGCCCCGTTGCGCCGGTGTGCCCATGCGTCGGTTCTCTTGCAATGCGAGCTCGATGTAGGCGACGACCTCCTTGTTGGCCGAGGCCGCTTCGGCCTGGCGGGCGGCGGATTGCCAATAGGTGCAGGCCTTTTCCGCCAACTCAGCCGCCGAAAAATGCTGGGCGAGGATTTCTGGTCGAGCGGGACGACCGGTTGCGCTGCGCTTCTCCAGCGCCTCGCCGATCAAGCGGTGGACTTCCCTCCGCCGGCTGCGCGGCATGGTCTCGTAGGCTGCATCTTGGATCAGCGCGTGCTTGAAGCGCAGCCGATGCCCACCACCCTCGCGATGACGCAGCAACAGTCCGGCAGCCTCCAGATCCTCCAGGATTGCATCGACCGTTGCGTTTGGCAGATCAGCGACTTCCTGCAGCAAGTCTTGCGAAAAGGTTCGGCCGATGGCGGCCCCGATCGGCGCGATCTTGTGGGCGTTGCGAACCCGGTCGATGCGGGCGAGCAGCGAGCCGTGCAGCGTTGTCGGCAGGCTCAGCATGCTGCGCACCAAATGCTGGGATCGCTCAGGGGCGGTCTCTGCCTCCAGGGCGGATTTCGTAAGCTCCTCGATAAACAGCGGTACGCCATCGGCGCGCGAGAGGATTTCCTCGGCCAGATTGGGCGGCAAGCTGGCGTTGCCCATCACATCGACCATGATCTGGCCGGCCTGGTCCGTATCGAGCCGCGGCAGGGTGATTAAAGAGACCCTCGGTTCGCCGATGAAACTCGGCCGATGCTCAGGTCGGTATGTACAGACCAGCATCGAGCGGAGGGGGGCAATGCGCTGGACGAGATGATCTAGGAATTCCTGCGTAGTTGGATCGATCCAATGCATGTCCTCAAGCACGAAGAGGCGCTGCGTGTCGAGGCTGATCCGCTCGATCACTTGAACCAATGTCGAGAACAGCGTCTCTTTGCGCTCCGGTGCCGGCCGCCCCCCCGCCGGGCCGCCGGCATCGATGCCAGACATCAGCCGCGACAGCACGGCGGCGGTATGCGGCGACATCTTGAGATCGCGGTCCAGCCAACTTTCAAGACGCGCCCGGCGCTCCGCCGCATCGACCGCGGAGGCCGCGCCTGAGAGCCGCTCGATTGCGCGCACAAATGGATAGAGCGGGCGCAGCGTCTCGGAAGGCGAGCATGCCATGCGCACAACCTGATCGGTCTCGATGCGCGCCTCGTCGATGAAATCTCCGATCAGTCGCGACTTGCCGATCCCAGCTTCGCCCGTGATTAGGACCATCGAGCCACGGCGATCCGCCGCGGACCAGCGAACGCCGAGGAGGCCGAGTTCCTCCTCTCGCCCGATCAGTCGGCTCGGCCGTGGTTCGGGCGGCACCTCCTTTTCGGCACCCGGGATGCGGGTATCGACCAGCCAGAGGGTTTGCGTCTCGGCGAACCCGCGCACGGGCCGTTCGCCGAGATGGGTCGTGCGGAACGGCGCGGAAAGCAGCTTTTGCGTCCGGTCATCGGAGACCACCGATCCCGGTGCCGCGAAGTCCTGCAGACGGGCTGCGAGATGCAGGATCGCGCCGCTCGCAGGGCCGAAGGACGCCATGCCATCCTCGATCAAGTCGCCGGTGATTGCCAAGCCCGTGACCAAACCGACGCGGGCGTGGATCGGTTTGCCTGCAGGCGTATCGAGCATTGGAACCGCCTCGACAATCTGCGTCGCAGCGGTGGCAGCGCGGCTGGCATCATCCTCGGCCGCCGTAGGGTAGCCAAAGCAGCCGAGCTGCGCGTCGCCGATATAGCGCGCCGGGACGCCGCCATTCTCGCGCACGATTCCGGCGCAGCAGGCGTGAAACCTGGCCAGGGTGCGGTGATAGTCTTCGATATCCAATTCTTCGGATAGCGTCGTGGAGCCAACCAGATCGGCGAACAGCGCCGAGACTTGGCGAATCTCAGAGCGGATGTCCGATTTGCCAGCTGGGTTTGAGCCGTCTCTGGCTTCGAGCGGGAGCAGCGATGGAGCAGCCGCGATGCTCCGCGCGGCGGCCAGGATCCGCTTGCGGTCGCCGACTGGGATTGCCAACTCGCGAAGATCGTCATCGGTGATTTGGTGGAAGATATCGAGGTCGATCCGGTTTTCCCGGAGCAGCGTGGCATAAGCGCCGACGCCATACACATTCAGCAGATCTTCGAAATTACGCACCGTCTCTCAACCGATCGTCCCCCAACCGGACTCGCCCCAATAGTCGGAGTATCGGTGAGACGTGACCATGTTGCAACAACCAGGGCAATGCTGCCGAAAGATAGAGAGGCCGGCCCGCGGCTATCCTCCGCTGATAGGTCACATCACGCGGGCAAATGCGTCACTGCGCTCCGGGCGCCGTGGACCGGCGGCGACCTGGGCCCTATCACCGCATAGTACGATGCTTATCGGAGCTGACCTCATGAGCGTTTTTGTGGCCCGCCGCCTGCTGGTGCTTGGCTTTCTTACTTGCCTGTTCGTCTTGCCGCCGGTGGTGGCCCGTGCCCTCGACCAGTCCGCCGCCCGCGCGCATGTGCAAGCGACGATTGCCGACATCGTGGAGTTGATCACCGTGGAGCGCACGCCGGCAGAAAACGCCGCCGGGTTGATCTCTGTGATCGAACGGCGTGGCGCGCCCTTGGCCATCGCGCGCTTCGCGGCCGGGCGGGCGTGGCGCGGTATGACGGAGGATCAGCAGACCCGTTTCGCCGACGCGCTGATCGGCTTTGTCGCACGCAGTTATGCTCGGCAGTTCCGAACCGTCGAGGCGACGCAAGAGGAGGTGGCGAGCGCCATCGAACTCGGCGACGCGGTCGATGCGGGCAAAAAGGGCGTGCTGGTTCAAACGCTGATCCGCCCGCCCCAGGTGCCGCCGATCAGCATGAACTTCCTGGTCTCGGACCGTCCTGGGAAGATCGCTGTCGTCGACATCCTGATCGAGGGCGTGTCGCTTGCGATCACCCAGCGCGAAGTGGTGGGCGCGATGCTCGAAGCGAAGGGCGGCGACGTAGAGGCGTTGATTGCCGATCTTAACCGGGGCGCGTAAGGGCGATCGTCTGAACAGTTGAAACGCCCTGCTGATCTGCTCAGCAGTGCCGTTGCGGCAGCAAGCGGTCCTTCTCCCGGTTGATCTGTCGCTCGATCTCGGTGGCGAAGGCTGCCATCTCTTGGCCCGGCGGCGTCGCCGGTAGAAACCGCAGCGTGATCTCGCCCGGAAACTTCGTCGCAAAGCCGGTCGTCCAATGCAGCCCGGCATTGGTGATCACGGGCACCGCCGGCACTGCGCAGTGCCGGTAAAGCAACTCGAACCCTCGGGCGAAGGCCCGGCGCTTTCCCGGGTCGACGCGGGTCGCTTCCGGAAAGATCAGCACGCTGCGCCCATCGGCGATCGAGGCCTTTGCCTCCCGAATGATCCGGCGTAGATTTTGGCCGGGTTGTGAGCGCTCGACCCGGATCATCGGCGCGTAGCGCAGGCCCCATCCGAAGATCGGGATCTTCATCGCACTGCTTTTCGAGATCACGTTGATGTCCGGGATCACGGCGGTCAGGGCGATGGATTCCCAATAAGATTGATGATTGCCGATGAAGAGCAGCGGCCCTGGCGGCATATCTTTCAGGCCATCGACCCGATACCGCGTGCCGAGAAGGATCCGCGCACCCTCGATGAAAAGCGACGACCAGGTGCGGAGGAGGATGCGCGCTCTCCTCGGGCCGCGGCTAAGCTGGTAATAGGTCAGTATCCCCAACCCAATCACCAGGCTCATGACGACTACATAGACCTCGAAGGCCCGTGTCCGCAGGAAAGCGGTGAACCAGGCAACGCCATTGCGCGGGACCGAACGCCGGGCGGCGGAATTGCCACCGGCCCACCGGGCGCTGGCCGTCGCGCCTTGGATGCGCTTTTCGGTCTCCGCCGGTCTGGTCATGCCCGCACTGCCAATCGAAATGTCAGGATCTGTCTCGGTTTTTTTGGGGTCCCGTGCAAGTCCGGATCCAGGATGCGAGCGGCAGCCGGCTCTTGACCTCGGCCTGCAGAGGCCATTTGCTTGGCCCCGCGCGGAGAGGCGCCGAACGGATAAGGACAGCGCAATGACGGATAGCCGCAGGCCCTTTGTGGTTGGTGACTATTATTCCAGCCCCGCCGAGAAACAGCAGTTTCTGCGAGAAATTTTCGACCGAACCGCGCCCTACTATGAGGGGATCGCCCGTTGGGGGTGGTTCGGCAGCGGTGGCGCCTATCGCAAATGGGCGCTGCGCCGCGCGGGGGTAAAGCCGACGATGCGGGTTATCGATGTCGCGTCAGGTACCGGGCCGGTTGCGCGGGCGCTGATGACGATCCTCGATAGCCCAGATCAGATCGTCTGTGTCGAACCTTCGGCCGGCATGATCGCCGAGTCAAAAAAGACCGTCCCGGCGGTGCATCACCAGTCGACGGCGGAACGGCTGCCTGTGCCGAACGAAAGTTTCGACTTCCTGACCATGGGCTTTGCACTGCGCCATGTGGACGATCTGGATGAGACGTTTCGTGAATTCCGGCGTGTGGTCAAATCGGGCGGCACCGTCTTCATCATGGATGTCACGATCCCCGATAATGGTTTCGGCCGGATGCTGTTCAAGGCCTATTTCAAGCATATCCTTCCGGCCCTGACGCTGGTTTTCAGCTTCAACCGTCAGGCCTATCGCCTCATGCGCTATTATTGGGAGACGATGGAGCAGATGACCCCGCGGGAGGAAGTTGTCGAAATTCTTCGGGAGGCAGGTTTCCGGGTGGCGGAACATAAGGTGCTGCTCGGCTGCTTCTCGGAGTATCGTGCCGAACGGTGAGGTATACGCCGAGACAGCGGACACGGTCGCGCTGATCCCGGCCCACAACGAAGCGCAGACGATACGCGCAATCGCCGAGGCCGCCCGCCCGCATGTCGACGGGATGATCGTCATCGATGACGGCTCGACCGATGGGACATCGGAGGCATTGGCCGGGCTGCCGATCAGACTGATCCGCCACAGCCAGAACGCCGGCAAGGGTCCTCGTCTGGCAGAGGGGCTGGCCGCGGCCTTCGCGGCGGGCGCGGCGCAGGTCGTGACCCTCGATGGCGATGGACAGCACGACCCCGGCGACATCCCGGCTTTCCGTGCCGCAGCGCGGGGCAATCCTGGCGCGTTGATCCTCGGCGACCGGTCGGCGGCCATGGCGACGATGCCTCAGGGCCGGGCGCGCAGCATCCGGTTCGGTAATCTCTTCATCGGTTGGGCCTGTGGGCGCCCAATCGCAGATGCGCAGTGCGGCATGCGCCTGTACCCGCGCCAGGTCTGGCAAACCCTATCCGTTCCGCGGCGCCATATCCGCGGTTTTGTCTACGAAACCGCCGTCCTACTCTACGCGGCCGAGGCCGGCGCCGCCTTCGCCACGGTGCCGATCCCAGCGCGCTATGCGGGTTTTCAGAAACGGCCCAGCCATTTCCGTCCAGTCGCCGATTTTCTCCTGATCGCCTGGGCCGTGACACAGTTCTTGGTCAGCCGTGGCTTCCGTGTCGGTGGACTTTTGACGGTGCTCGGATTACGCAAATCGGGCCCGTGAAATGCATTTGATCATCTGGGGGGAGGCGATGATGGCCAAGAGACCGATACTCGCAGCAGTTTTGATCGCAACCTTGGCTCTGGCGGGTTGCCGCTCGGCGGCCGTGAACAACGTCGTCGACGCTCCGTTTCCCGTGGGCGTGAGTGGATCACGAAGCCTGTCGGTCGATCAGACCGAGGCGATCATCGTCAAGGTTGGATCGGACCGTGGCTGGATCTTCACCAAACTTGGCACAGGCCATCTCGAAGGCACCGTGAATGTCCGCGGCAAGCACACCGCGGTGATCGACGTGTTGTTCGACCGGGAGGTCTACTCGATCCTCTATAAGGACTCGCAGAACCTCAACTACGACGCGGCGGAGAATGTGATTCACCCTAACTACAATTCGTGGGTGGGATTGCTGGACAACGACATCAAGCTTGCGGTCCAGGCAGCGAAAGCGAGCTGAGCCGTGGGATCCGCCGCAGGGTGGGAGGCATTCGAGGTGAGGCGCGCCGGGATCGCCGCGGATGCGCCCTGTCTCGACGGCCATTTCCCGGGCCGACCCATCGTGCCCGGCGCCATCCTCCTGGCCCATGCCGCCGACGCGCTGGCGCAGCGTGGGATGACCATCGCCGCCGTCAGGCGGATGAAGTTCCGCGCACCCTTGCTGCCGGAACGAGACTTCGCGCTGGCCGTCGCGCCGAAGGGGGCCGATGCGGTGCTCCGCTGGACCGAGGGCGAGGCGGTTCTGGCCGAGGCGCAGGTGTCGCTCCGCCACGGCGATGGCTGAGACCAGCGCGGAATGGGTGAAGCAGCCGGAATCGGGCAGGCAATGGCAGCTTCGGATGATGCGGGGCCTGGCGCTGACGCTGCCGCCCTGGGCGCTCGATCCGCTGATCTGGGCGATTGCGCTCGTCTTCGCGGCCAACAGGGCCCGGCCCGCGACCCGCGCCTCGGGCCGCTATCTCCAACGCCTGTTCGGTCGTCCGGCGCGGCTCTCCGAACGCCACCGCCACGCCCGGGTTTTTGCCCATGCGATGCTAGACCGGGTGCGCCTCTTGGCGCGGGGAACCGCGGACTTCAAGATCGCGGCCTCGGGCAACGCGCCTGTCGAGAAGCTCTATGCGGCGAAGCAGGGCGCCGTCCTGCTGGGCAGCCACTATGGCAGCTTCGAGGCGCTTCGGGCCTTCGACCGCACCATGCCCGATATGGTGGTTCGCTATGTCATGTCGGCCGAGCATGCGGCGAAATCCACCGCCCTTTTGGGGGCGCTCAATCCGGCTGTGACAGCGCGCGTGATCTCGGTCGCCGATGGACCGCAGGGAATGCTGGACGTCTACGAGGCGCTGGAACGGGGCGAATTCGTTGCCTTTCTGGGCGACCGGGTGCCCGACCGTGCGGCCCGCGGCCAGGTCGCGGTCGATTTCCTCGGCGGCGATATCCAGGTTCCGACATCCCCCTATCTGGCCGCCATGGCCGCTGGCGTACCGCTCATCTTCTGCACGGCGCCGCGCACCGGGCCACGGCGTTATGCGCTTGAGTTCGCGGTCTTGCATGGGGGCGAGCCGGTCCCGCGGGAGGAGCGGGGCGAGACCGTCGGGCGGCTGGCCCAGGCCTATGCGGATCTGCTTTCGGAGCGTTGCCGCCGCGATCCTTACAATTGGTTCAATTTCTTCGATATCTGGCGCGTCTGAGGCCGCCTGTGCCGCGGCGATACCCACCGATGCGGCCGCGGCATTGAGCGCGGCGGCGATCCGCGAGGGCAGCGTCGCCTATCGAGAGGAGGTCTTCCATCCCGCTCTCAAAGCGCCGGCGGAGGCATCGGGCACATTCCGCCGCCGAGGCAACGGCACCCTGATCCGCCATCAGCGCGAGCCGGTCGAGGAGATCGCGGAGATCGGCGAGGCTTTTATCGCTCTCCGCCGCGACCCGGACGAGATCGCGACCCTGGTCCCGATCCCTGCCGATATCGCGCCGATCTTCGCGCTTTTGCGGCGCATTCTATCGGTGGGTTCCGTGGATGGTGCAGGGCTGTCGCTCTCGCCCGACCCGGGCGGCTGGCGCATCGATGCCGGGCCCGAGACCGGTGGGATGGTCCTGCGCGGTTGCGGCGCGGTGCTGCAGGGCCTCGAGATAGCCGAGCCCGGGGGCGTCCTCCGGCGGATCACATTCCGCGGTCGCGAATGACGCGGACGCCTGTTGCAGCCCTGATTTTGACCGCTCTCGCGCTGGCCGCGGGACTTCTGGTCGAGATCCGCTCTGACATGGCAGCGGTGTTCGGCGAGGACGCGGCCGCGGTCACGGCCCCGAGGGCGCGTGAGATTCTGGTCGCGGTCCGTTCCGACGAGCCAGCCGCCCGCCATGCCGCTGCCCGCGCGGTCGCTGATGCGATGCGCGCCGATCCACTGCTCCACGAGCTTTCGACCGGTCCGGCCCCGCCGGATCGCGCGCTCCGGGACTGGCTTTGGCGTCATCGGTTCCGGCTGGCGCCGCCCGCCCCATCCGATGTCACGCCGGGCGCCTTGGCGGCACGGTTGACCGAAGCGCGGGCACGCCTGACCACAATGGCGGGGATGGCAGTGGGCGATGCAATGCTGCGCGATCCGACCGGCAGTTTCTCGCGGCTCTTGCAGCGCCTGGAGTCGGCACAGCCGGATCTGCCGGTCGAGGAGGGGCTATGGCACACACCTGGCGGTCCGGCAGCCCTGATCCGCGGGGTGCTTGCCCCCGGTACGCAGGATCTGGCCGCCATCCGTGCCCTGACCGACCGGCTGCGGAGCGCTGCGGCGGATGCTGGGGCACGCGCCATCATCCTCGGTCCACAGGTGGTGTCGGCCGCGGTCTCCCACCGGGCCGAGACGATGTCGGCCATGGTCGGCGGGGTGGCGACGGCGCTGCTGCTCGCCTGGCTCGGCTGGGCGACCGGGTCGCTCGCGGGCTTGACGCGTATCCTCCTGCCGCTCGCCATCGGCATCGGGGCGGCAACGCTGGCGGTGCAGGGATTGTTCGGCTCGGTCCATGTGATCGCCCTGGGGTTCGGCGGGGCGTTAACCGGTCTCGCGCTCGACTATCCGCTGCATTTGATGACCCATCGGGGCGCCGGCCAGGCCCGCGCCCGGCGCCTGATCCTAATCGGGGCCGCAACAACGGCGATCGCGTTCCTGGCGCTTTCCGGCTCCAGTCTCGATGCTTTGGCGCAAACCGGGGTTTTCGTCGCCACCGGGCTGCTGGCGGCGGGGCTGGCGGCGCGCTCGCTTCTGGCCGGGTCAGAGGGCACGCTGCGCCGGCTGCCGTTCCCGCACCGCTTGACCCTGCCGCGACAGCCATGGTGGGAGGGTGGCCTGATCGCCCTAGGGGTCGTCGCCTTAATGTCCTCGGCTGCACCGAGCGCCGAGCGGCTTTACACTCTACCTGCCCAGACCGAAGCGGATCTCGCCGAGATAAGAGAGCTCGTCGATCTGCCCTCCGGCCGGTTTCACGTGGTCGTCACGGGATCCGATGCCGAGGTCGTACTCCGCACCGAGCGCGCGCTCCTGCCCATAATCGACGCGCAAATCCGGGCGGGGCGGTTGGTCTCGGCGCGGCATCTCGGCGCGATCCTTCCCGATGTCGCAGAACAGGAGGCCCGGCGCGCGGCGCTCCCTTCAGCGGCGGCTTATGGACGCAACGCTGCGGAGGCGCTGGCGGCAGCGGGCCTCGCGACTGAGTTCCAGGACGCGCTGGTCGCCGCTTACCGCGAGGCGTTGGCGGCGCCACCCGTGGTCCCGGCGGATTTCGCCGCTTGGGACGGGCTCTCCGACCTCGCCGCCTCGTTGGAGGAGACCGGCGGGGGCTGGCAAAGCGTGATCCCGCTTCTTGGCCTGACAGGGCCCGACGCCCTCAGCCGAGCGATCCGCGATGCCCAGATACCGGGCGCTGTGCTGGTCGATCTTTCCGCCTCGGTCAATGCCCGCCTGGCCGCGCTGCGCGAAACGGCGATCACCTGGCTTGGCATCGGTGGGGCGGGCGCATTTGTCGTGCTGTTGCTACTGGCCGGGGATTGGCGCCGCGCGCTCGCCATTGCCCGCAGCACGGCCGCCGCGCTCGCTGTTACCGCAATGGCGCTGCTCGCGCTCGGCATACCGCTGGGCATCTTCCAGATCTTGGCGCTGACCTTGGTTGTCGGGATCGGCATCGATTACGGCCTGTTCCTGCGGCTCAGCGCGGATCGGGCGGCGGCCGTCTCCTCAGTAGGCCTTTGCGCGACGAGCACGCTGATCGCTTTCGTTGTCATGGCCTTTGCCCCGATCAGCCCGCTGCACGAGATCGGGTTGACGGTATCGCTCGGCGTTTGCGCCATGTTAGGCCTGCACTTGGCCGCACAGGATGCCCAGACGCCATGACGACCACTGACCGCCCCGACCCCGCGCGGATCCGGATTACCGCCTACAGCCTGGCGACCTGCCTTGGGCTCGGCCGTGCGGTCCATCTGGATGCGTTGCGCGAGGGGCGGTCGGGCCTTACGCCCTGCGACTTCCCCGCCGTGCCGATCCGCTGCCATATCGGCCGGGTGGCGGAGGTCGAAGCGCTGGCCTTTCCGCAGGCGGTCGCAGACTTCGACAATCGCGCGACGCGGCTCGCGCTTCTGGCGCTGCAGAGCGACGGGCTGGCCGGGGCTGTGGCGGCAATGCGGGATCGCTGGGGTCCGGCACGATGCGGTGTGGTGCTCGGCACCTCTACCTCCGGTGTCGAAACGTTGGAGCGGGCCTATCGCGGCCGTGGCGATGGCCTGCGCCTGCCGGAGGGGTATTCGCTGCGCCACCACAACGACCACCAGGCAGTGACCGCGTTCCTCCAGGCGCATCTGGGTCTGGCGGGGCCGGGCTACACGATCTCGACTGCGTGTTCGTCCTCGGCCAAAGCGGTGATCGATGCAGTGCAACTGATCGAGGCCGGGATCTGCGACGCGATCCTCGCCGGTGGCGTCGACAGCCTCTGCCTCACCTCCCTAATGGGTTTCGAGTCCCTCGAACTGGTTTCCCGCAGCCCGTGTCGGCCCTGCGATGCGGACCGTGATGGTCTCTCGATCGGCGAGGGCGCGGGCCTGATGATCATTGAGCGAGAAGCCGAGGCTGGCGGCCGCCTCTGCGGTTTCGGCGAGACCTCGGATGGACAGAACATGTCGACCCCGCCGGAGGATGGCGCCGGCGCCGCGGCGGCTATGCGCGCCGCCCTTTTCCGCGCCGGGCTGACCGCGGGCGAGGTCGGCTATGTCAATCTCCACGGCACCGCGACCCCCGCCAATGACGTCGCCGAATGTCGGGGCGTCGAGGCAGTCTTCGGGTCCGCCGTCCCGGTATCCTCGCTCAAGGGCGCCATCGGCCACACCCTTGGCGCCGCCGGCGCGGTCGAGGCGATACTGTCCCTAATCGCGGTGGAGGAGGGGCTCCTGCCCGGAAACACAGGTGTTCTGGCGCAAGACCCGGCGATCCGCTGCCGCTTGCAGACCGCAACCGAAACCGCCCCGATCACCTACGCTATGACCAATGCGTTCGGCTTTGGCGGCAACAACTGCGCCCTGATCCTGAGCTGTTGATGGGGAAGACGGTCTTCTTGAACGCCATCTCCTTCTCAGGTGCCGGGGTCGAAAGCTGGGACGCGCTTGCGGCGCGCATTGCCAAGGGCGACGCCACGCTCGACAGCGACTGGCAGGCGGCGCCAAAATGCCTCGCGCCGCGGCAGGCACGACGGCTTAGCCCGCAGATCCGCCTCGCGGTGATGGCGGCGGAGGATATCGGGCCCGCCCTGGGCGACGGTGCGGCTTGGGTCTTCGCGTCCTCCGTGGGGGAGGGGGAGACGCTGAACACCATCCTCGAGGCGCTGTGCTCGGACGAGATGATGATCCAGCCGCTGCGCTTTCAGAACGCCGTCCACAATGCCGCCTCCGGCCAATGGACCATTGCCGCGAAGCAGACCGGTCCCTGCACCAGCATCGCCGCCTATGACGAGACCGTCGGTGCGGGCTGGCTCAAGGCCATGCTGCAGGTGGTGCTGGAGGGATGCGAGGTTGGGCTCGTCTGCTTCGATGCGCCGATCCCGGTGCCGCTGCACGAAAAACGGCCTTTTGCGGCGGCCTTGGCCGCTGGGTTTGCCCTGGCGCCCTCGCGGTCGGAGGCGACGGTCGCCCGTGTCGAGGTCGAGACCGGCGGCGGCCAGCCATCCATTCCGCAAAGCGCCATCGGAAAGGCAATGGCAGAGACGGGCAACCCGGTTGCGGCGGTCTTCCCCATCCTCGAATGCCTGGTAGCAGGGCAGGGCGGCGCCGTTGCCCTGGCGCTCAGCGGCGGTTCGGTCCTGCGGCTGACAGTGGCGCCCCCCGCATGAGCTTCGAAAGCGCCTTGATCCGCATGCCGCATGACGGCGCGATGCTGTTGATCGAGACGATCGAGGCGGCGGACCCCAACGCGATCCGTTGCCTGATGCGCGACCACGATCGCCCTGACTTTCCGCTGCGCGTGCAGGGTCGCCTCCACACCGTGGCGTTGGTTGAGATGGGGGCCCAAGCCGCTGCGGCCCATGCCTCGATCTTTGGGATCGGTGAGGATCATGTCGGCCTCCTCCTCTCGCTCAGCCGGGTGGAAATCGCGGTGGCGGAGATCGATCTGCCGCCACCGCTCGCGGCGGAGGCGGAGCGCCTGGCCGATATGCCGGGCGGTGCGGCCTATCGGTTCACCGTGTCAGGGGGCGGCACGGTCCTGCTGACTGGGGAGGCAACGCTCAGCATGCAGGCGAAGTCATGAGGCGGGCCTTGGTGACCGGTGGCTCAAGCCCCATCGGCGCCGCGGTGGCCGAGGCATTGGCCGCCGATGGCGCCTATGTGCTGGTCCATGCCAACAGCAACCGCATGGCGGCGGACGCTACGGTGGAGCGGATCGTGGCGCAGGGCGGCCGTGCCGAGGCGCTGGTCCTCGACCTTCTAGCGCCGGAGGCCCGGGAGACCCTCTCCGCGATGGCGGGGGAGGAGGCGATCCAAATCCTGGTCCATGCCGTGGGCGGGCAGCGCGACATGCCCTTCGCGGCGATGGAGGCGGAGGACTGGACAGCAGTGATCGACCTCAACCTCAACACTATCTTCGCTGCGCTGCGCCCGCTGATCCTGCCGATGATGCGCAGTCGCTGGGGCCGGGTGATCGCGATCTCCTCGCTGACCGCTGTCACCGGCAATCGCGGCCAGACCAATTATGCCGCCGCAAAGGGCGGTCTGCTTGCGCTTATGAAATCGCTCAGCCGAGAATACGGCGCCCGCGGGATCACCGCCAATGTCGTGGCCCCGGGCCTGATCGATACGCCAGAAACCCGCAGCCTTGCGAACTTCCAAGATTTGGAACGACTTTCGCCCACCGGCAGAGCCGGCCGGCCGGAGGAGGTTGCGGCGCTTGTGGCCTTTCTCGCCTCCGACAAAGCAGGTTATTTATCCGGACAATTGATCGCATTGGATGGTGGGAGCAGCTAGACGTGACCCTAGAGACACCAAACCTGGCCGGCCAAAAGGCCGAGACCTGCGACGTTCTCGTGATCGGCGGCGGCCCGGGCGGCGCTGCGGCGGCGACCCTTTTGGTCCAGGCGGGGCTGAAGGTCGTGATCGTCGAGAAGGACAAGCACCCGCGCTTCCATATCGGCGAGTCGTTGTTGCCGCACACCCTGCCGATCCTGGAAAGCCTCGGCATTCTCGACCGGGTGCGAGAGATCGGCCTCCACAAACCCGGTGCCGAATTCATCAGCGAAGACGGCGAGAAGACCGTGCGCTTCCATTTCGATCGCGCGCTGACCGACGGCCCCGACCACGCCTATCAAGTGATCCGGCAGGATTTCGACAAGCTCCTCTTCGACCGCGCGCGCGAGGTTGGCGCAATCGCGTTGGAGGAGACGGTGGCCGAGATCATCTCATGCGACGACACCGAGGCGTTGGTGCAAACCCGCCCCGCTAGCGGCGACGGGCCGGGGGAGCCGCGGCTCTTCCGCGCCGATTTTCTTGTCGATGCCTCCGGTCGTTCGACCCTGACAGCGAAGATGCGAAGGGAACGGGAGCCCGACCCCCGCAACACCTCCGCTGCGATCTTCGGCCATTTCCACGGTGTGCCCCGGCCGAACGGGCCGGAGGGCGGCAATATCCGCATCCACCTGACCCGGCCGGGTTGGATGTGGCAGATCCCACTGCCCAACGGCGCGACCTCCATCGGCCTGGTGGCGCCGAGCGCGCATCTCGCCAAACGCGATTGCGGGTTGGAACAGTATTTCCGCGCCCATTGCACCAAGCACCCGGAAATCGCGCGGATGGTCGAGCATGCGACACTGGCCGCGCCGATGCAGGGGACTGGCAATTTCTCCTACCGGGCCAAGAATGCGACCGGACCGGGCCATATAAAAGTCGGCGATGCCTATGGATTCATTGATCCTATTTTTTCAACTGGCGTCCATCTTGCGCTGAACAGCGCAAAGGAAGCGACCCGGGCGATCCTGCAATCTCGCAAACGGCCCAAAGATCGCGCCCGCCTGATGACCGCCTATGACGCGCATATACAGTGGCGCCTGGGCTACGTTTCTTGGTTCATCTACAATATCCACGACCCGGCCTTTCGCGAGATGCTCTTGAACCCTCGGGACATCCTCGGTATCGAAAAAGCGGTGATTTCGCTTCTCGCGGGGGACTTTCGGCCAGATCTTCGAATTCGCAGCCGAATTTGGCTCTTCAAGGCATTTCGGCGGCTGATCGAATACAGGAATGCAAAGAGGGGGCTCGAGCATGCGTGACGACGTCGGATTGGTCGGTCACGAGGCGCTGCGCGACGAGGTGGCCGGTCTGATCATCGAGGCATTGGTGATCGACGATCTGACGGTTGCGGATATCGACCCTCAGGCGCCGCTGTTCGGGGATGGTCTGGGCCTCGACAGCATCGATGCGCTGGAGCTCGCCTTTGCGATTGCCCAGAAATATGGCTTCAAGTTGCGCTCGGATGACGAGCGCAATGCCGGCATCTTTGCCTCGCTGGATGCCCTGACCCGCTACATCGCCGAGAACAGGACGAAGTGAATCACCTGCAAGGCATCGTCGGATCGGCGGCGTTCGGCGCCGTCGTGATGGGGGTACTGCTGCTGGCGGTCGGAGCGATGCCGCTATGGTTCTTCGAGTGGATCTTTGCGATCTCGGTTGGGGCGAGCCTTTGGGGCGCCTTGTCCCGTTTTGGTGTGCCCTCGGCTGCCATCTGCAGCCTCGGCCTGACCGCCCTAGCGCTCGCCGCCCGTGCCATCTGGCCGGAGGTGAGGCTGTCTCCCTATCTCGCCATTTGCGTGATCAATCTCGGTGTCGCCTATGTCTTCTCCCGCGGGCTGCAGCCCGGGCGCACGCCGCTGATCCTGCAGCTGATAAAGCTGATGGGCCAGGCGCCGGACGGTTCGACGGCGTTCCGGCGCTTCGTACGCGGGCAGTGCTGGTTGTGGGCGGGCTTGGGCAGCTTGACCGGCCTTTTGGGCCTCATCGCGATGACCTGGTCTGGTAGCCGCGGTCTCCTCGACCCGGCCCTGACCGCGCTGGTGCTGCTGCAACTGCTGTGGTTTGTCGTCTCGCATATCTATGCCAGGCGGCGCTATCACCGACCTGAGACCTGGCTCTGCACCCTGCGGGTGATGGCCCGGCCGAAGACCTGGGCGGTGTTGGAGATCTAGATGGCGGGGCGCGAAGGCTGGCAGTTCCTTGCCCATGATGGCCTGATCGGCGCAGAGCGGTTTCAAGCGGATGTGGCGGCGATGCGGCCCCGGATCGCCGGCGCTTCGGCGGTCTGCAACATGCTGGCCGACCGCTACGATTATATGGTCGCGCTCGCGGCGGCGATGCTGAATGGGCAGCGGTCCATCCTGCCGTCATCCACCGCGCCGGGGGCGGTCGCCGCAGCGCTGGAGGGGGAGGCGAACCCGCTTATCCTGGGCCCGGAAACGGCTGCGTTGTCGGTCGGCGCGGCACCCGATCCCCTCGGCAGCCGGCAGGATCTCGCCGCTGCGACCGGCGAGATCCATGTCTTCACGTCTGGCTCCACCGGGTATCCCGTGCGTCATCGCAAGAACTGGTCGATCCTCGCCGGTGGCGCTGAGGTGACCGAGGTGATCCTGCGTCGCATCGCACCGGCGGGGCGTTTCGCGCTGCTCGGCACGACGCCGCATCAGCATATGTACGGGTTGGAGGCGACGGTGTTCGCAGGCCTCGCTTATGGCCACTGCGTCTATCGCGACACCATCTTCTATCCCGCCGATCTGGAGCAGGCGGCGCGGAGCGCGCAGATGGCGGGGATCGAGCACCTGATCCTGGTCACCAGCCCGGCGCATTTGCGCTTCCTGGAAAGCGAGGTCCTGGCGACCCGGTCAATTGCCGGGGTGATCTCTGCCACGGCGCCGCTCGCGGTCGATCAAGCGCGGCGGTTGGAGGATCGCGGCGGCCCGCCAGTCTACGAGATCTACGGCAGCACCGAGACCGGGTCCCTTGCGGTCCGGCGCACGGTGGAAGAGACGCTTTGGACCCCCGCCGCCGGCTTCACACTCGACCCGCGGCCCGAGGGGTGCATTGCCGCCGCCCCGCATTTGCCGGAGGCGATGCGCCTGGCCGACGCGGTCTCGGTCGAGGCCGATGGCCGTTTCCGCCTCCTTGGCCGGCTTGGCGACATGGTCAACATCGCCGGAAAGCGCTCCAGCCTCGGGATGCTCAACGCCGTGGTGCAGGAGACGCCGGGCCTGCGCGACGCGGTGGTCCTGCGCCGCCGGGGGGAGGGGAGCGATAGCCTCTGCATCCTCGCGGTGATCGACCCCGCGGCGGGTCTCGGCGAGGAGCAGGCGATGGCGGCCATCCGCAGGCAGCTGCGCCAGCATGTGGATCCGGTCTTCGTGCCAAACCGGATCTGGTTCGCCGATCACTTGCCGCGCACGGCGGTTGGGAAGATCCTGGCCGGTGATCTGGAGGGGCTGATCCCCTCGGCAGACGCCGAGGTCGTCGTGACCGAGGAGAACGGCACGGCCTGAGGCCCCTCGCCATGGGGCGGCGCGAGGGCTATCTCACCGCCAACCGTCTCCGCATCAGGTGCCGCCAATGTCTCTTCCCGCCCTTCTCGACCATCTGCGCCAGACTGCGGCGCTCGGCCAGGTTGCCGGTCTTCTGCAGTGGGATCAGGAGGCCGCGATGCCGCCTGACGGCGCAGCGCAGCGCGCCGAACAGGCCGGCGCAATGGCCGCTGTGCTGCACGGGCGGGCGGGCGATCCGAGGATCCCCGACTGGATTGCCGGCATCGACCGCAACGGGCTGTCGCCTGCCGATCGCCGCAATGTCGAGGAGGCCGAGCGCAGCTACGGCCATGCCACCAAGATCCCCGCCCGTCTGGCGCAGGAAATCGCGACAACGACCTCGCATGCGCATCGGGTGTGGGCCAAGGCGCGGGAGGATCGGGATGTCGCGGCCTTCACGCCGGTCCTCGCGGAGGTCCTCGACCTGAAGCGCAAGAAGGCCGCCTGCCTGGCCGGGGATGGGGTCGATCCCTATGACGCGCTCCTGGATCTTTACGAGCCTGGCGCGCGGGTGGCGGATCTGGCGCCGCTGTTGGAGGGGTTGCGGGCGCCCCTCGTGGCGCTGCGCGAACGGATCGCCGAGAAACCGGCGCCCGCGGGTCTGACAGGGCACTTCCCGGCGCCGGCGCAGTTGTCGCTCGCGCGGGATATCGCGGCGCGTCTCGGCTACCGCTTCGAGGCCGGGCGGATCGACACCGTGGTACACCCGTTCTGCTCGGGCCATGCGGGCGATGTGCGGATCACCACGCGGACCGACGAGGCCGACCCGCTCAATTGCCTCTATTCGACGATCCACGAGGTCGGGCATGGTCTCTACGCCCAAGGCGCGCCGGACCCGTTCCTGCCGGCGGCGGGCGCGGTCTCGATGGGCGTGCATGAGAGCCAGTCTCGGTTCTGGGAGAACCAGGTCGCCCGCTCCCGCGCCTTTGCGGACTGGCTGTTCCCTGCAATGGCCGGGGCGTTTCCGGGGCTCGACCTGGCGGGGCCAGACGCGTTCTACGCGGCGGTTAATCGGGTCGAAACCGGCTTCATCCGGACCGAGGCGGACGAGGTGCACTATAACCTCCATATCCTCCTTCGCTTCGAGCTGGAGCGGGAGTTGATCGGCGGCACTCTCGCAGTCGCGGATCTGGGGGAGGCCTGGAACACCCGCTTTGCGCGTGACTTCGGGCGGGCTGTGCCCAATGCGGCGCTCGGCGTCCTGCAAGATGTCCACTGGTCCGCTGGGCTATTCGGTTACTTTCCAACCTACAGCCTCGGCAACATCTACGCGGCGTCGCTTGAGCGCGCGATGCGGCGTGACCTGCCAGATTTCGACGCAATGTTGAAGGTGGCGGAGGTCGCGCCGGTTTTGGAATGGCTGCGGGAGCGGATCCACCGGAAGGGCCGGCTCCTCTCGGCGCCGGCCCTGGTCGAGGCCGCGACGGGGGAGGCCCCCTCGGCCGCACCGCTCATCGCGTACCTGGAACGGAAGTTCGGGGCCCTTTACGGGCTGTAGGCTCCAACCGGTTGCTTGGGGCGGTTCTGGCAAACTGCCGCGAGCCGCAAAATCGCCGGATCGCACCCGCCCGCCCGGGTGGTCCTTCTTTGCGCAGCCGGCTGTTCGCGTTC
This sequence comes from Pseudomonadota bacterium, assembly GCA_039513195.1. Lineage (GTDB taxonomy): Bacteria > Pseudomonadota > Alphaproteobacteria > Rhodobacterales > Rhodobacteraceae > Thermohalobaculum. The sequence continues at coordinate 18,551 of JBCCRM010000010.1, read as the reverse complement.
GCGGGATGATCCCCAGCGTCCAAGCGCGTTGCCAGCCTCCACAGGCGCGCGACATTTGCTGTCGCAATGGCCTGTGGGCTGTCGCTTTCGGTGAGGGATCTTACCGGCGCCTCAGCCAATCTGAGTCAGGTTGGCGTCGTCAAGACACGCTCGAACAAGACTGTAGTGCGCGAGAACCGATGCAATCAGGTCGGAAAGCGCTCTAGGGGCCCTTCATCGGATTGCCGGGCCAACCCGCTACTTCGGTCATGCGCCTGGTCGGTAGCAGCGCAGGGGCATAGGTCTGCCGGACTGCCAGGATCATTGGACGGGTGTGGCGGTGCTCGATGAAACGGGTTTGAAGCTTCGCAATCAGTTTTCTTTCGGAGCATCGGTTCTCGCGGCAAATTCGCCCATTGGCTCTCTGAGCCAGCCATCGAGGAAGGTGAGCCCTCCGCAACCGGCGAACCGGGCGACGCGGTGGAGCTCTGCCTCCAGCCGCTCCATCCGCCCTTTGCCGAAGCGCAGGCCCGGTTCCGGCCAGAGCGCTCGGACGGTCAGCGGACCGATCCCCTCGCGCCTCATGTCGATCCGGCCGATCAGGCGCTCACCTTCCAGCAACGGGAACACGTAGTAGCCGTAGCGACGCCTCGGGGCGGGGACGAAGACTTCGATGCGGTAGTGGAAGCCGAATAGGCGCTCGGCGCGCCTGCGGTCGCGGAGCGCCGGATCGAAGGGGCTCAGCACCCGAATGCGCCCGGTGAGGGGGGATGTCTGCGCCGCCCTTTCAGCGAGGTCGGGCCGCGCGAAGACGCGCCTTGGGCTGCCATCGGCGAGGGCGATGACTGCCTCGATCAGGGTGCCGTCGACGAGCCGCGTCCGGCACCACTCCTTCGCCTGGACCGGCGAGATCAGGTCCCAAAAGGCTGCGATCTCGCCGGACGTGCCGAAGCCCAGTCGGTCGAGCGCGGCGTTGCAGGCCCAATCGATGATGGCCTCGTCGCCGAGATCTTTGCCGTGAAGCGCTGCCGGGACCACATTCTCCGCGAGATCGAAGACTTTCTGGAAGCCCTCCCGCCGGCAAACGGCCAGCGCCCCGGTGCGCCAGAGGAATTCGAGCGCGGTTTTCGAGGGGTGCCATTCCCACCAGCCGCCGGAGCGGCGGCCTTCGTCCTCGCCGACCTCGCGGGCTTTGACCGGGCCGGTTTTGCGGATGCGGTCGAGGACGGTATCGAAGCGCTCTTCGAACCCCTGACCGTGCCAGCTCTGCCAGCGAGCGAGCAGGCGGGTGCGGTCATCTGCGAAGCGGAGCCGCCAATAGGGGTAGAATTCGGTGGGGATCGCTGCGGCGTCATGGGTCCAGTGCTCGAACAGGCTGCGGTCGCGTTCGAGGAGCCCGGTGAGATGGGCAGGCCGATAGCGCGCGAGCCGGGCCGAGAGAATCATATGATGGGCCCTGGCGACCGTGTTGATGCTGTCGATTTGAACGAAGCCGAGCTGATGGATCAGGGTTGCGAGGTCGCGTTTTGGGCTGGTGGCGGGAGGGCGCCGACCGAGACCTTGTCGGGTGAGGAAGAGGCGGCGGGCCTCGGCATTTTCCAATCGCATGGTGGTGTTGCTGGGGAGCATCGTCTTTTCGGAATAGGCGGCCCCGTTTGCGGATGCAATGGGGGTTGCGCCAAGCAGGTCGAGCGCTGCCCTGGGGCGCCCGGCTCAGCGCCGCCGCGTTGGCCGCCCGGCCTGTGGATGCTGCGGCGCGCGCGGCGGGCTCCGAGTCAGTCGCCTGCGGGGCCGCCCCTGGCGCCCGCGGCGTCGCCACGAGCGATAACGCCTGCAGCGCGCCGCGGGCAGTTGCGGTGCCAGGAGCCGGGAGGCAGACGCGGCGCCCCGGAGACCGGCGCCGCACCGCGGTCAGTTCTTGAGAATGCCGTCGAGAAGGCCGCCGACACCGCCGCCTGGCTGCTGCTTCTCTTCCTCGGATCCGTCATCGGCCTCCGTAGACGCACCGCCGCCGGTGATAGCCCGCAGCGCATCTTCCGCTGGTTTCGCAGCACCGCTCGGCAAACCGCCATCGCCGCCTGTGATGGCTTTGAGCGCATCGCCCGCCTGACCTGGCACCAAGCCGCCGCCGATCACACCTTCGATCGCGCCGAGCGCCGCGCCGGGGCTGGATAGGATGTTTTCGATCCCGGCGGAGAGATCCGGCGTAATCGACACATTCTCCCAGGGACCGCGAACGATCAGCGGGAAAGCGATCCCGGCCGCGTCCGTCGCACCGCCTTGCCCTTCCAGCGTCGCGACCGCCTTTGGCGTCAGACGGAAATCGACGGTCTGCTTGCCCAGATTCGCGCTGCCCTCGCCAAAGACCCTAAGGAGAGGTCCGAGGAACTGAAAATCCGCATTCTCCAGCAGACCCTTCGCGATGGTGAAACTGCCCGACACTTCTGCAAAATCGGTCCGCGCGTCGCTTTGATCGCTGGCGAAGGCGCCGGTGAGGTTCCGCACCATTGCCGCCAGGTTATAGCCGATCAGAGCGCCGTCCGTGAGCTTCACCGAACCTTCGCCGTCCAGACTGTTCATGATCGCATGCAGGCTCTCGCCCCGCCCGGTCACATCGATCTCCATCGCACCGCGGCCCTCGATGCTCTCCGTCCCCGCAAACGCTCGCAACATCGGCAGCATTCGCACCGCCGAGGCGCTGATCTTCGCGGATAGGGCGTTGCCAGCCTTCCCGTTAACCGAGATGTCGCCTTTCACCCCGCCGCCATAGAGACCGAGCTCCGTCACCGTGAGGGTCAGAAGACCGTCCTGCAGCACGGCCGCGATGTCGCTCTTGCCGAGGCGCATTTTTGGGGCCTGCACCGATTTCGCCCGGATCTTTATGTCGCCATTCGCGGCGCCCAGGGCGGTCAGATCGATCGGCTCCTTGCTCCAGCCAGTCGCTCCGGCGTTGGAGGGCTCTCCGCCCGCGCTGTCAGAGCCGCCGGGCTGCGTGACATAGGGCGTCAGGTCAAGATCGCCTGCCGTGAGGTTGGCCCGAACCCAGAGCGGTCGCTCGCCCTTGGGCGGCGACACCACCACCGCGCCCTTCATGGAGATCTCGTCAAGGGCGATCTCGTTCGCGGCGAAGCGGATGCGGTTGGCAGTCGGCGTGCTGAGCTTGCCGGCGAGGCGCAGTTTACGAAACGCGCTGTCCTGGGCGGCCGGCAAGTCGGCCCCGGCAAAGTTGGCGAGACCGCGCAAATCCGGAGCATCCAGGATGAGATCGCCGCCAAGGCTCGGATTGCCGCGCGCGGGCACCGCGATCGATCCGTTGAAATCGAGGCTGAACAGCGCCTCCAGCCCGGCCTTCGCCGCGACCGAGAAACTGCGCGCGGTTTGCCAATCCTCGCCGCCCTCTGCGCTAAGGTCGATGGTGGCGCCCTTCCCATCGCGGGAGATGCCGCCGGTTGCCGTCGCTTGCACAGCCGCGGCCGATAGGGCGACGGCCCCAACGAGGTCTAGATCGGTCAGACCGACCAGCTCTGGCGGCACCGCGCCCGTCGCCCAGTCTAGAACCCCGGCCGGGTCGGCCGAGGCCAATTGATACCGCCCATCGATATTGGGCAAGGCTGCGTCGGGCGGCATCGCGACGGTTCCGTCGTAGTCGAAGGAGACCAGCGTCTCGAGCGCGGCATTCGCCACGACCGAGAAGCTGCGTGCCTCCTGCCACGCGGCCCCGCCCTCGACCGTGAGGTCGACGGTAGCCCGTGTGCCATCACGCGAAACGCCACCGGTTGCGGTCGCGCTGAGGGTCTCTGCCGCCAACGTGACATCACCGGTGAGGTCGAAATCTGCGAGACCGGCGACTTCAGGCGGCGCGGCACCCGTCGCCCAATCCATGACCGACGCCGGGTCCGCGGACGCTAGGCCATAGCGCCCACGCACGGTCGGTAGAGCCGCCCCAGGCGCCATGGCGAGGTTGCCTTCGAAACTGACGGTGCTGTCCTTTGCGCTGACTTCCACCGCGATCTCTGCTTCCGCCCCTTCGGCCAGGGCGGCCGGGGTCGCGACCGAGCCGCTGAGCGTTACCGCCTCGCCCTGCCAAACCGCCGACCCCTCCAGCGCGACCGGCTGGTCGAGCGCCGCGAGGGCCGTCTTCGCCGACACCGCGGTCAAGTCGATGGCCAAACCGGTTTGGCCATCGCGATAGCTGACCGCGCCATTTTCCATCACTGCCTCCGCCAGTGAGAAAGCCGGGGTCCCGCCCGAGCCCCCCTCGGCATCGACGCTGTCCGCCGTAGCGTCGCCGGTTTCGATCACCCAATTCTGGGCCCCATCGGCATTGACCTCTAGGGCGACAACCGGCTCAATCAGGCGAACCTCGCGCACCTTCAGCGTGCCGGAGAGGAGCGGGATCAGCTCCACGCCGACCGCAGCGGATTTGGCCGAGACCAAGTGCGGCGCCTCGCCCCAGGGCGCGTTGGAAAGGGTTACACCCTCCATCGTCAGGCCGAGCACTGGATAGAGACTGCGGGAGACATTGCCGCTCACCGCCAGTTTGCGGCCGGTGGTGGCCTCGATCTGGTCGGCGGCCAGCTCGACGAGTTGTTTCGTGGGCACCAGGAACACAATCGCCCCAAGGGCAACGACAGCGACGAACAACAAACCAGCAAGGAGTTTCAGAACGCGGCGCATGGCATAGCTCCGTGGCTGTTCTTCACGAACGTACGGATACCGGAAAATTCGTCGCGAGAACAGGGTCGAAGGCAGCTGCGGGCCCGAGCGCGTTTGCCCCACGGCCGCGCGGCGCTGCTGACTCTTTTGATTTTAGCCGACCCAGTCGGCCCTTTGGCCACGCGTGTCGATATGAACGAAACGGCGGCGCGGATACGTGCCGATCCCACCCTCGAAGGCCGGGTTGGCGGCTCGGATCTCCGCCGCAGCCATCCGCCACTCCGATACGGTCCCGTCGGCGCAAACCCAGTCGATGGCATTGAAACGGCAGTGCAGACTGTTCGCCGCGCCGCCGACCGAGGCATTGTATTCCGGGCAGCGATAGGCCGAGAGGATGAAGATCGGTGCGTCGAGCTTCGCCCGGATTGCATCGAGCATCCTGGCCGTGGCCGCGACATTCGCCCAGAGCCGTGCATCGGGCAGCCGGTTGAGATTCTTGCTGCGGCCTTTGAGATGGGCGTTGCCGAGAAACAGCAACTCCCGCGGCGCAAAGTGCTTCAGACCCAGCCCGGCGACGAACTCCTCGAACCCTGCATGGTCGAAACGGTCGGCTGGCGCGCCATCAGCCGCGCGATCCAAGAGATCCAGCGCCCCCGCCGCGGCTGGCACCGTCTCCCGCGAAGGCGGCGACGGTTGCGCGCGTCCGACCATACGCATTTCCCACCGAGCGCCGGCGGCACCCATGTCTGGCGCTTTGATTGGCGCGACGGCTGGCGCCTCGCCGAACCCCTTCAGGGCCGGTTGCCGATGCGGCGCGCCGGCTCCCGGCAGCGGTATCAGGGTGTCTGGAGCGGGAGCCCTTGGGGTCCGTACGGGCTGGCGCGAAGACCGTCGCGCGACGCCGGGCTTCGCCGAAAGACCCTCCGCCGCGAGATCCCGACGGCCCGATCCTGCCAGATACGCTTCGATACCCCGCTGGATCGCCTGCGCGATCCGGTCCCGGTAGCTGGTATCCGCGAGGCGTTCTTCCTCCGCCGCTCGGTCGAGAAAACTGATCTCTGCCAGCACCGCCGCCGTTCTTGGGCTATGGCGCCCGGTCGAGAGCACCCCGAAGCGCGCCGTCTTCAGCCCGCCGGGATGCAGCGCATTTCGGTCCCGATGCCCGGTTGCGGCAACCAAGGCGCGCTGCAATGCGCGGCACAGCTCTGCGGAAGCAGGGCTTGCATCGACATGTACAAAAGTCTCCGTCCCTTGTGCAGTGTGCGCGTCGGACCCGTTAAAATGCAGCGAGACAAAGGCTGCGGCACTGCAGGCGCGGGCCCGGTCCGCGCGAGCCGCGAGGCTGAGGTTTTCATCGGTCTCCCGCGTCAGATGCACCCGGTGGCCCGCGGCGGTCATCCGGTCGCGAACCCGCCGAGCGATGTCGAGGGTCAGCGCCTTCTCCAGCGTCCCGTTCGGCCCGACCGCATTATTCCAACTCGACCCGCCGATCGATGGCGAGCCCGGGGCGCCGCCGTGGCCAGGATCGATCACGATGGGCCCCCGTTTCAGCATCGCGGAGCGCGGTACCGCCACCGGTCCTCGCCTTGCGGGCTGGGCGGGCGCAACCGTCTGCAGCGCCTGGCGGAAGCGCTCGGCGGCGCGGGCGAAGCCGGCCGACTGAGGATGGATCTCGTCATGCCAGTTCGCGGCGCCTCGGTCGGCCACCCCGCGCAGATCGACATGGGTGAAAGTCGGCACTTCCTCCGCGAGGGCGGCGAGCCGGCGGTTATAGGCATCGAGGATCAGGCGCAGAATCGGCCGGCCAAGCCGGATCGGTATCCCCATCGCGCGCAGTGGTTGGCCGAGCCAATGCCCAGCCCTCACCGGCCACAACACGTCATAGCCATGGCCGAGCACCGGCAGCCCCGGCGCCGTCTGCGCGATTTGGTCTATGAAAACGCGGTGGTCCCGGATCAGCCTTGCGAAGGTCCAGGCAGTGGCCGCCTCGTCGATCAGATCCCCCGGTTTCGCACCGGCCCGGTAGGGCCGCAGCAACGTCTCGAACCGCCCGCGGCCGAGCAGGTCGTGACCCCCGACCGAGAGCAACACCGCATCCGGTCGATCCTCCGTCACCGCCCGCTGTACCGACCCGGCGGCCGTCATGGCGCCGAGATCGCCGGTCCCGCCATCGAGGGAGCGGACCGCCAGGCCTTGATTGCGGTCGAGCTGATCAACGATGTCCTCGAGAAAGGCCGGGTAGTGGAACCAGCTATCCCCCTCGGCGATCAGGCGCAGCCCTGTAAAACCCGTCGCAGTCTTACGGCGATAGCGGATCCTCCGCTTTGCCTGAAAAACGTGGGCGATCAGATCGATACTCCACTGCCCGGCCTCGTCGCCGCTCGCTAGCTTGGCCCGCGCCGCACCTCGTAGGGAGAGGGAGGGAGCGAACGGCCGGTCCCCCAACCCTGGGCCAGCCAGCTCCGTCAGCAGTGCGTCGCAAGAATCGATATCGAGCCGTTTCTCCGCCAGCCGAACCAAATGCAGGATATGGCTTATGTATTTCGACATACCGTCCCCCGGCTAGCCGCCTTTCCCAGCGCGCAACGAACTGGTGGGAGTTGAGAGAAATAAGATTAAGATTTGTTCAAGATTTGACTGGTTTGAGCCATAGGTGCAGTGAATATTCGGTTTTTATTTGAAATTTTAATATGTTTTCGAGTTCACGCGCCCTCGGCTTCGTGGCGCTATGCAACAGCCCGAGGACAGGTTTTACTGAAGCAAAGACCGCGGCCGCCGCCGGCCGCCGTGGTCCGCCAAAAACAAAAGGGGAGGAGAGATCATGGCACGATGCGTTGTAGTCCTCGGCGCTTCGCATGTTGGCAAATCCACGTTGGTCGACAGGCTCGCGGGGCTTGAGGGGGGTGCGCCGCCGGCGCCTGCTTCGGCAACCGAGATGCGGATCGCGGCCTTCTCCTATCTCGGCGAGCGGTGGTACGCGCTGGATTGCCCTGGATCGGTGGAATTCCTCCACGAGGCGACTGCCGCGCTCAGCGTCGCCGATGCCGCCGTGATCTGCGTGTCCCCCGATCCGACGCAGGCGGTGCTCTCTGCGCCGTATCTGCAGGCGGTGGAGGCGGCCGGCACGCCGGCAATCTTGTTCGTCAACCGGATGGACCAGGCGCAGGGTCGCCTGCGCGACATCGTTGCGGCACTGCAAGACTATGCTCGTCACCCATTGATCCTGCGCCAGATCCCGATCCGGCAGGACGGTCAGGTCGTCGGCGCGGTAGATTTGGTGTCTGAGCGCGCATGGAAGTACCGCGAGGGCGGCCCCTCGGCCCTGATCGAGATCCCAGAGGCGGTCAGCGACCGCGAGCATGAGGCTCGCGACGCGTTGCTGGAGCATCTCTCGGAGTATGACGACTGGCTGTTGGAGGAGATCATCGAGGATCGCGCGCCGGCAGACGGACCGCTCTATTCGATTTGCAGCCGGGTCCTGCAGGAAAACCGGGTGATCCCGGCGCTGATCGGCTCGGCCAGCCATGGCAATGGTATTGTCCGGCTGATGAAGGCGCTGCGCCACGAGGCGCCGGAGGTGTCGGTCCTGCGCCAGCGCCTGTCGGACGAGACGGGCGCCAAGGACCGGTTGGTCGCCGGCTGCTTCCATGCCCGCCACCGGCGCCATGTCGGCAAGACCGTGTTTCTTCGCGCCTTCGAGGATGGTTTGAAAGGCGCCAGCCGCCTCGGCGGCGGCGTCGTGGGCAGCCTCAGCGATCCAACGCAGGAGCGCACAGTGAGCATCGGCGCGCTCGATCCGGGTGAGATTGCCGCGGCGGTGAAGTCGGACCATCTTCTCTCCGGGCGTCTTTGCACCGAAGACACGCTGGTGCCGGCCCCGGCCTGGAGCCGTGCGACGCCTCCCCTGGTCGCGCGCATCGTCACCCCGGCGATCGATCGCGACGAGGTCAAGCTGTCGGCGGCGCTTACCAAGCTGGCCGAAGACGACCCTGGTCTATTGATCGGTCAGGACCCGGAGACCGGCGCTCAGCGGATCGAAACCCAAGGACCGCTGCATATGCGCGCGACGCAAGAGGTGCTGGCCGATGTCTTCGGCGTAAAGACCGAGGAGCACCCGGTCTCCAGCACCTATCGCGAGACCATCACACGCGGCGCCGACATTCACTACCGGCACCGCAAGCAGTCCGGCGGTGCCGGGCAATTCGCGGATGTGAAGCTGACGGTGTCACCCAACCCGCGGGGGGCAGGGTTCACCTTCGATGAGACGGTGAAGGGGGGTGCCGTGCCGCGCAACTACATCCCCGCGGTCGAACATGGTGCCCGGGATGCGACGGCCCGTGGGCCGCTCGGCTTTCCGGTGGTCGATGTGGGCGTGACGCTGACCGATGGGCAGCATCACTCGGTCGACAGCTCCGACATGGCGTTCCGGATCGCGGGTCGTATGGGTGTGTCGGACGGCCTCTCGAAAGGCGTGCCGGTCCTTTTGCAGCCGATCTATGCGGTCGATTTCCATGTACCCTCGATCTTTACCGGCGCACTCGTGCCGATTGTCTCGGCGCTGAAGGGCCACGTGCTTGGCTATGACCAAAACCCAGCAGCGAAAGGATGGGATGTTTTCCGTGCGCTGTTGCCGGGCGGGGTGCTCGATGATCTGGTCGGAACCTTGCGTTCGGCGACCCAAGGCGTCGGCCGCTTCGAGACCAGGTTCGACCACTACGAGGAGGTCTATGGCCGCGAGGCCGAGAAGATCTCGGGCGCGCGGTTGGAGGCCCTGGCCGCTCACTAATTGCCGGTGCCCTCCTTTGCGAGGCACCAGGGGCCGCGCCCACGCTGCTCAACGCGGGCCTCTGCCGGTCTCAGGGCGCCTATGCCCCGCCCGCGCCGCCGATGCTGCTGGGCGCCGTCTCGTCCCGGCCGAGCAAGGACCGGATCTGCCCCAGGGCTTCGCTGCCCGACGCGTAATGGAGGGAGTACGCTGGCGTCCTCTCGACCCAGCGCAGAAAGCCCCGGGCCTCCGGCCGGGCGAAATCCACCCAAGCTTCCTCGCCTAGCAAACGGGACAAGACGTCTGCTGGGGCCAGCGCCTCGGTCCGCGCGGCCGCATTGGCTGCAAAATGCGGGAACAGGATCGCATTGGGCCGGACCGGGTGGTTGGATCGCTGTTCGGGCGGGAGCGAAACATAACGCAGGATCCGCTGCTCGAACCGGTGCGTCTGTGCCCAGCGGATCCGTGGAAACTCGGCGCTCACAATGGGCCAGCTGCCTTGCTTGATGCTCAGTGCGAAGGGCAAGGCGACGGCGCTTAGGTCAGGCCGCAGGGGCACCAAGTCCTCGGCCACCAGGCACCATCCATCGGCGATCATTTGGGCAGCCAACGTCGATTTGCCGGAGCCCGAGGGTGCCGCCAGCAGCACCGTCTGCTCGCCATCGGTCAGGCATGCCGCGTGCAGGATCGCGAGCCAGCCGCTCTCGTCGGCGGCGGCATGGAGAAGGCTGACCATCAGTGCCCCCCGCATGGCGGAGCGCGAGGCGCCAGATGCAGCCGGCTCGCCATTCTCGGTCAAGAGCCAACCGCCGGCATCGCTGCCGAGGATTTCGAAAGCCCGCCCGCAAACGCCGTCCACATCGGGGAAATCGGTCAACATGTCGGACAGAGCAGCACCCAAGGCCGGATCGGCAACGCGGACCCTGACGGTCTCGCCTCCGACGGCGATCTGCCTGTCGAGCGCGATCCCCGCATCGGAGGAGGGCAGCGGCACCATCGGTACTGGTCCATCGACAGGCACTGGGCCGAAGAGACCGGCCTCCCGCCACAGCGTCAGGCAGAGCGCCACGTCGCGCTGCGCGATCTCGCGCCGGCCCGGGATCGCCGCAGCCAGGGCTTGTGCCGCGGCCGCTTCGTTCCGGGTCGCGCGGATGGTGTCCCAGACAAAGGCCGCGGGACGGTTCAGCAAGGTTGCGGCGTTGCGGATCGGGCAGATGCCGACATAGTTCGTGTCGAAGGCCATCGCAGGCAGCCAGTCCCGGGCCGCTGCCAATTCCCTTTCAGCGCCGCCGGACGCGCCGCCCCTTCCTGGTTGAAACATCCTGGTCATCCCGTCGCTCCCTCGACCAAGCGCTTCGCTGCGCGCTTGTAGGCGGCCGGTTGGCTCAGGCGATCCACCGCGACCTTCCGGTGCGCGCCGCCTCGCCGGATTAGTCGCAGGGTCGCCGCCATCCGATTGCCGAGATCGCCGATTTGGCGCAGGCTCGGGGTTGCGAGTTGCGCCTGCCACCGCCACGCGTCCAACCGTGCCCGCAGTCCGGCCCGTTTGAAGGGTAGTGGATGGTCGAGAAACGTCGCGAGCTGCCGGTTGGTGATCTCCGGCAGCGATCCCCAGCCGAGCCCGGCCAAATGCCGCTGGATCGCAGTCCAGTCGATTGCCGTTCCGTGCCGCTTCTCTAGCGCCAGGAGATCCAACAGGTCCCGCAGCACCACCATTGGCGCATAGTAGTGCTGATGGCCAATCGGCCCGTGCAGCATCGCGATCCGAACCGCATCCTGGGGTGAGGGGATCATCACCTCGGCATGGCCGAGACGCAGGGATTTCGCCCGGGCCCGAACCTCGTGGGTGGGCAGAAAATGCTTCTGCCAGTCCGGCAGCACATTCCAATGCATCTCCACCAGAAAGCCCGAGGGCGTTTCAAGCGGCGCCTCATGCTTGCCCGAGAAGGAGGCGAGGGCGTCTTCCCCGGCCGCTGGATCAGTGCCCCAGGCTTCCGCCAGAAACGACTGGGCGCGTTTGGCTTGGCTCTCCGGCAGCAGAATGTCGATGTCGCGGATCAGGCGGCAGCCCTGGCTCCCCCAAAGATCCGTCGCAAGATGCGCGGCACCCTTGAAGATGACCGGGGTCATGCCGCGATTGTTGAGGAAGTGTGCGACTTCCTGCACAGCCTCTAAGAGCTTTCGGTTGCGGTCGGCGTTAAGGATCTCCGCCGCCTCGATCATCTCGGCGGTCTCTTTGGGCATCGCTTTGCGGTGGGGCCGCAGCGGGCGCCAAAGGGCCGGCAGGACCCGTGTGTCCCCGGCGAGCTGCACGAGGGCTGCCCAGTCCTCGTCGGTGGTCGGAAGGCTGGGCAGGTCGGCGCCGGTGATCGGCGATGCGATCAGTCGGCCGAGTTGCGCCATCGTATGCGCACGGCGAGGCCGGCGCGTCTTTGCGGGGGTATGCTGTTCAGTATCTATCGCCAACCTCGGAAGGTGAAAGTTTCTTCGGACGGCGCGGGCGCGGCCCGGCCGGAAGAGGGTTTCAGCAAGATCGCGACCGCTGGTGCCACGGCGGCAATAGCTCCCATTTTGGCGAGCGCTGCCCGGCGGGCAGCATCGGGAGTGTCGACTGCGGTGCCATCCTTGGCATCGGCTGTCTCCCGGCTCTCCATCTCGTTCTTGCTCGTCATACCCGTCTCCTGGTGAACGCGCGCTTTATTCAAGTGCCGCTGCGCCCTACGCGATGAAGATAAAGTCGTCTGCACTCAGCCCGGTAGCGTCGACACCCTCCAGCACCAAGCTGACCGTGAAGTCGTCGCTGACGGTGATCAGGCTTTCATTGGTGCCGGCATTGAAGCTGATCGAAAGGTTCGGATCGGCGAGGGTTGTCACATTGAAACCGACGAAGATCAGCATGTCGGTGCCGAACTCGAAATCCGTGACCCGGTCGGTTCCGGCCCCGGCTATGTCGCCCACGCCGAACAGGTCGCTGTCGCCATCGCCGCTGCCGTCGGCATTGTTGCCGGACAACGTGTCCGTGCCCGCGCCGCCGACCAGGAAGTCGCCGCCATCGCCGCCGAACAGCATGTCGTTGCCGTCACCGCCCCAGACCTGATCGTCGCCGGTGCCGCCATAGGCTTCGACATTCTCGCTATAGCTCAGCGTCTCGGAGGTCAGGTCGAGCGTATCGTTCCCGGCGCCGAGATCGAATCTCTCGATCTCTTCGATCAGCGACACCGCTCCGGTGACGCCGCCATCGACAAAGGCATTGGTCTCGAAGAACAGGGTGTCGTCATCGGCGGTGCCGATCAGGGTGTCCTCGCCCAATCCGCCGTCGATCGAGTCGTCATAGCGCAGCGTACCGGTGATCCCGATGCCGAGGAACTGGCCATCCTCCGACCGCGCGAGCGTCTTGTTCGCGGCAAAGATGCTGGGGTCGTCCCAGGTGATGTCCGACCCACCGAGGCGCAGCGTGTCATTGCCATTGCCGCCGAACATCAGATCGGTTCCCGTGCCACCGGTGATGTCGTCATTATTGTTGTTGCCGATCAGCGTGTCGTCGCCGGAGCCGCCATCGATAGTGTCGTTACCGTTTGACGCGTCGATGCTGTCATTGCCTGCGCCGCCAAAGGCGGTGTCATTGCCATTCGACAGGTCGATCTCGTCATTTCCGATACCGCCAAAGGCCGTGTCGTTGCCGTTCGACGTGTTGATTACATCGTTGCCATCATCCCCATAGACGGTGTCATGGCCGGATGAGGCGTTGATGCTGTCATTATCGGCGCCGCCGAAAATCTCGTCATTGCCACTGCCGCCGTTGATGCTGTCATCGCCGTCAGCGCCTTCGATCCGATCGGCGCCGCTGCCGCCGAACAGGGTGTCGTTGTCGGCCCCGCCGTCGATGAAGTCATTGCCGCTGCCGCCTGCGATCCGATCCTCGCCCGGGCCGCCAAACAGGCTGTCGTCGCCGCTCGCGCCGTTCAGGCTGTCATCGCCTTCGCCGCCATAGAGGATGTCGTCCTGCGATAGGCCGCGCAGAGTGTCGTTACCAGTCCCGCCGACATAGGACATGGCGCTGGTGATGTTGGAGGAGACGATTAAGTCGCCGCCAGAGCCGCCGTTGATACGGTCAACCTCGACCAGCTCTGCCCGAGCGAAGTTCAGAGAGTTGTCTTCAGCATTGCCGACCACGCCGGCGCCGGCGCCGTCGATGCGCTCGATGCTGGAGCCGAGGGCGTTGAAACGGTCGAAAACGACGTTCTGTGTCTCGTCGGTGTTTATGATCGAGTCGAGGCCCAACCCGCCGCGGATCGCGTCGAACTCGCTTTCGCGCCCAGTGACCAGAATCTGATCCGCGCCCGCGCCCGCGATGATCCGGTCCCGGCCTTGGCCGCCGGCGAAGATTTCCGCACGTTCCGCCCCGCGGAGGATGTCATCCTCCTCGTTGCCCTCGATGATGGCGCGGATGCGATCCGCGCGGGCGAGCAGAAGCTCGATAAAATCAAGATCCTCGGTGCGCATACCCAAACTCCATGGCGCCAGCACGTCCTGTGCCGAGCCTCCGAAGCTCGTCGTGCATTAAGATTTGGGAAAGAATGCGGCGTTGCCGTGAAAACCACAGCCTCGGTTGTGAACGCTGCAAAAGACAGAATCAGGGTTGCGCCGCGACAGAATCACCTGCCGCGGCGTCAAAACGGTCCTAAGAGGGTCAGCTCGTCCGTGTCGGCTTGCTGCCTTCGGTCTCCGCGGTGGTCTTCGTCTCGGCTGCCCCGAGGCCGATCTGCATAAGGCGCGCGGCCTGATCGGAGTAGTCTTGCACCGCCACCCGAACATGATCGCTGAGAGCTTGCATCGACTCCGGAACGGAGCGGCAGCCGTAAAGCTTGCTGGAGGTCGCGAGATCGGCGCCGAAGCGTTGGCGCGCGAAATCCATCATTTCGACATTCATGCTCACAGCGCTTTGCAACACCCGGCTATGGAGCGCTGTCATCGCGTCTAGCGATTGTCTTTGGGTGGCTGCGAAGCTGTCGAGCGTCGCAGAGGCGGTCTTTGTTGCGGTCTTCTGAGTGTCGGACATGGCAGGATCTCTCTGTCGAGACGGTCTCGGAAAAAGATGGTTTGCGTCGGGGAAGGGTTAGACCTTTGGCGGCCCGCAAGGGCATCGCTATAGGTTAACGCTTTCTGATTTGTTCTACCTCTGGGAGAGTGTGGCTGACAACGATTCTCCGATGGAGCCGCCGTCCTCGACGTAAGGGGCAGAATCACGCTACGTCACGCCCGGCGCCGCGCTGTGGGTGATCGCGACCCGTGGCGGCAGGCCATCGTGAGCCCCGGAACGGCGGTCCGGGATGAGGCGGTGGGTCCTCTGCGCCAGACGTTCGACATCAACCGAAAAGGCCGGGGCCCGGACAGCTCCGGGGACCGTCATGTTGCGCAAGTTTGAAGATCTCGTGGATACCTTCGCCCCCCACGAGGCGGAGCCGCGAGAGCGTTTTTGGCCCTTCGTTTTGGGTCATCTGCGTCCGTTCCGGACGATCCTCTCGGTCGCTGCGGTCTCTGGGCTCTCCGTCGCCCTGATCGAGACGGGTCTGATCTTTTATGCCGGTCGGCTGGTCGATCTGATGGCCGTCAGCGGGCCAGACGCGTTTTTCGGCATCCATGGGGTGGAGCTCGCTGTCGCGGTGCTGGTGATCATGCTGCTGCGGCCGGCGGTGATCGTGCTGAACATTGCACTCCTCAACCACGGTATGTCCGTCAATCTGCTCGATCAGGTGCGCTGGCGGGCGCATAAGCATCTGCTCGGTCAGTCTATCGGCTATTTCCAGAACGACTTCGCCGGGCGGATCGCCAATCGGGTCATGCAGACCGGCCCCGCGGTGGAGGACAGCACCTATATGAGCTTCGAGGCGCTCTGGTACGCCTCGATCTATGTCGTGGGCGCGGCCTTGGTGCTCGCGGGCGCCGATGGCCGGCTGATCCTGCCGCTGGCCCTGTGGCTGTCGCTTTATGTGGGGCTGTTGCTCTATCTCGTGCCCAGGATCGCGCGGGCGTCGAAGCGCGTTTCCGATGCGCGTTCTATGGTCACCGGCCGGATCGTAGACGCCTATACGAACATTCAGACTGTCAAGCTCTTCGCCCACTCGGCGGACGAGGAAGACTATGCCCGCCGGGCCCTGACCATCCACCGGCTGCGCTTTGCGAAGCTCTTGCGTTTGATGACGAGGATGACTGCGGGTCTCGCTGTCCTGAACGGCGTGCTGATCGTCGCGACGGTCGGCATGGCGGTGTGGCTGTGGCAATCCGGGCAGACCGGCATCGGCACCGTGGCTGCCGCGGCTGCACTGACGCTCCGGCTCAATTCGATGACCGGGTGGATCATGTGGGTGACCTCGCAGCTCTTCCAGCAGGCCGGCATCATTCAGGAGGGGATGGAAACAATCTCGAAACCCCATGGCGTGGTCGACCGACCCTCGGCGCCGCAGCTGGTGGTGACCGAAGCGGCAATCCGCTTCGATGGCCTGCGCCACCACTACGGCAAGCGCGATGGCGGGCTCGAAGGCGTGGATCTCTCCATCGCGGGCGGCGAGCGGGTCGGACTGGTCGGGCGCTCCGGCGCGGGCAAGTCGACCCTGATCAACCTGCTGTTGCGGTTTCACGATGCGGAGGCAGGGCGGATCCTGATCGACGGCCAGGACATCGCAGGCGTGACCCAAGCCTCGCTCCGCCGCTCGGTGGCGATGGTGGCGCAAGATACCTCGCTGCTCCACCGCTCTGTGCGGGACAACATCCGCTACGGGAAGCCGGAGGCAGGGCAGGCGGAGGTGGAGGCAGCGGCTCGGCAGGTCTCGGCCCACGCGTTCATCATGGGGCTGGAGGATCCCGCCGGCCGCCAAGGCTATGACGCCCATGTCGGCGAGCGAGGCGTGAAGCTGTCCGGCGGGCAGCGCCAGCGGATCGCGCTCGCCCGGGCGGTGCTGAAGAATGCGCCAATCCTGATCCTCGACGAGGCGACCTCGGCCCTCGACAGCGAGGCAGAGGCGGAGATTCAGGCAGCGCTCGAGGTCGTGATGGAGGGCAAGACCGTGATCGCGATCGCCCATCGGCTGTCGACGGTGCGGTCGATGGATCGGATCGTGGTCCTTGACCAAGGCCAAGTGGTCGAGGTTGGCCGCCACGAGGCGCTGATCGCCCAGGGCGGGCTTTATGCCGGGTTCTGGGCCCGTCAGTCCGGTGGGCGCTTGCGAACCGACGCGGCCGAATAGGTCGGCAGGCGCGGCTGTCCCCGCCATCAATCCGCTGGTCAGAGTGACGGTTCCGGTGGAGAGTGCGGGGTCCGCCTTGACCGAGGAAAGCTCATGTCCATCCCGCCCCCAGCGACACCGGGATCGCCGCTCGACGCCGTCGACACGCCAGCGCTATTGATCGATCTCGACGCTTTCGAGCGCAATCTGGCTCGCATGGCGGGTCAGCTGGCAGGGACGGGCATCCGCCTGCGCCCGCATGCGAAGACCCATAAAAGTCCGGTGATCGCGGCCCGTCAGATCGCCCTCGGTGCGGTCGGTGTCTGCTGCCAGAAGGTCTCGGAAGCCGAGATCATGGTCGACGGCGGCGTTCCCGACGTGCTGATCACCAACGAGGTGGTTGGCGAGGCGAAGCTGGCGCGCCTTGCCGCCTTGGCGGCCCGGGCACGGATCGGGGTTTGCGTCGACGATCCGAAGGCCGTGGCGCCGCTATCGGCCGCGGCGCGCCGTTTTGGGGCCGATATCGACGTCCTTGTGGAGATCGATGTGGGCCAGGGCCGCTGCGGCGCTGCCTCGCCAGAGGCTGCAGTGTTCCTGGCCCAAGAGCTGGCAGCGGCGGAGGGGCTGACCTTCGCCGGACTACAGGCCTATCACGGTGCCGCACAGCACATCCGTGATCCGCGCGACCGGGCGCAAGCGATCGCGGCATCGGCCGATGTCACCCGCAAAACCGTGGCCGCTTTGGACGCGGCAGGCCTCGGTTGCGCGACGATTGGCGGTGCCGGGACGGGATCCTTCGAGATGGAGGCGGCGGCAGGCCTTTGGAACGAGCTGCAACCGGGATCCTACATCTTTATGGATGCCGATTACGCCAGGGTCGGTCCCCCGGCCGGTGGAGAGCCGTTCGAGCATGCTCTCTTCGTGCTGGCCACCGTGATGAGCCGGCCGGTTGAGGGCCGCGCCGTGCTCGATGCTGGGCTGAAGGCGCACAGCACCGATAGCGGCCTGCCAGTCATCCGCGGGCATCAGCGGTTGGTCGTTACCGGGGCGTCGGATGAGCATGCGGTGATGGAGGGAACCGGTGTACCTGCCCTGGGCGAACGTGTCCTCCTGATCCCGGGCCATTGCGACCCGACGGTGAACTTGCACGATTGGTATGTGGGCCTTCGCGGTCTGGCGGGTCCGGAACCCCTGGTCGAATGCGTGTTCCCTGTCGCCGCCCGGGGCGCACTGTTCTGATCGGTTGCCCGTCCGGCCCCGGCCGCTAGGCCGCCTCGTTGCCGACCGATCTGATACGCGACGGACTGATCCATTCCGTCTTTTCCGCCCGGGCTTGCGCCCGGCCGTCCCAGCCGCCGCGTCTGCCACCTGGCGTGTGGCGGCGCGGGTGCCCGCGGCGGGTTTCAACAGATGCGCCTGTGGCGACGCTGCTGGCGACCTTCACCGATGTTTGCGGAGCTAGAGCATTTTCCAGCCAATCTGAATCAGACTGGCTTCGAGAAAATGCACCAGAACAGGACCTTAGAGTGGAGTACCGATGCAATCGGGTCGGAAAGCGCTCTAGGTCACCGACGCATTATTGCGATGCTGGACCTGGATGGCGGCGACCCTGACGAGGGCCAGGTAGTTTTCGGCGTGTTTCTCGAAACGCGTCGCGACGGCGCGGAAATGCCTGATCTTACTGAAGAAGCTTTCAAGCAGATTGCGATAGCGATAGAGGAAGGCGCTGAAGCTCGGGATGTATCGACCCGGTGGAATCCTGCTCATGCTACAAGGGAGACGACGTAGCGATGAGCGGTGAGCCATGCCGGCCGCCATTGGTTCGAGGCCCATGGCGAACGTGGCAGAAGAGATCAAGAGGTGGACGGCCAAGCGGAAGAGCGCGCTGGTCATCGAGATCATTCAGGGCAAGACGACCGTGGTTGCGG